>NZ_JBXWRP010000003.1:0-715887 GCF_059612945.1 Ruegeria sp. BHSC276 | reverse complement strand
CGCCACGCTGGACGACCTACGACAGCGTCTTTTTCGGCATCCCTCTTCCCGACTATATCGACGCAGGCCAACAGGAGCGCGCCTACACCTCGCCAATCTGGTATTCGCCATCCTGAGCGAACTGCTAGTTGGGACAAGGACGAATCAAATAGGGAAGTTGCCTTCCACAGCCCACGAAGCGGCCATCCATGGAAATGTGTCTACGGCTGCCATGGGCTCGACGCAGTCATTTGGCCGCTACGGGTGAACGACCGTTCTGCGGGACGAAGCGGACATTTACACAAAGGATTGTCTATCTCTCTGACGCAGGCTTAGCCCGGGCAGGTCACTCGGATTTTATGCTTGGAAGGACAGTAACACGCATACCCGGACGTAGTATGAAGTTTGGGTTGGACAGTTCCGCCCAGACTGTCAGGTTGCCGGTTGAATAGTCCACCCGTGACGAAACATTGTCCGGTTTGGTTGTTTTCGAATAAATCCAAGTCTCTGATATCTTCACCCGAAGCGTCACATTCTCGAGTAATTCCTTCGGCGAGCTCAGGTCGTCGATAGCCAATTGTTCTATGCGTTCCACATATGGAATATCGTAAGACAACCGTACCGGGTCCATTTGATCGATCCTGGCAAGGGGCGCACGGCCTTTTTCCACATATGCCCCGGGATTAACTTCAGATCGGCTGATAATTCCGCGGATTGGCGAGCGAATAAGTGTGTTTTCAAGGTCGGATTCTGCTGCCGTCAATTCGGCTTTGGCTTGCTCCAATAATGCATCGCCCAGAGCTAGCGCTACCTCGGCCTTGAGCAATTGAACTTCTGTGGCCGAACCGCGTTCCTTCAGTTTGCGAATTCGATCTAGGTCTTGGCGGGCCGAGTTCAGAGTGGCCTCGGCTCGGACGGTGTTGAGTCTCTTAGTCTTTACTGAAAGTTCGAAACGCCCCGCGTCGATGGAGTACAATAAATCCCCTGCGTCGACGAACTGACCGGGTTGGAAATGAACAGCGGCGATAACCCCCTCAATGAGGTTTGATACGTCGTGACTATTTAACGCTTCGATGCGACCGGGAAATTCCGCTTGTTTCTCGGGTTGGCTATCGGCCACTGCCGTTTTTGGGGCCAGCCCGAACATCAAAAGCCCGCCTATAATGAGCCCAACACAAAGGTAGAATGCGGCGCAATGTTTCGATACTCGATCAGACATCCTGTCGTCCATAACATACCTTTCTATCATTCAGGGTTGATGCTTAGAACCTCTGCCCAATAAAAATATAAACATACTCCTCGTGATCGTTATTTGTTGTGAAATCCAATGAAAAATCGAGAGGGTATTGTTTCGACACGCGGTACCTAACACCGGCGCCAACCGCAATTCGATCACCGTTGTCTAACAAATCCGCGAAGCTTGATGCAGTATAGCCAAGGCCTCCAAATGCGACCACACCAAATCGCTTTCCAAGCCGCTGACGATATTCGAGTTGAGCTGACAAAAGACGCGTGTCGAGATACTGTAATGGGTCAAATCCGCGAAAACTATCTGAAAAGCCTATTGAACACTTGTCAAAAAAGGGGGTGTCTGAAGACGCAGCGCAAGCTGATACCCGACCTGCAAACATCCCGGTCTCACTGATTGATCGATAGAAATCGTAGTTGGCACTGCCAAAACCATACTGACGGTCTCCAGCGCCTAAAGTTTCTCCGGCATTCGCTGAAACACTAAAACGTTTGCCGTCCGTCGGGTAGGTTTTGTCATTCCTTTCGTCCCATAAAATTCGAAGTTCAATTGTTGCAACCTCAAGATTCAGATCCGGAACAAGGTCTCCTGGAATGGGCGTGCTGTTGGAAGCAAGGCTGATGCTTGAATCAAGATATCGGAGTCCTGCTCCGATAGAGAAATTGTTAGACAGTTTGTAGTCCGAACCTGCATTGAACAACGTCCCGTCCTGATCAATCGAGATTGGCTGAGAACCAAAGAAAAGATCATAGCTGAGCTGCGCTTCAGCCAATGCAAAGTCGAAACTCCAACCATTTTGGAGACTTACATCCGCGCCGATTCCGTAAGCTTGGCTACCATTACTAGATGCCATGGCACCAAGCGCAAAGAAAGAAGGATCGGCTTCCGGTGCGGTCGTAAAAAGATATCCCACACCTAACGTTAAGCCGGTTCCAATCACCGGATTAGAAAATGGAACTGGCGCAACGATAGTTGAACCGTTCCGAATACCAAACTTTTGTTCTTCAACTGCTACATCAACAGATTCTCGGGTTTTGTTTATTATGTTCGGGTTCGCATTCGCCGCCCCAATGGTCAACATGGTAGATACCAGCAGACTAAAGACTGTTGGCGCCAAGAAACTAATATTCAGCAGATTTCGCATTGCGTTTCAGTGCTTCCAAATTACCATTTCCGAAGAAATCGATGATCTTAAATTGTCAAGTTTAACGGATCAAACACTGTCGATCCTGCATAGGTGCAATCATTGGGTAGAACATCCGACAAACTCATGACTTCCGCCCGCTACGCAAAATCAAGTCGCTCCCGAATGCCTCCTAGGTGGACTGTTGCTGAATACTAGCGAGTATCTGGACGCCAAGCACAACGTAAGCTTAGTGGACGCTTGATCCGGCAAACTTGATTCAGCTCAAAATCCGATTGGTATCCCAGCATAGACTAACCGAAATCTTTCAGCCTTAGTGGATTGCCCCGCTTGATGCTCATCCGGTTGCGCGGTCCACAACTGGCCCCCTCTCTGTAGCGGTCGGCGTTTACATAGAATAAGTCGTTTTCGTCGATCAGGTCTCTGATCACTCCCGCGAGTGCGGTTCGAATTGCATTCATTGAACAGTCCCTTCATTTACCTTGGTTAAACTTCGCCGTTGGTAACATTTGTCGAGCCCAGGGATCATTTGCCACGCGTACTGATGAAGGCAAGCGCCGAAGCCGATAGTGAGAGGGTGAAAACGAAGGCCAGTGTAGTCTTGGTTTTCTCGAGCAAAGCTTTCATAATCGCACCGCCTCTATGTCGCCACCATGCGTTCGCAACATGGCGCAAGTCGTCTGAAATCAAACCCTAGGCTTCCCTGACCGCATGATCGACATCAGGACTTTGGAAACAGGAACTGGATAGTGAACCCTGCCGTCCATTTCGGCGCCGTTGCCGGTCGCTCGACATTATAATAGGCTTCGGCCCGGAGATTGACCGGCTGGTTCCCCCATTTCGTGATCTTTCCGAAACCGCCGCCAACAGGAAACAGAAGCCTGTCGCCGGAAGAGGCCTCCCAGTCATAGGTAATTACCATGTCACTGATCAAGTACCAGCCATTGTCGAGATTGTAGTTGACGAAGGGTTCGAACAACGTCTGGTTGACATCCCTGCGGGCACTGTCACCAGCAAAGGACCAGAGATGGCGGACCAAGGCACCGTAGGTTCCCCAACCAGGTTGGTTCAAGGCTACTGCCGACACCCCAGCACTCCACTTGCCGCTACCAAGCCTATCGTCCGTTGCGGAATCTGCGGTTATAGATGGACCGACGCCCCAGATCCAACCGTTGACCGGTTTCACAGGGCTGAAGAACAGCGTGTAGTTTATGTCACCCAAACCGGTTGTGCGTCCAAGTGTAGTCGGGTCGCCAATCCCCGGATTCCCTGGCAGCCCTGCAACGCCCCCGGGGGCGTCATAAAGAGGGATAATGAACCTGCTGACAAGGTTCCAATCTCCGATGGTAATTGGAATTACTGGATTAATACTCAGAACATTTGCCTTCCCGTTCGGCGCGCCATTGTCAAAGGTGAACTTCAACGGAACGCTGATGAGTGAGCTAATCGGGTTTTGAACGGCTGAACCCAAATCGGATTCAGCCATCGCATTGCCCGAAAGGCCTAACGCCAGTCCCAGGGACAGAACCGCGGATTTGAATGTCAGGCGCATTTTGTCCTCCTTAGGGCAAGCGCAGTTAAAGAGCTTGTACTGTATCCGCCTCATTCATCCGCCTTCTCGATATCGGGCAGAACCCAAGTTTGATCGAGGAACGCCTTCTTCGGTGAATATAGGCGGAAATACGGGAACCATGCGCGCCCGGGTTCGGTCGGGATCCAGTTCTTGCGGGCATCGCCTGCCGGCTCGTTTGGTCCAATATGCAGTGTCACCGAGCCGTCGTCGTTGTAGGCCAAATCCATCCGTGACGAGCGGTCCGCGATCTCATAGTCGTTTCGAACCAGTGTTCGGGTGCTTACCTCGTAGACCGTGAGTGACCAGAAGGCCTCGGCCGGTACATCCGGCGGAACGCGGAGAACATAGTCAGTACCGCCATCCAGCCAATCGCCGTCGGCGTCCTTGTAGGTCGCCATATAGACCTGCCCCTTGCCCGTCTTCTGGCCATGCATCGCAACGTCGTTGGTCACGGCCTCGTAGAACCATGCCGCACGTTCATCGAGGTGATCATAGTTTTCGTCACGCTGGTCTGGGTTTGCGGTCGTCGCGTATTCCCATTGAACGTCGTCGCGGTAGTGGCTCGTCTCCACGCGTTTCGAGAAATCGTTGGCCTTGGCCATCGCTTCTCCAACAACGGCAGCCTCCATCAAAATGCGCTGTTCGCGCCAGCCCGGCGTGAACGGCTTGCCTTTCTCGATCCCGAGCGGCTGGAGCATGGCCATAAAAAAGCGGTCCCGCTCGAAGACGGGCTCGCGCTGGATCGTGTCGTTCAGTAACTCCCAGTATTCCAACCCGACGGGCTGTGCGCCCATCCAGGGCTTTCCATCGGGCGTGATGTATCCACGGGGCTTGGGATCGTCGCGTTCGGACCAGGGATAGACCTTGATCTGTTCCAGCAGCGCCATGCGTTCGTCGCGGTCCTCCGGCATCAACCGGATTCCCATGAGCACGCCGTTGGTCGGCGAAGAAAACACCTTGTAGCCCTCCGCCTCGGGCGCGTCCTGTCCGGGGCCGACGAACACGTACTTGCCGGGCTCGGTGATCTGCGTGATCCCGATCTGCCACATGTCATGGGCGGCCCCCCGCACCGACCCTTGCGGTTCCGGCATCTCGACCACCCAGGGGCCATCGGCAAGATCGATGAAAGGCAGCACGTAAGGCGTTGTCGCGTTGAAGGTCAGGCCACCAATCTTGTCGGCATAGGATTCCACGAAGACGATTTGGCCGTTCTCGGCGCCAAGCTCGTCTTCATGGGCACGCCGCCACTGTGCCATGCCCATCAGGGGGATCGCCCAGATATAGGCTTGGACCGCCCTCTGGAAATCCATTTCCTCGTAGAGCTTGGCGATGGTCTCATCGGTCGGGTAGCCGGTTGTGAACCCATGGGTGAAGCTCAATGGGCCGATCCTTGTGTCGACCGTCTCCTGGGCCGTAGCGGCCAACGAGAAGGTGAGCAATAGCGCCAAGGCTGACGAACTGCGTGCAGCGAATTTCATTTCCAGTTATCCTCCGATGATTTGAAGAAGAACCGCTCCACGGTTGACGCGGGGCGGCGAGATATCAATTCAGCTTCACGACGTCGTCCGGGCGCCATGCCTGGTCGAAGAAATCGAGATCCGCGCCATAGAGGCGGATCACGGCCATGAACGCACGTCCATCAATCGACTGGATCCAGTTCTGTTCCGGCGCATCCGCCGGTTTCTCGGGGCCGAACCAAAGATCGACCGATCCATCGTCATTCTTGACGATCGAGGCGTCCAGACTGTTCTTCGATGGCAGCAATTGCGGCGTTTCCGGCATTGTCCCATCGGTGACGTTGTAAAGCGTCACCGCCCAGAACGCCTTGGCCGGAATTCCAGCCGGCAGATGCAACTTGTAGCTGTTGGCACCGTTCAGCAACTCACCCCCGGAATCCAGGAAGGCCACCGGATACTTGGAGCCAGCACCGATTGTGCGCATGACCATCGCCGGGGCAGAGGAATAGGCGTATTGGAAGAACGTCGCGCGCTGATTCACATCGAGATAGCTCTTCTGCATCCAGTCGGCCGTCGCCCCGGCCCATGCCCGGACGTAGTTCCGGTCATCGTAGTAGAGGTCCCGGCCGTCCGCGCGGGGCTCCATGCGCAGCGCCATGATCATGCGCGGCGCGACATCCACCGCCTTTTCCAGCAACTCGCGCTCCCGATCGGTGGGCTCGAATGGTTCGCCCTTGACGATGCCGATAGAGGCAAGGACGCCTCGCAATTCTGGGCTGATCGCCCCGACGGGTTCGTAGTCCACGAATTCCTTCAGCTTGGTCCAGTAGGCGAAATCGACTGGATACATCATGTCGACCCGCTTGCCGGACCCGTTCGGGAACTCCATCGGTTTGACGCGTTTCTCGACCTCGTAGAGCGGGTAGATCCGGGTCCGCTCAGCCAAAGCTACGGCTGGCTTGGGATCCGGGCCCGGTTCCATCACTGTGCGAAAGAACAGGAAGACATTGTAGGTCGAGGACTCGAAGGCGAAATAACCGCCTGGCACTTCGCCGTCATAGCCCGGTGGTAGCAGCAGATAGAGTCCGCCACGCGCCCGATCCGGACCAATGGCGCCGACGTCGGTGATGGTCCGCTGGAAGAAATCCGTGAACATGCCGATGACGCCGGGTGGCGCGGCAACAACGAGCGGACCTGTCTCCTTTAAATCGAGATAGCTCATCGAGTAGATGACATCGGCATTCGGCGTGGGTACCCATGCTCGCGCATCCATTCGATCCTTCCAAATCGGCAGAACGTTGTAGCCCTTGCCGAACGCCGCTTCGGATCCGTCTCGCATACCGATCACGTTGAGCGCCGGAAGCATAGTCATATAGGCATGGATAGCCCGCTGGTAGTAAAGCTCCTCGCGCAGTTGCTGTGCCTCTTCCGGCGGTGGCCAGTTGCCGTTGTAAAGCTGACGCACAAGCGGAGGCGTCGTTTCCTCCTGGGCCATGACAGGCGCGGCCCCGAAGGTTGTTGCGCCGAGGAGCACGGCACAAATCATCGACGACCCCGTAAGGCGTTTGATTTTCATGATATTCTCTCCCTTTCATTGTTCCTGTTGCGATCCGTCAGACGGTGTACGCCCCAGTAGCCAGGGCTTCCGTAAACCGCTGGATGCGTGCTGGCTTGCTTCGCAACTTCCGATCTCAGCCGGTTCACTAACGGCTATCCTCCATTGCGGAGCTGTTTCCAGTGCTCCGGCTCGGCGAATGCTGCCAGAGGTGCGATTGTGATTGCGGCAGATAGCAGTAGTTGCTTCATTCAGTTTTCACTCCTTTTCCAAATCCAAATCAGGCGCATGTCGACAGGCAAAAATCGCCGCTTCCAAAGCGGCAAAGAGTTCTTCGGCCTCGAATGGTTTGCGCAGGCAGCGGGTCGCGCCCGCGGTGTCCGCCTTGGCGAGCTTCTCTTCGTCGTCAGTCGCCGACATGAAAACGATGGGCACCATTTCGTTCCGGCCATTGAGAATGCCTGGCACATCGAGCCCGCTTTCTTGGTCGAGGACGACATCGACAAGCAGGCAGCTGTCAACCGGCAGGGGCAATGCTGCGCGCAACGACGCGAGACTGTCCAACTGCTTTTCGGCAAATCCCTTTGCCTTCAGCAGACGACCGAGTGCCGAGCGAACGCTGCTGTCATCGTCGAGTACGAATATAGTGACGGGAGACGGTGCCACTGCGAAACCTTTCTCTTTCCTAGGGATCATGCGGTGGTGCGGTGAACCCCGCTATTGTCCCCGAAGGACAATTGACAGGCTTTTTGAGCAGCCGAATCAGGGATCTGAGCGCTTCCTTGCCTTGTCACTGGGGCCGCGCTAGCGTCTCTGTGCCCAAATATGAAAGGACCAGATGCAACTTCTTGGCCAGATCTATTTCGTGACTGCCGGTTTCGGCATCATTCTTGGTGCGGTCTACCTGTTGATCTGGTTGAGGCTCCGGGATCAGTTGGCGTATCTGTTTGCGAGCGTGATGAGCCTGGCGGGCAGTGCTGCGGCCCTGTGCGAAGTCTCCTATCTCGGGGCCCCGTCGACCGCAGATTTCGTGAATGCATTTCGGGCGCAAAGTGTTTTTATCGGTGTTTCGCTGATTAGCATGGTTTGGTTTCTTCAATTTCAGCTGAACAGCGGTCGGCGGTGGCTTTGCTGGCTCATCACCAGTCTTTGGAGCTTTAGTATCATCTTAATCTTAACTAACCCGGGGCAGATTGTGACTGGTTGGCTCAAAGGGCTGGACTACCGTACTACGCCCTGGAATGAGGCCTTCGCCCTGCCGGTTGGAGAAATGCACTGGTCCAAGTACCTGACGGATTTGGCCTCTCTGGCAATCGTGATTTACGTGATTGACGTGTTGCTTCGCGCCTTACGAACCGGTTCGGGTGCTCACGCACTCAAGACGGCGGGACCGATTTTGTTCTTCATGGTGGTCGCGGGAATTCACACGCCGCTCGTGGACGCGTCTGTGATCCAGACACCGTACCTTATCGGTGTCATCTTCGTTGCTATCTCCGTCTCGCTCGCGTTTTCGCTGGTTGGCGAAGTCGCCAAAGGAGCCTGGCTGAACCGCGAGATCAAGATCGAACGGGAACGATGGCAAAGAGTGATGGATGCGGTCGATTTGGCGCTGGTTCGGGTCGATGCCGATGGCAGGATCGCCGGCGTCAATCCCTTCCTCGAACGTTTGATAGGCCGCAGCTCCGTCGACTTGGTGGGGCAAAAGGCAGATACCCTCTTTATGGAAACCGCCCGAACCTCAGATCAGGTGCCGATCACTGATCCGGAATTCTGGACAAGTCAGGAGTCTGCGACCCGTTGCCTACCCGCCGCGGATGGGACGCACAGAGAAATGGCCTGGCATTGCGTGGCGCTCTCTAAGGAAGCGGGGACCAGCGATGGGCTGATCGCCATTGGAAAGGATCAGACAGAACGTCTGAAGGCCGAGGCCGAACGTGATAAAACAAGGCGCGAGTTCGAGAAACTGTCGCGCGCACTGACGCTTGGGGAGCTGGCTTCGACGATCGCCCATGAACTGAGCCAGCCGATTGCCGCTGTCCTCAGCAACGCGCAAACCTGCGAAATCCTTTTGGACTCACATTCTGCCGGCGAGGGCGAAATAGAGGAAATCATTCGGGACATCCTCAGGGATACACGACGCGCCCGCGACCTTATGGGGCACGTCCGCCGTTTCATGTACGACGGCGATCCAGAGCGCCAATGGTTCGACCCGGTAACAGCGCTGAGGGCCGTTCTGGAATGGCTCCAGCCTGAGGCGCAGCGCCGACGAATTGCCATTCGGCTGATCACCGAAAAACCGCCGGGCAGCTTCTTTGGTGTCGAACTGGAACTGCAGGAGGCGATGGTCAATCTCGTCATGAACGCTATGCAGGCAACCGGTGAGACAGAGGGCGGCGAGGTCATTGTCACGATAGGCGGGGGATCCGACGGCGGCCTGAACCTCTCGGTTGAAGACAATGGCCCGGGCATTTCGGACGAAGCGGCCGACAAGTTGTTTGCGCCCTTCGTAACCTCTAAGAGCAAGGGCATGGGTGTAGGCCTCGCCGTCGTGCGCCGGGTGGTCGAGCGGCATAATGGCATGATCGAAGTGGGCGCAAGTGCTAGCGGCGGTGCCCGGTTCACCATCACACTGCCACCGGGCCAACAAACGGAGTTAAGGATCAGTGCCTGAGACCATTTGCGACGTCGTGATCGTGGACGATGATCGATCGCTTCTGCGCGCGCTGGAAAAGCAGGTTCGTACGATGGGATATTCCACACAGACATTCGACGATCCCCTGTTGGCGCTCGAATTCTTGGAGCACGCAGACTGGAAATGTCTGCTTGCGGATCTCTCAATGCCGAAGATGGACGGACTCGAACTGCAGTCGCGCCTCGAAACCCGGTCAGAACCGTTTTCGATCCTGTTTCTGAGCGGTGTTGCTTCGGTGCGTTCGGTGACCCGGGCAATGCGCGATGGAGCCGTCAACTTCCTGGAAAAACCTGTCGAACACAGCGATCTGCAAGCTGCCTTGAACGAGGCAGTGGAGAACGTGGAAGGCGCACGTCGGAAGAAAAACGAAAGCGCAATCGCCCGGGTGCGGTTTGATCAATTGACCGACAGGCAAAAGGAGGTGTTCTGGCAACTGGTTGTTGGCGCCAGCAACAAGCAGATCGCGCGAAATCTCGATGTCAGCGAACGCACCGTCAAGGCACATCGAAGCGCTATTAGAGAGCGGCTTGGGCTTGAGACCCAGATGGATATGGTCGGTTTTTCGCAGACGCTCGATATGGAACGCGAAGGCTCTGTCGAAGGTGCAAAGCAGTAAGAAAACGTCTGCCATTCCGTCGGCATGAAAAATAGCTGCAGCCGAGGTGCGCGATCATGTGCAACGGCATTGTAGTGCTGCCATACGAATGCGAACCAGTCTCCACATGGACAGAATGGCTGTCCCTTAATCGGCGCAGAGACCCCGCCACTCGGCAAGTGCGGCGGCCCGGTTCGACTTGAAGTTTGGTCTGGAGGAAAGCGTGCGCTCAGAATTGAACAGGTTATAGATCGAGGCATGGACGGCGACGAATTTCTGCAAACTTCGCATCCGCCGGAAGCGAAGCATCGCCCGCTCTCGTCGTCGGAACGGCAGATGTGAATTCTCAGCGCGATTGTTGAGCCAGCGCCCCGTTTCCTGGCGATGGTCGGCACCGATATCTTTCAGGGCAGCGCCGTATGACCGGAGCCGGTCGGTCACGATTACGTCAGGGCGGCCATGCTTCCGCATTGCTTTTCTTAGGAATTTCAATGCCGCTTTCTTATCTCTGGTCTTGGTGACAAAGCTTTCGAGCACCTCGCCCTCGTGATCCACGGCCCGCCACAGATAGTGTCTTTCGCCGTTGATCTTCACGAACATCTCGTCCAGATGCCATCGCCACTGGCTCGACTTCATCCCCTCGACCCGTCGTTTTCTGATCTCGTTGGCAAACATAGGCCCAAACCTGTGCCACCAAAACCGAACGGCTTCATGGCTCACGTCGATGCCGCGCTCATGCAGCAGATCTCCCACATTCCGAAGCGACAGTGGGAACCGAACATACAACATCACCGCCAGACGGATGATTTCTGGACTGGTTTTGAAATAGCGAAACGGCGATCGTTGGGTCATGGTGCGACGCTACAAAACCGCCCTTCCCGCCTCAAGGCAGTTTGCTTTGACAGTGCCGTTCCACCTCATCAGCAAGCTCTACGAACGCACCTCGATCATTGTCACAACAAACCTGGCATTCGGCGAATGGCCCAGTGTCTTCGGTGATGCCAAGATGACAACCGCGCTCCTCGACAGGCTCATACACCACTGCGAGATCGTCGAAACCGGAAACGAAAGCTGGCGCTTCAAAAACCGGGCATAACGCCAATCCCAAACCCCGCAGGCCCGTCGCAGCTGCGTTAAATGGAGACTACGCAGCGCCGGGCCTGCTCATCACAAAAGGGGTCAAAATTGGATGCCGATAGGGGGTTAAGGTTCAATGCCGATTGACAGTCTCCACATGGATAGAATGGCTGTCCCGTAATCGGCGCAGAGACCCCGCCACTCGGCAAGTGCGGCGGCCTGGTTCGACTTGAAGTTTGGTCTGGAGGAAAGCGTGCGCTCCGAATTGAACAGGTTATGGACCGTTTGAAGAGATGCCTTGGGCCCCAGAACGAGATGCTGCAAAGCGGGCGAATGGCCGCTTCAGAAAAACGAGAGCAAGCGCCCAAGAGGGGCGCTTGTTGCCATATTTTTCAACGAACAAGCCGACTATTCTGCAGGTCGGGAGGTCATTCTGCTTTCTGACACAGCTTCATTCGACGCGTGGCCTACTCCGTATCTCAGGACAACAAAGCCGAACAACGCCATGGAAAGAACGGCCAAGAACGAACCGATCTTAGCGGGCACTTCGGTCTGACCTGAAATTGCGAGCGCGATCCCGGGGATCAGAACCACAACCGTCGCCATATTCAGCGCAAAGTGAAACCCTGCTGTCCGGCTGCGACCTGCATGGGGCGTCAAAGCATAGTAGGTGCCGAAGACGGACATCATCACAAAACCGATCAGGTTGAGATGCCCATGAGCTGGCGAAAGCGTGTGATCGTGGGCTGCCGACATTTGAATGCCCCAGATCATTCCGCAGAGTGCAAATAGCGCCGCCGCCACAAAGAACATTTTTGGTATGTTTTTCATTGGATTGCCTCCTCATCATCCGCGCTCAGCGGCGGACCAGTGAATGTTAGTTGGTATTTCGACGCGATTTCTGTGATCCGGGGCATGTCTTGTGGAATGCGGAACTGTCCCGCGGCCATCTCGGCAAAGAAGCCTTCGAAACCACCTGGCGTAAGGATTATCAAGTGGCGGGCGGGTACATCGCTCACGACGCGAAACGTGTGTTCTGTGCCACGCGGAACAAAGGCGGTTTGGCCAGGACCCCGTGCGAACCGTTCCCCATCAAGCCAGAATTCGGAGTCACCCGTCAGCACAATGAACGTCTCGTCAGCATCGTTGTGAATGTGACGGGGTGGCCCAGAACCTGGCGGCGAGACGGAATCCGTAATCGACATCGCGCCCTTGGTGGCATCGGTTGTGAGGATTGTGTTGTAGTGGACCCCGAGCCATTCGATCGCATCGGGTCCGAGTATTGTGTCGTTCATCGCTTCCTCCTGAAAAGACGGGGAAACGAAAGCGCCTTCGATAGGGGAACGGTATCATTTTTGGCTTCATATGGAAAATCGATTGTTCATATAGTATTAATTCGTATGGCAAATTTGAAAACCTTCGACCTGAACCTTCTACGCGTGCTGAACGCATTGCTGGAAGAACCCTCGACGGTTCGTGCAGGCGAACGCCTTGGACTGTCCCAACCTGCGGTTTCAGCAGCACTCGCGCGCCTCAGAAGAGCTCTTGGCGACGAATTGTTTTTTCGCCGCGGAAAAGGTCTAGAGCCGACACAATACGCGCTAACCCTGAGAGAGGAACTGCATCAGGTTCTTGAGCGTATCGAAGATCTGATCCGCGGACCTGACACATTTGACCCCCGCATGTCGGATGTGAGTTTTCGCATCTCAGGGAGTGACTTTTTTGCAGAACTTCTGATGCCAAGACTCGCCGAAAGACTTCAGCTTCTTGCTCCCAAGATGCGTGTCCATCTGGTTGATCTTGTCCCGGATAGCTATGTCGAAACGCTCGATCGCTACGAGGTCGATCTCGCAATTGTTCCCAAAACACCTTTTCCAGATTGGGTTGAGAGCCGCCCAGTCTTCAGGTCAAGCTTTTCGGTGATTGCGCGCAAGGACCACCCACGCTTGAAACGCGAGGGATTGTCGAGTGGCGATGTCATACCGATAGATCTCTTCTGCGATATCGGCCACGTTCTTTTCTCGCCGGAGGGAAATAGTAGTGCCATGGGCGATGCGGCTTTGGCAGAAGTTGGGCGTGAGAGGCGCGTCGTCATGACGATGCCGATCTTTTCAGGCGTTTATCGAGCTGTGGCTGGATCAGACCTTATCGCTCTGCTTCCGACGGCATTGGCTCGTCATGTGGCACAAACAGCTGGGCTGTGTGTCTACCGCGCCCCAATGCCCGTACCAACCGCAAAACTGTGCATGATTTGGCACCGACGATACTCCGCAAGTGCGCCACATTCTTGGATGCGCGACCAGATTGCGGAATTGCTTTCTAGCCTCGATGAAGAACCGATCATCCCATAGTGAAAGCCATGCTAATTAGAGGAGCATTGCGCAATCCAGAGCCGACATTGAACACCGTGTACCGAATGCTCACTTCGTCCGCATGTGAGACATCAAGCTGTCGCGCGGCGAACGACCGTTTCAGATCTGCTTAATCCAGGCGTGCTCAAATGACCGCTTCTGGGAAACCGAGCTGCACTGCAGCGACAAGCTAGCTGACAGGTTGTCATCTGGACGACCCATCATACCGCGGCAGCATCGGTCCGGTTAGTCCGCGAACCGGTCATAGCCGTGTTTTCTACCAGTGTCTGCCCTGGATCAAAGCAGCCGTTGACGCTCCGACTTGTTAATAGGTCCAGAGCCTAAGGATCGTGACCCCGACCAAATACCCTGCACAACCAATTTGGTTCATTTTCGAAATTTGAAATTTTTTACTAGCCATTCTTTGGGCTCCCCAGGAGATACTCCACCTTGCCCCCCCCAAAAAAAGTGCTGTGGGTTTTGGTTGCTCGTTCGCCAACGCCTCACGGTAGCGAGTGATCAAAAGGTTCGAAGGTTTATGTGGCTTGAGTCTCACCTGCGACAAGTGCGAAAAACTCCTAAACAACTCTCCTAGACTTCTACTGAACAAGAATACCTTTTTGCGTTTCTCCTTAGCCCTGACCTATTTGATGGCACCAATATCTCTGATACACTTGGCCCCAACTTTCTGATTTTCTGACCGTCTTTCAGTTTCAATTTTAGAATATCAGGTTGCGCTGCTCGGGATCCACCGCCAACAGGTCGGTAACGTCATGCTCCGAACCGTAGCCCGCAAAAGCCTGGAACCACAGAGCCAGCAGACAAACGTCTAAAATCAGTTCAATCAATTTACAGCGATGGAAGAAGCCACGCAGGACAGAGAACGGCAACTGTGGACCACATGCTGAAGCGAGAAAAGGTGTGGGATGCTGAGGAAACTCGCTGATACAGTCATCCTTGATACTTCCCGAAATTGAACCCAATCCCAATTTCTCGAAACGACGGGTCGTGTTTGAGTTCGACGATTTCGCGAAACACCTTTCCCCGCACCTGATTTCGCGAAACGCTGGGTCGGGTTCGGGTTCGGTGATTTCGCGAAACAGGATTTGGGGTTTCACCAGTTTGGTGCCTCGCGGGCACGGTTCGGCCAGGAGTTGGCTGCTGCCGCGCGGTTTAACTATGGCCTCTAAATCCTTGATTTAATTATATTTTTCTCTCTTTTTTCTTTTCTTTTTTACTTCCTTCCCCCCTCTAAAGAAAAGAAAGAAAGAAAGAAAGAAAGAAAGAAAGAGGATTTCAAAAGTGTCATGGAGGGTTTGTTCGTCAACTTTGGGGAGAATTTGTCGATTTCCCGAAATTAATAAAAATCTTCCAAGGTTTTTGGGCGTCCCCTCCATGACACTTTCTGTTTTCGGAATGTGTCTAGCTACGCACTGCTGGCCGAACCCGACCCTGAGATACTGCGTACTGCGTACTGCGCACTGCGAACTGCGCACTGCGTAGCGCGCCCCTGAGATACTGCACTGCACGCTCGGAGACCGCCTGTAGGGTTCAAAATTTTGAACCTCACTGCATTTCCCGAAATGCGACTTGTCCACTGCTGGACGGATACTGCAAATCCGCGCCACAAATCATCTGTTGAAGAACCTGCCCCGGTGTCCTGTACGGATACAGGCTAAAGATACTAGACCTGCCACGACGACGTGCTGCCCTAAAGCATCCGGCGTTTAACCTGAGACGTAACAGGCAGACTGGAAGTGGTTCTAGCATTGGTCCGGTGAAAAGAGGCCGCGGATTTTGCTGAATGAATTGAACAAGCCCGTAAAGGTTTTCGCTCCGATGCGGCGGAGGTGCGCTCTGAGCTTGGAGAATGCCATCTCGATTGGGTTTAGGTCGGGGCTATACGGAGGCAGGAACAGGAACCAGCAGCCTTCCATTTGCATGGCTTTAGCCGCGGAGGAATAGCTGTGGGTGGCGAGGTTGTCCAGGATGACGACGGTTCCTGGCTCCAGTTCATCTGTCGGCCCGGCAATCTCGCTGCAGATTTAGCGGCCGATACCCTCATGAGAGCCGCTGAGCAAGCCCCTGAGCGCCGGAACGAATTCCTTGGGTGCGATGCTTGAAGATCGAGTTCAGCGAACCTGTGCTTCGCTGAGCGCGCCCTTGCAGCCTACTTCTATTTCATCACTCCGGTCGACAAGAGATTCACAAGGGGTTGGGGATGTCAGCTAAGTCTTTGCCCTCCGTGGAGGTGTTGGCATTGATCAATTTTCGGCGGCACCCGTCCAGATGCTTTTGGCACGTCGTGTTTGTTCTTGTTTTTCCCTTTTGTTGTGCCAGCGGGTTTAGCAGGCCCGAAATCTAGATGAATTGTTTTTGCGCGTGCCGGAAGTTGCGAGCGTAATCAGTGTATCCCAGAAAGATTGGGAACCTGATTTACAGCAGCGTCGACGACTACGAAGTGAACGAGCCGATGCCGCTTGAACAGCGGTTGGGCGACGTCTGCGCCATGACTTGGGAGCAGTTCAGCAATGATGGGTACGTTTCGGTTGTTCAGGAGAAAACGGGAGAGCCTCTCGAGATCTACTGTCCCGAACGCCTCCAACTGTATCTGCAGGATCTACCGCGCAAGGGAAAGTACCTCCTGCCAAAGACCAAGGACGAACCCATCGCCGTTCGATACGCGCAAGAGTTGATCTTGGAAGTCCGCCGAGCGATTGGTGCAGAGCGGTACGTCCCCCACGGATGGCGTTGCACGGCAGCTGTCCAGCTGGCCGAATCCGGCTGCTCGGACGCTCAAATTCAAGCTGTGACAGGTCACCGCACCTTGGCAATGGTCCAGAAATACCGGCGCCGCGCGGCCCAGAAACGAATGTCCAAAGAGGCCCAAATCATGCGTGGTCAAAACGACTCGTAGCGACCAAATTGGCAAACTAATTGGCAAACTCGGCCAACTCAGAAGAAAGGAGGTGAACAGGGAAACAGAAATTTCGCAATGAAATCAAGGTGGTGCCCAAGGTGAGAGTCGAACTCACACGCCCGAAGGCGGGGGATTTTGAATCCCCTGCGTCTACCATTCCGCCACTTGGGCCACGCGCATTGAATTACCGCCCAAGCGTGCGAAGGTCCAGAGGCAAAAATCACCAAAGACAGGGCAGCGCGATAGCGCAAGAGGTTGACGCTGGGGCGTGCACATGATTTGCCTCGTCAGACTTGAACAGTGGAATTTGGTGCAAATGCTGCGATCGCTGTATGACTGGACCATCCGTCTGGCCGATCACCCGCATGCCCTGTGGGCGCTGGCCGTCGTGGCATTCATCGAAAGCTCGTTCTTTCCGATCCCGCCCGATGTTCTGATGATCCCGATGATTCTTGCGCGCCCGTCGCGCGCCTGGCTGATCGCCACCGTGGCCCTGGTTGCCTCGGTGCTGGGTGGGATGCTCGGCTACGCCATCGGGGCCTTCTTCTACGAAAGCGTGGGCCAGCCTATCCTCGAGACCATGGGCAAGGCCCACGCCATGGAAGAATTCAACCAGCGGTTCAACGATTTCGGTTTCTGGGCGGTTCTGACCGCCGGCGTCACGCCCTTCCCCTACAAGGTCATCACGATCATGTCCGGCTGGACGGGCATGCCGCTGGGCACCTTCATCGCGACATCCATTCTGGCGCGTGCGCTGCGGTTCTTCATGGTTGCCGGGCTGCTTTGGGGCTTTGGGGAACCGATCCGCGATTTCATCGAAAAACGTCTGGGTTTAATGTTCACCCTTTTCATCTTTCTGCTGATCGGCGGATTTTTGGTGGTGAAATACGTATGACGCGCAAACGCACACTCATTCTTCTGGCCGCCACCGGATCCCTGGGATTGCTGCTGGGGGCCTGGGCCTTTCAATACATCGGTGGAATGGCGCCTTGCAAAATGTGCATCTGGCAACGCTATCCACATGGCGCGGCGATCGCGATCGGCGCCTTGGCCTTCGCCCTGCCAAGCGTACGCCTCCTGCCGCTTCTCGGCGCGGCAGCCGCCGCTACCACCTCGGGCATCGGCATCTATCACGCCGGGGTCGAGCGCGGGCTATGGGAAGGCCCGTCCAGCTGCACCTCGGGCAGCATCAGCGGCCTGTCGGCGGAAGAATTGATGGAACAGATCATGGCCGCCCCGCTGGTGCGCTGCGACGAAATCCCGTGGGAGATGTTCGGCCTGTCCATGGCCGGTTGGAATGCACTGCTGTCCGCAGGTTTGGTTCTGGTCTGGCTGGCCGCCTGGCGCGCGCGCTGACCCTACTGGGCGTCCAGTTCCGCATCCCAATACAGAAAGTCGATCCAGCTTTCGTGCAGGTGGTTGGGCGGAAACTTCCGCCCGATGTTCTGCAGCATCTCGGCATCGGGCTGGCGCGGCGGCTTGCGCAGGCTCATCCCGGCTTGGCGCAACGATTTCGACCCCTTGCGCAGATTACACGGGCTGCAGGCGGCGACCACGTTCTGCCAACTGGTGACGCCTCCGGCCGCGCGCGGCACCACATGGTCAAAAGTCAACTCGCCCCGGCTGCCGCAATACTGACAGCGGAACTCATCCCTCAGAAACAAATTAAAGCGCGTGAAGGCCACGCGCTTTCTGGGTTTCACATAGTCTTTCAGGACAACCACCGACGGTATTCGGATCACCGTGCTGGGGCTGCGGACCACCTCGTCATATTCGGCGATGATATCGACCCGATCCAGCCAGGCGGCCTTTATCGCCTCCTGCCAGGGCCACAGCGACAGCGGATAGTAGGACAACGGGCGGTAATCGGCGTTCAAAACCAAGGCCGGATGGTGCTTCAGCGCACCCGGCTCCCTGACAAATTCGGTCCTGAAATCTCCGTCCATCGCAGAATCGCTCCTCGCTCTCGGCTGCCTGTATGGGACACCAGAGCGGGGAGCACCCGCCCCGGTCTTGATTCAACTATATATCGTGGCAAAGCTCTGGCAAGCCCTGAGTTTCCACAATATCTCGAGAGCATGATAGGCAGCGGCCGTAACAAGCGCGTGACAGTTATCCACAGCTTGCGCTGGCGATGAACCGCGGGTATGCGAGACCCATGTCCTGGTTCATCCGTTTCAACAAGCCGTTCGACGTGCTGCCGCAATTCACCGACCGGCAAAACGCCGACTCGCCGCGCCGCACCCTGTCAGATTTCATAGACCTGCCAGGTGTATATCCGGCCGGGCGGCTGGACCGCGACAGCGAGGGGCTGATGCTGCTGACCGACAATGGGCGGCTGCAATCCCATATCGCGGACCCCAAGCACAAGATTCCCAAAACCTATTGGGTCCAGGTCGAGGGCATCCCGGATGCGGCGGCCATTCGGGCCCTGCGCGACGGGGTGGAGTTGAATGACGGCATGACCCGCCCAGCCAAGGCGCGGCTGATCGACGAACCCCAAGGCCTGTGGCCGCGCACCCCACCGATCCGCGACCGCAAGACGGTACCGGATTGCTGGCTGGAACTGACCCTGCGCGAAGGGCGCAACCGTCAGGTGCGTCGCATGACGGCCGCCGTGGGCCATCCCACCCTGCGCCTGATCCGCGCCAAGATCGGGGACTGGACCCTGGACGACCTCGCCCCCGGCAGCTGGGACAGTCTGCCGATGCCCGTTCTGGAAACCGCCCCCCAACGCAAGCGGGACAGGCGTCCGCGGCGGTGACTTTTTCGGCGATGTCCGATATCATGTCGCCATGAAAGTGGCAGCCGGAATCCCGTCGCCTTCGGGCATTCTCGAGGCCGCGCTGTATGTCGATGATCTGGATGCCGCCGAACGGTTCTATGGCGAGGTTCTGGGCTTGGAACGCATTCAGCGCGTGGAGGGCCGGCACGTGTTCTTCCGGGTCGGCGCCTCGGTGTTGCTTTTGTTCAACCCTGACCAGACAGAACGGCCTCCGACCAACCCGGACCTGCCGGTGCCGCCGCATGGCGCTCGCGGTTCGGGGCATGTGTGCCTGATCCTGACGCGCGATCAGATCGCGTCGATGCGCAAGCATTTGTTGGACTGGAACGTCCCTGTCGAGGCCGAATTCGACTGGCCCAACGGGGCCCGGTCGCTCTATGTGCGCGACCCGGCCGGAAATTCGGTGGAATTTGCCGAGGGTCACCTGTGGGGGTGACTCTACCCAGTCACAGGCTCAGCTTGTCGCGCATGAAGGCCAGCGCGACGCCCAGCCCGTCGGGTGCGATTCCATGGCCGGTGCCCTTCATGATGTGGGCATAGACCTCCTTGAAACCCGCGCGCTGCAGGGCCTCGGCGGCCTCGGGTAGCGATTGCGGCGGCACCATGTCATCGGCATCGCCATGCACCAGCAGCACGGGCATCCGGCTGACCACCTCGTCGGCCAGCAGGTCAGGCTCCAACAGGCGGCCGGAAAACGCGATCACGCCAGCCACCGGGTCTTCGCGGCGCGGGGCCACGTGCAGGCTCATCATCGTGCCTTGGGAAAAGCCGAACAGCACCACCTGCTCGGGCAGCACGTCCTCGTCCACCATCAGGGCGTCGAGAAAGGCGTTGAAATCCTCGACCGCCATTTCCATGCCGCGCCGGGCCTCCTCCTCGGACGAACCGTCGATCCACGGGATCGGAAACCACTGGAAGCCGTTGGGCATGCCGGGGATCTGCTCGGGTGCGTCGGGGGCCACGAACAGCGTGTCGGGCAGGTGTTCGCCCAGAACATCCGCAAGCCCCAGCAGATCGGCCCCGTTGGCGCCATAGCCATGCACGAACACCACGACCGAGCGCGTGTCGCCCGAAACCGGCTCTTTGCGGAGCGCGTTCAAAACCCGTGTCATCTGATCCCTTCCCTATCCTTGGCCACGCGGTAATAGGCCCACAGAACCCGGGCTGCAACCGACCGCCACGGAGACCACGCCTCGGCCATCTGCCGCAGCGCCTTGTCGGTCGGCCGATCTGGCAGGTCGTACAGCATCCGCGCAGCCTCCTGCAGGGCCAGATCGCCCGGCGCGATCACATCCGCCCGCCCCAGCGAGAACATGGCATAAATCTCGGCCGTCCAGACCCCGATGCCCGGCACTTGGGTCAGCGTCGCAATGACCACGTTATCGGGTACCTCGCGCAGGGCTTTGTAGTCGATCCGCGCCTCGGCCAGCGCCCGGGCATAGCGGATCTTCTGACGGCTCAGCCCGACTGCGCGCAGCTCATCGTCGGTGGCCCACTTGATCTTGCGCGGCCCGGTCAGGCCGGCCTGCTGCATCCGCCCCCAAATCGCGTTGGCCGAGGCCACGCTGACCTGCTGGCTGACGATGGCGCTGAGCAGTTGCGCGAAACCGTCGGGCCGGCGGCGCAGGGGCAACGGGCGGGTCAGTTCGATCGCGTGCGCCATGCGCGGACAGGTGTCAGACAGCCACTCGGCCCCTTCCGCAACGCATTCTGGTGTCTCGATAATTCGACCAACGGTCATGGCGGCTCCGGGTGGCGGTTCAAGGCGCAGGTTAGGCTGCTTTGTCGCATATGCAACCCGCTTGTATGTCCGCCGGTTCGCCGATACCCATTTGCGCATGTCGATAACCAGCACAGCCCCCGACGATACCCGCGCCAAGCGCAACGTTGCCGTTCTGGTGGCGGCGCAGGCGATTCTGGGCGCACAGATGCCGATGATCTTCATCGTTGGCGGATTGGCGGGCCAGTCGCTGGCCAGCAACGCCTGCCTGGCCACGCTGCCGATTTCGCTGATCGTTTTGGGCTCGATGCTGGCGGCAACGCCGGTCTCGGCCATCATGCAGCGCTGGGGCCGCCGCGCCGGATTTCTGGTCGGTGCCACCGCCGGAGCGGTGGGCGGCGGCGTAGGAGCCTATGGCCTGTACCTGGGGTCGTTCCCTGTCTTTCTTGTCGGCAGCCTGCTGACCGGCATCTACATGAGCGCACATGGCTTCTATCGCTTTGCCGCCGCTGATACTGCTTCAGACGCATTCCGGCCCAAGGCGATCTCTTATGTCATGGCCGGCGGTCTGGCTGCCGCCATCATCGGGCCGCAGATCGTCAAGCTGACCTCGCAGGCCTATGTCATTCCGTTCCTGGGCACCTATTTCGCAGTGATCGCAGTGAACGTCATAGGGTCGGTCCTATTCCTGTTTCTGGACATTCCGACCCCCGACCGTCCGTCACAGTATGCGCCCAAAGGCCGGTCGCGGCTGGAGTTGCTGAAAACCCCACGTATTGCCGTGGCCATCATCTGTGCCATGGTCTCGTACGCGCTGATGAACCTTGTGATGACCTCAACGCCGCTGGCCGTCGTCGGCTGTGGCTTCTCCGAAGGTGATGCGGCGGATGTGGTCACCAGCCACGTTCTGGCGATGTATGTTCCCAGTTTCTTCACCGGCCACCTGATCGCCCGGTTCGGGGCCGAGAAAATGGTCGCGATCGGTTTGGCGATTTTGGGCGGCGCGGGCGTTGTGGCCCTACAAGGCGTTGAGATCGGGAACTTCTTTCTGGCCCTCGTGCTGCTTGGCATTGGCTGGAACTTCGGTTTCATCGGCGCCACCAGCATGTTGGCGGCCCAGCACGATGTGCATGAACGCGGCCGAGTGCAGGGACTGAATGACCTGCTGGTGTTTGGAGGCGTGACGATTGCGTCGCTGGCCTCGGGCGGATTGATGAACTGTTCGGGCGGCTCCCCGGTCGAGGGATGGACGGCCGTCAACCTGGCGATGGTACCATTGCTGACCTTGGCGGGCGGCGCGCTGCTGTGGCTGGTGCTGAAACCCGATGCCACGGATACGGCCTGATCACCACCGACCTGTGGTCGCGGTCCAGATCAGGGATGCCCGCCGACGAAACTCGCTTTGTTTCAAAGCGCCCGTGCTGACCGCTGTCGGGTCGGCGACCACGCGGCGCAACACCCATTCGGCCTGCCAACCGGCCACAAGCGCCGGGCGCGCCTGAGCGGAAACATCGGCGCGCCGCGACCGGGCCGCGGCCATCCGGTCCAGCGCCCGCTCGGCCAATTGACGCACCCCGTCCGGCGTTCCGTCCAACAGGGGAATGCGCCCGCGGGCTTCAAGCTCGGGGATGGCGCGGAACCAGTTCGCCACACCGACCGCATAACCAAAATCGCGCAGGACCGTTTCGTCGGCGGCACCCAGGGCTTGCGCCGAGGCGACCATCAGCGACCCTACGCTGTGGGTCAGGTAGGCCTCGAAGTGTTCCTCATCCTCGAACGGATCGCGGTAGATATCCCAACGCCTTACGGCCACAAATTCATCCAGCATCGCCGCCAGATGCGGGGACAGGACACGCGACAGGGGCGTGACCACCTCGTGCCGCCGCACAGAGGGCCCTTCGGCGATCTCCTGCAGCGCGTCGCGCCACCATTGCAGGCGCATTTCCGCGATCATCGGCTCTTGGGTGACCCAAGGCGCGCGGGCGACCTCGATATTCATCGCATAGATCGGAAACAGCACGGCCCGCGCTTGGACCGGCGCCGCCATCGCGGCCATGAACCGATCGGGGTCGGCCCGGTGGACCAGCGCCGCGCAGGCCTTGACGTCGTCGTCGAAGGGCACGCTCACTCGGCCACCACCGATTGCGGGCTGCAATCGCGCACCAGCTTCCACTGGATCGCCTCCAGCAGCGCCTCGAACGAGGCGTCGACGATGTTCGCGCTGACCCCCACCGTGGACCAGCGCCGCCCCTGCCCGTCTTCGCTGTCGATGATGACGCGGGTCACGGCCTCGGTCCCGCCCTGGGTGATGCGCACCTTGAAGTCCACCAGGTGCATATCGTCCAGGATGGGCGAGTACTGCCCCAGATCCTTGGCCAAAGCTTTGGCCAGCGCGTTCACCGGGCCACGGTCGCTGCCGTTTTCGTCCATCGACTCGCTGACCGAAAGCTTCTTCTCACCGTCCACCTTCACCACGACGACCGCTTCGGACAGGCTGACCATCTGGTTGTACTTGTTCTTGCGCCGCTCGACCGTGACCTTGTAGCGCTTGACCTCGAAGAACTGCGGCAGCTGGCCCAGTTCATCGCGGGCCAGCAGCTCGAAACTAGCCTGCGCGGTGTCATAGGAATACCCTTCGGCTTCGCGTGCCTTGATCCGTTCCAGGATGCGCCCCAGCGCCGGGTCGCCCGGCTCGACCTGCAATCCGGCCTCGGTCAGGCGTTTGCGCAAGTTCGACTGGCCCGCCTGGTTCGACATCGGAATGATCCGCGCATTGCCCACGGTCGCCGGATCGACATGTTCATAGGTCGAAGGGTCCTTGAGAATCGCGCTGGCATGCAGCCCTGCCTTGTGCGCAAAGGCCGAGGCGCCAACATAGGCCGCCTGTTTGCTGGGCACCCGGTTCAGGATGTCGTCCAGCATGCGGCTGATGCGGGTCAGACCGGTCAGCGCGTCGCGACTGACGCCGATCTCGAAGGCCGAGGCATAGGGCTCCTTCAACAGCAGCGTCGGGATCAGGGCTGTCAGGTTGGCATTGCCGCAGCGCTCGCCCAGCCCGTTCAACGTTCCCTGAATCTGGCGCGCGCCGGCATCCACAGCGGCCAAGGAACAGGCCACGGCATTTTCGGTGTCGTTGTGGGTGTGAATGCCCAGCCGGTCGCCGGGGAAGCCCGCGGCGACCAGGGCGGACACGATCCGCCCAACTTCGGCCGGCAGCGCGCCGCCATTGGTGTCGCACAACACCACCCAGCGGGCACCGGCCTCCAGCGCCGCTTGGCAGACCTGCATGGCATAGGCGGGGTTGTCCTTGTAGCCGTCAAAGAAATGCTCGGCATCGAACAGCGCCTCGCGCCCCTGCGCCACGATATGCGCGACCGAGGCGCGGACGTTCTCGACATTCTCCTCCAGCGAGATCCCCAGCGCGTCGGTCACGTGATAGTCATGCGACTTGCCCACCAGACAGACCGCCCGCGTGCCGGCGTTCATGACGGCGGCCAACACGTCGTCATTCTCGGCCGAGCGCCCGGCCCGTTTGGTCATGCCAAAGGCGGTCAGGCAGGCGCGCGTCTTGGGCGCGGCGTCGAAAAATGCGCTGTCGGTGGGGTTCGCACCGGGCCAGCCGCCTTCGATATAGTCCACCCCCAAAGCATCCAGCGCCTGCGCGATCTGGACCTTTTCGGCGGTCGAGAACTGAACGCCCTGCGTCTGCTGGCCGTCGCGCAACGTGGTGTCATAGAGGTACAGGCGCTCTTTGCTCATTCCACGCCCTCCAGCCTGCTGGCATCAAAGCCCGCGCCTGGCACCAGTTCGACCCCGTTCTTGCTCATCCGCACTTCCAGACCAGCCGCCAGATAGGCGGCCTTCAACCGATCCACTTCCGAGAAATCCTTGGTCTGCATCGCCTCGGCCCGAACACGGGCCAGCCGGTCGGCATGGGCCGACAGATCCACGCCGTCGGTCTCGGCCCAGCCCCCCATCTCGGGTTCCAACAGGCCCAGTACCTGCGCACTGGCCAGCAAAGTGGCGGCATCGCCGTCCGAGGCCAGACGATGCAGCTCGGCAAGGGCACCCGCCGTGTTGAGGTCATCGGAAAGTGCCTCGATCACCGCGGGCGCCGCGCTGGCTGCGGGTTCGATGCCCGCAGTCAGCGCCCGCCACTTTCGCAACGTGGCCTCGGCCTCGCGAGCCTTCTTTTCTGTCCAGTCCATCGGCTTGCGATAGTGGGTCTGCAGGAAGACGAACCGGATCACCTCGCCCGGCACGCCCTGATCCAGCAGGTCATGCACGGTGAAGAAATTGCCCAGCGATTTGGACATCTTCTTGCCCTCGACCTGCAGCATCTCGTTATGCAGCCAATAGCGCGCGAATTCGCCGTGCGGATGGGCGCATTTGCTCTGGGCGATCTCGTTTTCGTGGTGCGGGAACATCAGGTCGTTGCCGCCGCCATGGATGTCGAAACTTTCGCCCAGCAACTCATAGCTCATGGCCGAGCACTCGATATGCCAGCCCGGACGCCCCCGGCCCCAGGGCGACTCCCAACCGGGCAGTTCATCGTCCGAGGGCTTCCACAGCACGAAATCCATCGGGTTCTTTTTATAGGGCGCCACCTCGACCCGCGCGCCCGCGATCATGTCATCGACTGACCGACCCGAAAGCTTGCCATACTCGTCGCGCCAGCTGTCCACCGCAAACAGAACATGCCCCTCGGCCTCATAGGCGTGGCCCTTGGCGATCAAGTCCTCGATCATCGCGATCATCTGGTCGATATACCGCGTGGCCCGCGGCATCTGGTCGGGCTCCAGCGCCCCCAGCGCGCCCATGTCGTGCAGGTACCAGCCGATCGTCTCGTCCGACCGCTCCTGCACCAACTGCTCAAGCGTTCCCTCGGCCCCGGCCTGCTTGCGCGCCAGGGCCGTCGCGTTGATCTTGTCATCGACGTCGGTGAAGTTGCGTACATAGGTCACATGCTCGGGCCCGTAAACGTGACGCAGCAGGCGGTATAGCACGTCAAACACTACCACGGGCCGCGCGTTGCCCAGATGCGCCCGGTCATACACGGTGGGTCCGCAGACATACATCCGCACGTTGTCGGGATCGATCGGAACGAAATCTTCCTTCGTCCGGGTCCGCGTGTTGTGCAGTTTGATCGTCTTGATCGTCGTCATGCGTCTGGCTCCTGGATACAGCAATAGCGTCCGCGTTGATGCGGGCTTAGCAACTTGTCTCAGGGAAGAAAACGAAAGAAACCAGCCCGCGTGAAAGTTCAGCAGGGAATGCAGCAGATAATGATGCAGGTCATCCGATTCATGGCCCACCGCGTAGCACGCCCGTTCCCGCGCGCCAAGACTTCTGTTGCCGGCGGGGGAAGCTGATTGACAAATCACCCCGGCTCTGACCCATTCGGCGGACTTGCCGCAACGGAGGCGCGCCATGAAACTTTCGCACCGCATCACGCATCTGACCGGAGGCGGTTCGGACGGGTGGGACGTGTTCTATCGCGCGCGCCGCATGATCGCCGAAGGCCAGGCCGTGACCGAGCTGACCATCGGCGAACATGACATCCGCACCCACCCCTCGATCCTGGCCGAGATGGACCGGTCGGCGCGCGCGGGCCATACCGGATACGCAATGGTGCCGGGCACGGATCTGCTGCGCGATACCGTGGCCGCGCGGGTGCAGACCCGCACGGGCGTTCCGACCACGCGCCACAACGTGCTGATCACCCCGGGCGGACAGGCCGCGCTGTTCGCCGCGCATATGGCAGCGTGCGACCCGGGCGATGTGGGCCTCTATCTCGACCCGTTCTACGCCACCTACCCCGGTACGATCCGCGGTGCTGGCGCGATCGCGCGCGCGGTTCAGACCCGGGCCGAGGACGCCTTTCAGCCCAACGCAGCCACGATAGCAGAACAGGCCGAGGGTGCCGCATCATTGCTGATCAACACGCCGAACAACCCGACCGGGGTCGTCTATTCCCGCGAGACCCTGACCGAGATTGCCGATCTGTGCCGCGAGCGCGACATCTGGCTGATCTCGGACGAGGTTTATGACACGCAAGTCTGGGAAGGCGCGCACCTGTCGCCCCGCGCCCTGCCCGGTATGGCCGGCCGCACCCTGGTCGTGGGCTCGATGTCGAAGTCCCACGCCATGACCGGGTCGCGCTGCGGTTGGATCGTTGGCCCCGAAGAGGCCATCGAACATCTGATCAACCTTGCCACGCACACCACCTATGGGGTTCCGGGATTCATTCAGGACGCTGCCAGCTATGCGCTGACCGCGGGGGACGAACTGGAAGAAGAGGTTGCGGCCCCCTTCCGCCGCCGCCGCGCCCGGGCGATGCAGGTTCTGGCCCGACAGAACACGGTGGGCCTGATCCCCGCACAAGGCGCAATGTACCTGATGCTGGACATCCGCGCGACAGGGCAAAGCGGCGAAGACTTCGCCAATGCACTGCTGGACACCCACGCCATCGCGGTCATGCCCGGAGAAAGCTTCGGCCAAGCCGCCGCAGGGCATGTGCGCGTGGCCATGACCATCGATGATGACCGGTTCGCCGCTGCCCTTCAGACCCTATGCGAATTCGCAGCCCGGCTTGCGGGTCAGACAGCGGCAGAGTGACCGAGACGGGTTTCGTTCAGAACCGGAACGTCGTGCGCAGGTTAAAGGTGTTGGTATCCAGATCGCCCCGCGACCGTGTGACATCGTTAAAATTCTGCCGCAACGCTTCGCCACTGATGATCAGCCGTTCGCCCAGAGGATAGGCTACGCCGATTCCGTAGACCGCTGCTGTGTCGCTGTCGCCCGAAGTATTCGCCCGCGCGGCACCTACCACGACGTAGCCCAAAGCGGGCCCGAACTCATATCCGCCGCGCAGTTTCACGCGGGACACGCTGTCCAAACTGCCCTCCGAGGCGCCCAGGTCGAGATTCAGCGGGTCATATTCCAGTTCACCCCCGACGACGAAGCTGCCAAGATCCAGATCGTATCCGATATTTGCGCCGATGCTGCCCGAATTGCTTCCACTGCCGCCGGGTCCGTCCGCGTCGGTATAACCGAAGGTGAACCCGGCGTAAGCGCCCGTCCAATCCTCGGCCAACGCCACCTGCGCCGCTGGAATCAGCAGGGCCGACAGCAAGGCGCGGATCAGTTTCATGCAAGCCTCCGGTTTTCGTTCAGCACCCTTTGCAATTGAAACAGATGCGGTGATGTGCACCTCTACTAAACATGTGCTTTGGTGCAGTCAGATCAATTCAAGTCACGCAAATCTTAACAATAAGTAATGGAAGCATAACATATTTCGCCATCTGCGTGAGGATTTCCTGCCGCGTTCATCAACGGTCCGAGTTTTTGAGGCCAATAGCGACATCGGTCGCAAACGGGACAGATTACTTGCTCGGACCCTGACACCATTCGTCGCAGGAGTTGAGGGCCACATGCCAAACGATATCTGGAAGATTTGCCTGATTAGCCGCACCATTGGTGCCGATCGGGGGCGTGCGGCACGAGGACGGCCGTGACGGGTTGAAGCTTCCCCCCTTTGACCTGACTTTCAATTTGGAGTCCTCACCATGAACGACCAATCCCGCTCAACGTCCCGCAGTGGCGGCCGCGCCGCCCGTCGCGCCGCCCGTGCCGCAGCCCTGCCCGAACATCTTCGCCCCGTTCGTCCGGGGCTTGAGGGCGGCACGTACAAACCGCTCAGCCAGCAGGACATGGAGCGTATTCACGCCGCCGCGCTGGACGCGCTGGAAACCATCGGTTTGGCCGACGCGCCGCCCAGCGGCATCGATTACCTTGTCAATGCCGGCTGTACGCTGGGCGATGACGGGCGTATCCGCTTTCCCCGCGCGCTGGTCGAGGACACGATCGCCCGTGCCAACCGCTCGGTGACGCTCTACAGCCGCGACGGCAAGACCGATCTCGAACTTTCGGGCAACCGCGTGCACTACGGCACCGCCGGGGCGGCGGTCAGCATGGTCGATGCCCAGGGCCGCAACTATCGCGATTCGACCGTGCGGGACCTGCACGACGCGGCCCGGATCTGCGAGCAGTTGGACAATATTCATTTCGTGCAGCGCCCCATGGTCTGCCGCGACATCGCCGACAACCGCGAAATGGACCTGAACACGATCTATGCCTGCTGTTCCGGCACCTACAAACATATCGGCACCTCGTTCACCGACCCAAGCTATGTGGCGCCGGCGATGGAGATGCTGCACATGATCGCCGGCGGCGAGGACAAATGGCGCGAGCGGCCCTTCGTGTCGAATTCGAACTGTTTCGTCGTGCCGCCGATGAAATTCGCCACCGAAAGCTGCCAGGTGATGGAGGAATGCATCAAGGCAGGTATGCCGGTGCTGCTGCTGTCAGCGGGCATGGCAGGCGCGACGGCGCCTTCGACCATCGCGGGCGCGATCGTCCAGGCCACCGCCGAATGCCTGGCCGGGTTGGTTTATGTCAATGCCGTAAGCCCCGGTGCTCCAGCGGTTTTTGGCACCTGGCCCTTTGGGCTGGACCTGCGCACGGGCGCGATGTCGGTCGGCTCGGGCGAGCAGGCGCTGCTGAGCGCGGGCTGCGCCCAGATGCACAAGTTCTACGACCTGCCGGGCGGCGCCGCGGCCGGTGCTTCGGATGCGAAACTGCCCGACATGCAGGCCGGGTGGGAGCAGATGTGCTCGAACGTCATGGCCGGGCTTTCGGGTTTGAACATGGTCTACGAAGCCGCGGGAATGCACGCCTCGTTGCTGGGCTTCTGCTTCGAGAGCCTGATTCTGGGCGATGACTTGATCGGGCAGGCCCTGCGTTGCGTCCGCGGGATCGAGGTGAATGAAGACACCCTGGCCGTCGACCAGATTGCCGAGGTCTGTCTGGGCGGGCCGGGCCATTATTTGGGCACCGATGCCACGCTCAGCCGGATGCAGGCCGATTATGTATATCCCATCCTGGGGGATCGGACCTCGCCCAAGGAATGGGCCGAGCTGGGCAAGCCCGACCTGATTGCCAAGGCCACCGCCCGGAAGGAAGAGATTCTAGGCCAGCCGTCACCAGCCCGGTTCGATCCGGTGCTGGACGCCGAGATCCGCAGCAAGTTCAACATTCACTTACCCGCATAACCTATTGTAAAGCGGCCAGGGTTTCCCTAGGGCCGCGCTCCGCCGACAGGTGTCAGCCGTTGCTTGGGGGAAGCAACCCTGCCTCCTGCGCGACGGCGATTTCGGCCTGATCCAACGCGCCGTCACCATTTGCATCCATCGCCGAGAACGTGTCTGCATCCATGTCCGGCACAACGGCCTGCACCTCTTCGATGGTCAGAACGCCGTCGCCGTTGGCATCGGCGCTGCATTGGGCCAGAACAACCGCCGGAACGCTCAGGGCCACGGTGGCCAGAAGAGCCAGATTGCGAGGTTTCATTGTCAAATCTCCAAATAAGGGATGTGTGGTAGTTTGTCCGGACACCGGCACCAAACACCCCTGAGCGGCCCATCTCACCGCCGCCGAATCGCACAGCCCGATTCGCGCCGATCCCCGCCCCTTTTGCGAACCTGGCGCGCGATCTTTTGCCGTGCAAAATTCCGCCGGGACGTTGCGCCATGACTCCCCTCATGCGGGCGGCCCGATCCGGCAGAACGTCGCCCAAAAAGAAAGGGGGCCGAAGCCCCCTGTCAGTTTTGCCGTCCAGGCTCATTCTCATTGACCGCCCGGTGTTTTTTGCCTGCGGCCTGGACTGCACATGGGACGAGCGCACCCGCCCCGTGAAAGAGTGGGAAGGAGCAAATATTCCGCCCCACCCTGTTCGTGGCCGACACGGGCATGTCGGCCGGGCGGAGAAAGGCCAGATGGTAAGCCTTGCGACCTGTCTCCGTATTCGTCGGGACCGGCACCGTATTGGCAGCGTCCGGCCCCTGCGCCCCGGGTTGCCGGGGCGTTTAGCTCAGCTACACCCGCTGGTTGCGCCGCAGGTGTTGCATTTCATGCAGGTCCCGTTGCGCACCAGCGTGTAGTTCCCGCATTCCCCGCAGGGATCGCCCTCGTAGCCCTGCATCTTGGCCTTGGTTCGGGCATCCATCCCGGTGGCTGTCTCGGCAACGACGGTGGTCTCGCTTTTGGTCTCGAAGGTGACGGACGCCTCGGACATGCCGGTCGCGGCCGCCTGCCCTCCGTTGAACACCACCAGATCCTGCGGAAGACGCTTGCGCAGATAGCCGGTCGAGCTGATCTGTTTCAGCACCTCCAGCGATTTCGACGCCGCGCTGTCGCTGACCTCCGAGACGTTCGACACGCCCTCTTCCTCGCCGCGGCCCAGATCGTCGAAGGTTGCGCCTTGCGGCTTCACATGCGCCAAGTCGGTACGATCCAGATACGACACCGCCAGCTCGCGGAAGATGTAGTCGAGGATCGACGTGGCGTTCTTGATCGAGTCGTTGCCCTGCACCATGCCCGCCGGTTCGAACTTGGTGAAGGTAAAGGCATCGACGAACTCTTCCAGCGGCACGCCGTATTGCAGGCCGACTGAGACCGCGATGGCAAAGTTGTTCATCATCGCGCGGAAGCCGGCGCCTTCCTTGTGCATGTCGATGAAGATCTCGCCCAGTTTGCCGTCCTCAAACTCGCCGGTACGCAGGTAGACCTTGTGCCCGCCCACGATCGCCTTCTGGGTATAGCCCTTGCGGCGATGCGGCAGCTTTTCGCGGTGGCTGCGGATGACCTCCTTGACCACGACCTTCTCGATGACCTTTTCGGCCAGAGTCACGGCCTTTTCCCGCGCCGATCCGCTTTCGAGGATTTCCGCCGCCTCATCGTCATCCTCGACCAGCGCAGCTGCCAGCGGCTGGCTGAGCTTGGACCCGTCGCGATACAGCGCGTTTGCCTTGACGCCCAGGCTCCAGGACAGCTCGTAGGCCTTCTGGCAATCCTCGATGGTGGCATCATTGGGCATGTTGATCGTCTTGCTGATCGCGCCCGAAATGAAGCTTTGCGCCGCCGCCATCATCTTGATGTGGCTGTCGACACCCAGGAACCGCTTGCCCTTCTTGCCGCACGGGTTGGCGCAGTCGAAGATCGCGTAATGCTCAGGCTTCAGATGCGGGGCCCCTTCCAGGGTCATGGTGCCGCAGACATGGTCGTTGGCCGCGTCGATATCCGCCTTGCTGAAGCCCAAATGGCGCAGCATGTCAAAGGTCGGATCGTTCAGCTTGCTGGCCGGGATGCCCAGAACACCGGTGCAGAAATCTTCACCCAGCGTCCACTGGTTGAAGACGAACCGGATGTCGAACGCGCTTTCCAGCGCGGCGTCGATCTTGGCCAGCTCGTTCGGGCCGAACCCGTGACCGGTCAGCGAGGTGTGGTTGATCCCCGGCGCGTTGCCCAAGGTGCCGTGACCCACCGCGTAGGACACAATCTCTTCGATCTGGGCCGAAGAATAGCCCAGCTTCTCGAGCGCCGCGGGGACCGAGCGGTTGATGATCTTGAAGTAGCCGCCTCCGGCCAGCTTCTTGAACTTGACCAGCGCGAAGTCGGGCTCGATCCCGGTGGTGTCGCAGTCCATCACCAGACCGATCGTGCCGGTCGGTGCGATCACGGTGGCCTGCGCGTTGCGGTAGCCGTTCTTCTCACCCAGGCTCAGCGCCTCGTCCCAGGCGCTCATGGCCAGATCGATCAGGCGCTTGTCCGGACAATTGGCGTGATCCAGCGGCACCGGCTTGACCGAGAGTTTCTCGTACCCCTCGGTCACGCCCTGCGCAGCGCGGCGGTGGTTGCGGATGACCCGCAGCATATGCTCGGCGTTGCGCTTGTAGCCGGCGAACGGCCCCAGCTCGCCGGCGATCTCGGCCGAGGTGGCATAGGCCACGCCGGTCATGATCGCAGTCAGTGCGCCACAGATCGCGCGACCCTCGTCCGAGTCGTAGCCATAGCCCATATTCATCAGCAGGCCGCCGATGTTGGCATAGCCTAGACCCAGCGTACGGAAGTCATAAGACAACTGCGCGATCTCTTTCGACGGGAACTGCGCCATCGTCACCGAGATCTCGAGCGTCAGCGTCCAGAGACGGGCCGCGTGCATATAGTCGGCCGCCTGAAACTCGCCATCTTTCAGGAAGGTCAGCAGGTTCATCGACGCCAGGTTGCAGGCCGTGTCATCCAGGAACATGTACTCTGAGCACGGGTTCGAGCCGCGGATCTCGCCGTCTTCGGGGCAGGTGTGCCATTCGTTGACCGTGTCGTGGAATTGAATGCCCGGATCGGCGCAGGCCCAGGCCGCATGGCCGACCTTTTCCCACAGGTCGCGCGCCTTGACCACCTTGGCCACCCTGCCGTCGGTGCGGTTGATCAGTTCCCAGTCGGCATCCTTTTCAACCGCCTTGAGGAAGGCGTTGGTCACGCGGATCGAGTTGTTGGAGTTCTGACCCGAGACCGAATTGTAGGCTTCCGAATCCCAGTCGGTGTCGTAGGTCGGAAACTCGATGCTGTCGTGGCCCTGCTTGGCGTAATCCAGCACGCGCTTGATGTAAGTCTCGGGGATCGCGACCTTTTTCGCCTCGCGGATCGCTGTTTTCAGCCCGTCGTTCTTCTTGGGATCATAGGCGTCGTCCTGTGCGCCGTCCCACGTGCGGATGGCCTCGAAAATGCCGTTCAACATCTTCTCGTGCATCTTCGATCCGGCAACGATCGAGGCCACCTTCTGCTCTTCGATCACCTTCCATTCGATGAATTGCTCGATGTCAGGGTGATCTGCATCGACGATCACCATCTTTGCTGCTCGACGGGTTGTCCCGCCTGATTTGATCGCGCCAGCGGCGCGGTCGCCGATCTTGAGAAAGCCCATCAGGCCCGAGGACTTACCGCCACCCGACAGCGCTTCGCCTTCTGCGCGCAGATGGCTGAAGTTGGTCCCGGTGCCCGAGCCGTATTTGAACAGGCGCGCCTCGCGCACCCACAGATCCATGATGCCGCCTTCGTTCACCAGATCGTCATCGACGGACTGGATGAAGCACGCATGCGGCTGCGGATGTTCATAGGCCGATTTCGACTTGGTCAGCTTACCGGTTTTGTAGTCGACATAGTAGTGACCCTGCGCCGGGCCATCGATCCCGTAGGCCCAGTGCAGACCGGTGTTGAACCATTGCGGGCTGTTTGGTGCGGCGCGCTGGGTCGCCAGCATATAGCGCATCTCGTCGAAGTATGCGCGCGCGTCCTCCTCGGTCGAGAAATAGCCGCCCTTCCAGCCCCAATAGGCCCAGGCACCGGCCAGACGGTCGAACACCTGTTTCGAGGACGTCTCCCCGCCGAACTCGGCATCCTCGGCTGGAACCGAGCGCCATAGAAATTCGGGCACGTCCTTCTCGCGCACTTTCTTCAGCTTGCTGGGAACGCCGGCCTTGCGGAAATATTTCTGTGCGATCACGTCGCTGGCGACCTGACTCCAGGTCGAGGGCACCTCGATGCCTTCCAGCCGGAACACGATGGTGCCGTCGGGGTTGCGGATTTCCGAGGTGACGGACACGAAGTCCAGATCGGCATAAGCGTCCTGCCCAGGTTTTGTAAACTTTCTTTCAATCTTCATGTCCGCAGCCCCAGATCATCAAACAGTGCTATTCATGTCCTCGGCACCCAATTCACATTCGGCGGGGTGCCGCCCGCCGTGCCTGCAAGAAACCTCTGGACGTACTGGCCCGGCGCCGCCAAAGCGGCGTGAACCCGACTGAGCGGTACACGTCAGTTTGAGTTTGTTTCCGACCCTCGCCCGTTGCCCTCTGACTGGCTTTTTATACCAGATTTAGTGGCTATTGCTCCGGCCCATACAATCTGGCGTATCTACCCATAGTTGGTCAACGGCATTTTTTGCTCGAAACGCAGAACTTTTCAGTTGACCCCACCGTGTCCAGAAGGCGCCCGCGCACCGAAACCGATTCATCCACAGGGCGATCGGTTTTTTTCTGGCCCGATGCCCATTCGGTTTTTCCGCCTTTTTTCAGACCGGTTGCAGCATAATGGTCAAGCAAGCGCTTCTGCCCCATACTGAATCGGGAATCACGGATCCGGGCCCGATAAGGTTCACGAGTCTCGCGCCCATGAGTTGACAGGAATCGTTGTGAAAAAAGCACTCATCGCTTTCGCCCTCGCACCGCCCTTTCTGTGGGGGTGTGCGTCGTCGCCCCCGGAACCGACCTCGCGCAGCGCCCAGTTCAGCGACTATCCTGGGCAATTGTTTGAAACATTCGAGATCAGCTGTGACGGCCCCGGCGAGCAATTCCGCAAAACAAAGTCGACACAGTTCGAGTGCCTCTCGGCCCTACCACCCGACACCACCGCCTTTTTGATTCTGAACTATGACGGGTCGACGAAGGACTTGCCCAAGGGAATCCGGCGGATGTCCACCCAACGCAACCCGGCAGGCTATCGCGTAGATGCCGAATTGTTCTTCCTTGTCCCTCAGAAAGACGGCGCACCGGTCAAGGTCCCCATAGAAAGCGCGACCCTGGATCAGGAACTCACGACTCTGTACCGATATTTCGGTGGAATGCCGCTGTGAGTGAAAAGTGGTCGGGGCGGCGAGATTCGAACTCACGACCCCCTGTACCCAAAACAGGTGCGCTACCAGACTGCGCCACGCCCCGGACCGTGCGTCTTCCTAACCGCGACTTATTGATTTGAAAACCCCTAACAGGGCCAGATCGCAGGGCCGTCCGCAAAAATTTCGTGACGCAGTTGTGTGCCAGGGCCAATCCCGTATCGAGCCGCCAGCCCTGCATTGATTTCAAGAACCGCAAAGACCGCATCACCCCCGTCGATCGGGGTCAGATCACCCGGTATGGCACCGCGATGCACACGGGTGACGACGCCCTTGCGGTCGACAAAGATCATGTCGAGCGGGATCAGGGTGTTCTTCATCCAGAACGCCACCGGCTGCGGGGGGTCGAAAACGAACAGCATCCCGGACTGACGCGGCAGCGACTCTCGGAACATCAACCCACGCGCGCGGTCCTGCGGCGTGACGGCCAGTTCGACATCGAACCGCACCTGCGCCACCGCGTTGCGCAGAAAGACATAATCGGGGCGACAGCTGGCCATGGCAGCCTGCGCCCAGAAAAAGGTCAAAGCTGCCAGAACCAGAGCTCGTAACATTCCCTCATCAATTCTTCAGTGCGGATTCCCAGGCTAGGACCTGCACTGCCATCCGGCCGCGCTTGCCGTCAATGACCCGCATGGCCAGCGCCTCGCCGGGTTGCAGATCCGCAAACCCCGACCGGCGCAATACCTCGATATGCAGGAAGACGTCCTCGTCCCGGCCAAACACATTGGCAAAGCCGAACCCCTTGGCCTTGTCGAACCATTTCACGCGCGCGGCTTCCATCGGCATCTGGGCGATCTGCGCGGGATCCATCTCGGCAAAATCGGCCAGCATCGTCGAGTCGTCCCGCTCGGGCGGGTCGATGCCAAGCACCTCGACCGCCTGAACGCCACGGTCGGTACGGTGGGTCATGATCTCGATCCCGGCCCCGTCCGCGATCGAACTCTGACCGAAATTCCGCAACACGTTCACATGCAGCAAGATATCGGGACCACCCTCGTCGGACACGACGAAGCCGTACCCCTTGGCGGGGTCGAACCATTTTACGTGACCGCGAACGCGGTAAATTGTGTTCTGGTCGTCTGACACGGTGCTTCCATCACGAATTATTGCTGCTTGTCCGAGGCTCGTAGATCCCGCAAATCGTTAACTAGTTCAAGGTTAAAAACCGCTGTCTTTTCCGAGTGTTGTATTTCACGTCGCACGGATATCACGGATTCAACCTCTGGATTGCCCAATTCTGACCGGGCCTCTCACGCCTCCACTGAAACCTGTCATGCAGCCGGAACGCTCCATCAGCCCAGAATTCGATTTCCACCGGGGTCAGCCGATACCCGCCCCAGAACTCGGGGCGCGGCGGATTGGACCCCAGCCTTGCTGTGACCTTGGCAACTTCGGCCATCAAGGCCGCGCGGCTGCTCAGCGGTTCCGACTGCCGCGAGGCCCAAGCGCCCAAACGGCTTTTCAGTGACCGTGACGCATAATATTCGTCGGCCTTCGCCCCATCTTCCTTGGTGATTGTACCACGAACCCGGATCTGACGCCGCAGTGATTTCCAGTGCATCACAAAGGCGGCTTTGCCTGCCGAGTCCAGCTCTTGGGCCTTGGCGCTGTGATAGTTGGTATAGAAAACGAAGGAGTCGGCCTCGATATCTTTCAGCAACACCATCCGCGCGTTCGGCATACCATCTGGGTCCACGGTCGCCAGGGCAATCGCGTTCGGATCGTTCGGTTCCGTCTTTTCGGCCTCGGCCAACCAACGGGCCGCGATCACGAACGGATCTTCACCGGCAAAGATGCCGTTTCGCTCACTCATGTCCATCCCCTGGAACAAATTGAACATGAGCCTAGGGCGAGAACCCGCCGCGGGCAAGGACAGATAGCCTTGATGCAGCGCAATCAATGGCCTAAACCAACGCAACGCAACGCGACGACAGGCGGAGAACCGAACATGTCAAATCAGTTGATGGCCGGCAAGCGCGGCCTCATCATGGGACTGGCCAATGACAAATCAATCGCATGGGGAATCGCCCGCGCCTTGTCCGAAGCCGGAGCCGAACTGGCTTTCTCTTATCAGGGGGATGCACTGAAAAAACGGGTCGACCCGTTGGCGGCCCAATTGGGTAGCGAGATTGTCCTGCCCTGTGACGTCAGCAACGAAGAATCGATTGACGAGCTGTTCGCGGCGCTGAAAGACAAATGGGGCAAGCTGGATTTCGTCGTCCACGCCATTGGTTTCTCGGACAAGAACGAACTTCGCGGCCGCTACGTCGACACGTCGCGCGCAAATTTCAAGCTGACGATGGACGTGTCGGTCTACTCTTTCACGGCGGTGATGCAACGCGCCGAAAAGCTGATGACGGACGGCGGCAGCGCCATCACTCTGACTTATTATGGTGCTGAGCAGGTCATGCCACATTACAATGTCATGGGTGTGGCCAAGGCCGCGCTCGAGGCGTCGGTGAAATACTTGGCCGAGGACTTGGGCAAGGACAACATCCGCATCAACGCGATCTCGGCCGGGCCGATCAAGACCCTCGCCGCCAGCGGCATCGGCGACTTCCGCTACATCATGAAGTGGAACGAGTACAATTCGCCCCTGCGTCGCAACGTGACCATCGACGACGTGGGCAAATCGGCGCTGTATCTGCTGTCGGATCTCAGCAGCGGCGTGACCGGTGAAAACCTGCACGTGGATTCAGGTTATCACATCGTCGGCATGAAAGCCGTCGACGCGCCGGACGTGGAAAAGGGATAAGACCATGAGCGCAAAGGACCGCCTGCCCCACGAGAAAGGCTTTCACATCAGCTGGGACCAGATCCACCGCGACTCGCGCGCGCTGGCCTGGCGGCTGGACGGTCAGGGCCCCGATGACGGTGCCTGGCGCGCCGTCGTCGCGATCACGCGCGGCGGCATGGCACCGGCGATGATCGTCAGCCGCGAGCTGGACATCCGCACCGTCGATACGATCAGCGTCAAATCCTATCACCATCAGGAACGCGGCGAGGCCGAGGTGCTCAAGGCCCCCGATGCCGATTTGATGGGGGATGGTGAAGGCGTGCTGATCATCGACGACCTGGTCGACAGCGGCAAGACGCTGGAACTGGTGCGCAAGATGTACCCCAAGGCCCATTTCGCCACGGTTTATGCCAAGCCCAAGGGCCGCCCGATGGTTGACACGTATATCACCGAGGTCAGCCAGGACACCTGGATCTTCTTCCCCTGGGATATGGCCCTGCAATATGTCGAGCCCTACCGCGGCACCGACTGATCCCACTTTTCCACCACAAATCAGCAAGACCGGACACCCGATGACATTGACCCGCACCGCCGCCACCTTCGCCCCTCCGGTGATGGAGGCGCGGCGCTGGCTCGAGGGGGTCACGTTCTCGGAAGATCGCCCACTGATCAATGTCAGCCAGGCGGCGCCGGTCGATCCACCGCCGCTGGCTCTGCGGCAGGCGATGGCCGATTTTGCGGTCAATCAAGACGCGGCGCATCTCTACGGCCCGGTTCTAGGTAACCCCGATCTGCGCGCAGAACTCGCGCGTGAGATTGGTGACCACTACGGCGCCGAGGTTCGGCCGGAACAGACAGCCATCACCTCGGGCTGCAATCAGGCTTTCGCCTCAGTCATCTCGGCGATCACCGACCAGGGGGATGAGGTCATCCTGCCAACACCGTGGTATTTCAATCACAAAATGTGGCTGGACATGGCCGGTGTTCGGGCGGTTGATCTGCGGACCGGGGCGGACCTGCTGCCCGATCCCGAACAGGCGCGCGCGCTGATCACCGACCGCACGCGCGCCATCGCGCTGGTGACGCCCAACAATCCGGGTGGGGTCGAATACCCGGCAGATTTGGTCCGTGCTTTCTATGACCTGGCGCAACAGCATGGCTTGCGCCTGCTGGTCGATGAAACCTATCGTGATTTCGACAGCCGCAGCGGCCCGCCGCACGCTTTGTTCCAGCAGCCCGACTGGGATCGGACGCTGGTGCATCTCTATTCCTTCTCGAAAGCCTACCGCCTGACCGGGCACCGCGTGGGCGCGATCGCCACCGGTGCGCCGCTGCTGGCCGAGGTCGAAAAATTCCTCGATACCGTCGCCATCTGCCCCGGCCAGATGGGTCAGTTCGCGGCGCTGTGGGGGATGCAGAACCTGTCTCAATGGCTGGCCGGGGAACGCGCCGAGATTCTGGATCGCCGCGCTGCAATCACCGAGAACATGCCCCGCCTGACCGACAAAGGCTGGCGGCTGTTGGGGCTGGGCGCCTATTTCGCCTATCTCGAACATCCGTTCGAGATGCCGTCGGACGAACTGGCGCGCAGATTGGTCTCCGAGGCCGGTATTCTGCTGCTGCCGGGTACGATGTTCATGCCCGATCACGACCCCGCCGGGAAACGCCAGGTGCGCATTGCTTTTGCCAATCTGGACCGTGCTGGAATCGGGCAATTGTTCGACCGCTTGCAGGCTCTGTCCTTCTGAGCTTGCCCCCCGGCATCCCGCGTCGTATTCAGGGCCGCAACACAGACGGCAGAACCCTGCCGCAAGATCCAAGGGGGCACTATGGCCGCAGGCATGAAGAACCTTTCCAAAACCTTTGTTTGGATCCTGATGGGTCTGTTGATGTTGGGGCTTGCCGGGTTCGGCGCCGTCAACCTCAGTGGCACCGTGCGCACGGTCGCGCAGGTCGGGGACGAGGTCATCACCGTCGACGCCTATGCCCGCGAGCTTCAGCGCGAAATCCGCGCGGTCGAGGCGCAGACGGGCCAGCCGTTGCAGATGTCTCAGGCCCGCGACCTGGGACTGGACCAGCGCGCCCTGTCGCGGCTGGTCGCGCTGGCCGCGCTGGACAACGAGGTGGCGCAGCTGGGCATCTCGGTCGGCGATGAAAACCTGCAAAAGGAGATCCTGCGCATTCAGGCCTTCCAAGGCGCCGACGGATCGTTCGACCGCGAGGCCTATAGGTTCCAGTTGGAACAGATCGGCATGACCGAAGCGGAATTTGAGGAAGACCTGCGCAAGGAAACCGCCCGCACCCTGGTGCAAGGCGCCATCATGAACGGCATCGAAATGCCCGCAGTTCTGACCGACACGCTGGCCGATTATGTGCTGGCGCGCCGCAGCTTTACCGTGGCCACCCTGTCGGAAGACGCGCTGGACGTACCGGCGCCCGAGCCGACCGACGCGGACATCCAGGCCTTCTATGACGCCAACACAGACCGCTTTACCCTGCCCCGCACGAAAAAGATCACCTATGCCGTTCTGTCGCCCGCGATGCTGCAGGACACGGTCGAGGTGGACGAGGACGCCCTGCGCCGCCTCTACGAGCAGCGCAAGGACCAGTATCAGCAGCCTGAGCGGCGTCTGGTCGAACGGCTGGTCTACCCGTCAGAAGCCGAGGCGACCGAAGCCAAGGCGCAGCTTGAAGTTGGCGGGGTGGATTTCGAACAGTTGGTGCGCGCGCGCGAACTGGAGCTCAGCGATGTCGATCTGGGCGATGTCACCCGCGACGATCTGGGCGAAGCGGCGGATGCCGTCTTTGCCGCCGAGGTCGGCGATGTGATCGGCCCGCTGCCGTCGGCCTTCGGCCCGGCGCTGTTCCGCGTGAACGGCACGCTGGCCGAACACAATGTCAGCTTTGACGAGGCCGAACCCGAACTGCGCGAGGAACTGGCCGCCGAACGCGCCCGCCGCGTGATCGAGTCGCAGGCCGAAGAGTTCAACGACATGCTGGCCGGCGGCGCGACGCTCGAGGAACTGGTCGCCGAGACCGAGATGGAACTGGGCCAGATCGACTGGACGACCCAGAGCGACGAGGCCCTTGCCGCCTATGACGCGTTCCGCAGCGCGGCCCAAGCCGTCGGCGAGGGCGACTTCCCCGAGATCGGCTTTCTCGAGGATGGCTCGGTCTTTGCCCTGCGTCTGGACGAGGAATTGCCGCCGCGCCCCGAGCCGCTGGCACAAGCGCGCGAGCGTGTGATCGAGGCATGGAAACAGGAAGAAATCGGCAAGGCTCTGCTGGAAAAGGCCAATACGGTCGTGACCGGTCTGGCCGTTGACGGGGATTTCACCGCCACGGGCCTGCCGTTCCGGGTGGAAAACGCCCTGACCCGCACCGCTTTCCTGGATGACGTTCCCGCCGATTTCATGAACCAGGTTTTCGAGTTGGAGCCTGGCGAATTGCGGGTCATTCCCGGTCAGGGCGCGGTTTTCATCGTGCGTCTCGACGAGGTTCTTCCCCCGGCGGAAACCGACGAGCAACGCCAGATGAAAGACGCGGTCGCGGCGCAGCTGAACCAGGCGCTGGCGCAGAACATCTTTGACGCCTATGTGCGCGACGCGCAGACCCGCGCCCGGCCTACGTTGGACCAACGCGCGCTGAACGCCGTTCAGGCCAATTTCTGACCGGATCGACAAATGGCTCTGACCCCCGATTTCGACAGCTTCGCCCGCGCCTATGACGCGGGTGAAAACCAAGTGGTCTATACCCGCCTGGCTGCAGATCTGGATACGCCGGTGTCGCTGATGCTCAAGCTGACCGGCGCGCAGAAAAACGCCTTTGTGCTGGAATCCGTGACCGGTGGCGAGGTGCGCGGGCGTTATTCGATCATCGGTATGAAGCCCGACCTGATCTGGCGCTGCCGGGGCGAGACATCCGAACTGAACCGCTCGGCCAGGTTCGACGAGGATGATTTTGCCGCTCAGGACGGCAACCCTATGGACAATCTGCGCGCGCTGCTGGCCGAGAGTCGCATCGCGCTGCCCGACGACTTGCCGCAGGCGGCGGCGGGGCTGTTCGGCTATCTGGGCTATGACATGGTGCGGCTGGTGGAATACCTGCCCGACGTCAACCCCGACCCGCTGGGCCTGCCTGACGCTATCCTGCTGCGGCCCTCGGTCGTGGCGGTTCTGGACGGTGTCAAGGGCGAGGTCACCATCGTCTCGCCCGCCTGGGTCACCGAGGGGCAATCGGCCAAGGCAGCCTATGCTCAGGCGGCGGAGCGGGTGATGGACGCGGTGCGCGATCTGGAACGCGCCATGCCCGCCGAGACCCGCGATCTGGGCGAGGCGCACGAGGTCGCGCCGCCGGTGTCGAATTTCACCAAGTCGGGCTATATGGAGGCGGTCGAAAAGGCCAAGGAATACATCCGTGCCGGCGACATCTTTCAGGTGGTGCCTGCTCAGCGCTGGACGCAGGATTTCCCGCTGCCGCCTTTTGCCCTGTACCGGTCTCTGCGGCGCACGAACCCGTCGCCATTCATGTTCTATTTCAATTTCGGCGGGTTCCAGGTGGTGGGCGCCAGCCCGGAAATCCTGGTGCGGGTCTTCGGCAACCAGGTGACGATACGCCCGATCGCCGGCACCCGGCCACGCGGCGCCACCCCCGAGGAGGACAAGGCCAACGAGGCGGAGCTGCTGGCCGACCAGAAGGAACTGGCCGAGCATCTGATGCTACTGGATCTGGGCCGCAACGATGCGGGGCGTGTGTCCAAAATTGGAACCGTGCGCCCGACCGAGGAATTCATCATCGAGCGCTACAGCCACGTGATGCACATCGTGTCGAACGTGGTCGGTGAACTGGCCGAGGACAAGGACGCGCTTGACGCCTTCTTTGCCGGGATGCCCGCGGGTACGGTTTCAGGCGCGCCCAAGGTGCGTGCAATGGAGATCATCGACGAGTTGGAGCCCGAAAAGCGCGGCATCTATGGCGGCGGGGTCGGCTATTTCAGCGCCGGCGGTGACATGGACATGTGCATCGCGCTGCGCACGGCCATCGTGAAGGACAAGAAACTGTACATCCAGGCCGGCGGCGGCGTCGTCTATGACAGTGACCCCGAGGCCGAGTACATGGAGACGGTTCACAAATCCAACGCGATCAGGCGGGCTGCAGCGGATGCGGCTCGGTTCACCGGCTCGGGTAACGGCTGAACGGAAAGCGGGTGGCCCCACGACCACCCATTTTTTCATTCCGAAAGCGCCAGCCTACTGGATCTGGCTTTTCATGACCGCCGAGATCGGTGCCAGCGCGACCCTGCTGCTGCGATCTTCGAGCCCCCACAATAGCAGGGCCGAGATCGTCTCGGGCCGCAGACGTCCCAGCATCACCACCGCTCCTTCCTGACCGGCGCGGAACGCGGCCTGGTCCAAGAACCTGCGCATCACGTCGGAGTCCTGCCGCGCCCCATCGATGTCGCGAAACACCACGCTGGAAGGAACCCCGTTGCGCGCGGCCAGTTTGAACGCCGTGTTCAACCCGTTGTCCTGCAACACCAGCCCGCGCCCGGTCCCGTCCGCAATCGCGGCCACTTGATCGGCCAGTTTGCGGTTGCCCTGGATGCCGGTCTGAACGCCTTCGAGGATCCCGACCGTTTCGGGCAACGCGTCCAGCCAGACCGACAGCGAAACCTCGGCATCCTGCGCGCTGGCCGCGGTGGGCAGGTCGGCGATGGCCAGAACCTCGAACCCCGCTTCACGATACCGCTTCATCTTGTCAGCGGCCTCGGGGTCGGACGGGCTGACCGCGAATGTCAGCGGGTAGGGAAAATCCTGCAAGGCCTCTGCGCCGAATGCTCCTGCGTCGTCGATCAGGATGATCGACATCAACGGCTTGCCTTCCGGGTTTTCGAACGGCGCGGCATAGGCGTCGATGGGATCGGCGGGTGCCTTTTCAGCGACTTGAACCACGTCTTCCGCCGGGTCGTCGCGTTCGGTCAGGGGGATCACCCGCCGCCCGATGGTCGGAGAAGCCGAGGCAATCTGTTGTCCGCCGATCTGAGGCAAGGTGGCGATCCGCGCGCGCTTGCGCGGCTGGGTGTTCTCTTCGCCCTCGACGGCGATCGGGTTCGGAGCGGCAGCCTCGGGTTCAGTGACCGCGGCCTGCTGTTCCGGCAGGTCTGCGTCCGGCTCGGCGGCATCAGCCTCGGCCTCCGGGGATGCCGCGGCCTGGTCAGAGTCCGCACGCGGCGACGGCTGCGGCTCGGCAAGCGCGGTGGCTTCGGGCGGCTGAGGCGCGGCTGGCGGTGTCGGATCTACCGAAACCGGCTCGGCGCCTTGATCCTGCGTCACCGGAGCGGTCAACGGTGCAGGAGGTGCCGCCGGTGCAACGCGCGCAATCTCTACCGTCGCCGCAGCACCGGTGGTCGGCTTTTCGACCTGTCCGATCTGCCGTTTGACATCGGGGCGCGCATCGGGCTCGGCCGCGATGCCGATTGGGGCCTCCGCCTGACCTGTCGCGTCGTCCAGAGCATTCAACCCCCGCGGCGCCAATTCGACCAGATCGGCATCAGGTCCGGGCTCGGACAGATCCGTTGCCACGGCCTGCGGTGCGACGCCCTTGGCCTCGGGGGCGGTGGTCAGTAGTTCGGGCTTGCTGCCCAAGGGTGTGTTCAGAGAAAACACGGCCCCCAAAACCACGACGACAACCGCGCCGGTCACGACCCCGCCGAAAAATCCGCCCATCTCTCTTGCCTCTCGCCCTGCAATCTGCCTCGATGAAACCGGCGCCATCTGTGCGGCGCTTGCCCGCGACCCGTCATCGGCAGCTTGTCCCCTTGACGCTGCCCTGCAAGCCTGAGCATGTATGTGCCAACACTATACCGTGGCTCGCGGCTGGATCGCCAGTCCGAATTGCCCAAACACAAGACACGTGCAAAATGCTGCTGCTGATCGACAACTATGACTCGTTTACCTACAACCTCGTTCACTATCTGGGCGAGCTTGGCGCCGAAATGGTGGTGCGCCGCAACGACGCGCTGAACGTGCAGGAGGCCATGGCGATGAACCCCGCCGGCATCCTGCTCAGCCCCGGCCCCTGCGACCCGGACCAAGCCGGCATCTGCCTTGCGCTGACCCAGGCCGCGGCCGAGACCGGAACGCCGCTGATGGGCGTCTGCTTGGGCCACCAGACCATCGGGCAGGCCTTTGGCGGCAAGGTCGTGCGCTGCCACGAGATCGTGCACGGCAAGATGGGCACGATGCACCACACAGGCAAAGGGGTGTTCGCGGGCCTGCCCTCGCCTTTCGAGGCGACGCGCTATCACTCGCTGGTGGTTGACCGGGACAGCCTGCCCGATTGCCTTGAAATCACGGCCGAGCTTGAGGATGGCACGATCATGGGCCTGCAGCACAGGACGCTGCCCATCCACGGTGTGCAGTTCCACCCGGAATCGATCGCATCCGAGCATGGTCATGCCCTGCTCAAGAATTTCCTGAACGAGATGAAAGTCCCCGCATGAGCGACGCACTGAAACCGCTGATCGGGGCCGCAGCCGATCGCGCCCTGACCCGCGACGAGGCCGAACAAGCCTTTGAGATCCTGTTCGAGGGCGAAGCGACACCCAGCCAGATCGGCGGTCTGCTGATGGCCATGCGTACCCGCGGCGAAACGGTCGAGGAATACGCCGCGGCGGCGGCGGTGATGCGCGCAAAATGCAATGCGGTCAAGGCCCCGGAAGGCGCCATGGATATCGTCGGCACTGGCGGCGACGGCAAGGGCACACTGAACATTTCCACCGCCACCGCCTTCGTCGTGGCAGGGGCCGGTGTGACCGTGGCCAAGCACGGCAACCGCAATCTGAGTTCAAAATCGGGTGCGGCGGATGCACTGGGGCAAATGGGCATCAACGTGATGGTTGGCCCGCAAGTGGTTGAAAAGGCTTTGCAACAGGTCGGAATTGGGTTCATGATGGCACCCATGCATCACCCAGCCATCGCCCATGTCATGCCCACACGCCAGGAACTGGGCACCCGCACCATCTTCAACATCCTCGGGCCGCTGACCAACCCGGCCGGGGTGAAACGCCAACTGACCGGCGCCTTCAGTCGCGACCTGATCCGCCCGATGGCCGAAACGCTTGGCCTGCTGGGATCGGATCGCGCCTGGCTGGTGCATGGCTCGGACGGCACCGACGAACTGACGATCACCGGCATCAGCTGGGTCGCCGCGCTGGAAGACGGGCGCGTCAAAGAGGTCGAACTGCACCCTGAAGATGCCGGGCTGCCCGTGCATCCGTTCGAAGAGATCGTTGGCGGCACGCCTGAAGACAATGCCGCGGCCTTCCGCGCCCTGCTCGAGGGCGCACCGTCGGCCTATCGCGACGCCGTGTTGCTGAACACGGCCGCCGCGCTGGTCGTGGCGGACGCTGCGGATGACCTGCGGGACGGCGTCGCCATGGCCGCCGAAAGCATCGACAGCGGCAAGGCCAAGGAAAAAATCGCCGCTCTGGCACGACTGACACAGGAAGCTGCATGACCGAAACCGTTCTCGACAGGATCAAGGCCTACAAGCTAGAGGAAATCGCCGCCGACAAGGCGCGCAAGCCGCTGGAGGCCGTCGAACAAGACGCCCGCGAGGCGCCTGAAATCCGCGGTTTCGCCGAGGCGCTGCAACGGGCCAGCCGCCGAGGATACGGGCTCATCGCAGAAATCAAGAAGGCAAGCCCCTCCAAGGGCCTGATCCGCGCGGACTTCGACCCGCCCGCATTAGCGCAAGCCTATGAAGAAGGCGGCGCGGCCTGCCTGTCGGTGCTGACCGACACACCCAGCTTTCAGGGCGCGAAGGAATACCTGACCGCCGCGCGCGCCGCCTGCAGCCTGCCGGCCCTGCGCAAGGATTTCATGTACGACCCTTATCAGGTGGTCGAGGCCCGGGCATTGGGGGCGGACTGCATCCTGATCATCATGGCCTCGGTCGAAGACGCGCAGGCGGCCGAACTGGAACAGACGGCCTTTGACTGGGGCATGGATGTTTTGATCGAGGTGCATGACGAGGCCGAACTGGAACGCGCGACCGCGCTGAAAAGCCCGCTGATCGGCATAAACAACCGCAATCTCAAGACCTTCGAAACCTCGCTTGATACGACGCGCCGGCTGTCCAAGCTGGTCCCGGCCGACCGTACGATAGTGTGCGAAAGCGGTCTTAACACCCCCGAGGATCTGGCCGATATCGCCCGTTATGGCGCGCGGTGTTTCCTGATCGGCGAAAGCCTGATGCGCCAGCAGGACGTGGCCGCCGCAACCCGCGGCCTGTTGGCGAGCCCGCTGGTGCCGGGGGTGATGTGATGCCGCTGACCCATTTCGACAGCGACGGCCAGGCGCATATGGTCGATGTCTCGGGCAAGCGCGTGACCAATCGCATCGCGGTGGCAGGCGGGTACGTCAAGATGGCCCGTGAAACCTTTGATATCATTTCGGAAGGTCGCGCCAAAAAGGGCGATGTGCTGGGGGTGGCCCGGCTGGCCGGGATCATGGGCGCCAAGAAAACCGCAGACCTGATCCCGTTGTGCCATCCGCTGCCGATCACCAAGGTCTCGGTTGACCTGTCCTTGGACCCAAAGCTGCCCGGTGTTCGGATCGAGGCCACCGTCAAGACGACCGGCCAGACCGGTGTCGAGATGGAGGCGCTGACCGCGGTATCGACCGCGGCGTTGACCGTCTATGATATGGCCAAGGCCGTGGACAAGGCAATGGAGATCGGCGGAATCCGCGTAACCCTGAAAGACGGCGGAAAATCGGGACGTTACGAAGCGTCATGATCACGGTGGACGAGGCGCGCGCTCTGGTTCTGGACCTGGCGCCGGAGATGGAGACCGAACAGGTTCCGCTGGCCGAGGCGACAGGGCGCGTTCTGGCCGCCGATGTCACTGCGACTCGTGACCAACCGCCCTTTGCGGCGTCTTCGATGGATGGCTACGCGGTCAAGGCGGCCGAGGTCGAACTGCATGCCATGTTCAAAGTCATCGGCGAAGCGACCGCAGGCCAGCGTTTTCACGGAACCGTCGGCCCCGGACAGGCGGTTCGGATCTTCACTGGCGCCCCGGTACCGGATGGCGCCGATTTCATCGTCATTCAGGAAGATACGAAGCGACGTGGCGAACTTCTGACAATCACGAATGATCCGGGACCCAAAAGCAATATCCGCCCGGCGGGCGTGGATTTCCGGGTTGGGTCCGCGCTCAGCGCACCCCGGAGGCTGAACGCCAAGGATCTGGCCCTGCTGGCCGCGATGAACGCTCCTGCGGTCCCGGTGGCCCGCAAGCCCCAGATCGCACTGATCGCCACGGGGAACGAACTGGTGATGCCCGGCGAAACCCCGGGACCGGACCAGATCATCGCGTCGAACTCCTTTGGCCTCAAGGCTTTGCTGGAAGACGCGGGCGCGCATGTGCGGATGCTGCCGATCGCGCGCGACACGATCAAGTCACTCGAGACCGCGCTGAACCTGGCGCAAGGTGCGGACGTCATCGTGACGATCGGCGGCGCCTCGGTCGGCGACTATGATCTGGTCGGCGAAGCCTCGGACAAGTTGGGCCTGCGGCAATCGTTCTACAAGGTCCGCATGCGGCCCGGGAAACCGCTGATGGCCGGGCGGCTGGGCGACGCCGCGATGGTGGGGTTGCCGGGAAACCCGGTCAGCGCCATGGTCTGCGGATATGTCTTCCTGGTGCCGATGGTGCGCCGGATGCTGGGCCTGACCCCGGCCGAACCTGAGTTGAAGCAGGCGCGACTGGCTAAGCCCCTGCGCGCCAACGGCCCGCGCGAGCACTACATGCGTGCCTGGCTGAGCGATGAGGGGCTGAGCGCCTTCGACGATCAGGACAGTTCTCTGCTCAGCGTTCTGGCGCGATCCAACGCCTTGATCGTGCGCCCGCCCCACGACCCGGAACGCGCCAGCGGAGAATTCGTGCAATATCTGCCCATCTGACGTCAGCCACCGCCACCGTTGACACAAAAGGTGAACATGCGTAGAACAAAAGAAAACGCATGAGCGGCGAGGTTTGAGCGATGCTGACCAAGAAGCAGTTGGATTTGCTGGAATTCATCCACAAGCGGGTGCAGACGGATGGTGTTCCGCCCAGCTTCGACGAAATGAAGACTGCGCTGGACCTGCGATCCAAATCGGGCATTCACCGCCTGATCACCGCGCTCGAGGAACGGGGCTTCATCCGTCGCCTTGCCCACCGTGCCCGCGCGATCGAAATCGTCAAACTGCCGGAAAGCCTGGGTGGCGAACCCACCGTCGGCTTCAAGCCCAAGGTGATTGAAGGCGACAGGCCAGACGGCCCCCGCCCTGCCAATTTCGAGCCCGTTTCCGTGGACGCGACCGAGCTTCCCGTCATGGGGCGGATCGCGGCCGGCGTGCCAATCGAAGCCATCAGCCATGTCTCGCATCATGTGGCCGTGCCCGGAACCATGGTGTCCGGTCGCGGCGAGCACTACGCGCTCGAGGTGCGCGGGGATTCGATGATTGATGCCGGGATCAACGACGGGGATGTCGTGGTGATCCGCGAAACCTCGACCGCCGACAATGGCGATATCGTCGTCGCCCTGGTCGAGGATCAGGAAGCCACTCTGAAGCGATTCTTTCGCAAGGGAAACGCCATCGCGCTGGAAGCGGCCAACCCGGCCTATGAAACTCGCGTGCTGCCCGAGGACAAGGTCAAGGTCCAAGGGCGTCTTGTCGGCCTGATCCGCACCTACTGAATTTTATCATCGCGCGGCACAACCGCAGACCACAGCCGGTTTCCGCCGATTTTGGCGCTGCTGACTAGCTGCCCGCCCTTCAGCGCAAGGCTGCCGCTGCGCCGCAGTTCCTTGGGTCCGAAAACCGCGCATCCACCGGTCAGTTCCAGCGGTACCGGGCTGACGACGATTTGGCCCTCGCTACAGCCGGTCAACGTTTTCGCCGCGCGTTTGCCGGTGACATGCACCAATTCGGTTTCTCCGACAACAATCCGGCGCACCAGCCCGCCATCGTCGGGCCAACGCCGGGCAGCCTGTGCTTGGGCCGCGCCGTCCCCGTCATTCTCCAGCCAAACCGAGGCGATGAAGCCGCCGCCCTTTTCCTTGCTGAGCGCCCGCCCCTGATCGGTCATCACGCCGACCAGACCTCCGGTATCGGCAATCAGAACTTCGGGTCGGCTGGCCTGGTTCCACAGCAGGAACACCCCCAATGCCGGCACGGCACCCAGCCATCGCGCCGCGCCGCGCCACAACACGACCCACAGCGCCCCCAGGGCAAAGACCGGCAGCACATAGCCCGGAGGGCTGGGCACGAAACCGCGTGCCCCGTCCAACCCCGCCACCCAATCCGAAACTGTCAGGATCCAACCGAGCCCCAGACCCATCACCTGAATCCCCACGGCCTCGAACCCCAGTGGCGCCAGGATCGCTGCCGCCACCGCAGCCGGCACGACGACCGTGCCCATGACGGGGACCGACAGGACATTCGCCAACAAGCCATAATGCGAGACGCCGTTGAAATGCGCAGCCCCGATCGGAGCGGTGGCAAGACCCGCCACGGCGGACGACGCCACGAGTCCGCCGACCGCCTTCACCCATCGTGGCGCCTCTGTCAGGCGGAGCTCTCGAAAGGCTCCGAACACGGCGACCAGCGCTGTCGTTGCCGCGAAGGACATCTGAAAACCGGGGCTGAGCAGCGTTTCGGGCCGCAGCACCAATACGATCAGCGCGGCAACCGCAACTGCCCGCAGCGATATGGCGCGGCGGTCGATCAGCACCGCGCAGAACATCACGCCGACCATGACAAAGGCGCGCTCGGTCGCGACGTTGCCGCCGGACATCAACAGATAGAATGTGGCGGCCGCCAGTGCGCACACCGCCGCGACTTTGCGCACCGGAAGCCGCAGCCCAACTGGCGGGATCGCGGACAGTGCGATCCGGCAGGCCAGAAAGACGAACCCCGTCAGCAACCCCATGTGCAACCCGGAAATCGCCAGCAGATGCGCCAGGTTCGACGCCCGCAACCCTTCGAGCGTGGCACGCGACATGCCGCTTCGGTCGCCGGTCGTGACGGCGGCGGCAAAACCTCCGACATCGCCGGGCAGGATCGACTGGACATGCCGCGATATGGCCATACGCCAACCGGCGATGCGCACGCCCTCGGCACGCGGCGGCGCAACCGTCAGAACCGGCACACGCGAATAGCCGACCGCCCCGAGCCGCTGGAACCAGACATGGCGGCGAAAGTCGAACCCGCCAGGTTCGACCGCGCCTTGCGGCGGGCTCAGATGCGCGGTGGTCATGATCCGCTGGCCCGGAACCGGCGGCACATGATCCCCGTGCAGTGAAAGCCGGACGCGCCGCGGTGTCTGGTCCGGCGGTACGTCCCCGATCCGCACCTGGTCTAATGTCACCCGCAGCGCGCCCGACGCAGACCGGTCCAGCGCCACGACCCTCCCCTCGACCGGGCCATAGAAACGCCATTGCAGAACCGGCTCTGCGACCATGTGGGCGCGCGCACCGGCCAGGAGGAACCCGGCGGCGATCAACGCCCCCCCAATTGCCAACGGCGCCCAGGCTTCGCGCATCCGCCATCCCGCCCACATGGCGAGCAGAGCCAGGGCGGACAGACCGAGATACAGGCTCGGACCGGGTTCGAACCGCAGTCCGAAATACAGGCCGATGCCGATTGCCAGACAGACCGGAGACCACGCAAAAAGATGCCCACGCTGGTTCAGCAGCGCGTCTTCGACCCGTGCCAGAACACGCATGGTTGCCCCCGTCCTTGAGGCTCGTTAGACAGGCGCCAGATTACGCCCACCACGGTTACCAAAAGGTTAATCACGCCCATGTCCGAACAGGTCGTCACACGTTTCGCCCCCTCGCCCACCGGTTTCCTGCATATCGGCGGCGCCCGCACCGCGCTGTTCAACTGGCTGTATGCGCGCGGTCGCGGCGGCAAGTTCCTGCTGCGGATCGAGGACACCGACCGTGAACGCTCGACCCCCGAGGCGACCGAGGCCATCCTGAAGGGTATGGCTTGGCTGGGGCTGGACCATGACGGCGAGGTCATCAGCCAGTTCGCCCGCGCCGGCCGGCACGCCGAGGTTGCCAACCAGTTGCTGGCCGAGGGCAAGGCGTACAAGTGTTTCTCGACCCAAGAAGAAATCGCGGCATTCCGCGAACAGGCCCGGGCTGAGGGGAAATCGACCCTGTTCCGCAGCCCCTGGCGCGAGGCCGATCCCAGCACCCATCCCGACCGGCCGTTCGTGGTGCGCATCAAGGCGCCGCAAGACGGCGTTACGGTGATCCGCGACAAGGTGCAGGGGGACGTAACCATCCGCAACGACCAGTTGGACGACATGGTGCTGCTGCGCTCGGACGGGACACCGGTCTACATGCTGGCGGTGGTGGTCGATGACCATGACATGGGCGTCACCCATGTGATCCGCGGCGATGACCACCTGAACAACGCCGCGCGCCAGATGATGATATATCAGGCCATGGGCTGGGACGTTCCGGTCTGGGCGCATATCCCGCTGATTCACGGCCCCGACGGCAAGAAGCTCAGCAAGCGGCACGGCGCGCTGGGAGCGCAGGAATATCAGGCGATGGGATATCCCGCCGCCGGCATGCGCAACTATCTGGCGCGGCTGGGCTGGAGTCACGGGGACGATGAATTTTTCACCGACGAACAGGCACGGGAATGGTTCGATCTGGATGGAATCGGCAAAAGCCCGGCGCGTTTCGACCTGAAAAAGCTGGAAAACCTGTGCGGTCAGCACATCGCGATCTCGGGCGATGCTGCATTGCGGCAAGAAATTCAGGCTTATCTGGAGGCTGCGAATTTGCCGCAGCTGACCGAAGCGCAAGCGGCCGACTTGGATCGCGCGATGTATTGTCTCAAGGACCGGGCGCGCATTTTTCCGGAACTGCTTGAAAAAGCGCGGTTTGTTCTGGCCTCACGCCCGATCGACATGGATGAGAAGGCGCAAAAGGCGCTTGCTTCTGTATCCGATGGTATACTGGAGCAATTGACGCCGCACCTGCAAAGTGCTAGCTGGTCGCGTGATACGCTGGAGGAGGTTCTCAATTCGTTCGCCGAGGCGAACGGGCTGAAGTTCGGAAAGCTGGCCGGTCCGCTGCGTGCGGCCCTGGCAGGACGGACGGTGACCCCTTCGGTTTTTGACATGATGCTCGTGCTGGGGCGGGAAGAGACCTTGGCGCGGATATCCGACGCAGCGAACCGATCCTGACTTCACGTTCGGGTAACGCTGCTCGGCTAGGACCAACGACGCAAGGGCTGTGCGCACCATCGGTGCGGGCTCCGCCATACGCATGATTGAGGAAGGGATACCATGACAGAGAGCAACAAAACCGCCACGCTGACCGTCCACGGCGACACTTACGAACTGCCGGTGCTCTCGCCGACCGCCGGGCCGGACGTCATCGACATTCGCAAACTGTACAGCCATGCGGGCGTGTTCACCTATGACCCCGGCTTTACCTCGACCGCCAGCTGCGACAGCACCATCACCTATATCGACGGTGAAAAGGGTGAACTGCTGCACCGCGGCTATCCGATCGACCAACTGGCCGAGAAATCACACTTCCTCGAGGTGTGCTTCCTGCTGCTGTATGGATATCTGCCCAAGGCAGACGAACTGGAACAGTTCGAAACGACCATCACCCACCACACGATGCTGCACGAGCAGATGCAGTATTTCTATCGCGGGTTCCGCCGCGACGCGCACCCGATGGCGATCATGGTGGGTGTCGTGGGCGCGATGTCGGCCTTCTATCATGACTCGACCGACATCTCGGATCCGCGCCAGCGCGAGATCGCGTCGCACCGCTTGATCGCCAAGATGCCCACCATCGCGGCCTGGGCCTACAAGTACCACATCGGCCAGCCCTTCGTTTATCCGCGCAACGATCTGGACTATGCGTCGAACTTCCTGCGCATGTGCTTTGCTGTTCCGGCCGAGGATTACGAGGTCAACCCGATCCTCAGCCGCGCCATGGACCGCATCTTTACCCTGCACGCAGATCACGAGCAGAACGCCTCGACCTCGACCGTGCGTCTGGCGTCGTCCTCGGGCTCTAACCCGTTCGCCTGCATCGCTGCCGGCATCGCCTGTCTGTGGGGCCCGGCCCATGGCGGCGCCAACCAGGCCTGCCTGGAGATGCTGGAAGAGATCGGCAGCGTCGACCGTATCCCCGAATACATCGCCCGCGCCAAGGACAAGAATGACCCGTTCCGCCTGATGGGTTTTGGCCACCGCGTGTACAAGAACTTCGACCCGCGGGCCAAGGTGATGAAGCAATCGGCCGACGAGGTTCTGGACCTGCTGGGCATTGAGAACAACCCGAAACTGCAGGTCGCCAAGGCGCTTGAGAAACAGGCGCTGGAAGATCCGTATTTCGCCGAGAAGAAGCTGTTCCCGAACGTCGATTTCTACTCGGGCATCATCCTCGAGGCGATGGGCTTCCCGACCTCGATGTTCACCCCGATCTTTGCCCTGTCGCGGACCGTCGGCTGGGTCAGCCAGTGGAAAGAGATGATCGCCGATCCGCAGAATAAGATCGGCCGTCCGCGCCAGCTGTACCTGGGCGAGACCATGCGCGACTATGTCGACATCGAAAACCGCTGAAGAACCCGACCCCGCCACAGAGCGGGGTCTTTTTCTATTGGAACAATGACAGCTGGTCGCCGGGCAGCGGCGGCCGCGCGAATAGGTCGCAACGCAGATCGGGCGTTCGCACTGCTAGTCCCAACCGGGTCACGGCTGCGTTGAACCGCTTGGTGATCAGCTCGGCAAAGACGCCCTCGCCCCGCATCCGATGCCCCCAGCGCGGGTCATAGTCCTTGCCGCCATGCATCTCGCGCAGCCGCGCCATCACCTTTTCGGCGCGGCCCGGTTCGTGATCCGCCAGCCATTCCCGCCACAGGTCTGAAACCTCGCGCGGCAGGCGCAGCATGATCCAGCTGGCCGCATCCGCCCCCGCATCTCGGCCTGCCTCCAGCAGGGCCTCAAGCTCGTGGTCGGTCAGGCCGGGAATGACGGGCGAGGTCATCACCCGCACCGGGATCCCGGCCTCGGTCAGCGCCCGAATAGTCTGCAACCGCCGTTGCGGCGACGGCGCGCGCGGCTCCATCCGCCGCGACAGGCTGCCATCCAGCGTGGTCAGCGAAATGCCGACCCGCACCAGTCCCTTGGCCGCCATGGGGGCAAGCAAGTCCAGGTCCCGTTCGATCATCGTTCCCTTTGTCACGATGGCCACCGGGTGGTTGAAGTCATGCAATACCGCGAGGCAACGTCTTGTTATCTCATGCGTCTTTTCGATCGGCTGGTACGGGTCTGTGTTGGTTCCCAACGCGATCGGCGCCACTTTGTAGCGGCGCGTCGAAAGCTCGACTCGCAGGATCTCGGGCGCGTTCGGCCGGGCGATCAGGCGGGTTTCGAAATCCAGCCCCGGCGACAGGCCCAAATAGGCGTGGGTCGGCCGGGCAAAACAATAGACACACCCATGTTCACACCCCCGATACGGGTTGATCGACCGGTCGAACGGCAGGTCCGGCGACCTGTTGTAGGTGATAAGTGACCGCGCGGTTTCGTACCGGACATCCGTGCGTAAGGGCGGCAGAACCTCGGGGATATCCCAGCCATCATCGAAGTCTTCATACGCGAACTGCTCGTACCGGCCGGCTTGGTTGGACCGGGCGCCCCGCGCACGTTTTTCCTGCTGAACACGCATGTTTGTTCACCTATTGTTCTCACTGCACAGTGATAACGACGGGACGATCTCGGCGCAAGCCGAACCGCGTTCTTGCATACCTCGGTTAAACTCTGAGGATGGAATCCACGTGAAATTTCTACAGAATGATTTCTACAGAATGATCATGTGAAATTTTCGTTCGTTGGACGTAAGATTTTCGCCTATACGTCGGTCCCGGAACCGCCGAGGTCGCAATCGTCACAGTCCGACTGCGACGTTTTGGCCAAAACGGAAAAAACAGCCACCACGGGCCCATGGCCCCAACAGCTCAGGGATTTGCCCCATGTCCGATGAAGAAGACATCGTCCTGTCGGAACTGAATGACGACGAACTCGTCGAACAGATGTTTGATGACCTGTATGACGGCCTGAAGGAAGAGATCGAGGAAGGCGTCAACATTCTGCTGGAACGCGGCTGGGCCCCTTACGACATTCTGACCAAGGCTCTGGTCGGCGGCATGACCATCGTGGGGCATGACTTCCGCGACGGCATCCTGTTCGTACCCGAGGTTCTGCTGGCCGCCAACGCGATGAAGGGCGGCATGGCGATTCTCAAGCCTCTGCTGGCCGAAACCGGCGCGCCGCGGGTCGGCAAGATGGTGATTGGAACCGTCAAAGGCGACATCCACGACATCGGCAAGAACCTCGTATCCATGATGATGGAAGGCGCCGGGTTCGAGGTGGTGGACATCGGCATCAACAACCCCGTCGAGAACTATCTGGAAGCACTGGAGACCGAACAGCCGGACATTCTGGGCATGTCGGCCCTGCTGACCACGACCATGCCCTATATGAAGGTCGTCATCGACACGCTGGTCGAACAGGGCAAGCGCGACGACTATATCGTGCTGGTGGGCGGCGCCCCCCTGAACGAAGAATTCGGCAAGGCAATCGGTGCCGATGCCTATTGTCGCGACGCCGCGGTGGCAGTTGAAACGGCCAAGGAATTCGTGTCGCGCAAGCACAATCAGCTGGCCGGCTGAACGCAACGCCCGACCCGATCAACAAACCGCCTCTCTGGGGGCGGTTTTTTTATTTCTTGACAACAGGTTGAGTGTTTTGATTTCCGGCTTAACCTTCCGGTAATCTTTGGCTAGTAGAGCACCGTTAACGAGCATACGAGGTTCCTGTGCCAACGACGTTCACGGCCATCTATCTCGGCAATCTAGCCGACATCGACACCTTCGAAGGAAACAACCGCGCCGAAAACGCACAAGCCCTTGTTGGGTCTCAATTCGGCGGACCGGGCAATGCTCTTCTCAACAGCGCCGTCACCTGGAACCCCGCAGGCAATCCCGGCCAAGTGTACGAGATGAACAACGCCAACGGCGATCAGTTCTCGATCGACGGCGGCCCGCCCCAGACTTTCGATGGCACGTCGATCTACAACGCGACGATCACTTATATCGATGGGACGACGGCCAATATCACCGCAGTCGTCGCGCAGGATATCGACGGCAACACCTATCTTATGCCCGAGTTCTCTCCAAACCCCGATCAGACGGCCCTGTCGGCTGGGCCGATCCAGTCCATCCGTCTGGACAGTCTGGCGGGGCGCGACTTTCGCGGCCTGACTGCGGATCGTCAAACCTGGGACTTGGTCACCTGTTTCACGCAGGGCACCCGAATCCGTACCGAAAGCGGTGATCGCCCTGTCGAAACTCTGAAACCCGGCGACATGGTGGCCACGGTCGATCACGGCCTGCAGCCGCTGCGCTGGATCGGGCGTTGCACGGTACCCGCGCATGCCGCTTTCGCTCCGGTCCTGTTTCGGCGTGGGGCAATCGGCAACGATCGTGACCTTTTGGTCTCGCAGCAGCATCGCATTTTGGTGCGCAACTGGCGGGTCGAGTTGAACACCGGTCACCCCGAAGCGCTGGCCCCCGCAAAACATCTGGTGAACGGCCACTCGATCGTGCTGCGCCCCGGCGGCAATGTCACCTATCTGCATTTGCTGTTCGACCGCCACGAACTTGTCTGGTCCGAGGGATGCATCAGCGAAAGCTTCCACCCCGGCGCCCTGGGGTGGACCAGTTTGGACGAGGCCTCCCGCACAGAAGTTCTGAGCCTCTTCCCCAAGCTTGCGCACCGCGGGCTGCAGGCCTTTGGCCCAACGGCGCGCCCTGCCCTGCGCGCGTACGAGACCCAGGGGTCGGTCGCCTGACCGACCATGTCGGAACCGAGCTTGCATCGCCGGCCCGGACGGTATCTGCTGGGTATGGCACCAAAGGAAACCCGCACATGCACTGCAACGATCTTCCGGATGACGAAAGCCTGACGATCCGCGGATATACGGACGCGGGCGCGCGGCAGAACGTTCTTCTGATCGCTTGCGGCGCGTTGGCGCGCGAAATCCTCGATCTGAAACGGCGCAACGGATGGGACCATCTGGCCCTGACCTGCCTGCCGGCGATCCTGCATGTTTACCCTGAACGGATCACCCAGGCGGTCGAGGACGCAGTGGCCAGGCACCGCAACGACTTCGACCGCATCTTCGTGGTCTATGCCGACTGCGGCACCGGTGGCCTCTTGGAGCAGGCCTGCGAACGGCTGGGCGTCGAGATGGTGAAGGGACCACACTGCTATTCGTTTTTCGAGGGCAACGACCGGTTTGCCCAACATGGCGACGAAGAGGCCACGGCCTTCTATCTGACCGATTTCCTGGCGCGTCAGTTCGATGCCTTCGTCTGGAAACCTCTGGGGCTCGACCGTCATCCGCAGCTGCGCGACATGTATTTCGGGAACTACACCAAGCTGGTCTATCAGGCACAGACCGACGACCCTGAGTTGACAAAGCGAGCCAAGGAATGCGCCGACCGTATGGGCTTGGCTTTCGAACGCCGCTTCACCGGGTATGGCGATCTGGAGCGAACTCTGTCGGACTGGGCCAGCCGCGCGCCCAGCAAGTGACGCCCCGGATCAGGCGTGTTCGCTGGCGACGCTTCGAATGCGCTGCACCATCGCCCGCACCCCGTTGGACCGCTGCGAAGACAGATGCTCGTTCAGCCCCAGCCGCGCCAGTTCGGCTGCCGCTTCCACCTTGGGCACCTCGGAGACCGGCAGGCCGTTGTACAACGCCCGCAACACCGCAATCAGTCCGCGCACGATCAGGGCGTCGCTGTCTCCGTCGAACCGGAAAACTCCGTTTTCGACAACCGGGTGCAGCCAGACCTGGCTGGCGCAGCCGTCCACCTTGGTGGCCGGAACCTTCAGCGCGTCGTCCAGGGGCGGCATGGCCTTGCCCTGCTCAATCACATAGCGATAGCGATCTTCCCAGTCCTCCAGGAATTCGAAATCCTCTACGATGTCTTCGAACGTGGGGGTTGCCATGGGCACAGATCCTCTGGTTTCCATCTAAGGCCTGACCTAAGCCGCCAAACCGGGCCTGTCCACCCCAAGCGCGCCTTTTCAAACCACTGGAATTAGGCTAATCGGTATCGAGTAACTTTGTGCAAAGCGTTGGGTCCATGCAAAAAACTCTGTCCGTTCTCATGATCGCGTCCTTGACCCTTTCGGCTTGCAGTGGTTGGCGGGATTCGCGGGTGAATCCGTCGAATTGGTTCGGCCGCAGCACTCCCGCCGCCCCGGTCGAAACGCCCGCAGATGACGCCAACGCTTTGGTCCCCGATCAGGGTTCCGGACGAGGATTCTTCGCCCGGCCCGAAGCCGAGGACATCAGCGTTCTGGTCACCACGATCGACGAGTTGCGGATCGACCGCAAGCCCTCGGGCGCGATCGTTCTGGCCAGCGGTACGGCCTTTCGTCAGGGCGCCTATGACGCCCAACTGCGTCCGGTTGAGTCGGAGGAAAACCGCAAGAACGGCGTGCTTGAACTCGAATTCCGCGTGAACTATCCGCCCTATGCCACTCCGCAGGGACCCGAGCGGACGCGCGAAGTAACCGACGCGATCGACATCAGCCAGGATGACCTGGACGGCATCCGCCTGATCCGCGTCAGGGGCCAACAGAATGCGCTGGAATCGCGGCGGCGCTGAGCCGCCCTACAGTGGCACGACCTTGACGTTCTGCCCCTTGGCGGCCAGTGCGATCTTTCCCTCGCACAGTTTCAGAGCGTCCTCGCCGAACACCTCGTAGCGCCAGCCCGACATGGCCGGCACGTCGCGCTGACCCGCCGCGATCTGGTCCAGCTCCGAGCTGTTGGCGATCAGCTTTGCGGCCACGCCGGCGCTTTCGGTCTTGGATTTGAGCAGCACCCGCAGCAGATCGGCCAGGGCCGGGTTGACCTTCAGCTTGTCACGGCTGTTGTCAACCTTGGGCATGTCCTCGGGCGGGCAGTTGACGCCCCGTTTGACCGCTTCGAGGATACCATCTGCGATCGCACCCTTGCGGGCCTCGCGCAGCAACAGGCGCGACCCGCCCAGATCCGCATGGGTGCGGGGCTTGGTCGAGGCCAGTTCGATCAGCGCGTCATCCTTAAACACCCGGTTTCTGGGAATGTTGTTCTCTTGCGCATAGGTTTCTCGGAACTTGGCCAATTCACGCACCACGGCCAGAAACTTGCCAGAATTGGTGCGGGTCTTGACCCGTCGCCAGGCCTCTTCGGGTCGGATGTCATAGGTGTCGGGATTGGTCAGAACCTGCAGTTCTTCCGCAACCCAGCGGCTGCGGCCGGTCTTTTCAAGTTCGGCGGCGAGGTGTTCGTAGATCTGGCGCAAATGGGTCACATCGGCCAGCGCATAGGTCTTTTGCGCTTCGCTCAGCGGACGGCGCGACCAGTCGGTAAAGCGCGAGGTCTTGTCCAGACCCTGCTTGCAGATCTTGCGCACCAGCGTTTCATAGCCCACCTGCTCGCCAAAGCCGCAGACCATTGCGGCGACCTGGGTATCGAACAGCGGCTTGGGAAAGACCCCGGCTTCGACCCAGAAGATCTCAAGATCCTGCCGCGCGGCGTGGAACACCTTGACGACATTTTCGTCCCGGAAAAGGTCATACAGCGGGTCGAGCGAGATCCCCTCGGACAGAGGATCGACCAGAACCGCACTGTCATCGTCGTCCGACGGCACAGCGAGCTGCACGAGGCAGAGTTTCGAGTAATAGGTCCGTTCGCGCAGAAACTCGGTATCGACGGTCACATAGGGAAACTTGGCCGCAGCCGTGCAGAAGTCGGCCAGGTCTTGCGTGGTCTTCAGGGTCTTCATGCGCGCGCTGTTCTTGCTCTTTCTGTGGTCAATGCCCGTTGGTCTTTCACCGCCACGAGCGCTTCGGCAGACCATAAGCCGATTGCGCGCCGCATGTAAATCTCCGGCGGGATATCAAGGCAACATGACCGGTGCCTTGTCGCCACGGGCAAATCGCTCCAAAACCGCCGGGTACAGTTTGTGTTCCCACGCCAGAACCTTCCGCGCCAAGGTCTCGGGCGTGTCATCCGGCGCGATCTTGACCCGAGCCTGACCCAGGATCGGGCCGTCATCCAACGCCGCTGTGACCTCGTGCACGGTGCAGCCATGTTCGGCATCTCCGGCGGCGATAGCCCGGGCGTGGGTGTTGAGCCCCTTGTATTTAGGCAGCAGCGAAGGGTGAATATTCAACATCCGCCCCTGAAACCGGGACACGAAATCGCCCGTTAGCACGCGCATGAACCCGGCCAGGCAGATGATGTCGGGCTTGGCCTCGAGCAACGGCTTGCATAGCTCGGCCTCAAACGCGGCACGGTCGCCGCCGAACGGCCGGTGATCGACCACGGCGGTGGCGATCCCGCGATCCGCCGCCTTGGCCAGTCCGCCCGCATCTGCATTGTTCGACAGAACCAGACAGGGGCGCGCCGGGTGGTCGCCGGTCATGCTGTCGACCAGCGACACCATGTTCGACCCGCCCCCGGAAATCAGGATGGCGACGCGCTTGTGGCTCACAGCAGCTTGCCTGCGTAGGAAACGCCCGCCCCTTCGGTGACCGATCCGATGCGCGCGACGGTCTCGCCGGCATCCGACAGCAGGGCGGCCAGGTCATCGGCGCGGTCGGCGGCGCAGACGACGATCATGCCGATCCCGCAGTTGAAGGTCTTGAGCATCTCCGCCTCGGCGATGCCTCCGGTTTCCGCCATCCAGCGGAACACCGGCGGCAGATCCCAAGCGTTCAGGTCGATCTGAGCCCCCAGATCGTCGGGCAGCACGCGCGGCAGGTTCTCGGTCAACCCACCGCCGGTGATGTGCGCCAGCGCATGTACACCACCCGCCCGGATCGCGGCGAGGGCGGGTTTGACGTAAAGCCGCGTGGGCGTCAGCAGCGCTTCTCCCAAAGGTCTGTCACAGAACGGCGAATCCGCATCCCATCCCAGCCCCGAGATCTCGACCAGCTTGCGTACCAGCGAATAGCCGTTGGAATGCACCCCGTCCGAGGCTAGCCCCAGCAGAACATCCCCGGCCTGCACACCGGCGGGCAGATCGCTGCCGCGCTCCATCGCGCCGACGGCAAACCCGGCCAGGTCGAAATCGCCATCGGGGTACATCCCCGGCATCTCGGCGGTCTCACCCCCGATCAAGGCACAGCCCGAGCGGACACACCCCTCGGCGATACCCTCGATGATTCGCGCGGCGGTGCTGGTGTCCAGCTTGCCCGTGGCGAAATAGTCCAGGAAGAACAGCGGTTCGGCGCCTTGGCAAATCAGATCGTTCACGCACATGGCCACCAGGTCGATGCCCACGCCGTCGACCACGCCCGTGTCGATCGCGATCCGTAGCTTGGTACCCACGCCGTCGGTTGCGCCCACCAGGATCGGGTCGGAATACCCCGCCCCTTTCAGATCGAACAACGCGCCAAACCCGCCAAGGCCGCTCATGACGCCGGGGCGGTTCGTCCGCTTGGCGGCGGGCTTGATCCGGTCGACCAGCGCGTTGCCCGCATCGATATCCACGCCCGCATCTGCATAGGTGATGCCGTTCTTGCCCGCTGTCATGGCCGTTCCCTCATGAATGCTTTCAGCGCGGGTTAGTCGATTGTGCGCCGCGTTGCAACGGTCAGGCTTGACGCGGCCGTTCTGCGTGATACCCAAGCGGTCGGGCGGGCCTGTAGCTCAATTGGTTAGAGCAGAGCGCTCATAACGCTTTGGTTGGGGGTTCGAGTCCCTCCGGGCCTACCATTTCCCTGTTCATCGCCCGATGATGATATCGGCACACAATCCGCCCAGGCTTTCGCTTTTGCCCAAGCGCAGCACGCCGCCATGGGCGCGGGCCACATCGGCCACGATCGCCAGCCCGAGCCCGACGCCGCTGCCCCGATTCTGGTTGCGCGCCGGATCAAGACGGCTGAACGGGCGCACCGCCTCGGTGCGCTGGTCCGGCGGAATGCCCGGCCCGTCATCTTCGACCCGGATCCGCAGCGACTTACCGGTCAGGGCGACGCTGACCACGGCCCGCGTCCCATAGCGGACGGCGTTGCCGATCAGGTTCTCGACCGCGCGCCGGATGGCAACCGGGCGCAGCTTGACCGCGCCTTCGCCCTCGATGGTCCCAAGGGCGGCATTCTGGCCGGCCCTCTGGGCATCGTCGACGATCTGCCGCACCAGCGCGGCCGGATCGACATCGACGGGGTCGCCCTCGGACACACCCTGCGAGAACTGAAGGAACGCATCCACTAACGACTGCATCTCGGCCACGTCCTGCAAAAGAGGCGCGGCGTCTTCCTCGGGTAGCAGCGACAGGCCCAGCCTGAGCCGCGTCAGAGGCGTGCGCAGGTCATGGCTGACTCCGGACAGGATCAAGGTCCGCTGTTCGATCTGCCGTTCGATGCGAGCGCGCATGTCCAAAAACGCATTGCCCGCGGCGCGCACTTCGACCGCGCCGCCCGGCGAGAACGGCACGACACGACCCCGCCCGAAGGCCTGCGCCGCCTCGGCCAGCCGGGTAATCGGCCGCAGCTGGTTGCGCATGTACAGAAACGACACCGACGTCATCAGCACCGCGAAGAACACCATCGTCACGATCAACTGATGCGGCGCCACAGTCGAAAGACGCCGCCGGTCGAAGCGCAATTCGAGCAATCCCAGATCGGTCTGCAGATATAGGGTGGCGGTCTGGCTGTTCGGCAATGAAACCGCCGATAGCTCAGGCAGTTCAACGCGCAGATCCGATTCGACCTGCGGCGCGATAAAATCATACCAGCGGCGCGCCTCGATCGTCGGAGACTCGCTTGGCCCCAGAAACCGGGCCTGCATAGCCAGCCCCTTCAGAAGCGGACGTACCTTGGCCAGGCCTTCGTTCTGTGTTTCCGAGCCCGCCATCGTGTCGAGGACCAGTTGCACCTCGCGCGACGCGGCATGGGTCATCTGTTGCGTCACGTCCTTGAGATGCTCGCGTACGAAGGCGATGGACACGACCAGCAGGACGACCACCACCGGCACCACCAGAATCAGCGCCGCGCGCGCGTACAGGCTGCGCGGCATATAGGGTTTGAGCCAGCGTGCGTTCATGCGCTAAACCTAGCGGGACGTTCAGACATGCGAAAGAGGCGACGACGGATGACGGACCACGAATTCGACCCGCAGCCCGGACTTCCCGTCCAGCTGCAACCAGGCTTAAGGCGCATCGTGGCCCCGAATCCGTCGCCCATGACCCATCGCGGCACGAACACCTACCTTCTCGGCACCCGCGACGTCGCCGTGATCGACCCCGGCCCACTCGACGAGTCCCATCTTCTGGCCATTCTGGCCGCATTGTCCCCGGATCAGCGCATCAGCCACATCATCGTGACGCACAGCCATCTGGACCACTCTCCGCTTGCCGCGCCTCTGGCCAAGCGGACCGGCGCGCCTATTCTGGCCTTCGGCGGCCCCGAGGCCGGTCGCAGCCCGGTCATGGCCCGACTGGCCGCGCAGGGGATGGCCGGCGGCGGCGAAGGCATAGACGCCACGTTCCGCCCCGACATCGAACTGGCCGACCAAGACCGGGTCGAAGGGGACGGCTGGTCGCTGGAGGTGATCCACACGCCGGGCCATCTGGGCAATCACGTCGCGCTGGGATGGGGCGATGTCTGCTTCACCGCCGATCATGTGATGGGATGGGCCAGTTCGCTGGTGTCTCCACCCGACGGAGACCTGACCGACTTCATGGCCTCCTGCCACAAGTTACGAGCCCGGACCTGGTCGGTGTTCCATGCCGGTCACGGTGCGCCGATCACCGATCCCGCAGGCCGGCTGGATTGGCTGATCGGGCACCGGCAATCGCGCGAGGCACAGATACTTGACGCCCTGTCACAGGCACCGGGAACAGCGCGGGAGCTGGCGCGACGAATTTATTCCGACACGCCCCCTGCCCTGCTGCCCGCGGCCGAGCGCAACGTTTTCGCCCATCTGGTCGACCTGACCGGGAAACGGCGCGTTGCCCCGAACGGCGCGCTTGGCATTCAGGCTGAATTCGCCCCGGTCGCCTGACGTCGAAAAAATTCGCATCGACGGCTTTTCCCCTCTGGACCTCGAAAATTCGGGTTGCTATATCCGCCTCAGTTCCGGCGTAGCTCAGCGGTAGAGCAGTTGACTGTTAATCAATTGGTCGTAGGTTCGATCCCTACCGCCGGAGCCAAAATCTCCCCGAAAACGCTTCTAAAATCCGCGTCGTGGCGCGCTTTTGTCGGCGTTCGCGCAACCTGAAAATCGATCAAAAAAAACTTGCTTCGACCTCTGGACGCCGCCGGACCGGGTTGCTATACGGCGCGCACCGTTCCGGCGTAGCTCAGCGGTAGAGCAGTTGACTGTTAATCAATTGGTCGTAGGTTCGATCCCTACCGCCGGAGCCATTTCTCAAAGACCCGCACAAGTCACCCCTTCAGGGCGTCCTTGAACTCGTCCCGCAGTTTGCGTTTCAAAACCTTGCCAGTCGCATTCAGTGGCAGCGCATCGACGAAGACCACTTTGTCCGGCACCTGCCACTTGGCGATCTTGCCGTCGAAAAACTCCAGCAGCTCGGCCTCGGACGGGTCCTCGCCCTCAGCCTTGACGGCCACCAGCAGCGGGCGTTCGTCCCATTTGGGATGCGGCACGCCAATCACCGCCGCGGTGGCCAGTTTCGGGTGCGCTACGGCGATGTTTTCCAGCTCGACCGAGCTGATCCATTCACCGCCCGACTTGATAATGTCCTTGGAGCGGTCGCGGATGGTCATGTAGCCGTCCGGGTCGAGCGTCGCCACATCGCCAGTAGCGAACCAGCCATCCTGCAGAAGCTCTTGATCCTGCAGCTGGAAATAGCTGTCCAGCACCCAATGTCCGCGCACCATCAGGTCGCCCTGCGTGACTCCGTCATGCGGCAGGTCGTTGCCATCGTCATCGACGATCTTCAGCTCGACCCCAAAGGGCGGACGGCCCTGATTCTCGCGCAGTTTGTGCTGTTCCTCGATCGGCAGCTTTCGGTGCTTGGCCAGCGGGATGTTGGCGGTGCCCAGCGGGCTCATCTCGCTCATCCCCCAGGCGTGCACGGTGTCGACGCCGTATTTTTCCCGGAAGGCCTTGATCATCGAGGGCGGGCAAGCCGCGCCGCCGATTACCGTACGTTCGAGGCTTTCCAGCTTTGTGCCGCATTTGGCGGCATGCGCCAGCAGGCCCTGCCAGATCGTGGGAACCCCCATCGCCAGCGTCACGCCATAGGTGTCGATCAGGTTCACCAGCGCCTCGCCATGCAGGTCCGGCCCGGGCAGCACCATCTGCGAACCGGACATGGCGCAGCCATAGGGTGAGCCCCAGGCGTTGACATGGAACATCGGCACCACCGGCATCACCACGTCCATCGCCGAATACCCAATCACGTCGCGGGTGTTCGACGCAAAGCTGTGCAGAACGGTCGAACGGTGCGAATACAGAACGCCCTTGGGGTGGCCGGTCGTGCCCGAGGTGTAGCACAGGCTCGAGGCTGTGTTTTCATCGAAGACGGGCCATTCGAAATCGGCGTCGCCGGTCTCGATTAACTCGTCATAGAACTCCAGGCCGGGGATCTGCTGCAGCGCGTCCTCGTTGCGCGGCCCCATCAGGACAAAATGCTTCACCTCGGTCAGTTGATCGCGGATCGCGGCAACCAGCGGGAGAAAGGTGGCGTCGAAGAACAGCACCCTGTCTTGCGCGTGGTTGATGATGTAAACCAGCTGTTCGGGGAACAGGCGCGGGTTGATCGTGTGGCAGACGAATCCTGCGCCCGAGGCCGCATAGTAGATCTCAAGATGCCGGCGGTTGTTCCAGGCCAGGGTGCCGATCCGATCCTGCGACTGCAGGCCCAGCTTGGTCAGCGCCGACCCCATGCGCCGGGCATTGGCAGCGATCTCACCCCAGTTCGTCCGGGTGACGGTTCCATCGGTTTCGACCGACACGATCTCGGTCTGACCATGATAGCGCGCAGCATGATCGATCAGTGACGAAATCAACAGCGGCTGCGTCATCATCTGTCCCAGCATGGACATCCTCCCATTCATCGCGCCGGCTTGATGCGGCGTCTGTTGCGGCCCGGCGGCACGGCGGCGTGGCCGGCCCCGGGGCTTCTCCTCGGGGCCGATCCTGCCAATCATTCAATTGTCTGACAATAAGGAAATGCGACCTGCCGCTGCGGCAGGTCGTCAGATTTGCTGGGCTTCAGCCCCGGTGCCGCAGCGCATAGGCCACAAGTGCGGCGGTCGAGCCGTCCTTGCCCTCGGTGCCCGCATCGCCATCGACGATCGGCCCCAGCGAGGTTGCCAGTTCCTTGCCCAACTCAACCCCCCACTGGTCGAACGAGTTGATGCCCAACAGCACGCCTTCGACGAACACCCGGTGCTCATAGAGCGCAATGATCTGGCCCAGAACGAAGGGCGTCAGCTGCGGATAGATCAGCGTGGTCGAGGGCCGGTTGCCCGGAAACACGCGATGCCGGGCCTGACGCTCCAACTCGTCACCCTGCAGTCCCTTCTCGGCCATGCGCGCCCGCGCTTCCTCCAGCGACCGGCCGCGCATCAACGCCTCGGACTGGGCCAGGCAATTGGCCAGCAGCAGACGGTGATGATGGGCCAGCTCGGGCTCGTGCCCTTCGGCGGCCACCATGAATTCGCAAGGGATCACGTCGGTGCCCTGGTGGATCAACTGATAAAACGCGTGCTGCCCGTTTGTGCCAGGCTCACCCCAGACCAACGGTCCCGAAGGCACGCTCAGCGCCGAGCCGTCCATGGCAACCGATTTGCCATTCGATTCCATCTCGAGCTGCTGGAAATAGGCCGGCAACCGCAGCAGCCGTTGGTCATAGGGCAACACCGCGCGGCTGACATGGCCCAGCACCTGACGGTGCCAGATGCCCACCAGCGCCAGCATCACCGGCATGTTCTCGACCCAGTCCGCGGCGCGGAAATGCACGTCCATCGCCTGTCCGCCGCGCAGGAACGCGTCAAAGGCGTTCGAGCCCACCGCGATCATCACCGGCAGCCCAACCGGCCCCCAGACCGAATAGCGCCCGCCGACCCAATCTGCAAAGCCGAACACGCGGTCAGACGGGATGCCGAAATCCGCTGTCTTGTCCACGGCGCTGGACACGGCCGCAAACTGCCGCGCCGGGTCGCCCCCGCCGTCCAGCATCCAGGCCCGCGCCGTCCGCGCGTTGGTCATGGTTTCGATCGTTGTAAAGGTCTTGGACGCCACGATCACCAGCGTCCGCGTCGGGTCCAGTTCTCGCAGCGTGTCGGCGATGTGCGCGCCATCGACGTTCGAGACGTAGTGCAGGCGCGGCCCATCGTGATAGGGCGCCAGCGCCAGCGTCGCCATCACCGGCCCAAGGTCCGAGCCACCGATGCCGATATTCACCACGTCGGTAAAGCTCCCCCCTGCCCCCTGGGCCGTTCCGCCCCGGACTTCTTCGGCGAACACGCGCATGCGCTGCAGGGTGTCCAAAACGTCGGGCATAACGTCTTGGCCATCAACCTCGACTGGGCCGCCGTCCAGATTGCGCAGCGCCGTATGCAGCGCTGCGCGGCCCTCGGTTTCGTTGATCTTGTCGCCCCGGAACATCGCGTCGCGCCGCTCGGCCAGACCAGCCTGATCGCACAGGTCGATCAGCGCCGCGCGGATATCCGCGTCGATCAGGGTTTTCGAATAATCGAACAGCAAATCGCCGGTCGAGGCCGAGAATCTCTGCGCCCGGTCGGGATCCTGCGCGAACAGATCGAGGATTCGGGTGTCTTCCGCCTGCGCGGCAAGGGTTCTGAGTTTGTCGAGCTGCATGTCCTACTCCGCCCAATGTACCGTAATGCCGTCCAGCACCGCCGCAATCGGAGCTTCTTCGGGCGGCAGAGACATGGCCCGCTCCAACGCGTCGCGCTTTTTCGATCCGAAAATTACAAGATGCTTGGACAACGCCCCGTTCAGCACAGGCGCAGTCAGCGTGATGCGCGCCTCGGGCTGCGATTGCGGCCGGGCGACCGCCAGCGGGGGCGCATCCCCGTCCAACGCCGCGTCCAGCCCGGCCATCCCCGGGAACAGCGAGGCCGTGTGCATGTCGTCGCCCATGCCCAGCACCAGAACCGACAGCGGCAGAACCGGGACAATCAGCGCCTCGATCTCGGGCAGGATGTCTTCGGGTGCCTTGCCGGGAATGAACAGCGGCACGAACTCGGCCGCAGCGGCGCGGTTGGTCAGCAGACGCTCGCGGATCAGCCGTTCGTTCGACCGGTCGCTGTCGGCCGGAACGCAGCGTTCGTCGGTGGGCAGAACCCGCACGCGGTCCCAGTCCAGGTCGGCCGCACACAGGTTGTCGAAGATCGGCCCGGGCGTGGTACCGCCGGGCACGGCAAAGGCCACGACGTCATTGTGCAGCAGTGCGGCCTCTAGCTCTCCGGCCAACGCATTGGCCACGTCAATGGCCAGCATGTCGCGGTCAGCGTATTCCTGAATGTTCATGGCTTGATCCCCTGCCATTGGCGACCGTCGCGTTTCATCAGCAGCTCGGCGTCGCCGGGGCCGGTGCTGCCGCTGTCATAAGGTTTGGGAACGTCGCCGCGCGCCTGCCATCCGGCGATGATCGGGTCGGTCCAAGCCCAGGCGGCCTCGACCTCGTCGCCGCGCATGAACAGGGTCTGGTTGCCGCGGATCACGTCCATCACCAGGCGCTCATAGGCGTCGGGGGCCTGATGGTTCTCAGGCCCCAGTGCCTCGGCAAAGCTCATGTCCAATGGGACGTCGATCAGGCGCATGCCACCCTGTCCCGGCTCTTTGATCGTGACCTTCAGCGTGATGCCTTCGTTCGGTTGCAGGCGGATCGACAGCGTGTTGGCATGCCGCCCGGCCGCAGCCCCGAAGATTGAGTGCGGGGCGTCCTTGAAGATCACGTTGATCACCGAGGACCGCGCCACCAACCGCTTGCCGGTGCGCAAATAGAACGGTGTGCCCGCCCACCGCCAATTGCTGACATGCGCCCGCAGCGCCACATAGCTTTCGGTCGTCGAACGCGGATTGCCCACCGCCTCACGATAGCCCGGCCCGTCGGGGCCGCCGGTATACTGACCCCGCACGATGTGATGCGGCTGCACCGGGTCCAGCGCGCGGATCACCTTGAGCTTTTCGTCCCGGACAGCGTCCGAATCGAACTTGGCGGGCGGTTCCATCGCGATCAGGCACAGAAGCTGCATCAGGTGGTTCTGCACCATGTCGCGCATGGCGCCGGCACGCTCATAGTACTCCTCGCGCCCGTCCACGCCCACGGTTTCGGCGACGGTGATCTGGATGTGGTCGACATACTGGCTGTTCCACAGCGGTTCAAACAGCATGTTTCCGAACCGGACGGCCATCAGGTTCTGGACCGTCTCCTTTCCCAGGTAATGGTCGATCCGATAGATCTGATTCTCGTTGAAATAGGCAGCCAGCGTGGCGTTCAGCGCGCGTGCGCTGTCCAGATCGTGACCGAACGGCTTTTCCACCACGATGCGCGTCTGCGGGGTGGCCAGCCCATGCTGCCGGATCCGCTCGGCCAGCGGTCCGAACAGGCTGGGCCCGACCGAGAAATAAAAAGCCCGAATCCGATCGTCGGTCAGCTTACGCGCCAGAACGTCCCAGCCGGAATCGGCCCCGGCGTCCAGTTGCACATAGTCCAGGCGTTGCAGGAACCCGCTGCGCAGGTCGACCTGCCCTGCGTGTTCTGGCACGAATTCGGCCAGTGACCGCGCGACGATCGCACGAAAAGCGTCGGAATCATAATCCGACCGCGCCGCCGCGATGATGCGGACGCTTTCATGCCATTGCCCGGCACAGTAGCGGCGGAACAAGGCCGGCAGGATCTTGCGCTGTGCAAGGTCGCCGGTGCCGCCGAAGATGACCAGATCGAACGGATCGACAGGTATGACGCGTGAAACCATGAAGCGTCCTTAACCCGCCCACACGCACATGTCCAATGTTAGCGCAATCATTTCCCCGACCGTTCTGAAACGTCCGGATGAAAATCCGTGTTCAATCAAACTTCTGTCGGAATCGCAGTGTTGCAGCGGCGCGTGAAGCCAAAAAACGCTGAAATTGCAGGTTCCGCCAGAATTGAAATCGCCTTTTCCGAGCAGGCCAAGGAAAACAATCAATACCGCTACAAGCCGTCGAAACGTCAGGCAAGTCCCGGTCAGCCCCGTTTTATCAGGGGCCAGCCCCCAAGAGCGCCAAGGCACAGGCTCTTGCAGCGACCGCGCCTAGTTCAGCCGGTATTCACCTACGACATTCTGCCACTCGCCGGGGGCAATCATCTTGCGGTGGGTGAAGCGGACCGAATGCAGCGGCCCCTCGATCTCGCGCTGCCAGAATTCGATGAACTTGAACAGCTTGGGATGATCCGGCGCCAGGTCGTAGTCCTGCCAGATGAACGTGTTCAGGACATGGATATAGTCGGGCATGCGATAGAAGAATTCCGCCGTCGTCAGGCCGTACCCTTTCAGCATCAGTTCGGTTTCGGTTTGCTTCATTCAGACCTCCAATTTCTCAAAAGGTCTCTTCAGCCTAGCATGATTCTCATTCAAATTTCATTAAAACAACATGTTAAGAGATCCGAGCCCGAGATTCGCGCGGCATCTGCGCTGCTTGCTTGCACCTTATGTGCCGGGTCTGATAAGATGCATCCACAAGATATAGACCCAGCACAAAAAACGGGCAGTTTACGTGAGCGATACGCCAGAAATCCCCGAAAACATGGATGAAACCCCGCCCGAGCGCCCGGTTTACGACGGCCCGACGGTATCCATCGAATCCGAGATGCGTACGTCCTATCTGGACTATGCCATGTCGGTCATCGTGTCCCGTGCGATCCCCGATCTGCGCGACGGTTTGAAACCGGTGCATCGGCGCATCCTCTACGCGATGCACGAGACCGGGAACACCCATGACAAACCCTATCGCAAGTCGGCTCGTCCAGTGGGCGATGTGATGGGTAAGTACCACCCCCACGGTGACAGCGCGATCTATGACGCGTTGGTGCGGATGGCGCAGGATTTCTCAATGTCGCTGCCGCTGCTGGACGGCCAAGGCAACTTCGGCTCGATGGACGGCGACAACCCGGCGGCCATGCGCTACACCGAGGTCCGCATGGACAAGCCCGCCGCCGCCCTGCTGGCGGATATCGAGAAAGAGACGGTCGATTTCCAGGACAACTACGACGGCAAGGACAAGGAACCCACCGTCCTGCCCGCGCGGTTCCCGAACATGCTGGTCAACGGCGCCGGCGGTATCGCGGTGGGGATGGCGACGAACATCCCGCCGCACAACCTGGGCGAAGTGGTCGACGCGACGTTGGCGCTGATCGAAGACCCGGACCTGACCAGCGAACAGCTGATCGAATACATCCCCGGCCCTGATTTCCCAACCGGCGGCGTGATGCTGGGCCGGTCCGGCGCGCGCAAGGCCTATCTTGAAGGCCGCGGCAGCGTCATCATCCGCGCCAAGACCCGCGTCGAGGAGTTGCGCAAGGACCGCTATGCCATCATCGTGGACGAGATCCCCTATCAGGTGAACAAGGCCTCGATGATCGAGAAAATCGCCGAAGCCGTGCGCGAAAAGCGCATCGAAGGTGTCAGCCATGTTCAGGACGAATCCGACCGGAACGGCGTGCGGGTGGTGGTCGAGCTGAAACGCGACGCAACGCCCGAGGTGGTGCTGAATCAGCTGTACCGGTTCACGCCGATGCAGACCTCGTTCGGCTGCAACATGCTGGCGCTGAACGGCGGCCGCCCCGAGCAGCTGACCCTGCGCCGTTTCCTGACCAGCTTCATCGACTTCCGCGAAGATGTCGTTGCCCGCCGCACCGCCTATGACCTGCGCAAAGCGCGGGAACGCAGTCATATCCTGTGTGGTCTGGCCGTGGCGGTCTCGAACGTGGACGAGGTCGTTGCCACGATCCGGTCCTCGGCCGATGCGGCCGAGGCGCGCGAAAAGCTGATGACCCGCCGCTGGCCCGCAGCCGAGATCGAGAGCTATCTGCGGCTGATCGACGATCCGCTGTCCAAGATGAACGACGATGGCACCTACAACCTGACCGAGGTGCAGGCCCGCGCCATCCTTGATCTACGCCTGCAACGCCTGACCCAGATCGGCGTCAAAGAGGTGACGGACGAGCTGGAAGACCTGGCCGCCAAGATCAAGGAATACCTGGATATCCTGTCCTCGCGCGAACGCATCATGGGCATCATCGCCGACGAATTGCGCGAAGTGAAAGAGAACTTTGCCGTTCCGCGCCGCACCGAGATCGTCGACTGGTCGGGCGACATGGAGGACGAAGACCTGATCGAACGCGAAGACATGGTCGTGACCGTGACTTCGGGTGGCTATATCAAGCGCACCCCGCTGGCCGATTTCCGCGCGCAAAAGCGCGGCGGCAAGGGGCTGTCGGGCATGCAGACCAAGGAAGAGGACGTGGTCACCACCCTCTTCGTGGCCAACACGCATACCCAGCTGTTGTTCTTCACCACCGACGGGATGGTCTACAAGCTCAAGACCTGGCGCTTGCCCCAGTCGGGGCGCACCGGCAAAGGCAAGGCGATCGTCAACATCCTGCCGATTCCCACTGGCGTTTCGATTGCGGCGATCATGCCGGTCGATGTGCCGGATGAAGAATGGGAAAACCTCCAGATCGTCTTCGCCACCAGCGCCGGCGATGTGCGCCGCAACGCGCTGAGCGACTTCACCAACGTCAAGCGCAACGGCAAGATCGCGATGGACCTGCCCGAAGGCGTGGAACTCGTCAACGCACGCATCTGCTCGGACGATGACGATGTGATGCTGGTCACCAATTCCGGCCGGGCGATCCGTTTCCCCACCACTGACGTGCGGGTGTTCAAGGGGCGAAAATCGACCGGCGTGCGCGGCATCCGGCTGAACGCGGGCGACCGCGTGGTCTCAATGTCGGTGATCCGCCATTTCGAGGCCACCCCGGACGAGCGCGCCGCCTATCTGAAGATGCGTCGCCTGATGGCCGGCGTGACCGACGATACTGAGACCGACGAGGATGGCGGCAATGCTGACAGCATCCTGCCGCAGGAACGCTATGCCGAGATGTCGGCGGCCGAGAACCTGATTCTGACCATCACGGCCAAGGGATCGGGCAAGCTCAGCTCGTCGCATGACTATCCGGTGCGCGGCCGTGGCGGCATGGGCGTGACGGCGATGGACAAGGCGATGCGGGGCGGCCCGCTGGTGGCCTCGTTCCCGGTCGAAATCGACGACCAGATCATGCTGGCCACCTCCAAGGGGCAGTCGATCCGGGTCCCGGTCGACGGCATCTCGTTCCGGTCCCGCAGCGCCGGAGGGGTCAAGGTGTTCAACACCGGCAAGGGTGAAGAGGTCGTCAGTGTCGCCCGGATCGCCGATCAGGGTGATGACGAAGGCTCCGCAGAGTGAAAAACAAAGACCCGGCTCCAATCGGAGCCGGGTTTTTTGTTAACTAAGGTAGTTTTCAAAAAACACCAGCGTCCGCTTCCAGGCGAGGGTCGCAGCCGCGTCGTCGTAGCGCGGCGTCGTGTCGTTGTGGAAGCCGTGGTTCACGTTCGGATAGAAATGGACGCTGAACTTTTTCTGATTGGCTTTCAAGGCCTCGGAATAAGCGGGCCAGCCTGCGTTGATCCTGTCATCCAAACCGGCGTAGTGGATCATCAGCGGTGCTTGAATCGCCGGAACATCCTCGGCCGGTGGTTGGCGACCATAGAAGGGAACCGACGCCGCCAAATCGGGATACGCAACAGCCAAAGCGTTGCACACGCCTCCGCCATAGCAGAACCCAACCGCCCCGACCTTTCCGGTTGATCCCGGGTGATCCCGCAAAAATTCGAACGCCGCAAAAAAATCCGACATCAGCTTTCCCGCATCCATCGACTTTTGCGTCTCCCGCCCTTGTTCATCCGTACCGGGATAACCGCCCAAAGGCCTCAGCCCGTCGGGTGCGAAGGCTAGGAACCCGGATTTCCCAAGGCGGCGCGCAACATCTTCGATATAGGGATTGAGCCCGCGGTTTTCATGCACGACCAGCACCGCTGGCAATGGACCTTCCGCGGCGGAGGGGCGCACCATGAGCCCGCCTGTTCCCTCATGTCCGTCAGGGCTTTCGAATTCGACAATTGCGGTTTCGATATCGGGATCGTCCGGCGCAACCTGCTGCGCCCAGGCATAGTTGGGCTGCAATTGCTCCAGGATCATCGCTCCTGTGACCCCGGCGGCCGTGTACCGCCCGGCTTTCGCGATGAATTCCCGTTTTGTCATCTTGCCGTGAACATAACCGTCGAAGATCTCTAGGATTCGAGGGTCAAAATCACTGGCTTTCTTTCGGGCAGTTCCTGTCATTGGCTGGTCCTCCGCGATGGCAACGCCAATACCAGCTTAACCGTTCACCCCGGATCAAGAAACTTACAAGTCGTAGAGTTCGCCAAATTTCTCTTCGAGATAGTCCAGCAGTGGCTCGGGGCTCGGCTCCTGACCGCTGGCCCGCCGGATCACCTCGCGGGGTGCGTACAGACCGCCATGCTGCTGAACATGCTCGCGCAGCCAGCCGGTCGCAGCAGTGGTATCGCCCTGTGCCAGTTGATCACCCAGACCTGGAACTGCCGCCCGCAGGGTCTGGTACAGACAGCCTGCGTACACATTTCCCAGCGAATAGGTCGGGAAGTAGCCAAACAGGCCGACCGACCAATGCACGTCCTGCAGGCACCCGTTCGACGGCTTGTCGACCGCATAGCCGAAATCAGCATGGAAGCGGTCGTTCCACGCGGCTTCGAGGTCCTGAACCTGCAGATCGCCCGACATCAAGGCGCGTTCCAGATCGAACCGCAGCATGACGTGCAAATTGTACTGAACCTCGTCCGCTTCGGTGCGGATGTATCCGTTGTGCACCCGGTTTACGGCGGCATAGAAGGAATCTTCATCCGCGATGCCGAAATCACCGAAGGTGTCCGTCATCTGCCGGAACAACCAGCCAGTGAAGGCGCGCGAGCGGCCCAGCTGATTTTCATAGATGCGGCTCTGGCTTTCATGAACGCCCATCGACACGCCCTGGCCGAGCGGTGTCAGAGCGTAAGCCGGGTCGATGCCCTGCTCATAGCAGGCGTGCCCGACCTCGTGAATGGTCGAGTAGAAGCAGTTGAAAGGGTCGGTTTCGCTGGTACGGGTGGTGACGCGCACGTCGTCGCCGCTGCCCGAACAGAACGGGTGTACGGCCTTGTCCACCCGCCCCCGTTTCAGGTCGTACCCGAAAGTGACCGCCAGCTTTTGCGTCAGCTTCATCTGGGCCGCTTCGTCGAACGTTCCGGTCACGCCCGCAGGGGACGGCCGGTCCAGCACAGCCGCGCGCAGCGCAACCAGACGCGGGCGCATGGCGTCGAAGATGTCGGCGATCTGGGCGGCTGTCGTGTACGGCTCATAGTCCTCGACCAGCGCGTCATAGACATCGCCGCCCTGGGCCAGAGCCGCGCCTTCTTCGCGTTTCAGCGCCACGACCTCCTCGAGAACCGGCAGAAACGCGGGCACGTCCTCGTCGGCGCGGGCCTGTGCCCACTTGCCCTGCGCGGCCGAGGTCACGCGGGCGATGGCCGTGGCCAGATCAGCAGGCACTTTTATCGTGCGCTCGTAAGTACGGCGGATTTCGCGCAGCTGCGCCTGGCCGACCTCGGTGTCGGCATGGGCGTTCTCCAGCCACTCGGCCACACGCGGATCCGAACGGCGCGCGTGCAGGACGGCTTCGATCGCAGCCATTTCCTCGGCACGCTGGTTGACGGCGCCACGCGGCATGACAGTCTCCTGGTCCCAGCCCAGGCGGCCTGAAATCTGCGCCAGCGCCTCGGTCTCGCGCTGAAAGGCCATCAGGTCATTGAATGCACTCATTGGGTCAAGCTCCGCGCAGCGAGGTTGCGATGGGATAAGCGGTCAGGAACCGGGCGCGCAGGATCAGGGTCCAGACGATCACGGCCATGAACTGGTGGAAGATGGCGATCTGCCAGGGCGCGCCGTAGACCACGGTGAGGATGCCCACGACCACCTGCAGCGAAAGCGCCGCGAACATGGCGTTGAAGGCGAACCGCGTCTGCGGGTGGGCGCTGCTGCTGCCGCGCCGCCAGACGAAAATGGCGAAGGCGAACAGTGCATAGCCTACGCCGCGGTGGATGAACTGCACCAGTCCCGGACTTTCGAAGAAATTGCGCCACAGCGGTTCAAGCGCGGTGGCGTCCGGCGGCAGCAGTTGCCCGCCGATCAGCGGCCAGTCGGTATAGGACCGGCCGGCGTCGATGCCAGCCACCAATGCGCCGATCAGGATCTGCAGAAAGGCAAAGTGCAGCAGCCCGGTCGACAGGGAGGACAGCCGCGCCTCTTTAGCGCGGCGGGCTTGCATCAGGTCGCGTTCCTCGCGCCCCAGCATGAAGATGTACCAGGCCAGAAAGCCCAGGATCACGAACGCAAGGCCAAGATGGGTGGCCAGACGATAACTGGCAACCGCGGTCATCCCCTCGCCCTGCGTCACACCCGAGGCCACCATCCACCAACCGACAGCGCCTTGAACGCCGCCCAGCAGTCCTGGGATCACAAGGCGCCCGGTCCAGCCTGCGGGGATCTTGCGCAGCACCAGAAAGCCAAAGAAGCCAAGCGCCCAGACAAGACCGATCACCCGGCCCAGCTGCCGGTGGCCCCATTCCCACCAGTAGATGGTCTTGAAGTCATCCAGCTCCATCCACTGGTTCATGATCCGCCACTGGTCGATCTGTTTGTACTTGTCGAACTCGGCCTGCCAGTCCGCCTCCGACATCGGCGGGATCGCCCCAGTGACCGGGCGCCATTCGGTGATCGACAGGCCGCTGTCGGTCAGGCGGGTCAGCCCGCCCACCGCGATCATCACGACGACAAGTGCGAACAGGATCATAAGCCAGGTACGGATGGCCTTGCGCGCGCCACCCCGGCCGCGGTCGATCATGCCGGGCTGGACCATTTCCTGCTTTTGTTCACCCGAGACTTCTTCGAAGATGCTGCGCTTGCCGCTCATGCCGTCCTCATGTCCTTGATTTTCCCGCAAGCTAGGGCCAGTGCCCGCGAAGGTCCAGCCTCAGCCCTTGTCCTTCCAGCGGACCATCTGACGCATGATCCCGTGCAGCATCTGCACATCGGCCCGCGTCATGCGCATGCGCGACCACAGGTTGCGCAGGTTCACCTTCATCCCTTCGGCCTTTTCCGGAGGGTAGAAGAACCCGGCCTCCTCCAGCCGCTGCTCGTAATGCTCGGCCAGTTTCTCGACCTCGATGCCGGTGGCCCAGTCGCCTTTGCCCAGATCGGTGGCCTCGTGCACCACGTCGCCGGTCTGGCGCATCCACTCATAGGCGGTCAGCAACACGCACTGCCCCAGGTTCAGCGAGGCATATTCGGGGTTCACAGGCACCGAGATGATCGCATTGGCCTTGGCGATGTCTTCATTCTCCAGACCGGCCCGCTCAGGCCCGAACAGCACGGCCACCTTTTCGCCCGCCGCCACCTTCTGGGCCGCGATCTGCATGGCGCGCTCGGGGCTGTAGACGGGCTTGGTCAGGCCGCGCTGACGGGCGGTGGTGGCAAACACAAATGTGCGGTCGCCCAAAGCGCCGGCCAGATCGTCGAACAGCTGCGCCTCGTCCAGCAGCCGCCCGGCACCGCTCGACATGGCCACGGCTTTGGGGTTGGGCCAGCCGTCGCGCGGGGCAACGATGCGCATCCGGTCCAGGCCGAAATTCCACATCGCCCGGGCCGCGGCGCCGATGTTTTCGCCCATCTGCGGGCGCACAAGCACGAATGAGGGCTGGGGTCTGTCGCTAGGCATCCTGATCTCCGAAAGTTGCGCCTGCCATACTGCCGCCTTTGCCACAGGGCAAGCCCGGCCGCCCTGCCCGATTGCAAATCGGCCGGTCTGCGGGCAATAAAGTTTGCTTCCCCGCCGCAATCGGCTAAACCGCGCCAAAGACCAACCGCGAAGGATCCGCCAATGGACACCCCCGAGCAGCCTCAGATCTATCTGATCACCCCGCCGACCATCGACCCGGCCACCTTCCCCGACCGGCTGGCCCGCGTTCTGGACGGGACCGAGATCGCCTGCATCCGGCTGGCGCTGGCCGGCAGCGACGAGGACGCCATCGCCCGCGCGGCCGACGCCTGCCGCGAGGTGGCCCATGCGCGCGACGTGGCGCTGGTGATCTCGAACCATGTCCTGCTGGCGCAACGGCTGGGGCTGGACGGGGTGCATCTGGACGATGCGGCCCGCTCGGTCCGGGCCGCGCGCAAGGAGTTGGGGGCGGATGCCATCGTAGGCAGCTTCTGCGGAACCTCGCGCCATGACGGGATGACCGCGGGCGAAGCCGGGGCCGACTATGTGGCCTTCGGACCCGTGGGAGATATGTCTCTGGGCAAAGGAGCCCGCGCGGAACGCGACCTGTTCCAATGGTGGTCCGAGATGATCGAGGTTCCGGTGGTCGCCGAAGGCGGCCTGACGCCCGAGTTGGTGGCCGACCTCGCGCCCTGCACCGATTTTTTCGGGGTCAGTGACGAGATCTGGGGCGACGACGACCCGCTGCGCGCGCTCGACACCCTGCTGGCGCCGATGCGCTAGAGCGGCAGGACCGGCAGCGCGACCCAGTAGAGACCCAGACCCGCCAGCATCAGCGATGCGACAGTCGAAATGCGTCCCCGCAACCGGGGTACATCGGGCAGCAACACGGTCACTGCGGCATATGCAAGTCCGGCGACACCCGCGATTCCCAGCAAAACCCCGCCCGAATAACCCAGCAGGGCCGGCACGACGTGAAGGGGTGGAACCCCCAACCGGATCAGTTCGTGCGACAGGCCCAAGCCAAGTATCGCGCCGGTCAGGAAAACCGCCCCCAACCGCAACGCACCGGCCCGCGACCCGATCAGATTCCATATCGCCAGAATGAAGACGGCCCCGGCGACCGCCAGCCAATACGCCTCATCCCCGAACCGAAGCAGGCGGGACAATCCCAGCGGCTGCGCCAACAGAACACCCAGCGCCAGGGCGGCGAATTGCGCCAGAAGGGGGCGCACCCGCAGGTTTAGAAAAACCAGCACCAAGGCCAATGCCAGAACTTGCCCCTTGTCTTGCCAAACCCGTGCTACGCCGTGCCGAAAGAAGGTCTCGGCGGTCTGTCGTGGCCCCATCCCTGCCCCGCCGCGCAAGGGAATGGCGGGGCTGGTCTCGCCCCCCTCCAGCAACCCGGTATAGGGCGCGTCGACGCTCGCCTGCCTAAGGACCACCGGGCCGAACCCGGGAGGCCAGGTCAGGCGCACCTCGGTCGCCCCGGGCGGCAATGTACCGACCAGCAACACCCGAGACAGCCTGGGTTTGTCGGAATCGCCCACCACGGGAATACGCGCACCCTCGTAGGACAGTTCGACCGGGCCGTTCGCATCGATCGTCAGAGCGTTTTTCCACACCGCCACACGCGCGTGCAGCAAAGGTTCCAATTCCGAGGAAGGCAAGCGGCGCAACCGTGCATAGTCGGCGCTGCCGCCCCCCTGCGCCACGGTCTGCGGGTCAAGCCCGGCCAGCAACGCCTCGGCATTCAGGGTGATTTCCACAAGCACCCGGTCGCCTTTGACCTGAAACTCCACGACGGACCGGCCTGCGCCTTGCGCCGCAACCGGCCCGGCCAGAACAAGAAAAGCACAAAGGTAACGGATAGGCCGAAAATGATGCCAAAGAACCGCCAGCAAGCGAATGATCAAAACCATCCCGAAGGATCCAGAAATAAATCTAAGCACTGGCCCCGAGTGTTTCCGGGATACAGGCGTTTGACAAGCCCGATTGGTCAGGGCGGCCCGTTTCCGCACCCTTCCGGCTTGCGCCCATGGCGACCCTGCGGCATGACGAGGACATGACTCGGAATTCTGACATCCTGTGTATCGGGTCCGTCCTGTGGGACGTGATCGGACGATCCGCCAGCCACATGCGGCAGGGTTCGGATGTGCCCGGCCGCATCACGCGCCTGCCCGGTGGCGTGGCGATGAACATCGCCATGACGCTTGTGCGCTTCGGCATGACACCGACCCTTTTGACCGCCATCGGCAGCGACCCCGAGGGCGACGAGCTGGTTCACGCCTGCAAGCGGCTGGGCATGGACACGACCCATGTCTACCGCTCGCAAGACCTGCCCACCGACCGTTACATGGCGGTCGAAGGCGCAAACGGCCTGATCGCCGCTATCGCCGACGCCCATTCTCTCGAGGCTGCCGGTGCCAAGATCCTGCGCCCGCTGATCCATGGCCCGCTGGGGTATGAAAACACCCCGTTCGAGGGCCAGATCGCGCTGGACGGCAACCTGACGCTGGACCTTCTGGAAGAAATCGCCGTCAGCCCGGCCTTCGCCCGTGCCGACCTGCGCGTGGCCCCGGCGTCGCCCGGCAAGGCCGAGCGGCTGCTGCCTTTCCTCAAGCACGGCCGGGCCACGCTGTATGTGAACCTCGAGGAAGCCGGGCTGCTGTGCCAGCGCGAGTTTGCCGATTCCGAAACCGCCGCCCGCGCGCTGCTGGACAGGGGCGCGCTGCGTGCGCTGGTGACCGACGGGGGCAACTCGGCCACCGTGGCCAGTGCCGAAGCGGTGATCACCCAGAAACCCCCGTCGGTTCTGGTCACGCGCGTGACCGGCGCAGGCGACACGTTCATGGCGGCCCATATCGCCGCCGAAGCCAATGGCGCGAGGATCGACGAGGCGCTGACCCGCGCCTTGCATGCCGCCGCAACCTATGTATCCGGAGAGACCCCCCTGTGATCGACATCCAGTATTCCGCCGAAGTGCGCGCGGCCAAGGACGACGAAACCCCCATCGTTGCCCTGGAAAGCACCATCATCACCCACGGCATGCCCTACCCGCAGAACATCGAGGTGGCGGCCCAGGTCGAGCAGGACATCCGTGACGCGGGTGCCGTTCCGGCCACGATCGCGGTGATTGACGGCCGGCTGCATGTGGGGCTGGAGCCCGATCAGCTGAAGGATCTGGGACAGGCGCAGGGTGTGGCCAAGATCTCGCGCGCGGACATGGCGGCCTGCATCGCTTCGGGCGGCACCGGGGCCACCACCGTGGCCGCCACGATGATCGCCGCCCATTTTGCGGGGATCGAGGTCTTTGCCACCGGCGGCATCGGCGGGGTGCACCGTGGTGCGGAAACCAGCTTTGACATCTCGGCCGACCTGCACGAACTGGCGCAGACCCCCGTCACGGTCGTGGCCGCCGGGGCCAAGGCGATCCTCGATCTGGCTAAGACGCTCGAGGTACTGGAAACGCTGGGCGTGCCGGTCATCGCCCATGGGCAGGATGAATTCCCGGCTTTTTGGTCGGCCAAGTCGCCCTTTGCCGCGCCCCTGCGGATGGATACGGCCGAGCAGATCGCCAAGGCCCATGCGACGCGCCGCGCGCTGGGTCTGCCCGGCGGGCAACTGGTGGCTAACCCGATCCCGCAGGCCGATCAGATCCCATCCGAGGAACTGGACCCGATTATCGCCTCGGCGCAGCAGGACGCTGAAGCACACCGCATCACCGGCAAAGCCGTCACGCCCTATCTGCTGCAGCGCATCTACGAGCGGACCGAGGGCCGATCCCTGATCGCCAACATCGCCCTGGTGCGCAACAATGCGCGCCTTGCGGCTGGCATCGCCAAGGCTTTGAAGGCTCAGGCGGACTGAACGCCAATCGGACCTATTGTACCAAGGCGCCGGACTGATTAACTAATCCGGCAAACCGCTCGGAACCGCGATGAACACACCGTTTGATGAAGAACCCCACCGCCGCCCCGGCCTGCTGTCGCGGCTACGCGCGTCGTTTCTGACGGGTATCGTCGTCATCGCACCAGTCTGGCTGACGCTGTGGTTGATCCTGTCGGTGGTCGGCTGGATCGACAGCGCGGTTCTGCCCCTGATCCCGCACCAGTTCCGCCCTGAACAATATGTAGGCATCAACCTGCGCGGCGTAGGCGTACTGTTCTTCCTGATCTTCACGGTTCTGGTCGGCTGGATCGCCAAAGGTATTTTGGGTCGGTCACTGATCCATTTTGCCGAAAGCCTGGTCAACCGGATGCCCGTCGTCCGGTCGATCTATTCCGGGATCAAGCAGATCTCGGAAACCGTCTTTGCCCAGACCGAGCGGTCATTCGAGAAGGCCTGCCTGGTGCAGTATCCCCGCCGGGGCATCTGGGCCATCGGCTTCGTCTCGACCGAGGCCAAGGGCGAGATCAACAAACGCGCCGAAACCGGCGGCGGCCTGCTGAGCGTGTTCATCCCGACCACGCCGAACCCGACTTCGGGTTTTCTGCTGTTCTTCCCCGAGGAAGACGTGATCCTGCTGGACATGACGATCGAGGATGCCGCCAAGCTGGTGATCTCGGCCGGGTTGGTCTACCCGAACCAGAAAGACCCCACACAGCCGCCTGAGTGATCAGCCGAACATCGCGGGCAGATCGACGGTGCTGCGTGCACCCAGATCGGGTTTGTGATCGGCCAGAAACCGGTCGGCCGCGGCCCGTCCCGCCTGTTTCAGGCTGTGCAGAACCACCGGGTTTGGCACCGTCTTTGTCGCAACCGACAGGCTGTTCATCAGGGCGTCATCGGCAATCATGTGCACGAAGACACGGCTCATCTCGCCCGCTTTCAACTTGCCCTCGGCCAGCAGGCGCTGCACGAAGTTGATCGCCCGCAATTCGCGCAGAAGGGACGAGTTGAAGCTGATCTCGTTGATCCGGTTCTGGATCTGCTGCGGGGTCTTCGGAACCTCGTCGCGCTCCAGCGGGTTGATGTTCACGATCACCACATCCTTGGGCAGACCCGCGTTGAACAGAGGGAACAGCGCCGGGTTGCCGGTATAGCCGCCATCCCAATAGGCTTCGGTCCGGTCGGTTTCGGGGTCGTGAATTTCAACGGCCTGGAAAAGGTTCGGCAGGCAGGCCGAGGCGAGGATCGCGTCGGTCGTCACCTCATCGCCCGTGAACACCCGGATCTTGCCGCTGCGCACGCAGGTGGCGCAGACGAACAGACGCGGCCCCTGATCGGCGCAGACCTCGCCAAAATCAAAGGCCTCGACCACTGGGGCCAGCGGATTGCGGTAGAACGGCCCATAGGCATAGGGCGACACCATCCGCGACCAGGTATCGGCCACCGAGAACGGCACGGAATACTCCATCGCCTGCGCGATCTGGGCGGGCTCCATCCCGGCCAGCCAGTTGGCGATGCGCATGTCGCCCACCGCGCCCATCCGCTCCCATAGGGCGTTCAGGGTCTCGCGCGCGCCATCGCGACCGGCATGAACCATGCCGGCCTTGAACGCAGCCCCGTTCAGCGCCCCGGCCGAGGTTCCGGTGATCGCCGCAACCTCGATGTCTTCGTCGTCCAGCAGACGGTCCAGCACGCCCCAAGTAAAGGCGCCATGCGCGCCGCCGCCCTGCAGGGCGAGATTGATGCGCTTTACCATGTCCGCCGGCCCCGGCGCGCGCCGCGGATCACAGCGCGGTCCAGCCGCCGTCGACCGAGATCGTGGTGCCGGTGATCTGGGCCGCCGCGTCCGAGCACAGGAACACCGTGGTTCCACCCAGTTGTTCGACGGTCGCGAACTCTTTCGAGGGTTGCCGTTCGAGCATGACGTTCTTGATTACGTCCTCGCGGCTCATGTTGTATTCCTTCATCGTGTCGGGGATCTGCGCCTCGACCAGCGGCGTCAGCACATAGCCCGGACAGATGGCGTTGCAGGTGATCGGCTCCTGCGCGGTTTCAAGCGCAACGGTCTTGGTCATGCCCACGACCCCATGCTTGGCCGCCACATAAGCCGCCTTGTAGGGCGACGCCGTCAGCCCATGCGCCGAGGCGATGTTGACGATCCGCCCCCACCCGGCCTTGCGCATCATCGGCAGCGCCGCCGCCGTCGTGTGAAAGGCCGAGTTCATGTTGATGGCGATGATCGCGTCCCATTTCTCGACCGGAAACTGGTCGATCGGTGCCACGTGCTGAATGCCTGCGTTGTTGACCAGTATATCGCAGGCTCCGGCCTGTTCGACCAACGCCCGGCATTCCTCGCCCTTGGACATGTCGGCCTTAATGTAGCGCGCCGTGGTTCCGGTTTCCTTGCTGATCTCGGCCGCAAGCGCGTGATCTTCATCGCGGTCGGTGAACGAGTTCAGAACCACGTCGGCCCCCGCCTTGGCCAATTCGCGCGCGATGCCCAACCCGATGCCCGAATTGGACCCGGTAATGATTGCAGTTTTTCCCGACAGGTTCATTTGGGGTCTCCCACAGATTCATGATTTGGAGACACAGTGCCATGCTGCACCTGCAAAATAAACGGGGAAAGACCCGGTTGCGGATACGGTCAATTTTTGGGCGGGAAACTCGGAGCTCGTGGCAGAAAAAAACGCCCGCACGAAGCGGGCGTTAAGTTATTGAGGCAGGTTTCATACAGGCAAGAAACCTATCGAGCAGTGGCACCTTTATAAGCAATTCCGCGCCGTCATCCAAGCTAAAAGTTTGAAAATAAGAAAAATCATCGGTACGGTGAATCCCAACAAAATAAGGCCAGAGCAGGATTGTTTCCAAAATGAGCCCCGATTTTCTTCGCCCGCTTCGCCCTGTGATCGCGGGAATCACCGCCGCGCTTTCCGTGACGTCAGCGCTCGCAGATTCGGCCCATGGCATAGCTATGTATGGCGACCCTGCCCTACCACCGGATTTTGTGTCTCTGCCCTATGCCAACCCGGATGCGCCCAAGGGCGGCAAGGTCGTGTTCGGCAACACCGGCGGCTTTAACAGTTTGAACCCGTTCGTGCAAAAAGGCACCGCCCCCTGGCAGCTGAGATTTTGGACGCACGAGGGGTTGATGGGCCGGTCCTGGGACGAACCATTCACACTTTATGGGCTTCTGGCCGAATCAATCGACACCGCGCCCGACCGATCTTGGGTCGAATTCACCCTGCGGGAGAATGGCCGATTCTCGGACGGGTCCCCAGTCACGGTGGACGACGTGATCTGGTCCTACGAGACGCTGGGCACCCAGGGTCACCTGCGCTATCGCAGTTTGTGGGCCAAGATCGACAGCATCGAACAGACCGGGCCGCGCTCGGTCCGGATAACGTTCAACGAACCCGACCGCGAACTGGCCCTGATCGCGGGCCTGCGTCCGATCCTGAAAAAGGCCCAGTGGGAGGGCAAGGATTTTGCCGAGGCACCCCTGCAGGACATTCCCATCGGCACCGGCCCTTACGTGATCGACGACTACGAAGCCGGGCGTTTCGTGAATTTCAAGCGCAACCCCGACTATTGGGGCAAGGATGTCCCCTTCCGGCGCGGCACGATGAATTTCGACGAGATGCGGATCGAATTCTACGGCGATCAGACCGTTCTGTTCGAGGCTTTCAAGGCCGGCAAGTTGTCAGCCATCCGCGAATTCAACGCCGACAAATGGGCCACGCAGTACGATTTCCCTGCCGTCCAGCGGGGCGACATAGTCACAACCGAGATCCCGCACAAGAAACCGTCGGGGATGACCGGGCTGGTCATGAATACCCGACGCGCGCCGTTCGACGACTGGCGTGTGCGCGAGGCGCTGATCCTCGCCTTCAACTTCGAATACATCAACGGCACCTTCACCGGCGGGGCACAGCCGCGGATCACCTCGTATTTCTCGGGGTCCGACCTGGCCATGCAGCCCGGGCCGGCCAAAGGGCGCGTGGCCGAGTTGCTGCAGCCCTATGCCGATGATCTGCCCCCCGGTGCGCTGGAAGGGTACGATCTGCCCAAGGGCGACGCCTCGGTCCGCAACCGAAGGGACATCCGCAAGGCGGCCGACCTGCTGGAACAGGCCGGCTGGACCATCCAGGACGGGGTGCTCCGCAACGCCGAAGGCCAGCCATTCAAGGTGAACCTGATCATCAGCCAAGGCGGCCTGAACGTGGTGCAGAACGTCGACGCCATCGCCGAGATCTATGCCCGAGCGCTGGAACGGCTGGGGATCGAGCTGACCGTCGACAAGGTGGATGACGCCCAATACACCCAACGCATTTCCGAGTTGGATTTCGACATGACCCCGTTTCGCCGCGCGCTGTCGCTGTCGCCGGGCAATGAACAGCGCCTGTACTGGGGCAGCGAAGGCGCCGACACGCCGGGCACACGCAACCTGATGGGCGTAGCCTCGCCCGCCGTCGACGGGCTAATTGACGCGATGCTGGCCTCGGAGAGCCGCGAGGATTTCGTGGCCGCCACCCGCGCGCTGGACCGGGTTCTGACGGCGGGCCGCTACGTCGTTCCGATCTGGAGCTTTGACGTGGGCCGTATCGCCCATGTCAGGCAGATGCGGCACCCTGAAATTCTGCCGATCTATGGCGACGGCCCGCAATTCATGCCCGACGTCTGGTGGTACGAGGACTGACTCACGGCCCGCGGGGGCGGTTGACCCTGCGGGCGGATTCAGACTTGAGTGCGCCAGCGGAAGATCGGCAAAAAACGGCACATCGCCCAACCACAAGATAATGACCCGGCCCGGGCACGTCCGACCGCATACCGGGTTGGACGGCAGATCAAGCGGCTGCGATCGAACGCACCCCCAAATATTGGAACAGCTTGCACGAAAGCCCGGTTAGTTATCGCAGCTTCTTTTAGGAAAATGCACGACATGAAAAGAGTTTGGAGGCGCGGGCCGACGATTGAGGCCGATCGTTTCAGACGGGGTCGATGCCGTGCCCAAGCTCCGTTGTCTTGCTCACGCCCGGCTGTACAGAGCGCGAGACGAACTGCGACATTTTGTCATGTCTTACATAGCATCACCTCCTCCTTACGCTGATCTGGGGAAGAGCAGTCCTGAAACCCGAACCGCGGGAGGCTCACAGATGTTGAACTGGACTGATTTGACACAAGACTGGAGCGCGACCTATGCCCGCGCCAAGCGCCGTTTTCCGAACCTGCGCGACCAGGATATGGCGCGCGTCAGGGCCGACAGAAAACGGTTCGAGGCCTATCTGGCCGAACGTCATCACCTGACGATGACCGAGGCCCATGAAGAAGTCGAAGACTTCCTGTTCACCGAAGGACTGAACCGAGAGCTGGCCCGCAGCTAGGCCAGCGACGTGACCCACAGGATGGTCGCGTCTTCCTCGCTGACCGAGATCACATTGTGACCCATGCTGCCGTCGTAATATGCGCTGTCGCCTCGGCGCATTTCGACGGGCTCGTAGAACTCGGTATACAGGCGGATTACGCCGGTGAGCACATACAGGAACTCTTCGCCGTCGTGACGCACCCAGCCATCGAACTCGTCCATCGACCGCGCCCGCACGCGCGCACGATAGGGCAGCATCTGCTTTTTCGTCAGCGTCTCGGCCAGCAGCTCGTGTTCATAGGTTGTGGTGGCATGGGCGGTGCCCTGCCCGTTTCGCGTCACCGCCATGCGGCCGATGACCTGATCGCGCTCAGGCGGGGTGAACAGCTGCGGCACCGAAATCTCAAGTCCTGTCGCCAGCTTTTTCAGCGCATCATAGGTGGGCGACATCTGGCCGTTTTCGATCTTGGACAGGGTCGAGCGCGCCAGTCCGGCCTGATTGGCCGCCTGTTCCAGCGTCCAGTTGCGCGCCTTGCGCAGCTCGCGCACGCGTGCGCCCAGATCGACCGGCTCGGGCTCGGACTGGGTGCCGTTGTCGCGGGCGATGCGTACGATGGATTTGTGGTCTTTGCTCGTCATGCGTCATTCTATAGGGCCAGCGCCGCGCGCTTGCAACGCGTGACAAACGGCAATAGCCAAGGCGCATGTTGTCAATCTTTGATCAAGGGCCACCGCCGCCCTGTCCTACGCCATTCAACCTGGCCGCCCACGTGTTGCGGCGCGCCGATGCCACGCCGGACAAGGTAGCTCTGTCCGTGCTGCGCGCCGACGGTTCGGACGATTGGTCCTATGCGCTTCTGAAATCCGCAGTTCTGGGCACCGGAACCGGGCTGCTGCGCGCGGGCCTTGTGCCCGGAGACATCGTGCTGATGCGCCTGGGCAATACGGTCGATTTTCCCATCGCCTATCTGGGGGCAATCGCTGTCGGTCTGATCCCGGTGCCGACATCCTCGCAACTGACCGAGCCAGAAACGGAACGGATGATCCGGGAACTGTCCCCAGCCGCCATTCTGCGCGATCCGTCCGTGGCCTGTGCCGCGCATCCCCAGCAGATCGGCCTGACCGACCTTGCCGCCATGCGCGACCTGCCGCTCGCGTCGTTCGACATGGGCGACCCGGAACGCATGGCCTATATCGTCTATACCTCAGGCACCTCGGGCAAGCCACGCGCCGTGGCCCATGCGCATCGCGCGATCTGGGCGCGGCAGATGATGGTCGATGGCTGGTACGGTCTGCGCGAGGCCGACCGCCTGTGCCACGCGGGCGCGTTCAACTGGACCTACACGCTGGGCACCGGCCTGATGGACCCGTGGACCATCGGCGCCACTGCGCTGATCCCCGAACCCGGAACCGACCCGGCAGCCCTGCCCGGGTTGCTGCGCCGCCACCGCGCCTCGATCTTTGCGGCCGCCCCGGGCGTGTACCGCAAGATGCTGAACGCGGCAGACATGCTGCCCCTGCCCGATCTGCGCCACGGCCTGAGCGCCGGCGAGAAACTGTCGCGCGCCCTCCACGAACGCTGGGTTCAGGCCACCGGGACAGAGCTGTACGAGGCTTACGGCATGTCGGAATGCTCGACCTTCATCTCATCGAGCCCATCCCACCCTGCGCGCGGAGACTCTCTGGGCCAGCCGCAACCGGGGCGCCGCGTGGCGATCCTGGGGCCTGACGGACCGGTTCCGCAGGGACAGGAAGGCACCATCGCCATTCACCGCTCGGACCCGGGGCTGATGCTGACTTACCTCAACGCCCCGGACGAGGCCCGCGCGCGCATGCAGGGCGACTGGTTCCTGACCGGCGATCAAGGGGCGATGGCCGTGGATGGGCAGATCACCTATCTGGGGCGCGACGACGACATGATGAACGCCGGCGGCTACCGGGTATCCCCGGTCGAGGTCGAATCCGTCCTGTCGCGCTTTCCCGGAATCTCGCAGGTCGGAGCGGCGGCGGTCGAGGTCAAACCGGACACCTTCGTGATCGCCGCCTTTTATTCCGGGCCGGAAAAACTGGACGAAACCGCCCTGCGCGCTTATGTCGAGGCCAACCTGGCGCGCTACAAGCAACCCCGCGCCTTCATCCATCTTCCCGAACTGCCCACCGGGGGCAACGGAAAACTCCTGCGCCGCGCACTGCCGGCCTATTTCAAGGCACCCTCCGAATGACCCAGACCGTCAAGCTTGATATCCTGTCCGACCCGATCTGCCCGTGGTGCTATATCGGCAAGACCAACCTAGACAAGGCCCTGGCCTCGGTCCCGGACCATCCGTTCGTGATCGAATGGCATCCGTTCCAGCTGAACCCCGACATGCCCGAAGGCGGCATGGACCGGCGCGAATACCTGGAACGCAAGTTCGGTGGCAAGGAAGGTGCGGTCAAAGCTTATGCGCCGGTGGTGGAGCATGCCGAAAAGGCCGGCCTGAACATCAATTTCGAGGCCATGAAGCGCACCCCGAACACGCTGGACGCCCATCGCCTGATCCACTGGGCCGGGATCGAAGGCAAGCAGAACGAGGTGGTGGATGCGCTGTTCGACGCCTATTTCGTGCAGGGCCGCGACATAGGCGACCACGAGGTGTTGGCCGACATCGCCGACAGCGTGGGCATGGACGCCGCTGTGGTTCTGAAACTGTTGAAATCCGAGGCCGACCGGGACGACATCCGCAAACGCGACGCCCATTCACGCGAGATGGGGGTGAACTCGGTGCCGACCTTTATCGTCGCCAACCAGCACGCAGTACCTGGCGCCCAGCCGCCCGAGCTTTGGGCGCAGGTCATCGATGAAATCATGTCTCAGTTTGAGCCCTCCTCTGCAGAATAGCACAGAGTTCTGTGCGCGGTTGCACCTAGCCCACCTTGCCCTGTCGTGTTAGCGCGTTGGGGCAAGGAGTCCCCGCATGGCTGACCGTATTTCCAGGGCCGAATTCATCGCGCTGATCGCGATGATGTTTGCCACCATCGCATTTTCGATTGATTCAATGCTGCCTGCCCTGCCCGAGATCGGCGCGCAGCTCAGCCCTGATGACGTGAACCGGGCGCAGCTGATCCTGACCAGCTTTGTTCTGGGCATGGGGATCGGCACGTTCTTCACCGGTCCGATCTCGGATGCGGTCGGACGCCGGCCGGTGATCTTCGCCGGCGCGGCGCTCTATATTCTGGCATCGGCCGTGGCCTGGGCCAGTTCATCGCTGGAGCTGGTTCTGGCTGCCCGGGTGGCTCAGGGGCTGGGGGCCGCCGGTCCGCGTGTCGTGGCCATGGCCATCATCCGTGATCTGTTCTCGGGCCGGGAAATGGCGCGGATCGTGTCGATCGCGATGATGATCTTTACACTGGTGCCTGCCATCGCGCCCATGGCCGGTGCCGCCGTGATCGCCTTCGCCGGTTGGCGCGGTGTGTTCATGTCGTTCATCCTGTTCGCGCTGGTGATCATTGTCTGGATGGGGTTCCGACTGCCGGAGTCCCTCGCCCCGGAAAACCGCCGCCCGTTCCGCCTGCCGCTGATGGTCGGTGCGGTGAAAGAGATGTTCGCCCACCCCACCGTGCGCTTGTCGATCTTTGTTCAGACCCTTTGCATGGGCATGTTGTTCACCATGCTGACCATGGTGCAGCCGGTCTATGACGTGATCCACCACCGCGCCGACAGCTTCCCCTTCTGGTTCGGGTTCGTGGCGCTGATGTCCGGCTCGGCCAGCCTGCTGAACGCGGCCGTCGTGGTGCGCGTGGGGATGCGCCGCATGGTGACCTGGGCACTGGCCGGACAGATCCTGATCACCTCGCTGGTGATTGCCCTAAATATGTCGAACCTGTCGCCGCAGGCCTCGTTTGCGCTGTTCGTGTTCTGGCAGACTACGGTCTTTTTCATGGCCGGCGTCACGATGGGCAACCTGAATGCCATCGCGATGGAACCGATGGGTCATATCGCCGGCATGGCGGCCTCGGTCATCGGGTCGATCTCGACCGTGCTGGCCGCCGCGATCGCCGCACCGGTGGGGCTGCTGTTCGACGGCACGTTGGGGCCGTTGACCATCGGCATCCTGACCATGTGCGTGCTGGCCTTCGGGCTGATGGTCCACATGGGCCGGATCGAAGACCGCGTTCCCGCCTGACCTGTGCAGCGCACCTGAACTGCGCTAGGCTCGCCCCATTCAGGGGGGAATCCGGAATGAGCGACTATTACGATCTGGGCACGCATAGCTGCCCCGTCACCACGTCCTCGGATCAGGCGCAGCTGTGGTTCGACCGGGGCCTTGTCTGGACCTACGGCTACAATCACGAAGAGGCGGTCGTGTGTTTCCAGCGCGCGCTGGAGCATGACCCGGACTGCGGCATGGCCCATTGGGGCGTGGCCTATGCCGCCGGGCCGAACTACAACCTGCCCTGGGAGCTGCTGGACGATGCGGGCAAGGCCAAGGCGCTGGCCTGCGCCAATGACGCGACCCAGTGCGCACTGGCCCTGCTGGACCGCTGCACGCCTGTCGAACGCGAACTGATCCGCGCCCTGCCCGCCCGCTATCCCCAGCGTGACCCGGCGCCCGACATGCACCGCTGGGACCACGACTTCGCCGACGCCATGCGCGCCGCCTTCGCGGCCCAACCCGATCATCTGGACTTGCGCACCATCTATGTAGAGTCATTGCTGAACCTGACCCCCTGGCAGATGTGGGACCTGAGGACAGGCCAGCCCGCCGAGGGCGCCGCCACGGTTGAAGCGCAGGAGGCGTTGGAATGGGCCATGGCCCATGATCCGGCGGCGATGTCGCATCCGGGCCTGCTGCACCTCTACGTACACCTGATGGAGATGTCGCCCACGCCGGAAAAGGCACTGAAGGCCGGTGACGTGCTGCGCACGCTGGTGCCGGATGCCGGGCATCTGGTGCACATGCCAACCCATATCGACGTGCTGTGCGGCCACTATCAGAACGTCGTCCACTGGAACGAACAGGCGGTCACTGCCGATCTGAAATACTACCAGCGCGAAGGCGCTTTCAACATCTATACCGGCTATCGCCAGCACAATTACCACTTCGTCATCTATGGCGCGTTGTTCCTGGGTCAGATGGAGCCCGCCCTACGCGCCAACAAGGGCCTGTGGGACACCACGCCCGAGGAAATGCTGCGCATCGAAAGCCCGCCCATGGCGGATTACTTCGAAAGCTACATGGCCATGGGACCGCATATCCTGATCCGTTTCGGCCGGTGGGAGGAAGCCAAGGCTCTGCCCCTGCCCCCCGATCCCGACCTGTATCTGACGGTGACGGCCACCACGCATTATGCCCGCGCAGTCGCCCATGCCGCCACGGGCGACGTGGCCGAGGCCGAAGCCGAAGAACGGCTGTTCCTGGTCGCCAAGGACCGGGTGCCCGAAACCCGCCTGTTGCACAACAACCGCGTGATCGACCTGCTGGAGATCGCGCGCGAGATGCTGCGGGGCGAGATCGAGTACCGCAAAGGCAACTTCGACACGGCCTTCGCCCATCTGCGCCGCTCGGTCGAGTTGGACGACAACCTGCCCTATGACGAGCCCTGGGGCTGGATGCAGCCCACCCGCCACGCGCTGGGGGCGCTCCTGTTCGAACAGGGCCATGTGGCCGAGGCCGAAGCCGTCTATCGCGAGGATCTGGGGCTGGGCGGCACCCTCAGCCGCGCCTCGATCCATCCCGACAATGTCTGGAGCCTCAAGGGCTTGCACGATTGCCTCAAGGCGCGCGGCGCGCGAGAGGAATTGCAGCTGATCCGACAACGACTTGACCTGGCCCTGGCGCGGGCCGACCACAGCGTCGGCGCCTCATGCTTCTGCGCCCAGGCCGCGATGAGAGCCGCTGAATGAAACTGTTGAACGCTGCGCTGGTCGCACTGTTCTGCGGCCCCGCCTGGGCCGACCGTCAGACCTTTCCGCCTGTGGACGAGGCCAGCAACGACCCGGCGCTTGAAGCCTTCCGTGCGGAGCTGCGCGCCAAGGTCGCCGACCGCGACCTGGAGGGCGTCATGGCCGCCACCTGCCCCGAGATCTACACCAGCCACGGCGACGAGGACGGCCCCGAGACGTTCCGCGCCAACTTGGCGGTCGATCCCGTGACCCTGCCCGAGTCCGATCGCCGCCACGCCGCCACGATCCGCGAGATCTACTGGCGCGACCTCGAGACCACGCTGGCCCAGCCCGGCTATTTCGACGAGGATGGCGAATTCTGGATGCCGCACCAGTGGCGCATCACCCTGCCGGCGGCGCTGGACCCGTTCACCGCCTATTTCGTGACCGGCCAGGATGTCACCCTGCGCCAGGCTCCCAACCGTGGCGCGCCCATTCTGGACCTGATCAGCCACGAGGTGGTGATCGTGCCGGAATATCTGGAAGAGGCCGAATATCAGGGCGTCATCCTGACCGACGGAACCCGCGGCTATATCTATTCAGACTTTCTGTGGTCGATGGTCGGCTATCGCGCGGCCTTCGTGAAATCGGACAGCGGCGACTGGCAGCTGTGCACATTCGTGGCCGGGGACTAGGCCGCGCCCTCAGGCGTTGGCCTTCTTCTTTTTCTCAGCCGCCACCTTCTCGGCCAGATCGCGGGCAATGGCAAAGGCGCCCTTGATCTTGTCGCTGTCCTTCTTCCAGTCGCGCCGCACCACGATCTTGTTGTCCTTGACCTTGGCCAGCCCGCGCTGGTTCTGGATGAACTCGACCAAACCTTGCGGTGAGGCGAACTTGTCGTTGTGGAACTGGATCGTGGCCCCTTTGGGTCCGCCGTCCAGCTTGGCAATGCCCGCGCGTTTGCACATCGCCTTGATCCGTACCACCAGCAGCAGGGTGTTCACCTCTTTCGGCAGCGGGCCAAATCGGTCGATCAACTCGGCGGCAAAGCCCTCCAACTCGACCTTGGTCGACAGCGACGACAGACGGCGATAGAGGCCCAGCCGCACGTCCAGATCGGGCACATAGTCTTCGGGGATCAGCACCGGAACGCCCAGGTTGATCTGCGGCGCCCACTGGTCGTCGGCTTCGCTCAGCCCCTCCATCTCGCCGGCCTTGATCTTGGCAATCGCCTCTTCCAGCATCGATTGGTAGAGTTCATACCCCACGTCGCGCATCTGGCCCGACTGTTCCTCGCCCAGCAGGTTGCCCGCGCCGCGAATGTCCAGGTCCTGGCTGGCCAGCGTGAACCCGGCCCCCAGCGTATCGAGCGAGCCCAGAACCCGCAGCCGCTTTTCGGCGGCCGGCGTCAGCCGCGCGCGCGGCTTGGTGGTCAGGTAGGCATAGGCGCGGGTCTTGGACCGCCCCACTCGGCCCCGGATCTGATAGAGCTGCGCCAGCCCGAACATGTCGGCCCGGTGCACGACCATCGTGTTGGCCGTGGGAATGTCCAGCCCGCTTTCCACGATCGTCGTGGCCAGCAGGATGTCATACTTGCCGTCATAGAAGGCATTCATCCGGTCGTCCAACTCGCCCGCCGCCATCTGGCCGTGGGCCACCACATAGGTCAGTTCCGGCAGCTGCTCTTTCAGGAATTCCTCGATCTCGGGCAGGTCCGAGATGCGCGGCACCACATAGAAACTTTGCCCGCCGCGATAGTGCTCGCGCAGCAGCGCCTCGCGGATGGTGACGGCATCGAACTCGCTGACATAGGTGCGGATCGCCAGGCGATCGACGGGCGGTGTGCCGATGATCGACAGGTCGCGCACCCCGGTCAGGCTCAGTTGCAGCGTGCGCGGGATCGGCGTCGCGGTCAGCGTCAGCACATGCACGTCCGAGCGCAGTTGCTTGAGCCTTTCCTTGTGGGCCACGCCGAAATGCTGCTCTTCGTCGATGATCAACAGCCCGAGGTTCTGGAACCGGATGCCCTTGGCCAGCAGCGCATGGGTGCCGATCACGATATCGACCGTCCCCTTGGCCAGCCCTTCGCGGGTCTGTTGCGCCTCTTTGGCCGAGACGAAACGTGACAATTGCCGGACTTCCAGCGGGAATCCCCGGAACCGGTCCTTGAAGCTGGCAGCGTGCTGGCGCGCCAGCAATGTTGTGGGCGCGATCACCGCCACCTGCAGCCCGGACATGGCCGCAACGAAGGCCGCGCGCATGGCGACCTCGGTCTTGCCAAAGCCCACGTCGCCGCAGATCAGGCGATCCATCGGCGTGCCCGAGTGCAGGTCCTCCATCACGTCGGCGATGGCGCGCAGCTGGTCCTCGGTTTCCTGGTAAGGAAAGCGGGCGCTGAACTCCTCCCACGCGTGGGGCGGCGGGTCCATGATCGGAGCCTTGCGCAGGGCGCGTTCGGCCGCGATGCGGATCAGCCGGTCGGCCATCTCGCGGATGCGTTCCTTGAGCTTGGCCTTCTTGGCCTGCCACGCACCACCGCCCAGCTTGTCGAGCAAGCCTTCCTCGTGCCCGTATTTCGACAGCAGCTCGATGTTTTCGACCGGAAGGTACAGCTTGGCGCCTTCAGCATATTCCAGCAGCAGGCATTCATGCGCGGCTCCCAGGGCGGTCACGACCTCCATGCCCATATAACGGCCGATGCCGTGATCGACATGCACGACCAGATCGCCGGGGCTGAGTGACTGGGTCTCGGTCAGGAAATTCTCGGCCTTGCGGCGTTTCTTGGGTTGGCGGATCAGCCGGTCGCCCAGCACGTCCTGTTCCGAAATCACCGTCATGTCGGGCGTCTCGAAGCCATGCTCCAGCGCCCAGACTGCCAGGTGCAGGCCGCGTTTGCCGATGCGCGAGCCGTCGGTCACAAGAATTGCCTCGGCCAGGCCCTCATCCTCGATCAACCCGGTCAGGCGTTCGCGCGCGCCCTCGGAATAGGACGCGACCAGAACCGGCCCCTTCTCCAGCTTGTTCTTGATGTGGCTGGCCAGCGCGCCGAACAGGCTGATGCTTTCCTGCTGCCGCTCGGGGGCAAAGTTGCGCCCGATCCGACCGCCCGCGTCGATCACCCCGGGGCCGCTGGCCTGCGGCAGGGGGCTGAATTGCAGCACCCGCCGCTGCGCCACCGCCTGGGTCCAGGCGGCGTCGTCCAGATACAGCAGACCCGGCGGCGTGGGTTTATAGACCGAATCCATGCGCGAGCGGTTCTCGAGCGCCAGGCGCCGGGTTTCGTATTGATCGGCGATGCTGTCCCACCGGGCCAGACGCGCGGGCGTGACCTGATCGTCCAGCGTGATCGTCGCGCCCGGAAGGTAGTCGAACAACGTTTCCAGCTTTTCGTGGAACAGGGGCAGCCAGTGCTCCATGCCCTGATGCTTGCGTCCGGCGCTGACCGCTTCGTACAGCGGATCATCCGTACCAGCCGCACCGAATTCGATGCGATAGTTCTGACGGAACCGGGTGATGGCGGCTTCGTCCAGTATCACCTCGGAGACCGGGGCCAATTCGACCAGATCGAGCTTTTCTGTGGTGCGCTGGGTGGCCGGATCGAACCGGCGCGCGCCGTCCAGCACGTCACCGAACAGGTCCAGCCGCACTGGCCCTGCCTCGCCCGGCGGGAAGATGTCGATGATCCCGCCGCGCACGGCATAGTCGCCGGGTTCCATCACCGTGGGGCTTTGGCTGAACCCCATCCGCACCAGAAAGTCACGCAACGCGGCCTCGTCGATGCGTTGTCCGACCCGTGCGGTAAACGCCGCCTGCCGCAGCACGTCGCGCGCTGGCACGCGCTGGGTGGCAGCGTTCAGCGTGGTCAGCAGAACAAAGCGTTCGGGCATCTGATGCACCAGCGCCGCCAGGGTCGCCACCCGCGCTGCCGCAATGTCGGGGTTGGGCGATACCCGGTCATAGGGCAGGCAATCCCAGCCGGGAAACAGGATCACGGGCATGTCGGGCGCAAAGAATCGCAGCGCGGCGCGCATCGCCTCGGCACGTTTGTCGTCGCGCGCCACATGCAGAACCGGCCCGCCCGAGCGGGCGACCTCGTTCAGCACCAACTGCGCGTCGAACCCCTCGGGGGCGCCGCCGACTGTCACGTGGTTCGGAGCCTTCATCGCCTCGCCTTTCCGAATTTTCTATCCCAGAACGCCGATCGAAAAGTTCTGATACATGCCCCACATCGAAGTGACCAGTATCGCCAGCATACCGATGATCTGGGTTGCCAGCCGGCACCGGTGCAATGCCTTGGATACACCTTCAACCGTTAAGTCCTGCCGCCGCAGGTTCCGGGCCACCCGCAGGCTGTTTGCGCCGACAAGAACCATCGGGAACAACAGCAGAAACACGGCCTGTGCGAACTCGACCTGATAGTAGAATCCCAGCGTGGCCAGCCCGGCGAACAGGAAGCAGCACAATGTCAGAAGAATGACGCCCGAAACTTCGGCCACATAGAGAATTCGGTTGGTGTTGATCCGCACGATGTCCAGCAGGTCAGCCTCGGCCTGGCCTCCGACGCGGCGGGCACGCACGACCAGATCATAGGGAACCCCCAGCACCCAATGGCTGGCCGTCGACCACAGGACCGCAAGCGCAATCCAGTACCACAGATTCGAAAAGCTGCGCATGTCGATGAGCTCGAAGATCGTGGAGTACCAGTCCAAACTCGGTCCTTTTTTCAAAATTCTCAGGCGGTTCTATCGCAACGGCGCGGCCATTGGTACCCTTGAGACCTGCGCGAATTCATGCCACCCAATGCGCGACTGTTCAAGGAGAACGCGCCATGAAACCGACAATCGCTCCCTACCCCCACGGCCGCTTTCGCCGCGCCCGCCAGTCCGAGGCGATCAGGGGCCTGGTGCGCGAAAACACCCTGACCGTTGATGACCTGATCTGGCCGGTCTTCGTGCGCGACGGCGAGGGCATTCAAGAGCCCGTGCCCTCGATGCCCGGCGTGGTACGCCGTTCGGTCGACTTGATCGCCGGGGCCGCTGCCGAGGCACAAGCGATGGGCATCCCGGCGATCTGCCTGTTTCCCTACACCGATCCCAGCCTCAAGACGCAGGATTGCGCCGAGGCGTGGAACCCCGACAACCTGTCGAACCGCGCCATCCGCGCGATCAAGCAGGCCGCGCCCGAAATCGCAGTGATGACCGACGTGGCGCTGGACCCTTACAACATCAACGGCCACGACGGATACGTGGTGGACGGCAAGATCGTGAATGACGAAACCGTCGAGGCGCTGGTAAAGATGACGCTGGCCCAGGCCGAGGCCGGAGCCGACATCATCGGCCCGTCTGACATGATGGACGGCCGGGTTGGCGCGATGCGGCAGGCGCTCGAGGCCGCCGGCCATCATGACGTCATGATCCTCAGCTATGCCGCGAAATATGCCAGCGCCTTCTACGGGCCTTTCCGTGATGCGGTGGGGGCTTCGGGCGCGCTCACCGGCGACAAGAAGACGTATCAGATGGACCCGGCCAACTCGAACGAGGCGCTGCGCCTGATCCAGCGCGACCTGACTGAGGGCGCCGACATGGTGATGATCAAGCCAGGGATGCCCTATCTGGACATCTGCCGGAGGGTCAAGGACACGTTCGGCGCACCCACCTATGCCTATCAGGTGTCGGGTGAATACGCGATGATCCAGGCCGCAGCGCAGAACGGTTGGATCGACGGCGACAAGGTGATGCTGGAAAGCCTGCTGGCCTTCAAACGCGCGGGTTGCGACGGCATCCTGACCTATTTCGCGCCGCAGGTCGCCAAGCTGCTGCAAGGCTAATCCCAAGGGAATCCGCGATTTTTCGCCGATCAGCCGGCCTTGGTCTGCCGGTTTTCCCGTGACACCCCACGCTGTTCGGCGTATTCTTGCACACAAGACCGGGACCACCCGGCTTTTCAGGCACATCGACAGAGAAAAAGAAACATGAGCAGTTCCAACACACCACGACTGAGCCGTCGCGGCTTTGCCTTCGGCATGGCCGGACTGACCCTGACCGCCGCTTGCGGCAACGGCGTCGGCAATTCGAACGCGGCCACGATCGACGCCCGCGTCGATGCCACGCTGAACGAGATGTTCGCCCGGTATCCCAACACGGTCGAAATCGCCAACAAAGCCAACGGTATGCTGGTCATGCCGCTGATCACCGAGGCCGGATTCGTCTTTGGCGGCGGCTATGGTCGCGGCGCGCTGCGCATCAACGGTGCCACGGTCGATTACTACTCGTCCGTCAAGGGAACGGCGGGGCTGCAGATCGGCGCCCAGCAATATGCGCATGTTCTGTTCTTCATGACCCAGGCCGCACTGAACGAGTTCCGCCGCTCGAGCGGTTGGACCGCGGGCGCCGATATCGGCTATGTGATCAGCGACGAGGGCGACCAGCTGTCGGCCGATCTGACCACCCTGCGCAAACCGGTTCTCGCTGCCGTCTTCGGTCAGGCCGGGCTGCAGATCGGCGCCACCGTAGAAGGCGTCAAATACACGCGCATCATCCCGTGATCATCCGAACAGGACCGGGCCCCAACCCTGCCCTCCGCGCGGCGTGACGGCAGGGTTTTTCATTTCCAGCCGGTATTTTCCTGGGGCGGGCTCTTTTGGTCGGCGGCGGCATGATTTAACCTCCGCCGCGATTGGATGGGTTGATTTGGGACGCTGCTGATGGGTCTAGTCTTTCGCTGGTTGTTGCGGATCGCCTCGGGGCTGGTTGTTCTGGCGGTGGTCGCGATCGGGCTTGTCTATTACCTAGCCAGCCAATCCCTGCCCGACTATGACCAGACGCTGGAGGTCAAGGGCCTGTCGGCACCGGTCGAGATCGTGCGCGACAACGCCAACGTGCCGCACATCCTGGGCCAGTCCGACCCCGACGTCTTTTTCGGCCTTGGCTACGCCCACGCGCAGGACCGGCTGTGGCAGATGACCGTTATGCGCCGCACCGTCCAGGGACGCCTGTCCGAACTGTTCGGCCCGCGCACCGTCCAGATCGACAAGCTGATGCGGCGGCTGGACCTTTACACGCTGGCGCATCGGTCCTTGGAGGTTCAGGACGACTATACCAAGGCTGCCCTGCGCGCCTATGCGGCCGGGGTGAACGCGCGCCTCAACGAGATCAACGACCGCGCCTTGGGTCGTGGCGCGCCCGAAATGTTCCTGTTCGACGCTCCCGTGGCCCCCTGGCAACCCGGCGACAGCATTGCCCTGATCAAGCTCATGGCGGTGCAATTGTCCGGCCACCTGGCCGACGAGGTGCTTCGCGCGCGCGTATCGCTGATGTTGAACGATCCCGCGCGTCTGGCCGATATCCTGCCCGACGTGCCCGGTGACGGTATCGCCGCGCTGCCGGAATATTCCGCGCTTTTTCCCGGCATGCCACGCTATGCCCAAGGGACAGACATGCCGGATTCACCACTGTCACCCTTTCCCGAACGCGGTTTGGCGGGGGCGTCGAATGCCTGGTCTGCTGCGCCGTCGCGCTCGGCCAGCGGCGGCACCCTGTTGGCCAACGATCCGCATCTGGGCCTGACCGCGCCGGGGATCTGGTATCTGGCGCGGCTGGAACTGGCCAAGGGTGGCGTGATCGGCGCCACCATCCCCGGCATTCCGGCGGTTATGTCCGGACGCAGCGACCGGTTGGGATGGGGGCTGACCTCGTCCTACCTCGACGATCAGGACGTGCATATCGAAAAGATCAACCCCGACAACCCCGAGGAATACCTGACGCCCGACGGTTACAAACCCTTCAAGACGCGCCCCTCGATCATCGAAATCAAGGGCGCGCCACCGATCACCCTGACTCTGCGCTGGACCGAGAACGGCCCCGTCTTGCCCGGCACGCATTACAACCTGGAAACCATCACGCCGCCGGGCCATGTGGCTTCGCTGTCCTGGACGGCGCTCAGCCCGCGCGACACCTCGATCAGCGCCTCGATGGCCCTAATGAACGCGGACAGCGTTGGCGAAGCCATCGACGCGGCCGAGAAGTACATCGCGCCGTCCCAGAACCTGTCGGTGGTCGACAAGATGACCGTCGGCATGAAACTCATCGGCGCAATGCCAAGCCGCGACCTTAATAACCAGAGCCGCGGGCGCATCCCGACCCCGGGCTGGATCGCGGCAAACCGCTGGCAGGGCCGTCTGCCCTATTCCGACAACCCCGAATTTGTGGCTCCGGCCGGCGGCGTTCTGGGCAACACCAACAACAAGATCATCGACCGGCCCTTCCCCCTGCATGTGTCCTATGAATGGGGCGATACGCAGCGAGTCCACCGCTGGGAATACCTGATGCAATCGCGCGAGGTGCACACCCGCGACAGCTTCATCGAGGCGCAACTGGACACGGTCAGCTTTACCGCGCGGTCACTGTTGCCGTTGATCGGTGCCGACCTGTGGTTCACCGGCGAGGCCGCGCCTGAAGGCACCCCCGAACGCCAGCGCCAGATTGCCTTGACCCTGCTAGCCGAATGGAACGGTGAAATGAACGAGCACCTGCCCGAGCCGCTGATCTATGCGGCCTGGGTCCGCGCGCTGCAAAACCGCCTAATCGCCGATGACCTCGGGCCACTGGCCAAGGAATTCAAGCATGTCGAGCCCTTGTTCATCGAACGCGTCTTCCGCGACATCGACGGGGCCTCGGCCTGGTGCGACGTCCGGCAGAGCGCACCGGTGGAAACCTGCACCGACATGGCCCGGCTGGCCTTGGACGACGCGCTGGTCTGGATTTCAGAGCGCTATGGCAGCCAACTGGAATCCCTGCGCTGGGGCGATGCCCACCAAGCCACCCATGACCACCCGGTGCTGGGCGAGGTTCCGGTACTGCGCTATTTCGTTAACATCCGCCAATCGACCAGCGGCGGCGACAACACCCTGCTGCGCGGGCGCACCTCGGGCGAAGGGCCGGATCCGTTCCAGAACGTGCACGGCGCCGGCTATCGCGGGGTCTATGACTTTGCCGACCCCGACAACTCGGTCTTCATCACGGCCACAGGGCAATCGGGCCACTTCCTGTCGCGCTACTATGACGATCAAGCGCAACTGTGGCGCCGGGGTGAGTACATTCCCATGTCGCTGGACCTGGATCTGGCCCGCGCCGCAGCCGTCGGGACCACCCACCTGATGCCGCAATAGGCGAGGTTTCGGCGGACCCCCGCCCCTTTTTTGCCGCCCCGTGGACGTGGCCCCGTGGCTTGGCCTACCATTCCGGAGCGCCCAGACCGTAGCGCGAGGGGGAAAATAATGGCCAGTTTGCGCGATACCCTGAACAATCTAGCCCGCGACTATGCAATCGCCTGGAGCTCGGGTGACGCCGATGCCGTGGCCCAATTCTTTACGTCGGACGGGCAGATCACGATCAATCGCGGCGACCCCATCGTCGGGCGCGCGGCCATAGCGGACATGGCGCGCGGTTTTCATACCGACTTTCCCGATCTTGAGGTGCGCTGCGATATGCTGCGATGGGCCGGTTGCCACGCCATTTTCGTCTGGACCCTTGAAGGGCATCATGCCCAGACCGGCAATGCAGTCATCACACGCGGCTGGGAAGAATGGGAGCTGGATGCAGATTACAAAATCCAGTTGTCGTCGGGCTGGTTCGATGCCGACGACCATCAGCGCCAGATCAACGGGGCCTGAGCGTCAGAGGCCCGCGAACTGATTGGCCTGCTTGTCGGTCCACAGAACGGTGATCTCGAACCCGTTCTCAGTCTGTTTTTCCCCGCGCACCACGTCCTGTCGGAACAGCCAGGCGCGTTTGTTGCCGTCGGCAAACCCCAGTTTCAGAACCTCTTCCCGGCGCACGCCCTGCAGGATCGTGGCAATCTCGGTCAGCAGCGGATCGATCCCATCGCCGGTCACGGCCGAGATCGGGAACACCGCCGGATCGCGCCCGGCACGCGCCTGCACGGCTTGCCGGTCTTCGTCGGACAGCAGGTCGATCTTATTCCAGACTTCAAGCTGAGGGCGGGTGTCGTCCACACCCAGCGAGGCCATGATCGTGCGCACATCCTCGGCCTGCTCCTCGGTCTCGGCATGACTGATGTCGCGCACATGCACGATCAGGTCGGCGGCCAGAACCTCCTCGAGCGTGGCGCGGAAGGCCGCGACCAGTTCGGTCGGCAGGTTCGAGATGAATCCCACCGTGTCCGACAAGATCACCTCGGGCCCGTCGGGCAGTTCGATCCGGCGCATGGTCGGGTCCAGCGTGGCAAACAGCATGTCCTTGGCCATGACTTCGGCCCCGGTCAGGCGGTTGAACAGCGTGGATTTGCCCGCGTTGGTGTAGCCGACCAGCGCCACGATCGGATAGGGAACCTTGGCCCGCGCGGCCCGGTGAAGCGTCCGTGTCTTCACGACCTTCTGCAACTGACGGCGCAAGCGCACCAATTGATCGTCGATCGCACGACGGTCGGCCTCGATCTGGGTTTCCCCCGGTCCGCCGACAAAGCCCAGCCCACCGCGCTGACGTTCCAGGTGGGTCCAGGCCCGCACCAGTCGCGTGCGCTGATAGCTGAGCGCGGCCATCTCGACCTGCAACACGCCCTCACGCGTGCGGGCGCGGTCCGAGAAGATCTCAAGGATCAACCCCGTTCGGTCGAGAATCTTGACCTTCCAAGCCTTCTCCAGATTGCGCTGCTGAACCGGCGTGACCGGCCCGTCGATCAGGACCAGCTCGATTTCGTTTTCAGCAAAACGCGCGCCCAGTTCCTCGATCTTGCCGCTGCCGAACAGCAGGCCGGGCTGCGCCCGCGGCAGGCGAACGATCTCGGACCCGATCACATCCAGATCGGGCAAAGCGGCAGCCAGTGCCACCGCCTCTTCCAGCGCCGGAACGGGATCACGGCGCTGGTCATCTGACTTGATATCGGGATGCAGCACCCAAGCCCGGGTGCGCCTCCGGTCATGTTCCATCAAGAGGCGTCTTCGCCCTCATACAGGTTGATCGGCTGTGAGGGCATGATGGTCGAGATCGCGTGCTTGTAGACAAGCTGCGACTGTCCGTCGCGGCGCAGCAGCACGCAGAAATTGTCGAACCAGGTGATGACACCCTGCAATTTCACGCCGTTGATCAGGAAAATCGTAACGGGAACCTTTGCTTTCCGTACATTGTTCAGGAAGGCATCCTGAAGATTCTGTCTGTCCGAAGCCATATTTTGTTATCTCGCCGTTGTTCTTGCTTACGCGCTGCGGACCAACGCGCTCCCTCCGCGCGAGTATGGAGTGACACGAACAGATATTCCAGATGAAAAATCAGGCAGTAACCCGAAGCGCTTCAATCGCGCCACAGGCTGGGCGTGATCAGCGCGATGATCGCCAGCGTTTCCAGCCGCCCGATCACCATCGCGGCACACAGTGACAGTTTGGCCCCCGCCGACAGATCGATCAGCCGCAACGGCACGTCCGTTGCCAGTTCGATCAGCGGGCCCGTCGTGCTCAGCGCGGCGACGCTCAGAACCATGGCCTGCTCGAAGCCCACCCCTTCGGCGGCCAGCAGAACGTCGAAGACCGCCAGCGCCAAGGCAAAGATCATTAGGAAGATCCACGCGATGTAAGCGCCCTGGCTTTGGATGCGGCGATTGCCCGCCCCCGCGCCGCTGACCGAAGACGGATGGATCAGGCGGTCCAACTCGCGCGCGCCGTTCAGATACAGCGCATAGACCCGCAACAGCTTGACCCCGCCCGCAGTCGTGGCCACACCGCCACCGATCAGCGCCAGCCCCATCAAAACCAGCCCCGGCGTCCCCAGGCCCGACAACTGCTGTGCATCGTTCCAATAGGAACTTTCGAACCCGGCGGTCGTCAGGAAGGACAGCACCGTGAACAGCATGCCCCAGATCACGTTCAAAACCTGCAACCCGGTGGCCTGGCCTCCTATCTCGGCCATGCCGGCCAAGGCCCGGAACACCAGCAAGGCCGCGACCGCAACCACGATCAGCAGGCCAATGCGGAACTCGGGGTCCTTGTCGAGACGGCTATGACCGGAAACCGCCGTATCGGTCGAAAAGGTCAACCGCGACAGAGCGAAAAACAGAAACAGGAACAGGATGGCCTCGCCCGTGATCCCCGCGGTTGATCCTTCCAGGCCACCAACGGGTGAAATCCCCGACGTCGCCATGATTGACATCGCATGGCAAATCGCCGTCAGACCCTGTTCGTCCGCGATCAGCAGCAGGATCCAAATCACGGCCGTCAGCCCCGCATAAACCGGTGTCAGGGTTCGAGCCACGCGAAACAGCCGGCCGCGGGGATCGGCCAGTTCGCTCTGCGCCACGCCCGAGACCGGCCGCCCCGGTTCACCGCGTGCGGTGATCTCGAACCCGCCCAGAGACAGAGGTGCAAGGATGGCCGCCGCAGAGACCCACATCAGCAGCCCGCCCATCCAGCCGACCAGCGCACGCCACAGATGCACCGGGGCCGACAGGCGGCCGGGATCACTGAAAAGATCGGCTCCGGTGGTCGTCACGGCACTGACCATGTCGAAATAGGCATTCAGAAAGCGCGTGTTCCCCAGCGCGTCATGCATTGGCACCGCCAGAAAGACCGGCAGCACGGTCAGCGTGGCGAACAGCACCGCCAGTTGGCCCAACGTGCCCCTGCGCGGCCGCCGATTGGACAGGGCCAATCCGATGATCGACACCAGAAACACCCCGATCAGGCCGGAATAGAAAAAGGACTGCGACGTGTGATGGTCGTTCAGTGCCAACGCATAGATCGCCGGAATCCACATCGCCAGCGACGCGACCCCCCAGATCAGCAGGAACAGGGGCAAGCGCTGAAAAACGCCGATCCGTCCGGTGCGCGCGACGGCCATCAGAAGAAATCGATCGACACCTGCAACAGGCGTTCGACCTCGGGTACGTCACTGGCCATGGCGAAAATCGCAAGCACATCCTTTTCCTCGATCCGCAGAGCGCCGGACGGCCGCAGCACCTCGTCGCCGCGGCGCAATGCGCCGACCAGTACACCTTCGGGGAAAGCGATGTCGCGCAGTTTCTGCCCGGCAAGCGGCGAGGTCGACAGGACCTCGGCCTCAATCACCTCGGCCTCGGCGTCGCCGATCGAATAGACCTGCCGCACGCGGCCATGCCGGATGTGGCGCAGGATCGAACTGACCGTGGTTGCGCGCGGGTTGATATAGGCGTCGATCCCCAACGGGCCGGTCAAGGCCGCCATGCTGGGATCGTTGATCAGCGCAATCGCCAGCGGACAACCCTCGGCCTTGGCGCGCACCGCCGACAACATGTTGGTCCGGTCGTCATCGGTGACGGCCAGCATGGCGTCGGCCCGCTCGATCCCGGCCTCGCGCAGCAACGCGGCATCCAGACCGTCGCCATTCAGAACGATCGTGCGCTCCAACGCCTCGGCGGCCTTCTCGGCGCAGCGCCGATCGCGCTCGATCACCTTGGCCCGGATCCGACCCTCGCGCTCTTCCAGCGTGCGCGCAACCTCGAGCCCGACATTGCCGCCACCGACGATGACCACGCGGTCCTGCTTTTTCTGCGTTTTGCCGAAGACCTCCATCGTGCGGTCGACGTCCTTGACGTGGGTAAAGACGTAGCATTCGTCGCCCACGAACAGCTGATCTTCGGATTCCGGCGCAAACAGCGTGCCGTCGCGCCGCACCCCCACCACAATCGCGCTGAGAGTCGAGAACAGATCGGTCAACTGACGCAAAGGGGTGTTCACGATGGGGCATTCTTCATCCAGCCGGATGCCCAGCAGTTGCGCCATGCCGTCCATGAACAGCTCGGTGTCGAAGGCTGCCGGCGCCGACAGGCGCCGCATGGCCGCGGCGGCCACTTCGCGCTCGGGGCTGATCACCACGTCGATGGGCAGATGGTCGCGCCGGTACAGATCGCGGTGGATCGCTTCGAGATAGGATTTCGCACGCAGCCGCGCAATCTTGCGCTGGATCGAGAACACCGAATGCGCCATCTGGCAGGTGACCATGTTCACCTCGTCAGAATGGGTGGCGGCGATGATCATGTCGGCGTCCCGCGCCCCGGCCTGCTCGAGTATGTCGGGATAGCTGGCGAAGCCCGAGACACCCTGCACGTCCAGCGTCTCGATCGCCCGGCGCACCAAATCCGGGTTGTTGTCCACGACGGTTACGTCGTTCAATTCGCCCGACAGGTGCCGCGCGATCTGCCAGCCGACCTGGCCGGCGCCGCAAATGATGACCTTCATTCCCTTGGCCCTTCTGCCTGAGCGTTTTGAATGACAGATGCCCCGAATACGGTCAATTGAATTGTCATGACCTTATCCGTGATGCAAGATCGAGGCATGAAGACCGTCTTGCTCAGCTGTCTGATCCTGCTTGCCGTGGCCGCCTGCGGTCCCCTGTCGATGTATTATCGCGAAGGCGCGAGCGTGACGCGTATGCAGGCCGATACCACCGAATGCCAGGTCGCGGCGCTGAACAAGGTGCCCGTGGCCAACCAGGTGCGTCAATCTCCGCCGGTCTACTGGCCGGGCCAGACCTATTGCGATGGCCGCGGACGTTGCTATCGCTCGGCCGGTTGGTGGGAGCCGGGGCGGGTCTACACCGTGGATGCAAACAAGGGCCTACGCGACACGGTCGAGGCGCAATGCATGGCGCGCAACGGATACCGGCCGGTCAGCCTGCCGCCCTGCAAGCAGAGCCAGAAACGCGGAGTTGCACCCCAGCGGACTACCACCCTGCCACCGCTGACCGGCAGCGCCTGCTATGTCAAATTCGACGACGGATCCTTCCAGATCATCACGCCCTGACAGGGACGACACCGGTTCGCGCATGCGCCGCAGGGGCATTCACCCCCGCAGGCAAGCCGCCCGTCACTCGGCCGGTTCGGGTTCATCCACCCGTGCCACCCGGGCGCCGGATTTGCTTGAGGTGACCACACCCAGCGACTTCAGCTTGCGGTGCAGCGCGCTGCGCTCCATCCCCACAAAGCTGGCCGTGCGGCTGATATTGCCGCCGAACCGGTTGATCTGGGTCAGCAGGTATTCACGTTCGAACGCCTCGCGCGCCTCGCGCAGGGGCAAGGTTGCCAGCGCGCCCGACAGCACCACGCGGCCCGGCTCTTCGCTCTTGTCTTCGTCGCTGGGCAGTTCGCGCGCCTCGATGGGACCGCTGCCATCACCTAGGATCAACACTCGCTCGACCAGGTTTTTCAGCTGTCGCACGTTTCCGGGCCAGCTCATGGTCTGCAGCAGCGCCACCGCCTCGTCCGACAACTCGCGAACGGGCAGGCCCTGGGTCTCGTTGCAGATCTGGATGAAATGACGGGCCAGAACCGGGATATCCTCCCGCCGATCTTCCAGCGACGGCACCGCGATCGGAACCACGTTCAGACGGTGGTATAGCTCTTCGCGGAACCGCTCGGCCGCGATCTCGGCCTCGAGGTCGCGGTTGGTCGACGAGATCACCCGAAGATCGACCCGCACCTTGTCGCTGCCGCCGACGCGCTGGAACTGCTGATCCACCAGCACCCGCAAAATCTTGGACTGCGTGCCCAAAGGCATGTCGGCGACTTCGTCGAAATAGATCACACCGCCATGCGCCTGTTCGAGAAGACCGGATTCGATGCCGCGTTCCGGCGACTCGCGGCCGAACAGAACCTCTTCCACGCGCTCGGGTTCGATCCCGGCACAATTCACGGTCACGAAGGGGGCGTTGGCGCGATTGGAATGAGCGTGGATGTAGCGCGCGGCGATCTCCTTGCCCGACCCGGCCGGGCCGCGCAGCATCACCCGACCGTTCGACTTGGTCACCTTGTCCAACTGGGCCACCATGGCGCGGAACGCGGCCGAACTGCCGATCATCTCGGAACTGCTGACCTCATTGCGCTTGAGCGAGGCGTTCTCGCGGCGCAGGCGCGAGGTCTCCATGGCACGGCGGATAACCACCATCAACTGGTCGATGTTGAAGGGCTTTTCGATGAAGTCATAAGCGCCCTGCTTGATCGCGGCGACGGCGATTTCGATGTTGCCGTGCCCCGAGATGATAACCACCGGAATGTCGGGATTGTCGCGCCTGACCGCCTTCAGGATGTCGATGCCGTCCATCCGACTGTCCTTGAGCCAGATATCCAGGATCAACAACCCCGGCGGCTCGGCGTTGATTGCGTTCATGCATTCGTCCGAGTTTGCGGCCAGCCGGGTGGTGTATCCTTCGTCCTCCAGAATGTCGGACACAAGTTCGCGAATATCGCGTTCGTCATCTACGATCAGAATGTCGCTCATCTTTGGCCTGCTTTCAGTGAGTTGGTTATTATTGCCTGTTTCTGCGGCGCTGCGCCTGGGACCGCGTCGGTCAACGGCAAGCGGATCACGGCCATCGCGCCAAAATGGTCCTGTCCGGCGAACACGGGGGCATCCTCGAGGGTCAGCGAACCGCCGTGTTCTTCAATGATCTTTTTGACGATGGGCAGGCCCAGACCCGTCCCCTCGTCGCGGGTGGTCACATAGGGTTCGAAAAGCTTGGCCCGATCCTCGGGCAGACCGATCCCGTTGTCCGCGATGGTGATCTGAACCCCGTCATCAACCGTTAGCACCACGACTCGGATCTGCGGCATCAGGTTCTCGGGGGCCCCTTTTTCTTTCAGTGTTTCAATCGCTTCGCCGGCATTTTTGATCAAGTTCGTCAAGGCCTGGCTCAGCATGGTCGCATCGACGTCGGCCAGCACCGGCTGATCCGGCAGATCGGCCGTGATCTCGACATCCGGCTGCCCGGCCTGTTGCAGCAAGACCGCCTCGCTGACCAGGTTGACGACATCCTCCTGGCGCCGGTCCGGTTCGGGCATCCGCGCGAACTTCGAGAACTCGTCCACGATCCGGCGCAGGTCGTTGGTCTGGCGCACGATCACGTCGGTCATGGATTCCAGCGTGGCGCTGTCCTCGGGCTCCAGCTTGCGGGCAAACTTGCGTTTGATGCGCTCGGCACTCAGCTGGATTGGGGTCAGCGGGTTCTTGATCTCATGCGCGATCCGACGGGCCACGTCGCCCCAGGCCGCCATCCGCTGAGCGCTGACCAGGTCAGTCACGTCGTCAAACGCCACCACATACCCTTCAAGGCGGCCATCCTCGCCCCGGCGCGTGGCCATTCGCACCAACAGGTTCTCCAACCGCCCCTTGCGGATCACCTTGACCTCGCCCTGAACGGCCTCCTGCGCGCCTTCCTTCAATTTCTCGAACAATGGCAGAAATTCAGGCACGGCAATGCCGATCGGCGGATGCTGGTCGCTGCCGGACCAGTCCAGCAGCCGTTCGGCCGACCGGTTCACGAATGTCACCCGCCCGTCGGAATCGACTCCTACGACACCCGACGTGACCGAGCTGAGTACCGAATCGAACAACCGCCGTCGGCTTTCGATCTGGCGGGTGTTTTCCAGCAACGTGTCCCGCTGCGCCTTCAACTGCCGGGTCATCTGGTTGAAATAGCGGCCCAGCATGGAAATCTCGTCATCGCTGGACTCTTCGATGACCTGCACGTCCAGATCACCGGCCCCGACCCGTTGCGCGGCGGTGGTCAGCCGCCCGACAGGCCGCGACAGACGTTCGGCAAACCACATGCCCAGCGACACCGCCGCCAGGATCAGGATCAGCGCAAAGCCCAGATACAGCAAGCCAAACTCGAACAGAACCCGGCCCCGCTCGCGTTCGAGCTGTTGGTAGAACTGGGCGGTTTCCTTGGTATCGTCCAGCAGCGTCAACAACCGCCCGTCCACCGCGCGGCTAACGTACAGGTACCGGTCGGGGAAGGCCTCCAACGGGACCAGCGCGCGGAACTCGTTGTTGGGCCAGTCGGCGATGACCAGATGGCCCTGCGCGCGCGCCTGGTCGAACTGCTGCGGAGTCGGTCGTTCATAATTGAACAGATAGGACCGGTCGCCCCGAGCCCGGATTTCGCCGCTGCCGTCGATGACATAAGCTTCGCGCAGGCCGCGTTGGATCTGGGCCTGCCCCTGCGCCAATACCTCGCGCAGTTCGCCATCCGAGATGAAGAAATCCAGCGACCGCGCATTGTCCAGAAACCGGGCCAGCACAAGCGCATCCTGCGTCAGGCCCTGTCGGTGCTCCTGCTCATAGGCTTCGGCCGCCGCCAGCGACGAGCCCACCACCTGCCGCACCCGGTCCGAGAACCAGCCCTCGAGCCCGATATTCACCGTCAAGCCGGCAAAGATCGCCACGATCACCGTAGGCACCAGCGCAAGCAGCGTGAAGGCGCCGATCAGCCGCAGGTGCAGGCGGGACCCCGCCGATTTCGCACGCCGAGCGGCGACCAAGCGGCCCAACTGGCTGAGCACCAGCGCCGCCACGACAAGAACGTACACCAGATCTGCCAGAAGGATCAGCCGCAGCGACGGAGCGGTCGCGCCCAGGTCGAACGGCCCGATCACCAGATAGGTCGCCAAGGCCAGGGCCGGCCCCAGAACCACCAAGCCCAACGTGCCGAAATTGCGCAACTTTCGGGACTTCCGCCACCGATCTAGGACAATCATCGGCCGGTTCTGTGCCCGGGTTGCCACCATCTGCCCTCATCCTGATGTGCCGCTTGCGCGACTTACCGCCATATGTCGTGGTCCTTGCCTGTCGCATGCCCGGATGCCACGGTTTGTGTGGCGATATTACATCAGTTTGCGGCGACGTGTCACCTGAATATCGAGATCGGTGATTTTTTTGCGCAGCGTATTCCGGTTGATCCCCAAAAGATCGGCGCATTTCGCCTGGTTTCCGCCCGTTGCCTCCAGCGCGATTTCGATCAGCGGCGCCTCGACCTCGCGCAGGATGCGCTGGTACAGGCCCGGCGGCGGAAGCATGTTCCCGTGCAGGTCGAAATACCGCCGCAGATGGCGCGCGACCGACGACGACAGCTTTTCGCGCTCTCCCCCGCCCAACAGAGGCTCGGCCTCGGGCTGGCTGCCCAGAACCGCCTCGACCTCGGCCTTGGTGATCTCGTCAGACCGGCTGGTCAGGCTCAGCCGTCGGATGGCGTTTTCCAGCTGTCGCACGTTGCCCGGCCAGGAATAGCGGCGCACCAGTTCAAGCGCCTCGGGCCCAAGCCAGCGTTTCACACCAGTGTCTCGCTCGTCCCGAGCCAGAAAATGCTCTGCCAGCAGCGGGATGTCGTCGACGCGCTCGCGCAGGGCGGGCACTTGGATCGTGGCCCCGCACAGGCGGTAATACAAGTCCTGCCGGATCTGGCCGCGTTCCATCGCCTCAGTCAGGTCGGTCTGGCTGGTGGCCATGAAACGCGGAACGTGATCGCCGGGCGTATCCATCATCCGCACGATACGGGCTTGGATCTCGTCGTCCAGATCGCCGATCTCGTCGAACAGAAGGGTCCCGCCGCGTACCCGCGCCATGACGCGCGCGGGGCCTTCAAGGTCGCTCAGATCCGCGGCGGCAGCCGTTACAAAGGGCAGCGTGCGCCGGTCCGAGAAATCGTGAATAGCCCGCGCGATCAACGATTTGCCGGTGCCGCTCTCGCCCGAGATCAGCACCGACAGATCCGTATTCATCACCCGCGCGACCAGACGGTACAGTGCCTGCATCGCCGGGGTACGACCGACCAGCGGCAAATCGTCGGGGCGCTCTTCGCTCGGCGTATCCGGCTCGGACCGTGCGCGCTGCTTGCGCTCGAGCGCGCGGGCGGTGCGCTTCATCAGGTCCGGCAGGTCGAACGGCTTGGGCAGATAGTCATAGGCATCCGCCTCGGCCGCCTGGATCGCCGTCATGATCGTGTTCTGAGCCGAGATCACGATCACCGGCAGGCCCGGCCGGTCCTGCGCGATCTTGGGCAGCATTTCCAGCCCGTTGCCATCAGGCATGACCACATCCGAGATCACCACGTCGCCCTTGCCCTCGCCGACCCAACGCATCAGCGTTGTCAGGGACGAGGTCGCATGCACCTTGCAGCCCGCCCGCGTCAGGGCCTGGGTCAGAACCGTCCGGATCGTTCTGTCATCATCTGCAACCAGTACCGTGCCATCCATCTGGTGTTCTCCTTGATTATTCTTTGTCCTGCCCTGCCTCGCGCGGCGCGCGGCGCAGCGACAGCCGGAAGACCGTCCGCCCCGGCACCGACTCGGCCGTGATCCAACCGTCGTGGTCGGACACGATCTTGCTGACCAGCGCCAAACCCAGCCCGGTCCCGTTTTCCTTGCCGGATACGAACGGGTCGAAAATGTCGCTGCGGATGTCCTCGGGCAGGCCCGGGCCATCATCGATGATCTCGATCTGCAGCGGCAGCGAGTGGCCCGACCCATCACTGCGCCGCAGACGGAAGGAATGTTCGAAATAAGTGTGCAGGCGGATCGTCCCGCCCTCGGGACCGGCCGCCTCGGACGCGTTCTTGAGCAGGTTCAGAACCACCTGCAGCAACTGATCCGGGTCACCATAAGCCAGTGGCAACGAGGGGTCGTAATCCTCGATGATGGTCATGTCGGCTCCAAAGCCCAGCAGCGCCGAGCGGCGCGCGCGGTCCAGAACATCGTGGATGTTGACCGGCTTGAAGTCGGGGCGCGAGAGGTTTCCGAACTGCTCGACCTGTTCGAGGAGCTTCACGATCCGGCGGCTTTCGGCCACGATAAGATCTGTAAGTTCAAGGTCTTGTGGGCCGATATTCATGCTCAACAACTGCGCAGCACCGGTGATCCCGGCCAGCGGGTTCTTGATTTCGTGGGCCAGCATCTCGGCCATGCCGATCGCCGACTGTGCCGCCGATTTGACCGTGTTGCCGCGGGTCATGCGGCTGGCCAGTTCGCGCGGCGAGACGATCATGATCATGGACCCCGGATGCCCCAGCAGCGGCGCGATCTGCAACGCGCATTGCAGCGGCGCGCGATTGCCCGAACCCACGTCCACATCATTCACGAACAGCGGCGTGCCCTGCTGGCGGGCGCGCGTGAAAGCCTCTTCCAACGGCGCGTCCACGGCGATCTGGTCCCAGACCGGATGCCCGACCACCGATTTGCGTGAGGCGTTCAGAAACCCCTCACCCGAGGAATTGATATCGGCGATGCGATCCTCGGGGTCGATAATGAAGGCCGGAACCGGCAGAGAAGCCCAGATGACCTGATCCGAAATCATGCTGCCACCTCGGCATTTTCCGTCAACGCGTCGCCGATCAGACGCAGAACCACGTTAGGATCGCGCGAGGTCAGGACCGCGCGGCGCAGAGACGCCGGCGTTCTGGCCTCGTCCATGTACCAGCCCAGATGCTTGCGCGCGACGCGTAGCCCCAGATCGGCGCCATAGAACCCAAGCATCGCCTCGTAATGCAACCGCACCATGTCGGCCAGATCGTCACCTTCGGGAACTTCTGGCGCCGGTGTCCCCCACAGCTCGTGCGCGATCTGCGCAAGCAGCCACGGTTTGCCCTGCGCTCCACGGCCCACCATGACGCCATCCGCACCCGACCGCTCCAGCGCTGTCTGCGCACGTCTGGGGCTGGTGATGTCGCCATTGGCCACAACCGGAATGCTGACAGACTCTTTGACCGCGCGGATCGCGGCCCAATCCGCCTCGCCCTTGTAGAACTGACAGCGCGTGCGCCCGTGGATCGTCACCATCTGAACGCCGGCCTCCTGCGCCCGCCGCGCCACGTCCGGCGCGTTCAGCAGCGTGTCGTCCCACCCCAGCCGGGTCTTGAGAGTCACCGGAACGTCCACCGCGCCCACGACCGCCTCGATAAGGGTCAGGGCGTGGTCGGGCGTCTTCAGCAGGGCCGAGCCGGAATAGCCGTTCGTCACCTTCTTGGCCGGGCAGCCCATGTTGATGTCGATCACCCGCGCGCCCCGATCGGCGACCTGCCGCGCGGCCTCGGCCATCCAATAGGCGTCGCGCCCGGCCAGCTGTACGACAGTGTTTTCCACATCAGCCGACAGCTCGGCCCGTTCGCGCACGCCCGGCTTGGCCTGCACCATCTCCTGGCTGGCGACCATCTCGCTGACCACCATCCCGGCACCGAACCGCATGACGAGGTCGCGAAAGGGCCGGTCGGTGATTCCGGCCATCGGCGCCAGCAAAACCGGCGGGGTCACAATTTTCTCGGCAATGCGCAGCGTCAACGTGCCTAATCCTTGAGCATTCGCGGCTTTCATATCGAATTCGGCGCGTATGAACAATAAAACCACGGCCCGCAAGCCCGCAAAATCATCATGTGCACAATTTTTAATCAGACTACCGCGAGTGATTGCCTCTGCTTTCACCGCCGCCTAAACACGGGAGCCAAGCGAAGTTCGGAAACACAAACATGACAACCGCCGCCATCATCGTCGCCGCCGGGCGCGGCCTTCGCGCCGGAGGAGGCCAGCCCAAGCAATGGCGCCCTTTGGCCGGGCGGCGTGTGGCCGACTGGACGATCGAACGGATCAAGGCGCAGGTGTCACTGGTCGTGCTGGTCCTGTCTCCCGACGACCCCGCGGCCTGGACGGAATTCGCCGACAGCGGCCTGATCCTTGCGCCCGGCGGCGCCGACCGGGCCGAATCCGTGCGCAACGGCTTGCAAGCACTGGCTGATCGCAGCGTCAGCAAGGTTCTCATCCATGACGTGGCCCGACCCTGTGTCAGCGCGCGGGTCATTGTTGACGTGCTGGCGGCCCTCGACACCCACGCCGCCGCGGCACCTGGGCTGCCGGTGACCGATGCGCTGTGGACCGGGGCCGACGACCAAGTAACGGGTACCCGAGATCGCGCGGGCCTGTTTGCCGCGCAGACACCGCAGGGGTTCCGCTATGACGCAATCGTGGCCGCTCATGCGGCGCACTCCGGCGGGGCCGCTGATGATGTCGAGGTTGCCCGGGCCGCCGGGATCAACGTGGCCATCGTGCCGGGCGACGCGGACAATCTGAAAATCACACGGCCCGAGGATTTTGCCCGGGCTGAACGGATATTGAGGTCAGACATGGATGTAAGGCTGGGCAACGGATATGACGTGCACCGGTTCGGGCCGGGCGATCACGTTATCCTGTGCGGCGTCGAGGTCCCGCATGATCGGGGGCTGCAGGGCCATTCCGACGCGGATGTTGGCATGCACGCCGTCACCGACGCGATCTATGGCGCGCTGGCGCAGGGCGATATCGGCCAGCACTTCCCCCCGTCCGACCCGCAGTGGAAAGGCGCCGCCAGCGAGATCTTTCTGCGCCATGCGGTGGATCTGGCCACGCGCATGGGCTTTCGTATCTCGAACATCGACTGCACGCTGGTCTGCGAATACCCCAAGATCGACCCGCACGCCGCGGCGATGCGGCAAAAAATGAGTGAAATCATGGGGTTGGAGGCCGACTGCGTGTCGATCAAGGCCACCACGTCCGAGCGGCTGGGCTTTACCGGCCGCAAGGAAGGCATCGCCGCCCTCGCGACCGCCTGTCTGGTGAAACCATGACCTTGGCGCGCCTGATCGGAACCGTCGGCGGGGTCGGATATCTGCGCCCTGCCCCCGGCACCTGGGGCTCGCTGGCCGCACTGCCGCTGGCCTTGGCGCTGCACCTGCTGGGCGGCTTCCCGCTGCTGGTCGTCGCAACCGTCGCCGTCTTTCTGGCCGGCACTTGGGCCACCGGCGTCATGACTGCCGGGCAGGACGATCACGACCCCTCGGAGATCGTCGCCGACGAGGTCGCGGGCCAATTCATCTCCATCTGGGCCGTGTCCTATCCAGCCTGGGCGCATGACATCGCGGTCACCGCCCTGTGGCCGGGCTGGATCGCCGCGTTTTTACTGTTCCGCCTGTTCGACATCACCAAACCCGGCCCCATCGGCTGGGCCGACCGGCGCGGCGACCCCTTGGGCGTGATGCTGGACGACGTGATCGCGGGCGCGTTCGCGGCCGTGGGCGTTCTGATCCTGGCCGGGATAGCACACGGAGTACTGGGCCTATGACCGTCGCCGAACTGCTCGACCGCGCCAAGGCGCTGAACGTCATGATCGCCACCGCCGAAAGCTGCACGGGCGGTATGGTCGCCGCCGCGCTGACCGACATTCCTGGAAGTTCGGCCGTGGTTGACCGAGGCTTCGTCACCTATACCAACGCCGCCAAACAGGACATGCTGGGCGTGCGCGCCGAGACCTTGGCGGCCCATGGTGCCGTCTCTGAAGAGGTCGCCCGCGAGATGGTCGAGGGTGCGCTGGCGCATTCTCAGGCGCAGCTTGCAGTCTCGATCACCGGCATCGCGGGGCCCGGCGGGTCCGAGTTCAAGCCCGAGGGCCGGGTCTGTTTCGGCCTCGCCGTCAACGACCGCCCTACCCTGACCGAAACCGTAGAGTTCGGCGCCGCAGGCCGCGCCAATGTCCGACGCGCGGCGCGGGATCATGCGCTGAAACTGCTGGAAAACGGGCTTTCCGAACTCGCCTAATTTTTCGACACTTGTCCAAAAAAGGCGCACTTTTTGTCACCACTTGGAAAAAGGGCGCCAAAACAGGCATCTTTTTTGCACCCTGCCTCTTTTTTCCTCGGCGTCCGTTCGGTTGAACCCACGGCACGTCACTCACACCGCGCCCCTTGGCGCAGCTTCAGGAAAGAGGAGAACGGCCCAATGAACGGAGCCGATACCGCCTGGATCATCGTCGCGACGGCGCTGGTCCTGTTCATGACCTTGCCGGGCCTGGCCCTGTTCTATGGCGGGCTGGTGCGCGCCCGCAACGTGCTGAGCGTTTTCATGCACTGCTTCGCGATCGCCTGCCTGATGAGCATCCTGTGGCTGGTCGCGGGTTACTCGATCGCCTTCGGCGACGGCGGTTCGGGCCTGTGGGGCGGGCTGGGCAAGGCGTTTTTGAACGGCGTCGATGCCGACAGCCTGTCGGGCACCCTGCCCGAGGTGCTGTTCTTTGCCTTCCAGATGACCTTTGCCATCATAACCCCGGCCCTGATCGTCGGCGCCTATGTGGAGCGCGTGGGCTTTGGCTTCGTGCTAGTCTTCTCGGGCCTGTGGATGCTGCTGTGCTATGCGCCGGTGGTTCATTGGATCTGGGGCGGAGGAATCCTGACCGATGGCGGCATTCTAGGTGAAATCGGCGTGCGCGATTTCGCCGGTGGAATCGTGGTGCACGAAACCGCCGGTCTGGCCGCTCTGATCATCGCTTGGGTCCTGGGGCCGCGTAAGAACCGCACAACCCCGCCGCACAACCCCGGATTCGTCATGATCGGGGCCGCGATGCTGTGGGTCGGCTGGTTCGGCTTCAACGGCGGCTCGCAACTGGCCGCGGATGGCGGCGCGGCCATGGCGCTGACGGTCACCCATATCTCGGCCGCCACCGCATCGCTCAGCTGGGCGCTGTGGGAGCGGATCAAGTATGGCAAGGCCTCGCTGGTCGGTCTGGTCACCGGGACCATCGCGGGTCTGGCCTCGATCACTCCGGCCTCGGGTTATGTCGATCCGGTTCAGGCGCTGATCATCGGCGCGGTCGCCGGCATCCTGTGCCAAGAGGCGGTGAACGTGGTCCGCAACGTGCTGAACATCGACGATACGCTGGACGTGTTCGCCGTGCATGGCGTGGGCGGCATTTTCGGCACCATCATGATCGCCGTCTTCGGCCTGGGCGCTTGGACCGCACAGCTGGGCGGGCTGGTGATCGTGGGTGCCTTTACGTCAGTTGTCACATTTGTGCTGATCAAGGTGGTTGCGCTTGTCACCCCGCTTCGCGTAGACGCCGAGACCGAGACGAACGGGCTCGATCTGTCGGTCCACGGCGAACGGGCCTATGACATGAGCAGCTAAGCCCACCTTGGCTGCCTCAACTGCCCATCCGGGCATCAAGCGGACCTCTTGCGAGGTCCGCTTTTCTTTTGCGCCAACCCCTCTCGACATCGGGCCGGTCGGCAGGCTATCAGCCCGCAACGTCATTTCAGCACCGAGGTCCCGCCATGATCCCCAGTTCCTTTCCCGACAGCACGGAAATCGCCCGCCTGACCGCGCGGATGCTGCTGGAGATCAAGGCGGTGCATTTCAACGCGCGTGAGCCGTTCACGCTGGCCAGTGGCCTGCCCAGCCCCACCTATATCGATTGCCGCAAGCTGATCTCGTACCCGCGCATCCGGTCGACCCTGATGGATTTCCTGACGGTCACAGTCATGCGGAATGCCGGGTTCGAAGCCTTCGACAACATCGCCGGCGGTGAAACCGCGGGCATCCCCTTCGCCGCGATGGTGGCCGAACGCATGGCCCTGCCGATGACCTATGTGCGCAAGAAGCCCAAGGGCTATGGCCGCAACGCCCGGATCGAAGGGACCATGACCGAAGGCCAGCGCGTGCTGCTGGTCGAGGACCTGACCACCGATGGCGGCTCGAAACTGTCCTTCGTGGACGCGATCCGCGAAACCGGCGCCACCTGCGCACATACGGCGGTGATCTTCTATTATGGCATCTTTCCCGAAACCGAAAAGACGCTGGGCGATCACGGCGTGCAGTTGCACCACCTGTGCACCTGGTGGGACGTTCTGGCCGAGGCCAAGGCGCAGCAAGCCTTTGATGCGGAAACACTTGACGGGGTCGAAGCCTTCCTGAACGACCCGCGCGGCTGGCAGGAGGCCAACAAACAGTCTTAGGTCAGATGTGGATGAGATGGGGATAACTGTGAGGGAATCAGCCCAGTCACCGCGATATCTGGTGACTTTTTCACCGTTTCCTACATAATAGGCGACAATCAAGATAACATCCAAACGGTCTGGAAAGTTATCCCATGGCTTTACCCGCAGTTAGCCACAGGTATTTCCAGATAGCTTGAACAGCGGGTCTGCGTGTAGAACCTCGGGACAGGCAGCGGGGACGAAATGAACGAAATCAGCAGTATCGAGCAGGCAGCGGCGCAGATTCAGAACGCCGAGACCATGCCGCATTCCATCGAAGCCGAACAGCAGCTTCTTGGCGCGATCCTGACCAACAACGACCTGTATGACAGGGTCGCCTCGATCATCGGGCCCGAGCATTTCTATGACCCGGTCCATGCCCGTATTTATGAAGTCGCCGCCGCGCGCATCGCCAAGAACGCACTGGCCTCGCCGGTGACGCTGAAATCCTTTTTGGCCGAGGACGAAGGCCTTAAGGAACTGGGCGGTCCGGCCTATCTGGTCAAGCTGGCCGGCGCCTCGATCAGCGCCTTTGCCGTGCATGACTATGCCCAGATGATCTATGACCTGGCGATCCGGCGCGAGCTGATCCGGCTGGGTCGCGACATCTCGGACAAAGCGGCGCGGGTCGATGTGGCCAGCGAACCCAAGGAACAGATCGTCGAAGCCGAGCAGAAGCTGTACCAGCTGTCTGAGCAGGGCCAGACCGAACAAGGGTTCAAGTCCTTCCTCAAGGCCGTGACCGAGGCGGTGAACGTCACCAACGAAGCCTATCAGCGCGGCGGCGGCATGGCCGGGATCTCGACCGGGCTGATCGATCTGGACAAGCAGCTGGGCGGGTTGCATCCGTCCGACCTGATCATCCTTGCGGGGCGGCCGTCGATGGGAAAAACCTCGCTGGCGACCAACATCGCCTTCAACGTGGCCAAGGCCTACAAGCGCGGAATCCGTGCCGATGGCACCGAAGGGGCGGTCGATGGCGGCGTCGTCGGCTTCTTCTCGCTGGAAATGAGCGCCGAGCAGCTGGCGGGGCGGATCCTGGCCGAAGCGTCCGAGATTTCCAGCCACAAGATCCGCCAGGGCGACATGACCGAGGACGAGTTCCGCCGTTTCGTCGACGCCGCCAAGGCGCTGGAGGCCTGCCCGCTGTTCATCGACGACACGCCGGCTCTGCCGATCAGCCAGCTGGCGGCGCGCGCGCGTCGGCTCAAGCGGACGCATGGGCTGGACCTGCTGGTAATCGACTATCTGCAGCTGTGCCGCGGCATGTCCGACAATCGCGTGAACGAGATCGCCGAGATCTCGATGGGCATGAAGGCCATCGCCAAGGAACTGAACATCCCCGTCATCGCCCTGTCGCAGTTGTCGCGTCAGGTGGAAAACCGTGACGACAAGCGCCCGCAGTTGTCCGACCTGCGCGAATCCGGCTCGATCGAGCAGGACGCCGACGTGGTGATGTTCGTGTTCCGCGAAGAGTACTACAAAGAGCGCGAAAAGCCCGGCGATCACGAGCTGGAGAAGATGGAAGAATGGAAGCAGGCGATGGAGCGCCTGCACGGCAAGGCCGAGGTCATCGTCGGCAAACAGCGCCACGGTCCCATCGGCACGGTCGAGCTGTCCTTCGAGGCGCAGTTCACCCGGTTCGGCAACCTTGTCAAACCCTGGCAGCAGGGCGCCCAGATCGAGGGTTACTGACCCCCTCTCCTCAGTCGACCATGTGAACGATCGGGGTCATTCGCTGGCTTTGACCCTGATGGGGGAACAATGCGGGTGGCCGTCGAACGCGCCCCCTTTGGGAGCGGCCCGGCCACATGCTGCCCAAGTCGCGGAGATTCCGCTCATTTGTGGCGCATTCCCCCTTGACCTCGTGCGGCGCGATGTCATGAACGGATCATGAGTACCGCACGTTTGACGATCAACCTTCACGCGCTGGCCGGAAACTGGCGAGCGCTGGACGCCAAAACCGATGCCGAGACCGGCGCCGTGGTCAAGGCCGACGCCTACGGTCTGGGTGCCGGCCCCGTTGCCAGCACGCTGGCCGAGGAAGGCGTCCGCAAGTTTTTTGTTGCCGTGGCCGAGGAAGGCGCCGCCGTGCGCCGGGCGATCGGTCCCGGGCCTCTGATCTTCGTTTTTTCCGGCCACATGGAAGGCGATGCGGATCTGCTGCGCGATCACGACCTGGTGCCGCTGCTCAACTCGCCCGAACAATTCCAGCGCCACATCCAGGCGCTGCCGGTGCATCCGTTCGGCCTGCAACTGGACACGGGCATGAACCGCCTGGGGCTGGAGCCCGCCGACTGGTCCGCCCTGCGCAACCGGGCCGAGGCACTGAACCCGGTGCTGGTCATGTCTCACCTGGCCTGCGCAGACGAACCCGACCACCCGATGAACCGCCAGCAGCTCGAGGCATTCCGGGGCATGACCGAGGGCGTGTCGGCCCCCCGGTCGCTGGCCGCCACCGGTGGCATGCTGCTGGGCCCTGAATACCATTTCGATCTGTGCCGCCCGGGCATCGGCCTGTATGGCGGCCTGCCCTTCGCCGCGGCCAGGCCGGTCGTCACCGTCGATCTGCCGGTAATCCAGGTGCGCGATCTGGCCGTCGGAGAAACCGTCGGCTATGGCAATACCTGGAAGGCCCGCCGCCCGTCGCGCATCGCCACGGTGGCCGCGGGCTATGCCGACGGGCTCCACCGCGCCATCGGCGGCGGCATCGACACCTTCGCCGGTGACCTGCCCTGCCCGGTCGTGGGGCGCATCTCGATGGATCTGATCACCGTCGACGTGACCGACCTGCCGCACACGCCCGAACGTCTGCGCATTCTCAACGGCCACCAGACGGTGGACGATCTGGCCGAGGCCGCGGGCACCATCGGGTACGAGATCCTGACCTCACTCGGCAGCCGCTATTCGCGGGGCTACGTCGAATGAACCCGATCGCATGGCTTGGCGAACTGGGCCGCGCGGTCCTGAACCTGCTGGCCGCCTTCGGCCGCGTGGCGCTGTTTGCTCTGGATGCGGTGTCGCACATCTTTCGCCCGCCCTTCTACCCGCGTGAATTCGGCGTGGCCCTGCTGAACATCGGCTGGCTGTCCTTGCCGGTCGTTGGGCTGACCACCATCTTCACCGGCGGGGCACTGGCGCTGCAGATCTATGCCGGCGGCGCGCGTTTCAATGCCGAGGCCGTGGTGCCCCAGATCGTCGCCATCGGCATGGTGCGCGAGCTGGGCCCTGTCATGGTCGGCCTGATGATCGCCGCCCGCGTCACCTCGTCAATCGCGGCCGAAATCGCCACCATGAAAGTGACCGAGCAGATCGACGCGCTGGTCACCCTGTCGACCCACCCGATGAAATACCTGACCGCCCCGCGCGTTCTGGCCGCGCTAATCACCCTGCCCGTGCTGGTGGCGGTAGGTGACATCATCGGCATCGCGGGCGGCTATGCCGTGGCCACGCAGAACCTGGGCTTCAACCCGGCGGCCTATCTGAAGAATACGGTCGATTTTCTGGAACCGCTCGACATTCTGTCGTCGCTGGTCAAAGGGGCGGCCTTCGGGGTAATCGCCGCCATCATGGGCTGCTACTACGGCATGCACTCAGGCCGTGGCGCCCAGGGCGTGGGCCGCGCGACCAAAAGCTCGGTCGAGGCCGCGGCCGTGCTGATCCTGGCCGCCAACTTCGTTCTGACGGGGGTGTTCTTCTCGCTATGATCCGGTTGGAGAACGTACACAAGGCCTTTGGCGACAACCATGTCCTGCGGGGCGTGAACCTGGAAATTCCCACGGGTACCTCAATGGTCATCATCGGGGGGTCGGGCACTGGAAAATCGGTGGCGCTGAAATGCATCCTGGGCCTGATCAAGCCCGACAGCGGCAAGATCTATGTCGATGGTAAGGATGCCGAAACCGGCGACCGCGATGCTTTTCTGGCTCGGTTCGGAATGCTGTTCCAGGGCGGCGCTCTGTTCGATTCCCTGCCCGTCTGGCAGAACGTGGCCTTTCGTCTGCTGCGCGGCTCGCTCAAGCGCCCGGCACACGAGGCCCGCGAGATCGCCATCGACAAGCTGCGCCGCGTCGGCCTGCGCGCCAATGTGGCCGATCTGTACCCCTCCGAGCTGTCGGGCGGCATGCAGAAACGCGTGGGCCTGGCCCGCGCCATCGCCGCCGAGCCCGAGATCATCTTTTTCGACGAGCCCACCACGGGGCTGGACCCGATCATGTCGGGCGTCATTAACGATCTGATCCGCGAAATCGTGACCGAGATGGGCGCCACCGCAATGACCATCACCCACGACATGAGTTCCGTCCGCGCGATCGCCGACAACGTGGCGATGCTGCATGACGGGGTGATCCAGTGGACCGGTCCGGTCAGCCAGATGGATTCCTCGGGTGATCCTTTTGTCGAGCAGTTCATCAGTGGGAGTGCGGAAGGGCCGATTGAGGCGGTGCGGTGACTGAGCTGGGGAAGAACCGCGAGTCGACGAGCCCTATCCTTTTTGCTGCTATATCTGAGAAGTATCTGCAGGCAGCAAAAATTCTGTGGGAATCCGAATTCGAAAACAAGAACCGATTCCATTGGGACCTAGCACTAATTTTTCATCCGCTTTCGCAATTGCTGGGCGTAGCTCTTGAAACTTCATTGAAGGGTTTGATTGCTTGTCGTTCAACAGTTCCACCTAAAACTCACAGCATTTCAAAACTCTTTCTGAAACTAGACGACTACGACCTAGAAAAGCGCATCGAAGCCCAACTGCAAAATCTAAGTGTTCCAAAAGAAATCCAGGAAGCAAACAACTCCATGGACATCCAGGAGTTAGCAGAAGCTTATCGGCGGCATCACATTCATGTGGACTTATTTGACCGTGTCTACGATCGACCGTTTATGTCCAGATACCCCATACTCGGCGGCCACAGCCTACCTGACGCAATCGCACTTATCGCTATTGCCGATACTGTTTTGTCCAAGTTGAATGTCGAAAAAAGACGTTGGCAACCGAAGACGAACGAATGACCCTCCGCCTCGCCACCCTCTCGCTGCTGATCCTCTACCCCATCGCGTGGTTCGCCCCGCTGATGCGCGCAGGCCTGCTGCCGATCTTCGGCCTCAGCGAGATCAGCGTCATCACCGGCCTTCAATCCCTCTGGAAATCAGACATCTTCCTCGCGCTGGTCGTTACCGTCTTTGCCCTGTTCGCCCCGTACATCAAAACCATCGGCACCGCGCTGGTCCAATGGGACCTGCTGGACCCACGTGTCCAACCCGCGCTGAACATCATGGGCAAGCTGGCCATGGCCGATATCTTCCTCATCGCGCTCTACATCACCTTGGCCAAGGGCATTTCCTACGCAACGATCGAAACAGCGTGGGGTCTGTACCTGTTCACTGGCTGCATCCTTGCCTCAATCGCGCTGGGCTACGTTACCGAAGTGAAACGTGGTTCACGAAATCCCCGGACCTGATTGATTGAAAACGCATTTCTGGCTATGATGGCCAGCATTCGAGCAGCCAAGTCGTTTTTTGTTTCAGGGTCCGACGCGGATCGTCTTGCACGTTTGATGGATACTCCGCCCGGGCCCGGTTTTGCCGGTTTCAAAAGGAGTAGGACTGCCATGGCCGCCCTCCATTCGATTTCAATTCATTTCCAGAACGTATTCCTTCGACTGACTTTTTTCTTGATCTGCGCCGCTGCCCTGTTTGCCGTATCCGCCACCATGCTTGCCGCCGTGGATGTCTGGCCTTGGCTGACGATGCAGGCTGGATTGGGCGGACAGGACATCCCGAACGCAGGCGCCTACATCCAGATCGGCCTGACCGCTCTGGTTCTGATGTTCGCTTTCTATCTGCCCTCCAGCGCGCGCATGATGGCGTTGGAAAATGCGCATCGGAAGTTCTCGCTGCAGATGCAGGACGTGGTCGATGCCTACCAGATCGCCCACGCGGCCGACCGCAGCGGCGTGTTTGCGCTGGCCTCGGAATTCGACGCGGTCAAGGAACGCATGGCTTTCCTGCGCGACCACCCCGACCTGCAAACGCTCGAGCCCGAAGTCCTGGAACTGGCTGCACAGATGAGCCAGGTCAGCCACGAACTGGCCGAGACCTATGGCGCGGCCAAGGTCGCGCGGGCGCGGGCGTTCCTGCAACAGCGGCAGGAAGAGGTCGCGCTGTTCCAGCAGCGGATCGAAGAGGCCCAGACGATCCAGCACGAGCTGCGCCAGTGGACGCGCGACATCGAGATCGAGGAATCGATAGCCAAGTCCCAGTTGACCCGCCTGCGAGACGAATTGTTCGAGCTCCTGCCCGAGCTGTCCGCCCAATTGCAGACCCCACCCGACGACAGCGATCCGACTGCCACGAGTGTCATCGCCATGCCCCCGCGGGCTGCTGAATAGCACGCCCCCCAAGTGCACCAGCACCCGCCGTGAAGGATGGCCCGCCGGGCCTGACGCCGCGGCTCGCCCGTTCGGCTTTCGGGCCACGGGGGCTTGAAGAACCTTCCATCCTCGGGCACCAAAGGTTCCATGGCAAAGATGACGACGTTTACCTGCTCGGCCTGTGGCGCCTCGCATACCCGCTGGTCCGGGCGCTGCGACGGCTGTGGCGAGTGGAACACCATTGTCCAGGAAACCCCGCTGTCGGCTGGCCCAGCCAAAAAATCTCTGGGCGGCAAGCGCGGCCAAGCTGTAACCCTGACTGACCTCTCTACCGAGGAGGCCCCGCCCCCCCGCACAGTCTGCGGTGTCGAGGAACTGGACCGTGTCCTGGGCGGCGGGCTGGTCCCGGCCTCGGCACTGCTGGTGGGCGGCGATCCGGGCATCGGCAAATCCACCCTGCTGCTGCAGGCCGCCGCGCGCTTTGCCCGGTCGGGGCTGAAAACCATTTATGTCTCGGGCGAGGAAGCCAGTGCGCAGGTCCGCATGCGCGCGCGCCGTCTGGGGCTTGAAGACGCGCCGGTGCAACTGGCCGCCGAGACCAACCTGCGCAACATCCTGACCACGCTTGAGGCCGAGAAACCCGGCCTTGCCATCATCGACTCGATCCAGACCATGTGGGCGGACAATGTCGACAGCGCGCCTGGATCGGTCAGCCAGGTCCGCGCCGCCGCGCATGAACTGACCAGCTTTGCCAAGCGCCGCGGCGTATCCATCATCATGGTCGGCCACGTCACCAAGGAAGGCCAGATCGCCGGCCCCCGCGTGGTCGAACACATGGTCGATACCGTCCTCTATTTCGAGGGCGAGCGCGGCCACCAGTTCCGTATCCTGCGCGCGGTCAAGAACCGATTTGGCCCCGCTGACGAGATCGGCGTATTCGAGATGACTGGGAAAGGTCTGGCGCAGGTCACCAACCCTTCGGCCCTTTTCCTGTCGGAACGCGGCACGCCCAGCCCCGGCTCGGCCGTTTTCGCAGGCATCGAGGGCACCCGGCCGGTTCTGGTCGAACTGCAGGCGCTGGTCGCGCCCTCGCCCCACTCACAGCCCCGCCGCACCGTCGTCGGCTGGGATAGCGGACGGCTTGCGATGATCCTCGCCGTGCTCGAAGCGCGCTGCGGCATCCCCTTTGCGGGGCTCGACGTCTATCTGAACGTGGCCGGGGGCCTGAAGATCAGCGAGCCCGCAGCCGACCTCGCCGTGGCAGCCGCTCTGCTGAGCGCGCGCGAGGACACCGCCCTGCCCGCCGACACCGTGGTTTTCGGAGAAATCTCTCTATCCGGGGCACTTAGACCCGCACCGCAAACCGAAAACAGGTTGAAAGAAGCGCAAAAACTTGGTTTCACATCGGCAATTGCTCCGGCAGGTGGCAAAACCGGCACTGTGGCAGGTCTGACACTCACCCGACCCTCTGATCTGGCCGGGTTTGTTGGCGAAACCTTCGGAGCAGGTTAAGCTCGCGCCACGAGGGGCAGAAAAACGAACAGGCGAGGGCCATGGAAGGTTTTACAATCATTGACGGGGTCGTTGCCCTGATCGTCGTGCTGTCGGGCATCCTGGCCTATTCACGCGGTTTCATGCGCGAGGTGATGGCCATCGCCGGATGGGTTGCCGCGGCCGTACTGGCCTTCATCTTTGCGCCGCAGGCGGTGCCGCTGGTCAAGGAAATCCCGGTGGTTGGGGATTTCCTGCGCGACAGCTGCGAGTTGTCGGTCATCACCGGTTTCGCCGCCGTGTTCGCCGTGGCCCTGATCGTGGTCAGTATCTTTACCCCACTGTTTTCGTCGCTGGTGCAGCGGTCGGCGCTGGGAGGGCTGGATCAGGCGCTGGGGTTCTTCTTCGGCATCGCGCGCGGTATCCTGCTGGTGGCCATTGCCTTTTTTGTCTATGACACCGTCATGACCGGTCAGTCCTACACGATCGTGGACGAAAGCCGCTCGGCCAAGGTGTTCGAACAGTTCAGCGACAAGATCGAAGAGCAGAACCCCGAGGCCGCTCTGGGCTGGGTTACCACGCAATACGAACAACTGGTGGCAACGTGCACCGCGGATTCGCAGGGTCAATAACGGCTGCCCGGAATTGCAGACCAAGCCCGGCCCTGGCCGGGCTTTTTCTTTTTGCCGGTCAGACGAACCCTTCGCCACCACAAACCGAACAGCGCGATGTCTTCAGGCCGAAACAGCCATCGCAACGATTGAATTGCGGCCGACCGAGGTGATCGCGGCCTTTCAGAACCTCACCTTTGCCCATGCAGATCTGACAAGGCGCGCGTCCCATTCCGCGGCACCGATGACACCTTCGCTTGACGCGTTCTTCCTTCTTGGGTCCGGGTCGGCCTTGCCACATGCCCACCTCCATCTTGGCTTGGGACCGCAGGCCAGCACTCCTCGGCACACCTGCGGTGGCGATATTTCCGCCCATCATTGAACCCCAAAACCGCGCTGCGGCAAAACGATTTGTGATCCTTTGATGACATGCGCGGGTTTAGGCATTATGTGAGGGCCAACCCGCAACGGAATCGGAGCTGCCCGTCTTGCCAAGCCCGCAGATGCCCCCCGCCCACCCGTTCGATGACGACAAACTCCGCGAGGAATGCGGGATCTTCGGTGTCGTCGGCGTCCAGGATGCCGCAAGTTTCATCGCTTTGGGGCTGCACGCCCTGCAGCATCGCGGGCAAGAGGCCGGCGGGATCGTCACCCACGACCCGCAGCTTGGCTTCAACTCGGCCCGCCGGTTCGGCTATGTGCGCGACAATTTCACCTCGTCCGACATCATCGAAAGCCTGCCCGGTCCGATCGGCATCGGGCATGTGCGTTATTCCACGGCCGGGTCCAAGGGCCAGACCGCAATCCGCGACGTTCAACCGTTTTTCGGCGAGTTCGCCATGGGCGGCGCTGCGATTGCGCACAATGGCAACATCACCAACGCCAACGCCCTGCGGCGCGAGTTGATCGAGCGCGGCTCGATCTTCCAGAGCTCGTCCGACAGCGAATGCATCATCCACCTGATGGCGCGGTCGTTGCAGCGCAACATCCCAGAACGGATGGAGGACGCGCTGCGCCGGGTCGAGGGCGCCTTCTCGGTCGTGGCCATGACCCGCACCAAGCTGATCGGGGTACGCGACCCCCTGGGTGTACGCCCGCTGGTTTTGGGCAAAATCGGCGACGGCTGGTGCCTGGCTTCGGAAACCTGCGCGCTGGACATCATCGGTGCTGAATTCCTGCGTGAGATCGAGCCCGGCGAAATGGTGGTGATCAATGCCCAGAACGGCGTTGAAAGCCACTTCCCATTCCGCCGACAACCCAGCAAGTTCTGTATCTTCGAGCATGTCTACTTCTCGCGCCCAGACTCGATTCTGGGTGGACGCTCGGTCTATGAGACCCGCGAGGCCATCGGACGCGAGCTGGCCAAGGAAAGCCCGGTCGAGGCGGATCTGGTCTGCCCCGTGCCCGACAGCGGCACACCAGCGGCCATTGGGTACTCGCTGGAGTCGGGCATCCCCTATGCAATGGGTATCATCCGCAATCAATACATGGGCCGCACCTTCATCGAACCCACCGAGCAAATCCGCAACATGGGCGTGCGGCTCAAGCTGAACGTGAACCGCGCCCTGATCGAGGGCAAGCGGGTGATTCTGGTCGACGACTCGGTGGTGCGCGGCACAACCAGCCGCAAGATCAAGGAAATGATCCTGGATGCCGGTGCGAAAGAGGTGCATTTCCGCATCGCCTCGCCTCCCACGGCCTGGCCCTGTTTCTACGGTGTGGACACGCCACAGCGCGAAAAGCTGTTGGCCGCCACGATGACCGAGGAAGAGATGACCAAGCATTTGGCGGTCGACAGCCTCCGGTTCATCTCGCTGGACGGGTTGTACCGGGCGGTCGGCGAATCGCAGGGTCGCAGCAAAGAATGCCCACAATACTGCGATGCATGCTTCTCGGGCGAGTATCCCGTCACTCCGGCGGATATGGTTGAACAAGGGTTCAAGATGCAACCGGCGGCCGAATAAGGCCGGAATTCAGAGACTTCTCCAAGGGGCCGCAGGGCCCCTTTTTTCATGGCCCCGGTCCGCGTGGCAAAAGATGGCCGAAAGCTGCTGCACCGGCTTTTCCTTCCCCTTTGGCTCTGCTAGCCAGCCGGCTGCTCACTCACGCAATCACACGGAGGCCGGGCCACCGGGCCGGCCAGTTCACATGGCAAATCCCCGAGTCGACAGCGCGGCCACGCAGAAGGGCGCGCTCAGCAAGAATGGTACGACCGTCCTGGGCGTCTTTGGCCCGCAGAACGACATGCGCGCCCTGATGCGCTCATCGTCGGGACGGGTTAAAGAGGTCAAGACAGGCAGCCGCTTTGGTTCGGGCACGATCGTGGCCATCGACAAGGACGGCATCATACTGCGACAAAGCGGCCGGACCCAGCGCATCGCCATCCCCGGAAGCTGATCCGGGCTTGACGGGCTGCGCGCTTGGGTTCAAACCCCGCGCATGACCGATCAGACCAAAATTGCCCTTGTTACCGGCGCGTCGCGTGGGCTGGGAGCCGCCCTGGCTGAGGCGCTGGCACCCGAATACCACATCGTCGCCGTTGCCCGCACCACAGGCGGGCTGGAAGATCTGGATGACCGCATCAAGTCCCAAGGAGGCGCGGCCACCCTGGCGCCGATGGATATCGCCGACCCCAATGCCATGGCCACACTGTGCCGCGGCATCCATGACCGCTGGGGCAAGCTGGACCTGTGGCTGCACACGGCCATCCACACCGCACCGCTGACGCCTGCGAATTTCATCGACCCCAAGGATTGGCAGAAATCCGTGGACGTGAACGCCTCCGCGACTTCGGTTCTGATTCCCTATGTCGCGCCCCTGTTGGGTGAGGCTGGACAGGCGGTGTTCTTTGACGACCCGCGTGCCGGCGAGAAGTTCTGCGCCACCTATGGCGCAACCAAGGCTGCGCAGATTGCCATGGCGCGCAGCTGGGCCGCCGAAACCGTGCGCACCGGGCCAAAGGTTCATGTTCTGCAGCCCAGACCTATGGCCACAGCCCTGCGCGCGCGTTTCTTCCCGGGTGAGGATCGGTCGAAGCTGGCCAGCCCCTCGGACGAGGCCGCGCGCCTGCTATCCATGCTGGGCTGAGACCGTTCGGCCAGATCCCTTGCAAGTTGCAGCGGCGCCCCCATGACGGGCGCCGTTTTCATTCGATATGGACGCCCTGCCGGCCCGCCAGATCGACAAAGAACTGCCACGCCACCCGGCCCGAACGCGCGCCGCGCGTGGCCTGCCATTCGATCGCCTCGGCCCGCAGAGCGTCGGCATCGACGCTGACGCCATAAGCCGCGCAATACCGGTCGATCATCGCAAGGTATTCGTCCTGATCGCAGGGGTGAAACCCCAGCCACAAGCCGAACCGGTCGGACAGCGAAACCTTTTCCTCGACTGCCTCGGACGGGTTGATCGCGCTCGAGCGTTCGTTCTCGATCATGTCGCGCGGCATCAGGTGGCGGCGGTTCGACGTGGCATAGAACACCACGTTTTCGGGCCGACCCTCGATCCCGCCATCCAGTACGGCCTTCAGCGACTTGTAGTGCTGATCGTCATGGCTGAACGACAAGTCGTCGCAGAACAGGATGAACCGGAAAGGTGCAGCGCGCAGGTGGTTCAGCAACCGCGCGACCGAGCCCATGTCCTCGCGCTGAAGCTCAACCAGCTTCAGGTCGGGAAACTCGGGCTGAAGGGTGCCGTGCACCGCCTTGACAAGGCTGGACTTGCCCATACCGCGGGCACCCCACAACAGCGCGTTGTTTGCCTTGTACCCGGCCGCGAAGCGGCGCGTGTTGTCCAACAGCGTATCGCGCGACCGGTTGATGCCCACCAGCAGGTCAAGATCAACGCGGTTGACATGGTGCACCGGCTCCAGCCGGTCGGGCGCAATGTGCCAGACAAAAGCGGGGGCGGCCGAGAAATCAGGCGCAGCCAGCGGCGCCGGGGCCATGCGTTCCAATGCGTCGGCAATGCGGTTCAGGGCTTGGTCGTCCATGGGTCCTCCGAAGTCTTGCGGCCGATTTCAACCACGTTCATGGGCCGCCAACAAGACCCGGATGAAGAAAGGGCGCACCCGTCAAGGCGCGCCCTTCCCCATTCACTGCTCGGGTTTACTTGTCGTCTTCGGCCTCAAACTCTGCCATCAGCTCGTCATCGGCTGCTTCTTCATCGTCATAATAGCCGTCGGCCCGCAGCTGTTCTTCGCGCTTTTTCTCGACCCGGGCCACCAGGAAGATCGAAATCTCGTACAGGCCGTAGACCACAACGAACAGAATGATCTGGGTGATCACGTCCGGCGGGGTCACGATGGCGGCCAGAACCAGAATGCCCACCACGGCATATTTGCGCACCGCGCCCAAACCTTCGGCGCTGACCAGCCCGGCCTTGCCCATCAGGGTCAACAAAACCGGAAGCTGGAAGCACAGACCGAAGGCCACGATGAACTTGATCGTCAGGTTCAGATATTCCTGCGCCGAACCTTGGAACACCACGCTCAGCGGCGCGGATGCGCCTTCGGCGACAGCCTCACCCTCGGCCCCGAATTGCTGGAATCCAAGGAAGAAGTCATAGGCCAGCGGGGTGACCACGTAAAAGGCAAAGCTCGCGCCCAGCAGGAACATGAAGGGCGAGGCCAGCAGGAATGGCAGGAAGGCGTTCTTCTCGGACCGGTAGAGCCCCGGCGCCACGAACCGCCACATCTGCATGCCGATATATGGAAAGGCCAGAATGAACCCACCCAGGAGCGAGACCTTGATCGCCACGAAGAAGCCCTCCTGCGGCGAAATGAAGATCAGGTCGCAGTCCTGTCCGCGCTCGGACAGAACATCGCACAGGGGCTGGGTCAGAAAGTTGAAGATCGGCGTGGCAACCGTGAAACAGATGATCATACCGATCAAAAACGCCACGACGCTGTGGATCAGACGCGTGCGCAACTCGGCCAGATGCTCGATCAGGGGGGCCGAGGTATCCTCGATCTCGTCGGTCTTGCTCATGTCTTGCCTTCGGTTTTCAGCGCGGCTTCGGCCTCTTCGGCCTTGGCCAGGGCCTCGGCGGCTTCTTTCGCCTTGCGCTCGGCGGCGGCACGGGCGGTGGCAGCCTGGATCTTCTTGGCCTGCTCGGCGCGTTCAGCGGCCAGTTTGCCGGTTTCGCTGTCGGGGTCGAACTTGGTCGGATCCATGCTCTTGGCCATGTCCTGCGCGGCCTGCTTGACGCCATCCATCGCACTGCCCACCGGGTTGGTGGCCGCGTCCAGACCTTTCTTGATATCGTTCACGCCCGCCTGGTCGGCCGCCTCGTTCATGGCGCTTGAAAATTCGCGCGCCATGCCCCGGGCCTTGCCGATGAACCGTCCGACATTGCGGAACAGAACCGGCAGGTCCTTGGGCCCCACGACGATCAGGGCAACGATGCCGATGACCAGCAGCTCGGTCCAGCCCAGATCAAACATGGGCGATCAGACCTTGTCTTTGTCGGTCTCGGGCGTGACGTCCTTGGCCAGCTCAGACGCGTCCTGTTCGATCTCCTCGCCGCCTTCCTTTACGCCTTTCTTGAATGCGGTGATGCCTTTGCCCACCTCACCCATCAACGAGCTGATCTTGCCGCGGCCAAACAGCACCAGCACCACGACGGCGATCAGCAGGAGGCCGGGAAGGCCGATATTGTTGAGCATGTCTCTTCTCCTTCTACGTCGGCGCAACGCGCCGGGAATGTGATCTGACTTCGTGTCTACGCCCACCGGGCCATCGAAAAAAGTGACGCAAGTCAAATCCGCGTTCAAATCCGGGCCGCTCATGTGGTTTTTGCGGGCTGGCAATTTTCAACTGACAGGTTTATGTCAGTTGCAGACGACTAGGAACAGGGCATCGAAACCTGGTCAACGGAGACTCACATGACCCATGTTGCTGAAATCGTCACCTTCACCCTCGCTGATGGCACCACGCCGGAAGAGTTCGTCAGGCTCAGCCAGACGACCGAGGCCTTCGTGCGTGCGGCTCGCGGCTTTGCCCACCGACAGTTGAGCCAGGGCGAGGATGGCCGCTGGACCGATTATGTCATCTGGACCGACATGAAGGCCGCACAGGACGCCGCAGCGCAGTTCCCACAGCAGGATTTTGCCGCCGGTCTGATGGCGGCGATCGACCCCGCCAGCATCCAGATGCGCCATGAGAAAGTGCTATGGAACATGACCGCCTGATCGCGGTCCGGACGGCGTGTCATGCGCCGCACTGACCGCCTGTTCGACATCATCCAGATCCTGCGCGACGGCAAACTGCACCGCGCGCAGGACATCGCGGACCGGCTCGAGGTTTCGGTCCGCACCATCTATCGCGATATGGACACACTGGTGGCTTCGGGCGTTCCCGTCCAGGGCGAACGCGGTGTGGGTTACATGGTGCGCGAGCAGATCACCCTGCCCCCGCTGAACCTCAGCCCGGCCGAGCTTGAGGCCCTGAACCTCGGCATGGCGATCGTGGCCGAGGCCGCCGACCCCGACCTGAAGGCCGCCGCGGAGTCGCTAGCCGCCAAGATCGACGCAGTACTGCCCACCCAGGTGGTGGCCGAGGCGGATGCGTGGAAATTCGCCGTCTATCCCTTTGCCGATGCCGCGCGCGGGCTGGCGCATATGGCGCCGATCCGAGCGGCCATCAAATCGCGCCAGAAACTGCGGCTGACCTACCGGCGCATCGACGGAACCCTGACCGAACGCACAATCCGCCCCTTGCACATGGAATACTGGGGCAGGGTCTGGACCCTGACCGCCTGGTGCGAGCTGCGCGATGCCTTCCGCGTGTTCCGCATTGACCTAATCGAAAGCGTCACGCCCTTGCCCGAGATCTTTGCCGATGAGCCCGGAAAGCGGCTGGCCGATTACGACCCGACCGCCTGATGCCCGTCAGCCCCGAAAGATCGCGCCGAATTTTCAGCGCAGATAGGTTTCCGGATCCACCGACTCAAAGCCTTCGCGCACCTCGAAATGCACATAGGCGTTTTCGCCGCCGCGCAGCTTGGCAATGCTCTGGCCGCGGCTGACCCGGTCGCCTTTCTTAACCGAGATCCCCTCGACATTCGCATAGACCGTCAGCAGATCGTTGCTGTGCTTGACCACGATGATCGGGATCTGGTCGGCATCGGCCGTGATCGCGGCCACGGTGCCGGCCTCGGCGGCCTTGACCGGTGTGCCGGGGCTGCCGGCAATATCGATCCCCTCGTTCTTGCCCTTGGCATAGGGCCGGATGATCTTGCCGGTGACCGGCATCGCCAGGGCCGAAGCGCTGGTCTGGGTCGGCGCCTCGGCGGTAACGTCCGGCGCGGGGGCCGGCGGTGCGATCTTTTCATCCGGCAGGGGCTGGGTGGCACTGGGCGGCGTGGGTGTCGGAGACCCCTGCCCCGGCTCGGTCACCGCCGTTGCCGCGGGCACGGCCGCCTGTCGCGGCGCGGCCTGGTCCTTGACTGGAATCAGCAGGTATTGCCCCTCGCGCACGGTGAAATCGGGGCCCAGGCCGTTCCATTCGGCCAGCGCATCCACCGGCACCTGGTACAGGCGGGAAATGGTATAGGCCGTCTCGCCGCGCTTGACCTTGTGGCGGATCGGCTCGTCCGTCGAGGTGACCGGCGCAGGTTTGACCGGTTCCAGCGTCGAGACACGCACGCCGCCCGTATCCGGCGCCTGCTCGATGGCCGTCGTTGCGATCGAGGCGATATCGACATTGCCCACCCCGGCCCCGACCGACCGGGGCAAGGCCAGAACCTCGCCCTCGCGCAGTTGGTCGCTGGGCAGCAATCCGTTGAACCGGGCCAGTTCGGCCTCGGGCAGGCCGACCCGCGCCGCGACCGTCCCGACCGTATCGCCCCGCCGGGCCACCGCCACCTGGTAGGTGGGATAGGTGATCACCCCGCGCGCATCGGGCGCCGGGCGGTCTGCTGTGGCCGACAAGGCGGCCGGGGTGGTCGAAAACCCGCCGACCTGACCCCGCAAATCGTAATCCAGCGGCCCCTCGCACCCGGCAAGCACCGCGACCGTGGCCAGCGCCGACGCGCCACGACCCAAGACTGACCTGGAAACTGCTCTCATGTCTCTGTCCTCAACACCTGCCCCTGTTTGCCGGGGTTCTGGCGCCCTTTTTGCTACGGCTTCTACGCTTCGTCCCTGCCAAGCCCCTCCAACAAGGGCACGAATCGGACGGGCAACAATTCGTCATAGTCGAAGCCGGACTCGGTTCTGGTGACCCGGATCAGGGTCTGCACCGCATCCGACTGCCCCACGGGCAACACCATGATACCGCCGATTTTCAACTGCGCCAAGAGCGGCCCGGGCGGATCCTCGGCGGCGGCGGTCACGATAATCCGGTCAAAGGGGGCCTGTTCGGGCAATCCAAAGGATCCGTCTGAATGCATCGCGGTAATGTTGGTCAGTCCCAACTCGCGAAACACCTCTCCGGTTTGGCGCACCAGGCGCTTGTGGCGCTCGACCGTGTAGACCCGGCGTGCCAGCTTGGCCAAAACCGCCGCCTGATAGCCCGACCCGGTGCCCACCTCGAGCACCTTGTCCCGCGGCGTGACCTGCAGCGCCTGCGTCATCAGCCCAACGACCGAGGGCTGGCTGATCGTCTGACCGCAGGCAATCGGCAGCGGCGTGTCCTCATAGGCCCGTTCCGCGAACAGGCCGCGGACGAACCTGCCACGGTCGATCTGCTCCATCGCGTCCAGAACGCGCGCATCCGTCACCCCGCGCGAGCGCAGGGCAAACAGGAACTGCATCTTGGTTTCCGGGTCCGGTCCAGTCATTCGATCGTCTTCAAAGCGTCAAGCGCGTCATGCGCCGTCAGATCGGCCCGCATCGGCGTGACCGAGATGTAACCTTCCAGATTGGCCGCCGCGTCGGTGCCGGGCGCGGTGGGGTTGTGCTGATAGCCGCCCTTGATCCACAGGAACCGCCGCCCCGAAGGCGAGGTGTGCGGCTCGACCGAGAAATGCGTGTCGCGCCGAAAGCCCTGGCGCACGACGCGGGTGCCCAGCACCTCGTCGGCGGGAACGGGCGGGAAATTCACGTTGTAGAACAGCCGGTAGTCTTCCTGCTCGGGCGGCGTGGCCGCAAGGATGCGCCGCACCAGGTCGGCGCCGTGACGCGCGGCGGCCTGGAACGGATCCTCGAGCCCTAGATTGCGCGGCCCGAAATACTGCGACAGGGCAATCGCGGGTATGCCCTGCAAGGCGGCCTCCATCGCGCCGCCGATGGTGCCGGAATACAACGTGTTCTCGGCCGAATTGTTGCCCCGGTTCACCCCGGACAGGACCAGATCGGGCCGGGCGTCCTTCATCACCTCGTGCAGCCCGGCCAGAACACAGTCGGCGGGCGAGCCCTCGGCGGCGAACCGACGCTCGCCCAGCTTGGCGATCATCATCGGATGGGTATAGCTGATGCAATGGCCCACCCCCGACTGCTCGAAAGCAGGCGCCACTACCCAGACCTCGCCCTCGGGCCCGGCCAGATCTGCAGCGATCGCCTCCAGCGTCATCAGCCCCGGCGCGTTTATCCCGTCATCATTCGTCAGAAGTATGCGCATCTGCCTGCTGTGCCCCCGCGTTTGGCCCTTGATAGACGCAGCCACCGAACGCGGCAAGCGACGCCCCGGCCCTTTCTGCGGCATTCGCGCACCACTTGCGGAGAAATCGACGGCGCAGGGCGGTCAGGCCGGAAAAACGAAACACTTGTCGCGGCGGATGGTCAGCCACATCACCCGACCCGGATTGGGCACGAACACGTTGGGCACGGTGACCTTCAGGATCGAGCCGTCATAGTCCATGCGAAACTCGATCAGGCTTTCGTTGCCCAGGAACCGCGCCCGCTCGACCACGCCGCGGGCCGGAACGCCGTCGGTGGCGGTGGGCAGCGGCCCCTTGCCGTTGCGGTCGAAATCCAGCCGCACATGCTGCGGGCGGAACACGATCTCGACATTGGTGCCGTCGGGGATGCCCGGCGCCAGGAACTGTCCGAATGGCGTTTCCGCCAGCGCCCCATTCACCTGTGACCGCAACACGTTGACATCGCTGAAGAACGCCACCGCCGCCTTGTCGACCGGCCGGGTATACACGTTGTAGGGCGCGCCCTGCTGCACGATCCTGCCGCGCCGCATCAGCGCAATCTCGTCCGCCATGCGCATGGCCTCTTCGGGCTCGTGCGTGACCAGCAGCACGGCGGCGTCCTCTTCCTTGAGGATGGCCAGCGTCTCGTCGCGGATGCCATCGCGCAGACGGTTGTCGAGGCCCGAGAACGGCTCGTCCATCAGCATGATCCGGGGACGCGGCGCCAGCGCACGGGCCAGCGCGACCCGCTGTTGCTCGCCCCCCGACAACTGATGAGGAAACCCGTCGACATAGCGCAGCAGGTCCACCTTGCCCAACAACTCCTCGACGCGGGCGCGTTTCTCGTCCTTGCCGCCCTTCAGGCCGAAGGCCACGTTGTCGGCCACGCTCAGGTGCGGGAACAGAGCGAAGTCCTGGAACATCAGCCCGATCTCGCGCCGTTCGGGCGGCACGCGGAACACGGTGTCGCAGATCAGCTTGCCGTCGACATAGATCTCGCCGGACTCCTGCATCTCGACCCCGGCGATCGCCCGCAACGTGGTGGATTTGCCGCAGCCCGACGGGCCCAGCAGACAGGTCACCTGCCCCGCCTGAACGGTCAGAGAGACATCATCGACCACCGTGCGCCCGCCGAACCGGCAGACCAGATTGCGGATTTCCAATCGCGGAGGAGCTGTATTGATTGCCACCGACGGACCCCAATTGCCTTTTCCCGATCAAATTCATCGGGCTTGCGTCGGGATAACAACCCGGCCCATCGGGCGCAAGAGAGGCCTATGCCAGCAGCTCGAACGACACGCCCGCGCGGACACGGCCGTTGACTTGAACCTCAAGCCTGTGCGGCCCCGGGACCAGCCGAAACGTGGTGGCGTCGCCCTTGAGCTTGTGCCGCTTGCTCAGCTGCAGGCGGCCATCTGACAGATTGGCTTGCTTGAGCTTGTGAACCTTGGGTGAGATTTTTCCCCCAGATCTCTGAAAATGAACGATATAGTCGATCAATACCGGTTGATCATCGGGGCCTGAAACCGAGACGGTGAACTCCAGAACGCCGCCGATACGGGCGTCGCCATTCACCGCAACATCCACCTCCAGCGGCGCGTCGGGATCATAGCCCAGCAGCGCCATCGCCCCGCCATGGCCGGACTTGACCAGCCCGCGCAGCGCATGTGCGGTGATCCACCGCATCTCGTCAGTGTCTTGCGCGCCCGAGGCATGCCACGCCTTCAGGCGGTTCAGCGCCAGGTCAGGGTCTTTCTTGGTGATGTCGTTGAGATGGTTCGCTACCGACCGCGTGACATAGCGCGTCGGGTCCGAATGCAACCGATCCAGCAGCGGCAGTGGGTCGGTCAGGTCCAGCCCGACCGCCTGCCCCCAAGGCAGCCGCGGGCGCGTGCCTTCGGAGACCAGCCGCCGGACGTGATAGCTGGAATGCCTACACCAGTCCTGCATCCGGTCCAGCACCAGATCGGGATGGCTGTTCAGAAAGGGCCGGATTGCCCATTCCATCGAGAACCGCTGGGTCAGCTCCGCAAGGACATCCAGTGCCAGGTCGGGATGGTCCGCGCCGACCTGCGCCACCCAGTCACCCAGCGGGGCGAAGATGAAGTCACCGAAATCGTCATCGCTAAGGGACGGATCCAGAGGCGGCGGCAAGGCGCGCAGGATCACCGGGGCTACGTCGGGCAGCGCGCCGGGAAAGGCCGCATGCAAACAATCGGCAATCCACGCGATCCGCTGCTTCAGCTCCAGCTCCGGCAGGCGCGACATGACCCGCGCGTGGAACGCGTCGCCGTCAAAACCGGCGTCGGCCTGCGTGAACAGGCCGGCCAGGTAACGGGTCTTTTCCGCGTTGAACAGTTGATCCTTCAGCGAAAACCCCTGCGCCACGGTCACATCGTCAGGTTGGTCGCCCCGCCGTCCAGCAGGATGTTCTGCCCCACGATGAACCCGGCATGTTGTGAGCACAGAAACGCGCAGGTCGCGCCGAATTCCTGCCGCGCGCCATAGCGCCGCGCCGGGATCGTGGCCGCGCGTTCGGCTCGTGCCTCGTCCAGCGAGATTCCCTTTTGCTGCGCGACGCCACTATCCAGCGAATCCGCACGGTCGGTGGCGTGGATGCCCGGCAACAGGTTGTTGATCGTCACGCCATAGGGCGCCACCTGCCGCGCGGTTCCGGCCACATAGCCGGTCAGCCCGGTGCGCGCCGCGTTCGACAGGCCCAGCACCGCGATCGGCGCCCGCACGGATTGCGAGGTGATGTTGACAACGCGGCCCCAACCCTTGTCCATCATCGACGGCAACAGCGCCTTCATGAAGGCGATCGGCGTCAGCATGTTGGCATCCAGCGCCTTGATGAAATCCTCGCGGTCCCAGTCCGACCACAGACCAGGCGGCGGGCCACCGGCGTTTGTCACAAGGATATCAACGCCCTGCGCGGCCTCGATCACCTGCGCCTGACCGTCGGGCGTCGTCACATCGCAGGCCACGGTCTGCACCTCGACGCCATGTTCGGCGCGCAACCGGTCGGCCTGGGCCTCCAGCGCGTCAGGCCCGCGCGCATTCATCACCAGATCGACGCCCTCGGCCGCCAGCGCCTCGGCGCAGCCCAGCCCCAAGCCCTTGCTGCTGGCACAGACCAGCGCGCGTTTTCCTTTGATTCCCAGATCCATCTGATCCCCCCTGTTTGTTGTTGCACGCATGTCTAGCACCGGCTAGGCAAGGAAGGCCAGATTGGCAGCGGCAAATCAGTAGAAGAACTCTTCGCGTACGATCTTTCCATCTGCCACGTGATAGACGCCGACCTCTTTCATATCAAAGACTTCACCGGTTTGCTTCACCTTGCCCTGAACCTCGAAGATCACGGCGAAGCGGTCTTCGCCATGCAGGAACGGGTCGCTGACCGACGCGCCCGACACCTCGTGCGCGCCTTCCCACCAGTCGTGCTTGCCTCGGATGCCTTCAATGCCGTGGGTCTCGCGGCCCATGCCCTGCATGTCCATCGCTTCGACCGAAACGGCATCGGGCGCATACAGTTTTTCCAGATTTTCCTTGGCGCGGTCCTCGCGGCAGCCGGCCACCAGCTCCTGAGCGATTTCTTTCAAATTCATTGGTCCACTCCATTATTTGTTCACTATATGTTCTTCGTCGCACATCCGCCCGATTCGAACCACCCCCTTTGTCTTGCCTCGGCAGGATTCCCCGCCTATACGCGCGGTCATGCTTGATACCGCCTCGAACCAACCCACCCTGCCGCCCGAGATCGCCCGGCGCCGGACCTTTGCCATCATCTCGCACCCGGATGCGGGCAAGACGACCCTGACCGAAAAGTTTCTTCTGTATGGCGGCGCCATCCAGATGGCCGGACAGGTGCGCGCCAAGGGCGAGGCACGGCGCACGCGGTCGGACTTCATGCAGATGGAAAAGGACCGGGGCATTTCGGTCTCGGCCTCGGCCATGTCGTTTGACTATGGCCCCTATCGGTTCAACCTGGTCGATACGCCCGGCCACTCGGACTTTTCCGAAGACACCTATCGCACCCTGACCGCCGTTGACGCCGCGGTCATGGTGATCGACGGGGCCAAGGGTGTGGAAAGCCAGACGCAGAAGCTGTTCGAGGTCTGCCGCCTGCGCGACCTGCCCATCCTGACCTTCTGCAACAAGATGGACCGCGAAAGCCGCGATACGTTCGAGATCATCGACGAGATCCAGGAAATGCTGGCCATCGACGTGACCCCGGCCAGCTGGCCCATCGGCATGGGGCGCGATTTCATCGGCTGCTATGACATGCTGCGCGACCGGCTGGAGCTGATGGACCGCGCCGACCGCAACAGGGTGGCCGAAAGCATCGAGATCAACGGGCTGGACGACCCCAAGCTGGCCGAGCACGTACCCGCGCATCTGCTGGACAAGCTGCTGGAAGAGGTCGAGATGGCGCGCGAACTGCTGCCCGCGCTGGACCCGCAGGCGGTTCTGGAAGGGCATATGACCCCGATCTGGTTCGGATCGGCCATCAACTCTTTCGGCGTCAAGGAACTGATGGAGGGTATCGGCCAATATGGCCCGCAGCCGCAGGTGCAATCGGCCGAACCGCGCCAGATTTCGCCGGACGAAAAGAAGGTGGCGGGCTTTGTCTTCAAGGTGCAGGCCAACATGGACCCCAAGCACCGCGACCGGGTGGCCTTTGTCCGCATGGCCAGCGGCCATTTCAAGCGCGGCATGAAGCTGACCCATGTGCGCACCAAGAAGCCCATGGCGGTGTCGAACCCGGTGCTGTTCCTAGCCTCGGACCGGGAACTGGCCGAAGAGGCTTGGGCCGGCGACATCATCGGCATCCCCAACCACGGACAGTTGCGCATCGGCGACACTCTGACCGAGGGCGAGGCGATCCGCGTGACCGGCATCCCGTCCTTCGCGCCCGAACTTCTGCAGGGCGTCCGCGCGGGCGACCCGATGAAGGCCAAGCACCTGGAAAAGGCGCTGATGCAGTTTGCCGAGGAAGGGGCGGCCAAGGTTTTCAAGCCGTCGATCGGCTCGGGCTTCATCGTCGGCGTGGTGGGGGCGTTGCAATTCGAAGTGCTGGCCAGCCGGATCGAACTGGAATACGGCCTGCCCGTCCGGTTCGAGGCCTCGCAATTCACCAGTGCGCGCTGGGTGTCGGGCGACAAGGCCGAGATCGAGAGGTTCGTCAATGCCAACAAGCAGCACATCGCCCATGACCACGATGGCGACATCGTCTATCTGACCCGGCTTCAGTGGGACATCGACCGCGTGGTGCGCGACTATCCCAAACTGTCCTTGACCGCGACCAAGGAGATGATGACGTAATATCAACGGGTTTGTGATCCGACCCGGACCGGATTGGGCGGTATACTGCCGTCGGACACAGCGCGGAGGATGCGGCATGAACAGGCTTCTGGGCACGGTTGGGCGCACACTGTCGCGGTTCATCGAAAAGCCGCTGAAAGGGTATCAGAGCTTTTCGACCACCACGCCCGAACGCCTGCGCCGCACCCTGCGGCCCTGCGACGTGCTGCTGGTCGAGGGCAACAGCCGGGTCGCCTCGGCGATCAAGTATCTCACCAACTCGACCTGGTCGCATGTGGCCTTCTACGCCGGGGGCGACGACCCCGACACCCAGATGATCGAGGCCGACCTGCAAGAGGGCGTGCGCGCGGTTCCGGTTTCACATTTCGCCCATCTCAATACTCGTATCTGCCGCCCCATCGGCCTGACCCCGGAAGACGAGGCGCAGATCATCGCCTTCATGCGCGGCAGTATCGGCAAGACCTATGACCTGAAGAACATCTTCGACCTGCTGCGGTATCTGCTTCCGAACCCGCCGGTTCCGGCCCGTTTTCGCCGCAAGATGCTGGAACTGGGCTCGGGTGACCCGACCCGCGCCATCTGCTCGACCCTGATCGCCGAGGCGTTCCAGAGCGTACGCTATCCGATCCTGCCGGTCCTGACCGAAGACTGCGACGCCGGCCAGGCCCGCGAGATCCTCAGCATCCGGCACCATTCGCTGTTCGCCCCGCGCGACTTTGACCTGTCGCCCTATTTCCGCATCGTGAAACCGACGATCGAATACGGGTTCGACTATCGCACCCTGACCTGGTCGGACCGGCCGCCCGGGCTCGATGCTCTGCCATCCGAACCCAACCGCAGCGCCGTGACATGACGACTGCGCCCGACCGGGCCTCGCCGCCTCGGGGGATGCCGTCGATGGTCGCCGGTCCACTTCCGACATCCTCGTCCGTGTCGCCCCTCATCTGAATGCGGGGCGTGCCACATCCACCTCGATGAGCACGCCCGTAAGACCTTTCGCACTCTGCGCAGCTTTTTCGACGAACCCGGTCGTGCCGACCCGAGGGTGTGCGGGGCATGATCCTGCACAGGCCGCTGGAACTCTAGGCGAAACCACTGAAAAACTTCCCCGGAAGTTGCTGAATTGTCGCGCCAAAAGCCCAATCACAGATGACGGCCACACATGAAGGCGACTTCATTTGACCCTGCCACACCTTTTTGTTATGTCCGCACCCAAGCCGAAACGCGCATGGTGCGCATGGCCATCCGGGCCCGGCATTTTTCATACGCGCGGGCCAGGTCAGTGTCCGCATGAACCGGACATACATGACGAAATTCACCGATCTGAACCTGAACCCGAAGGTCCTCAAAGCTATTGAGGAAGCCGGCTACGAAACCCCGACCCCAATCCAGGAAGGTGCCATTCCACCGGCGCTGGAAGGGCGAGACGTTCTGGGTATCGCCCAAACCGGCACAGGCAAGACCGCCAGCTTCACCCTGCCGATGATCACCCTGCTGGCGCGCGGCCGCGCCCGGGCGCGGATGCCGCGTTCGCTGGTGCTGTGCCCGACGCGGGAACTGGCGGCGCAGGTGGCGGAAAACTTCGACACCTACACCAAGCACCTGAAGCTGACCAAAGCGCTGCTGATCGGCGGCGTCAGCTTCAAAGAACAAGAGGCCCTGATCGACCGCGGCGTCGACGTGCTGATCGCCACGCCCGGCCGTCTGCTGGACCATTTCGAACGCGGCAAGCTGCTGCTGACCGGCGTGCAGATCATGGTCGTGGACGAGGCTGACCGGATGCTGGACATGGGGTTCATTCCCGATATCGAACGCATCTTCTCGCTGACGCCCTTTACCCGCCAGACGCTGTTTTTCTCGGCCACCATGGCGCCCGAGATCGAGCGGATCACCGACACTTTCCTGTCGGCCCCGGCCCGGATCGAAGTGGCTCGTCAGGCCACCGCGTCCGAGACCATCGAACAGGGTGTCGTGATGGTCAAAGGCGGCCGCCGTGACCGCGAGGGCAGCACCAAGCGCAAGGTCCTGCGCGCACTGATCGATGCCGAAGGTGACAAATGCACCAACGCCATCATCTTCTGCAACCGCAAGACCGATGTGGATATCACCGCGAAATCGCTCAAGAAATATGGTTACAACGCCGCGCCGATCCACGGCGATCTGGACCAGTCGCAGCGGATGAAAACGCTGGACGGGTTCCGCGAGGGCTCAGTACGTTTGCTGGTGGCGTCTGACGTGGCCGCGCGCGGGCTCGACATTCCGTCGGTCAGCCATGTGTTCAACTTCGACGTGCCCAGCCACCCCGAGGATTATGTGCACCGCATCGGCCGCACCGGCCGCGCCGGGCGCGAGGGCAAGGCGATCACCATCTGCTCGGCCCGCGATGAAAAGGCGCTGGATGCGATCGAGAAGCTGATCCAGAAAGAAATCCCGCGTCTGGACAACCCGGTTCAGGCCGAACCGGCCGAGGCCGAGGACAAAAAGCCCGAAAAGAAATCGCGCGCCTCGACCCGCAAGGATGAGGGCAAGAAAGACAAGCCCGCCAAGGACGCCGCCCCGAACGACAAACCTGCCAAGGAAAAACGTGGCAAAGGACGTGGGCGCCGCGATGATGGCGGAACGGCCGTCGTGGGCATGGGCGATCACCTGCCCAGCTTCATCGCTCTCAGCTTTGACGAACGCCGCGCGGGCTGACCGGCCTGCACGGCAAAAAGATCAGAAGGCGCACGGACCTCCGTGCGCCTTATTACATCTCAGATCGCTGCGACCAGGATCAGGATCGAGAGGCCCAGCAGGACCATCCCCGCAATCTCGCGCCGTGTAACCGTCTCGCGGAAGACCAGGACTGAGGCCATGAGGCTGAAAATCAGCTCCACCTGCCCCAGCGCCTTGACGTAGGCCGCGTTCTGCAGGCTGAAAGCCCAGAACCAGCAGAACGACCCGCCCAGGCTGGTCAGCCCGACGAAGATGCCGGTGCGCCGTGTGTCCCACACCGCGCGCAGCTCGGCCCGGTCGCGCCAAACCAGCCACAGCGCCATCGACAGGAACTGGATCGAGACCACGACCGCCAGCGTCACCAGCGCCCGGAACCAAGCCTCGCCATCGCCCAGTTGCAGCGACGCGCCGCGATAGCTGACCGCAGAAAAGGCGAACAAGACGCCCGACCCCAACCCCAGTTGCGAGGCGCGGTTGGTCAGGTGACGCCACCACGCCCCACTGCCGCCCGGCGTTTTCGACAACAGCAGAACCGCCAGCAGCCCCAGCAGGATGGCCCCGAACGCACCGGCCGAGACCCGGTCTCCCAGCACGATGAAACCGACGATGGCGGTCTGGATCACCTCGGTTTTCTTGAAGGTGATGCCGACGGCAAAGTTGCGCTGCTTGAACAGCGCCACGACGCAGATCGTAGCGAGGATCTGAGACACCCCACCGATGGCGGCATAGAGCCAGAACAGAGGCGGCAGCGCCGGCAGCGGCAGACCGCTGAGCCGCATCGCCCCCGCCAGCCCCAGCAGCACCAGAGGCATCGAATAGGCAAAGCGCGCAAAGGTCGCGCCGGTCGCCGACAACTTCACGCTGCTCAGCGATTTCTGCAGCATGAAGCGCACCGTCTGAAAGGTGGCGGCGGCCAAGGTTACGGGGATCCACAAGCTCATGGAGTCCCTTCTGTCGTCAAATCAGGGTTTTGGCCAGAGCGGATGCGCCACCGGATCCTTGGCGCGCCAGAAATACTGCCGGAAAACCTGCCCGTACGAGCGATAGATATAGGCCTCGTTGCAGGCCAGATAGCGCTCTTTCCCTCGGCGATAGAGCGCGGGCAGTCTATACCATGGCGCCGCCGGGTTCATGTGATGAACGACGTGCAGGTTGTTGTTCAGAAACAGAAACGCAAGCGGTCCGCGGTCTTCGACGATAACCGTGCGGGCGCGCGATTTCTCGTGCGCGCGGTGTTCCAGAAAGGTGCGGATCTTGACCAGCGCCAGCCCCAGATAGGCCGCCAGAACGAAGGCCCAGACAGGCATCGCTGATTGCGCCACGATCCACAGAACCGCCGCCGCACCCGGCAGATGCAGGGCCCAGGCCAGCCAGATGTCGCGGTCCCCGCTTACCGCGCCGCGCCAGTCGTCGCGCATAAAGGCCAACTGGCCGATGATCGGACCCAGCACCATGCGCCCCAACAGCGTGTTGTTCGCCTGATAGACCCACCGCTGCCATCGCGGCAGCCTGATCCAGACCGCCGGGTCCAGATAGTTGGATTCCGGATCGTCGTAAGGGTCGGTCAGGTTGGCATCCTGATGGTGCGCCAGATGCAGATCGCGGAAGCGGTTGTAGGGGATGAACAGGGTCAGCGGCAGCGCCATCAGCGCCTCGTTCAGCCACTTTGCGCGGAACGGATGGCCGTGCAGCGCCTCATGCGTAAGGGATGAGTGCAGCGCCGCGACACCACCCATCATCGGCACCGCCAGCCAGAGCGACCACGCCGCCACACCGAAAATCGCGATCAGCCAAAGGGCATAGCAGGCAACGATCAGCGCAAAGGTCGGCCATTCGGGGGACTTGGGAGTGGTCGCCTCAGCCATGCCGTCCCCAGGAGATTCCGGCCCAGATGCGTTCGTAAATCACGTAGAGCGTCAGGCCGATGGCCGTGTTCACCACCGCCAATGCGCCGCCGACAGCGGCCGAGCCGGTGGCGATCAGCCCCACCACGGTCATGACCGCAAGGCCCATCGCATTCCAAATGATTGCTTTCACGACAGATCTTCGCCGCGTTTCCATTCCGGTCCCCAGTCTTTTTTGCTTTTCACCAAAGCGTTACCTGCCAGTGGCGCTGTCGAGAATTCCGAATATGATTAACAAATCTCAGCGTCCGTGATATTTATCATCAAATGCAGGAAAATTTCGACAAACGAGACCGCGCCGCGCAGTTCCGTCTGCGCCTGGCCCGAGCGATGGCGCAGCGGAACATGAGCCAAAGCGCGCTGGCGCGCACCATCGGGGTCGATCGCTCGACCGTTTCCCAGTTGCTGACCGATACGGGCGCACGCCTGCCCAACGCCCATGTTGTGGGCAGCTGCGCCTCGGCTCTGGGGGTGTCGGCGGATTGGCTGCTCAGCCTCTCGGACCGCCCTGAAAGCGCGGCCGAGCTGCTGGCCAGCTCGCTCACCATGACCGAGGCACCCCGCGCGCTGGTCGATGAGCGCATCTTTGAATGGCACCAGCAGGCCGCGGGTTACAAGATCCGCTATGTTCCGGCCACTCTGCCCGACATGCTGAAAACCCGCGCCGTGCTGGAATGGGAATACGCGCCGCATCTGGGCCGAACCGCCGACCAGGCCATCGGCGCCTCCGAGGACCGCCTGACCTGGATGCGCGGTGCCCAGTCCGATTATGAAATCGCTATGCCGCTGTATGAGATTCACAGCTTTGCCCATGGCACCGGCTATTATGATGGACTGCCCCTGCAGGCGCGGCTGGACCAGATCGATCACATGCTCGAGCTGTGCGAGCAGCTGTATCCGCGTATGCGCATCTACCTGTTCGATGCCAAGCGGCTCTATTCCGCGCCGGTTACCATCTTTGGTCCGCTGCTATGCGTGTTCTATGTCGGCAGCCATTACATGGCCTTTCGCGACCGGGACCGGATCGAGGTTTTTACGCGGCATTTCGATACCTTGGTCCGCGAAGCCGATCTGACCGCCCGGCATTTCCCGACCCATCTGCGCCAACTGCGCGCCGCCATTTCGGCGGGGTGACACCAGTCCACGGGTGCAATTTCCCACCCGATCCCCTATAGTGAGGTGCGCGAAAATCCGAACGATCCGACCCAAAGGAGGATATCAGGAATGGACGCTCTCAAAACCGCTCAATACGCGCGCGCCCTCTACTCGGCGCATGGCGACAAGGCCGAGGCCGAAGCCGCCCAGAAAGCCCGCGAATTCGAAGCCGCCGGAAACGTGGAAGAGGCACAGAACTGGCAGGCCGTTCGCGCCTCGATCCGCCAGATGCGCGGCCCCAACCAGGGCTAGAGCTTGGGGTCGGGGTTCACGGTATGCCCATCGACGGCAATGACCTGGCCCGACACCAACCGTGCCGCATCCGAGGCCAGGAACACCGCCATGGCGGCAATGTCATGGGCTTCGACGAAGCGGCCCATCGAAGTGCCCGCCGCATAGCCCTGATAGACCTGATCGCGGGTCATGCCCTTGGCGGCCGCTTCGCGCTGCAGCACGCCCTCCATCCGCGGGCCTTCCACCGCGCCGGGGCAGATCACGTTGCACCGTACGCCGTGCGGCCCCAGTTCCATCGCCAGGGTCTTGCCCAGTCCGATCACCGCCCATTTCGCCGCCGCATAGGGCGCACGGTTGGGATAGCCGTACTGCCCGGCGGTCGAGGATGTGATCAGCACCACGCCGCGTCCCTGCCGTTTGAGCATCGGCGCCGCGTATTTCGCGCACAGAAACGCCCCATCCAGATTGACGGAAATACATTTTTTCCAATCGCTTAGCGCAACATCCTCGACAAATGCGGTCGGCCCCGCGATACCCGCATTCGCGCACAGAACGTCCATACCGCCCCACTGCGCCGCGATCTCGCCGAACAGCGCTGCGACGGCGGCCTCATCCGACACATCGACCTGCGACCGCCCCCAGTGATCCGGGCAGGCCTGAAGCGCCTCGGCGTCCACATCCGCCACCCAGACCTGAGCGCCGGCGGCGTCGAACGCCTCAGCCATCGCGCGCCCCACGCCCGAGGCGCCGGCGGTGATCAGAACCCGCCCGGTCATACCGGTTTGCGGATCGCCGCCCCTGCGCCCTCGGGATAGGGCAACCCGGCCTGCGCTTCGGCGATGCGGGCCATCGCGGCTTCGATCTGCGGAGACGGCGCACAGGGCCGACGGGTTTCCAGGCTGACATGCAGCAGAAAGCTCTCGCCCGTGGCCAGCAATTTGTCGCCCTCGTACATGCCGTGGAACAGGTGCAGCTTTTTGCCCTCGCCCAACAACATCTGCGTGCGCACCTCGATTTTCGCCCCGGCATGGGCCTCGTCCAGATACCGGATGTGATTTTCAGCGGTGAAATAGCTGCCGCCCGAGACGATGTAGTCGGCATCGCAGCCGATGATTTCCATGAAGCGGTCGGTCGCGGCAGCAAAGGCCTCGAGATACCGCGCCTCGTTCATGTGACCGTTGTAGTCGGTCCAGTCCAGCGGCACCGCGCGGGCCAGCGTCAGAATCGGCTGGCTCAGGTCTGCCTGATCCAGCGTCGGCAGGGCACCCGGCTTCAGCAGCGCGTCATACTGGTTCAGTACTGCCCCCGCGCCCCAGTCGCGCGCCTTCAACGCCCGCATCATGCCCACCAGATTGTTGTCACGAATCCGCTCCAGCTCGCGGATCGAGTGCATCCCCGATTGCGCGTCCGACTGGTCGGCGATCATGTCGACCAACGCGTCGGTGAACTCGGGCACGTCCATCAGCTTGGTCCAGGGCCATTTCAGCGCTGGCCCGAACTGGGCCATGAAATGCCGCATCCCGGCCTCGCCCCCAGCCACACGATAGGTTTCGAACAGGCCCATCTGCGCCCAACGGATGCCAAAGCCCATGCGGATCGCCTCGTCCACCTCCTCGGTCGTGGCCACGCCGTCCTTGACCAGCCACAGCGCCTCGCGCCAGACGGCCTCGAGGAACCGGTCGGCGATATGCGCGTCGATCTCCTTGCGGACCTGCAGCGGGAAGAATCCGACCGAGCGCAACACGTCCTTGGCCTGCGCGACCAGTTCGGGCGTGTTGGCGGCCGAGGGCACCAGCTCGACCAGCGGCAGCAGATAGACCGGGTTGAACGGGTGCGTCACCACAATCTGTTCGGGCCGCAACGCGCCTTCCTGCAGCTCGGACGGCTTGAACCCGCTGGTCGAGGACCCGATGATCGCCCCCGGATCGCAGGCCTCCTGCAGCCCCTTGTAAACCTTCAGCTTCAGGTCCAGCCGCTCGGGCACGCTCTCCTGTATCCAAGTGGCCCCCTGCACCGCGTCGGCCATGTCGCCGTGAAAGCTCAGCGCGCCCATGGGCGGCAGCGGTACATCGCTCAGCCCGGGCAACGACCGCCGCGCGTTGTCTAGGACCTCGCCGATCTTGCGCTCGGCTTCGGGGTCCGGGTCAAACACCCGCACGTTCCAGCCATTCAGCAGAAACCGCGCGGCCCATCCGCCGCCGATCACGCCACCACCGATGATCGCTGCCGTCTTCATCTTCTCTCCTTCGCCCCAAGCGTCCACACGGCATCTGGGGCCATCGTTGTTTGACAGAATTTCCGAGGGTCGCCCCGCTCGTCAGGTTGCCACAGGCGCCCGTTTGACCAATCCCAACTTCTCGCGCACCTCAGCCGGGCCGATCACCCGCGCGCCCATGTTCTCGATGATTGTTCCGGCGCGTTCGACCAGTTGCCAGTTTTCAGCCAGCACCCCCTTGTCCAGCCACAGGTTATCCTCGAGCCCCACGCGCACGTTGCCGCCAGCCAAAACCGAGGCCGCCACGTAGGCCATCTGATGCCGCCCCAGCGAGAACGCGCTGAAGGTCCAGTCGTCGGGCACGTTGTTCACCATCGCCATGAAGGTGTTCAGGTCATCCGGCGCGCCCCACGGGACGCCCATGCACAGCTGCACCAGCGCATTCGGGGCCAGAACGCCCTCTTTCACCAGTTGCTTGGCAAACCACAGATGGCCAGTGTCAAAGGCCTCGATCTCGGGCTTCACGCCCAGATCGGTCATCATCTGCCCCATTGCCCGCAACGCGCCGGGCGTGTTGGTCATCACATAGTCGGCCTCGGCAAAGTTCATGGTGCCGCAATCCAGGGTGCAGATTTCGGGCAGACATTCGGCCACATGGGCCACGCGTTCCGACGCACCGATCATGTCGGTCCCCTCGGCCACGGGAAACGGGGCTTCGACCCCGCCGAACACGATGTCGCCACCCATGCCGGCGGTCAGGTTCAGAACCACGTCCACCTCGGCATCGCGGATGCGGTCGGTCACCTCGCGATACAGGTCCAGACGGCGGCTGGGCGCGCCGGTTTCGGGGTCGCGCACATGGCAATGCACCACCGCCGCCCCGGCCTTGGCGGCCGCGATGGCGCTGTCGGCGATCTGCTTGGGTGAACGCGGCACATGCGGGCTGCGATCCTGCGTCCCGCCCGAGCCGGTCACGGCGCAGGTGATGAAAACTTCGCGGTTCATTTCCAAAGGCATGGTGTTATCCCCAATTTATACCCGGCTTCGCCATGGGTTTTCCCCAGGCTTCTCCCCGGATTCCGATTTGCGTCTGGCCCCGACTCTGGCGCAGCCTTGAGCAGACAACTTGCCAGAATGCGAATCAGACTTGATGAAATCCGCAAAAAACATCCTCCAGCCCGAGCACCGCGCGCTGAAAACCGCCGTTCTGGTGCTGGACGAGTGCAACACGCTCAGCTTTGCCTCGGCGGTGGACCCGATGCGCGCCGCCAACCGGCTGGCCGACCGCCCAGCCTTCGACTGGGACTACGTGACCGCAACGCCCGAACCGGCGATGCTGACCAGCGCATTGCGAGTGCCGGGCATCCCGCTCGCGCGTCTCGACCACTGCGACCTGATGATCGTGATCGCGGGGTTCAATCTGGTGCGCCACGCCACGCCCAGCCTTCTGGCCGGGCTGCGTCGCATCGCCAATACCGGTGCCACGATGGCGGGCATTGACGGAGGCCCATGGCTGCTGGCCGAAGCAGGGCTGCTTGACGGTCACGCCGCCACCACCCATTGGGAGGATCTCGAGACCTTCGCCACCCGTTTCCCCGAAGTCGACGTGCGCCCCGATCGGTTCACCGTTTCCGGCAACCGCCTGACCTCGGGCGGCGCGATCCCCGCGGTCGAGATGATGCTGCATGTCATCGCCGCCCGCCATGGCGCCGGCTTCGCGGCCCGGGTCTCGGGCCTGTTTCTTTACGAAGGTGCCCCCGAACCCGGCAGACCGCAGAGCCGCACTGGCGCACCGCACCGCCACAGCGCCCTGACCGCCCGCGCCAACGCGATCATGCAGGCCTCGCTAGATGACCCGCTGCCCCTGGCCGACATCGCAAAGGCCCTGGGAACCAGCCCGCGCACCCTGCAGCAACAGTTCCGCCTGCGGCTGAATACCACGCCGCAGGACCACTACCTGCAACTGCGCCTTGCCGAGGCCCGCCGTCTGGTCACCGACACCGACATGCCGCTGATGGACGTGGCGCAAGCCACGGGGTTCACGTCACAATCCAGCTTTGCGCGCGCGTTCCGCACCGCGCACGGGCAGTCCGCCCGTGACCTCAGACAAGACCGCACCCAGCCCACTCATCACTGACGAGCGCAAGCTTCATCTGGCAAAAAAATATCCCTGGGGAGTCGCCAAGGGCGACGGGGGCAGCGCCCCCATCGCTTAATACGGCATCGGATGCGCGCGATGGGCCGCGTTGATCTCGGCCAAAATCTCATCCGACAGCACGACATCCCGCCCCTCCAGGATCCGCTCCAGCTGCACCTGCGTGGTCGCGCCGAAGATGACCGAGGTCATGAAAGGCCGCGCCTGGCACCAGGCCAGCGCCATGTGCACCGGGTCCAGCCCGTGTTTCGCGGCAATCGCCAGATAGGCCTCGACCGCGTCGAACACCCGGTCGCCCTTGCGCCCGCCCATCTGCGGCACGATTGACATGCGCGATCCCTCGGGCACCGCCCCGCTCTGATACTTGCCAGTCAGAAACCCGGCAGCCAGCGGCGAAAATGCCAGCAGACCCACATCCTCATAGGCACTCAGCTCGGCCATGTCGGTGTCATACAGGCGGCACAGCAGGGAATACTCGTTCTGGACCGACGCCACCCGTGGTGCCCCCAACTCGTCGGACAGGCGCAGCCACTGGGCGGTTCCCCAGGCGCTTTCGTTCGACAGGCCGAAGGCGCGGATATTGCCCTTGTCCACCTGCGCCTGCAGCGCCTCGAGGCATTCGCGCATGTTGTCCAGAACCGCCTGCCGATCACCGCCTGACGGGTCGTAGTCCCAATTCTGTCGGAACATGTAGCTGCCGCGGTTGGGCCAGTGGAACTGATAAAGGTCGATGTAATCGGTCCGCAGACGCCGCAGAGACCCCTCGATGGCGCCCGGGATGGTCGCAGCCGAGATCGGCGCACCATCCCGCACGGCGGCCAGGCCCTCCCCCGAATGCTTGGTCGCCAGAACATACTCGGCCCTCCGCGCCGGATGGGCGGCGTTCCAATTGCCCAGAATCTCCTCAGTGCGGCCGATCGTGTCCTTCGACACCGGGTTCACCGGGTACATTTCGGCGGTATCGACGAAATTGATCCCCGCCGCCAGTGCCGTGTCCATCTGCCGATGCGCGTCGGCCTCGGCGGTTTGTGTGCCGAAAGTCATCGTGCCCAGGCACAGGTCCGACACCTCGATCCCCGTGCGGCCCAAAGGCTTCAACTTCATTGCAATCTCTCCTGTCCTCGCGGGCGGTCGCACCGCCCGTGGCCGCATCACCCGGATTCGGCCTTTTTCTCCCAACGGCCCGACTCCTCGGACCAGTACTGGGCGGCGCAGCCCGCCCCGGTCAACGTCTTCCACTGCCCCCGCGCATGATCCAGCGCCTGCGGATCGTTCCCGTCGAACAGGATGCAGACCCGCTCCAACGCAGTCACCTCGTCGGCGGTCACATCGGCCCCGTCCACCGCCATCAGACAGGCCGGGTGGTTGGCGGCCTCGGGTCCGGTGGTCAGCAGGATGGGCTGCATCGCGTCATGCGGCCCGCCCGCGCGACCATGCGGCAGAAACGATTCCTCGGGGCCCAGCCACAGCCTTTCGTCCAGCCAGTCCATCCGCGCGGGGTCTGTGCCCCGCACGGCAATCCGCCACCCGGCCTGCCGCGCCTTGTCCAGCAGCACCGGCAAGGTGTGCTCCAACGGGTGACGGGTCAGGTGGTAGAAATAGACGGCGCCCATCGGCCTACTCGAAATTGTCCTGCACGAAGCGGCTCAACGCGCGCACGCCCCATCCGGTCGCGCCTTTGGGCGCATAGTCGGTTTCCTTCGCCACCGAGGCCACACCGGCGATGTCCAGATGGATCCAGGGCGTATCTTCCTTGACGAAACGCTGCAGAAACTGCGCCGCGGTGATCGACCCGGCGGGCCGGCCGCCCACGTTCTTGATGTCGGCGATGCGGGACTCCAGCTGCTTGTCATAGGCCTCGCCCAGCGGCATCCGCCACGCGCCTTCGTCCTCGGCCCGGGCCGCCTTCAGGAACGCGTCGCAGAAGGTGTCGTTGTTGGAAAACACGCCTGCGTTTTCATGCCCCAGCCCGATGATGATGGCGCCGGTCAGGGTTGCCAGATCTATCATGCCCACCGGTTTGAACCGCTCCTGTGCGTACCACATTACGTCGCACAGCACCAATCGGCCCTCGGCGTCGGTGTTGATGATCTCGACCGTGTCGCCCTTCATCGACTTGACCACGTCGCCCGGGCGAATGGCATTGCCCGAGGGCATGTTCTCGACCAGCCCGACCAGACCCACAACATTGGCCTTGGCGTTGCGCTTGGCCAGCGCGCGCATGGTGCCGGCCACGACCCCGGCGCCACCCATATCCATGGTCATGTCTTCCATCCCAGCCGCAGGCTTTAGAGAAATCCCGCCGGTGTCGAACACGACCCCCTTGCCCACCAGCGCCAGCGGCGCGTCATCGGCGTCGCCGCCGTTCCACTGCATCACCACCACCTTGGACGGGCTGTGCGACCCCTGCCCGACGCTCAGCAAGGTGCGCATGCCCAGCTTGGTCAGATCGTCCTCGTCCAGCACCTCGACCTTAAGGCCCAGATCTTCCATCTCTTTCAGACGGTCGGCGAATTCGGTGGTGGTCAGCACATTGGCCGGTTCATTGGTCAGGTCACGGGTCATGCGCACGCCATCGGCCACCGCATACAAGGGCGCGAACGCGGCCTCGGCATCGTCGGCCTTGACATGGCAGATGGTCACGGTGCCCTGCGCGTCATCCGCGTCGGCCTTGGTTTTGTGCGCATCGAACGCATAGCTGCGCAAAGCGATGCCCATGGCCAGATCCTCGACCCGCGCTTGGTTGCCCGCCATCACCAGCAGATCCTTGCCCGCGGCCAACTTGGCCAGGGCGGCGCCGCCTTTGCGCGCCTCGTCCGCGTCGGGGCGGCGCGGCAGGACCAGCACGTCCAGCGCCTCGGCCGCCATGCCGCAGGGCCACGCCAACGAGATCACCTCCTCCGTCTTGGCCTTGCCGAACCGGGTGCTTTCAACCAGCCGGGCAATGGCCCCGCGGGTCAGCCGGTTGGCCCGGCGGGCGACGGGGTTCAACTTGCCATCGGCGGGGATGATGATGGCCACACGCCCCTCGGCCTGCGCCATCAGGTCCAGATCTTGGGATTGGAAGCGGATCGGTACCAGACTGCTCATTTCTTGCTCCTGAAAGACTCTGCCCCCAGACCTAGCCCGCAGGCGCGGCATTGACCAGATAGCAGTTTTCCCCGCCAACCAATTGCATTAAGGTCGCCCGAAAATGAACGGCAGGTCCGGGGGGACAATTTGGCACCAAACGGCAGGCACAGGCCGTCGCAGAAACGGACAGGCACAGGCGAATCCGCCAAAGAGGCCTGGTCGGAGGTGCGGACGTGATTCTCGACCGTTACTTCGCGCGTCGGTTTATACAGAGCTTTCTGGTCATCGGCGCCATCTTCCTGACCTTGATGATCCTGATCGACCTGATCGAACAGCTCCGGCGCTTTGGTGACGTCAATCTGTCCTTCGGCCAGTTGCTGCAACTGACGTTGCTGAACACGCCGGCGGCGATCTCGGAAATGCTGCCCCTGCTGATGATCCTGTCCACCATCGCGCTGTTCGTCGGACTGGCGCGCAGTTCCGAACTGGTGGTGACCCGCGCCATCGGTCGGTCGGGCATCCGTGCGCTGGCCGCACCGGCGATGGTGGCGCTGTTGGTCGGCTGTCTCGCCGTGGCCTTCCTGAATCCGATCGCGGCGGCCACGTCGGAAAAATACCGCAACATGTCAGACCTCTACAAGAACGGCGGCAGTTCGACCCTTTCGATCAGCCGCGACGGCCTGTGGCTGCGCCAGGGATCAGCTCAGGGACAATCGGTGATCAACGCGCGCAGCACCACAAGCGGCGAAACCCTCGAGTTGCGAGACGTGACGATCATCACATTCGGCCCCGAGGGTATTCCAAACCGCCAGATCGTCGCCCGCCGCGCCATGCTTGAGGACGGCAACTGGGTTCTACGCGACGCCAAAGACTGGTCGCTGGCCGACGGCGAAAATCCCGAAACCCAGGCGACCAAACACCAGACCCTCAGGCTGGCCACGACGCTGACCCGCGATCGCATCCTCGACACGTTGGGCCAGCGGGATTCCGTTTCGGTCTATGACCTGCCGCAACTGATCCGCGATCTGCGCGAGGCCGGCTTTTCGACCAAGCAATACGAGGTCTGGATGCATGTTCAGCTCGCGCGTCCGCTGTTTTTGGTTTCGATGGTCCTGATTGGGGCGGCGTTTACCATGCGCCATGTCCGGTTCGGGGGCACCGGCATCGCGGTTCTCAGCGCCGTTCTGCTGGGCTTCGCCATCTATTTCATCCGCAACTTCGCACAGATCCTCGGAGAAAACGGACAATTGCCGATCTACCTCGCGGCCTGGGCGCCGCCCTTTGCCGCCATCCTGTTGTCGCTTGGCCTGCTTTTGCATGTGGAGGATGGCTGATGCGCCGGCTCGCGACCTTGCTGCTGACGGCTGCGCTGGCCGCGGGCACCCCTTGGCTCGCCACCGCGCAGCCCAGCCAACCCGACACCGCCACACGGCAACAGCAGGACCCGCCCGCCCTGCTGGTGGCCGACAAGGTATTCGTCACCGCCGATGGAAAGCTGGTCGCGGAAGGCAATGTCGAGGCCTTCCAAGGCGATGTCCGGCTGACCGCGCAGCGCATTACCTATGACCGCGAGACGGGCGGCCTGACGCTGGAGGGTCCGATCCGCATCGACCAAGGTGGACAGGCCACCGTTCTGGCCGATTCGGCCGAGTTGGATGACGGTCTGCGCAACGGGCTGCTGACCGGCGCCCGCATGGTCTTTGACCAGCAAGTCCAGATCGCCGCCGTTCAGGCGACCCGCGCCGCTGGACGCTACACGCAGTTCAGCAAGGTCTCAGCGACCTCGTGCTACGTTTGCACCGATGGTCGTCCGCCGCTGTGGCAGATCCGCGCACGCAAAGTGATCCACGACCAGGTGGAACGGCAGCTCTATTTCGAGGGCGCACAGTTCCGCGTGATGGACGTGCCAGTGTTCTATTTCCCCACCCTGCGCCTGCCCGACCCCACGCTGGACAGGGCAACCGGGTTCTTGGTGCCATCCATCAGAACGACGTCGCAGCTGGGAACCGGGGTTCAGGTCCCGTATTTCTTCAAGCTCGGCGATCATCGCGACCTGACCGTCACGCCCTATGTGTCTTCCAAGACCCGCACGCTGGGCCTGCGCTATCGGCAGGCGTTCAAACGCGGACGCATTTCGTTCGAGGGGGCCTATACCCGCGACGACATCCTGCCGGGAGAAGGCCGCGGATATCTGTTCGGGTCCGGATGGTTCAACCTCAGGAACGATTTCCGCCTGACCTTCGACATCCAGGCCGCGTCAGATGACGGCTATCTGGCCGATTACGGCCTGCCCGACTATGACCGACTGCGCAGCGAACTCGCGCTGGAACGGATCAAGCGCGACACCGCGTTCCGTACCAGCTTCATTCACTACAAGACCTTGCGCGACAGCGAGAATCAGGACGAAATCCCTTCGCGCGTGTTCGACCTGTTCTACGAAAAGCGCTATTTCCCGACCACTCTGGGCGGTGAAGTCCGGTTGGGTTTCGAAACCCACTCCCATACCCGCACCAGCGACGCCGACATCACCGGCCGCGACGTCGCCCGCGCGAGTTTCGACGCCGAATGGCTGCGCAGTTGGACCTTCGCAACGGGCCTGCGCGCCGATGTCGAGATGGGCGCATCGGTCGATACGTTCGACATCCGCAACGACAGCGCCTATCCAGATCAGCTCAGCCGCGCGACCCCGCGAGCGGCGCTGACCCTGCGCTATCCCATGACTCGGCGCGAATCCTCGGGGGCGACGCAATTCCTGGAACCTATCGCCCAGATCGGCTGGACCCACGTGTCCGACACGAACGTGCCCAACGACGAAAGCACTTTTCAGGAGTTCGACCAGGGCAACCTGCTGTCGATGTCCCGGTTCCCAGCCCCCGATCGGCGAGAGGATTCAACAACCGCCGTGATCGGCGTCAACTGGGCCCGCTATGCGGCCGGCGGCTGGCAGGCCCTAGCCACGATCGGACAGGTTTTCCGCGCCGATGCTGATCCGAACTTCACCCTGACCTCGGGGCTGCAAGGCACGTCCTCGGACCTTCTCCTGGCGGGTCAGATCAAGACGGCCAACAACCTCTCGCTGGCGGGGCGCGCCCTGCTGGATGGGGATTTCAGCTTTACCAAGGCCGAATTGCGCGGTGACTGGAAGGGCAACAGCACCTCTTTATCGGGCAGCTACATCTGGCAGGAGCCCGACCCGGCCGAGAACCTCGATGACGAGATTTCCGAAATTCGGTTGACGGCGCTCCACCGTTTGAACGAAAACTGGCGGACGCGCGCGCTGGCCCGCTATGATCTGGCCGAATCCGAGCCGCTCAGATTTGGCTTGGGCCTGACCTATGAAAACGAATGCGTGCAGGTAAACATGTCCGTCAGCCGGCGATATACGTCGTCATCGACTATTGAGCCCACGACGGAATTCGGCTTTACCGTTGCACTGACAGGATACGCCGTCGAAGGCGGGGGCAAAAAGTACAAGAGACAATGCAGTTGATTTCAGCTATCTCCACCTTTCTTCGTTCCGGTTTTCTGAAATCGGCGGCGCCCCTGCTGGCAGCGGCCCTGATCTCGGCGCTGCCGCATCAGGCCCCGGCCCAAAGCCTGTTCGCCCCCGCTATCCGGGTCAACCAGGACATCATTACCTGGTACGAACTGGAACAGCGGCAGCGGTTCCTCGAGGTCCTGGGCATTCCCGGCAGTTCAGAGCCCGAGGTCCGCAAGGCCCTGATCGACGAGCGGCTGCGGAAGCAGGCCATGCGCGAAGCCGGCATTCAGCCCACCCCCGAGGATATCCAGCTTGCGATCGATGAATTCGCCGCTCGCGGCCAGTTGGCGCCCGACCAGTTCCTGCAGGCGCTGACCGACTCGGGCGTCGACCCCGAAACCGTGCGAGACTATGTCGGCAATCAATTGGCTTGGCGCGACTATGTCAGTTCGCGCTTCATTTCTCAGGCCCGGCCCACACCCGACGAGATCAACCGCGCCATGGGCCAGGCCGGTGGCGGCGGGCTTCAGGTCCTGCTGTCGGAAATCATCATTCCCGTCACCCCCCAGACCCTTGCCCAGGCCGAGGCGCTGGCCGACGAGATCGCTCAGGTCAAGACCATCGACGCTTTCTCGGCCGCGGCCACGCAATATTCGGCCGCCCCGACGCGCGAGAACGGCGGGCGCCTAGATTGGCTGAATATCTCCAATCTGCCGCCGGTCCTGCAGCCCGTGATACTGGGCCTCAAGACCGGTGAAGTGACCCCTCCGCTGACGCTGCCGAATGCCGTCGCCCTGTTCCAGTTGCGCGGCCTGCGCGAGGTCGCAACCGGAGCGCCGCGATACTCCAAGATCGACTACGCCGCCTATTATCTTCCCGGCGGCCTCAGCCCCGAAACCTTGAAACGCGCGGCCGAGCTCAAGGAAACCGTCGACACTTGCGACGACCTGTACGGCATCGCCAAGGGTCAACCGCCCGAAGTGCTCGACCGCGTCGAGGCCAGCCCGTCTGAGATTCCGCGCGATTTCGCGGTCGAACTCGCCAAGCTCGACCCGAACGAAGTGTCCTCCACGCTGACCCGCAACAATGGCCAGACGCTGGTGTTCCTCATGCTGTGCGGCCGCACCCGCGACCTGGGCGAAGACACGTCGCGCGAGGACGTGGCCAACGCGCTGACCCAACAGCGGCTGCAAGCCTTTGCCAACAGCCTTCTGGAACAACTGCGCGCCGACGCCACGATCATCGAGCAATGACCGCGCCCATCGCGCTCAGCTGCGGCGAGCCCTCGGGCATCGGTCCGGAAATCGCCGCCAAGGCCTGGGCCGCGTTGCGCGACAGCTGCCCGTTCTTCTACATCGGCGATCCCGACCACCTGCCGGACGATATCCCCACGACCAAAATCGCAGACCCCGCCCAAGTGGCTGACATCTGCGCAGAGGCGCTGCCGGTGTTGCCGCTGGCTTTTCCCGCCCCCAACCTGCCCGGCTGCCCCGATCCGGCCAATGCGCCCTCGGTGATCGATGCTATCGAAACCGGCGTGTCGCTGGTGCAATCGGGCGCGGCCTCGGCCCTCTGCACGGCACCGATCCACAAGAAGGCCCTGATCGACGGCGCCGATTTCGCTTACCCAGGACATACCGAGTTTCTTGCGGCGCTGGCAGGTCGCTCCCGCGTGGTGATGATGCTGGCCAGCGACCAACTCCGCGTGGTGCCCGCCACGATCCACATCCCGCTGTCGCAGGTGCCCTCGCGGCTCACGCCCGACCTGCTGCGCGACACGATCGCGATCACCGCCGATGGACTGCGTCGCCAATTCGGCATCCCACATCCTCGCATCGCGGTGGCCGGACTCAACCCCCATGCCGGCGAGGGTGGCAAGATGGGTCGCGAGGAACTGGACTGGATCGCGCCCCTGCTATCCGATCTTGCGCCCGACGGCTACACCGTAACCGGCCCGCACCCCGCCGACACGATGTTCCACGCCGCCGCACGCGCCCGATACGATGCCGCGATCGCCATGTATCACGATCAGGCGCTGATCCCGATCAAGACGCTCGATTTCGACCGTGGCGTGAACGTGACCCTGGGCCTGCCCTTCATCCGCACCTCGCCCGACCATGGCACCGCGCTCGACATCGCCGGTACAGGTATCGCCAACCCCACCAGCTTGATCGAGGCGCTGAAACTCGCCCAACGCATGGCACAAAGCACTTGATCCTTCATCTGGCCCCAAATATCCCCGCCGGAGGCAAAAAATCTCTGGCGCACAGCCTGCCCCTCGCGCCACGGTAATCGGATCATGAGCGCAATCGACACCCTCCCCCCGCTGCGCGAGGTCATCGCCAAGCACCAGCTCTCGGCCCGCAAGTCGCTGGGCCAGAACTTCCTGCTCGATCTCAACCTGACCGCCAAGATCGCCCGGCAGGCCGGCGACCTGAGCCAATGCGACGTGCTGGAGATCGGCCCCGGCCCCGGAGGCCTGACCCGCGGTTTGCTGGCCGAAGGTGCGCGAAAGGTGGTGGCGGTGGAAAAAGACACCCGCTGCATCGCCGCGCTTCAGGAAATCGCTGCTGCTTATCCCGGGCGGCTTGACGTCATCAATGGTGACGCTCTCGAAATCGATCCAACTGAACACCTGACGCCGCCCATCCGCGTGGCGGCCAATCTGCCCTACAATGTCGGGACCGAACTGCTGGTGCGCTGGCTGACCCCGCCGGAATGGCCACCCTTCTGGCAAAGCCTGACCCTGATGTTCCAGCGCGAGGTGGCCGAACGCATCGTGGCGCAGCCCGGCACCAAGGCCTATGGCCGACTTGCGATTCTGGCCCAGTGGCGGGCTGAGGCGCGCATTGCCATGTCCCTGCCCCCCGGTGCGTTCACGCCGCCGCCCAAGGTCAGCAGCGCCGTGGTCCACTTGACCGCCCTTCCCGAACCACGCTTTCCGGCGGATGCCGACACCCTGTCACGCGTCGTGGCCGCTGCGTTCAATCAGCGCCGCAAGATGCTGCGCGCGGCGCTCAAGGGGCTGGCCCCCGATATCGAGGACCGCCTGACAGCCGCAGGCATCAAGCCGACTGATCGTGCCGAGCAAGTCTCGCTCGAAGCCTTCTGTGCGCTGGCACAGGAATTGCGGAAAGCCTGACAGTCTGACCAAGAAAAAGCCCCGGCGCAGATGCCCGGGGCCTGTTCGTTGGCGCAAGTCCGACCGACTATTCAGCCGCTTCAGGCGCATCGCCTCCTTGCACAGGTGGCTCGGTTTCGGCCGGCGCCACCTTGGGTTTGCGACCGCGCGGACGGCGCGCGGGCTTTTCCTTCGGCTCAGACGCGTCGGCTGTACCGCCCTTGCTCTCTGGAGTTTCAACCAGCCCGGACTCAGGCGAATCCGCATCGCTATCCAAATCCAACACATCCGGCTGCGGCGCTTCGGCCGGATCCGCCCGGCGCGCAGCTTCCCGCTCCTGCCGCTCGGCCCGTTCACGGTCACGTTCGGCCTGCCGCTCGCGGTTCTGCCGCTCCTGCTCCTCGCGGCGTGCTTCCATCTCACGCTGCGCTTCGCTCAGCATACGCAGATAGTGCTCGGCATGTTGTTGAAAGTTTTCGGCAGCCACGCGGTCATTGGCCAGCTGTGCATCGCGCGCAAGCTGGTTGTACTTGTCAATGATCTGCTGCGGCGTGCCGCGCACCTTGCCCTCGGGTCCCGAGCTGTCGAAAACCCGGTTAACGACGTTGCCACCAGAGGGGCGATTGCGGTTGTTCTTTGCCCGCGAGCGGGATTTGGAGGATCTCATCTTACTGTACGTCAGCCTTGTCTTGCACTGTCGATCCGCCCGAAGTCTGCGCTGCTCTGTGGCTTGTGCCTTTGCGGGACTGTCGACGTTTTTGGGCTTGGCGTCAGGGGTGCGCCGAAAGGGCGTCAACCGCGCTGACTAACCCGAGTAAACATGTCCTGACGGCGCAGACAAGGGGTTAAAGTTCAAAATGCCGGGTTTTTTACCGCGACCGGCGTAAATCGGCCTCAGAATCCACGGCTAGCCCGGCATTTTGGCGCCAACAACCCGGTCGCGTCCATCCAGATCGGGGATCACGCGGATATCCACCAACCCCGCCGCGTCGAACAACGCGCTGACCGCCTGCGCCTGTGTCGGGCCGATTTCCACCAGAAGTCGTCCACCGGGCGTCAGGTGATCAGGGGCGCTCGCCGCAATCCGGCGATAGGCGTCCAGCCCGTCCGCTTCATCCGTCAAGGCCAGACGCGGTTCGTGCTCGCGCACTTCGGGCGCCAAACCGTCCATCTCATCGAGCGCGATATAGGGCGGATTGGAAACGATCAGGTCGAAATACCCGCCAATGTTTTCAAACCAGTCCGAGCGCAGGATCTCTGCCCGATCCTGCACCCTATGGACCACCGCATTGGCGCTGGCCTGCAGACAGGCGGCCTCGCTCAGATCGACGCCCAGCCCGGTTGCGCTGGTTCGCTCCGCCAGCAGGGTGATCAGGATGCAGCCCGAGCCGACGCCCAGATCCAGCACGCGGTCAAACGGCTGGCTCAGGGCCGCTTCGATCAGCGCTTCGGTCTCGGGGCGCGGGTCCAGCACGTCGCGGCTGACGCGGAAACGTCGGCCGTAGAATTCGCGCTCGCCCAGTAGATGGGAAACCGGAACCCGGATCGCGCGCAGCGACACCAGTTGCTCATAGCGTTCGGCGATCTCGGGCGAGAGCTCTTCGGGTGCGATCAGGGTCACGCGGCTGGCCTCGATCCGGGCGGCATGGGCCAGCAGGACCCGGGCGTCCCGCGCCGGGTCGTCCACACCTGCGGCCCGCAGGCGCGCGGTGGCGGCCACCATGGCCTGTGCCGCTGTCAGCGCCGCGATCATTGCGCCATCTCCGCCAACAAGCGCGCCTGATCGTCGGCCGCCAGCGCGTCGATCATCTCGTCCAGATCACCCTGCATCACCTGGTCCAGCTTGTAGAGCGTCAGGTTGATCCGGTGATCGGTCATCCGGCCCTGCGGGAAATTATATGTACGGATGCGCTCGGAGCGGTCGCCCGACCCTACCTGGCTGGCCCGGTCGGCCGAGCGTTCACTGTCGATCCGCTGACGCTCGAGGTCATAGAGACGCGTCTTGAGCACCTGCATGGCGATCTCGCGGTTGCGGTGCTGCGATTTCTCGGAACTCGTAACCACGATCCCGGTCGGCAGGTGGGTGATCCGTACCGCCGAGTCGGTGGTGTTCACGTGCTGCCCACCCGCGCCCGAGCTGCGCATCGTGTCGATGCGCAGCTCGGTCGGGTCGATCTGGATGTCCACGTCCTCGGCCTCGGGCAGAACCGCCACCGTCGCCGCCGAGGTGTGAATCCGACCGCCGCTCTCGGTTTCGGGCACGCGTTGAACGCGGTGCACGCCGGATTCGTATTTCAGCCGGGCAAAGACGTTGTCGCCCTTGATATGGGCCACCACTTCCTTGATGCCGCCCAGTTCGGTCTGCTGTTCTTCGATGATCTCGAACTGCCAGCCGCGCGCCTCGGCATAGCGCTGATACATCCGCAGCAGGTCGCCCGCAAACAGAGCCGCCTCGTCGCCGCCGGTGCCGGGGCGGATCTCCAGCATCGCCGGCCTCGCATCGGCCGCGTCCTTGGGCAGCAACGCCAGTTGCAGCGCGTGCTCGGCCTCGGGGATGCGCGCCTTGAGCTGCGGGATCTCCTCCTCGGCCAGCTCTTTCATGTCGGGGTCGTCCAGCATCGCCTCGGCCTCGGCCAGATCGGCCCGCAACTGGCGCCAAGCTGCGATCTGTTCGACCACCGGCTTGAGGTCGGAATATTCCTTGGCCAAAGCCGCGATATCCCCACCCGAGGCGCCATCGGACATGGCCGCTTCGAGGTACTGGAATCGCTGGGTGATCTGTTCAAGACGTTCTTCGGGGATCATTGGGGCGGTGTCTATCATCCGACGGCTTTGGTCAAGGCCCCGGCTTGTGCTAAGCTAGGCCCATGAAACGGATCATTGCCCTGCTGATCGTCTGCGCAACGCCCGGTCTGGCCGATGTCATCGGCCCCGGTGGCAAGGTGCAGGATTGCTATTGCACCGACACATCCGGTGCGCGGGTCGAACTGGGCGAGATGGTCTGCCTGCAGGTCGATGGCCGGATGTTCATGGCCCAGTGCCAGATGTCGCTGAACGTGCCGATGTGGCGCGAGGTGTCCGAGGGGTGCCTGTCTTCAGGACTGCACAGCCGCCAGCCAACCGTCGACCCGGGTGCGATTGACGTCGAAATCCCGTCGGCCAAATCGTAACCGTCCATAGATGCGCAGCGTGTCGCCGTCCTGCTGGGCAGTGGTGTAGTCGGGAAAGCCGAACACCCGGCTGCGGGTCACATAGGTGATCAGGCCCTCATCGACCGATCCGGCCAGCACCGTCGTGCGCGGCGTCGCCCGCGCCACCCTGTCCAGCCGCGTCAGGCCGTCCGGTCCGGTCTGCAACACGCGGATCACGCCTCCAGGCAGGTCACGATCTGCCTCGGCCACGACCGGCACATGCCAGCGCGCGGGATCGGACGGTGCCAGCCGCACATAGAGGCCAAGCGCGACAACCGCTGCGACGACCAACCAAAAAACCATGCGTTTCATTCCATTCAGACCCTCCGGCAGAACCCTAACCGCCCGCCGGTACGGGGCAAGACCTGCCGGCCTCGCCTACCGTGACGTCACGCCGGGCAGGATACACAGCAGCTCGAACAGCAGGCTTGCCGCCGTCAGCGCGGTGTTGCCCGACGGATCATAGGGCGGAGAGACCTCGACCAAGTCGCAGCCCACCACGTTCATACCCCCCAGCGCGTGTATCAACTGCAGCGCCTGCGGCGTGGTCAGGCCGCCGATCTCGGGCGTGCCGGTGCCGGGGGCGTAGGCCGGATCCAGGCTGTCGATGTCGAACGAGATATAGACCGGGTGATCGCCCACAGTCTTGCGGATCTGCGCACCGATCTCGGTCAGATTCTGTTGCCACAGATCCCAGGCAGGAAACTGGCGGAAACCCCATTCGCGCGCCTCGGTGAAATCGCTGGCCGCGTAACCCGAGCCGCGGATACCGACCTGAAAGGTCTTGTCGGGCACGATCAGCCCCTCTTCATACGCGCGGCGGAATACCGTTCCGTGGGTCTCGCGCTCGCCGAACATCTCGTCATTGATGTCGGCATGGGCGTCCACATGCACCAGAGCAACGGGGCCGTGTTTGGCGGCAACGGCCCGCAGGATCGGCAGAGTGATCGAATGATCGCCCCCCATCGCCACCGGGGTCACCCCCTGCGTCAGGATCGCGTCATAGCTTGCCTTGATAATCCGCAGGCTGTAGGCCAGCGAGAAGGTGTTGATCGCCAGATCTCCGATATCGGCGATCTGGAGGCTGTCGAAAGGCGCGGCCAGCGTGGCCATGTTGTAGGGCCGGATCATCGCGCTTTCGGCGCGGATCTGCTTGGGGCCGAACCGGGTGCCCGACCGCCACGAGGTTCCAATATCCATCGGCACGCCCAGCATAGCCACGTCCAGCCCCGCCAGTCTATCGGCCGCAGGCAACCGCATGAAGGTGTTGGGCCCGGAAAACCGCGCCAGATCATTGCCGCTGATGGGTTGGTTGAATTGGCTCATGGCGTCTGCGCCCCCTGTCCCGTTGGTTCACCTTATACCGGCCATAGCAAAACCATGGCTAACCAATGGTTAAAGCCGCCCGTCTTTCGCCAGTTTGTTCCATCCCAGCAGGCACACGATCTGGGTCGCCACATGCGCCCCCGCGATCGCTGTGGCGCCGGACGTGTCAAACGGCGGAGACACCTCGACCACGTCGCCCCCCTTGATGTTGATCCCGGCGATGTCGCGCAGGATGATCTGCGCCTGGATCGAACTGAGCCCACCCCAGACCGGGGTGCCGGTGCCAGGCGCAAAGGCCGGGTCCAATCCGTCGATGTCAAAGCTCAGATAGACCGGGCTGTCGCCCAGGATACCCTTGATCTTCTGCGCCACGGCGGCTGGTCCGGATTCATAGACCTCGCGCGCGTCGATGATGTTGACGCCCAGCGTGTCCTCGTTGGTGGTGCGGATCCCCACCTGGACCGAGCGTTTCGGGTCCACGATCCCCGACTTCACCGCCTTGTAGAACATGGTGCCGTGGTCCACCCGGCTCATGTCGTCATCGGCCCAGGTGTCGGTATGGGCGTCGAACTGCAACAGCGACATCGGACCGTATTTCTCGGCATAGGCCTTGAGGATCGGAAAACTGATATAGTGGTCGCCCCCCAGCGTGACCGAGGCCACATCCGCCGCCAGAATGGTGCGGATATGGTCGGTCAACGTGTTGGGAAAGGCGGGAATGTTGGCATAGTCATAGGCCATGTCGCCATAGTCGATGATCGCCAGCTCGCTGAGCGCATCGAAAGGCCAACCATAGGGCGCATCGGGCGATTGCAGGGCGCTGGCCTCGCGGATCGCGCGCGGGCCCAGACGGGTGCCGGGGCGGTTGGTCACCGCCTGATCGAACGGCACGCCGGTCACTGCGATATCGGCGCCGGTCAGATCCTTGGTGTACAGCCGCCGCAGAAAGGACGTGGCCCCGCCAAAGGTGTTTTCATAGCTCAACCCCTTCAGGTCGGGGTTGGTAAAGGCCTCATCGACCTGATTTTTCGCGTCTTCCAATGCCATTTTGGCCCGTATCCTCCCTGATATCGACCGGACCGTCAGGTCAACGGCTGCGCCTTTTCGACGATGCGCGCAAAAAACGAGGCACCCACCGGTGCGATCTCGTCGTTGAAATTGTACTTGGGGTGATGCAGCCCCGGCCCGTCGCCCTGCCCCAGGAACAGATAGGCGCCCGGGCGCTCCTGCAGCATGTACGAGAAATCCTCGGCCCCCATCTCGCGGCCCGAATTTGCGATCACCCGATCGGCGCCTGCCACTTCGCGCGCCACCTCGGCGGCGAAACCGGTCTTGTCCGCATCGTTGACCGTGGCCGGATAGCCCACGACGTAATCCAGCGTCGCCGTGACCCCATAGGATGCCGCCTGCCCCTGCACGATTTCTTCAAGACGGGTCATCACCATCTTCTGCACCGCCGGATCGAAGGTCCGGACGGTGCCGTTCAGATAGGCGGTGTCGGGGATCACGTTGTTCACGGTCCCGGTGTGGATCTGGGTGACCGAGATCACCAGATCGTCCAGCGCATAGTGGTTGCGGCTGACGATGGTCTGGATTGCCTGCGCGATTCCGCAGGCGGCCATGACCGGGTCGCGCGTGTCGTGTGGCATGGCACCGTGGCCACCCACGCCCTGAATGTGGATGTCGAACGTATCGACCGCCGCCATGATCGGCCCGGGCGTGGTATAGAATGCGCCCTCGGCAAAGCCCGGCGCATTGTGCAGCGCATAGACCTCGGCGATGTCGAACCGGTCCATCACGCCCTCTTTGACCATGATATCGGCGCCGCCTCCCTCTTCTTCGGCGGGTTGGAACAGCAAAGCCACGCGGCCCCGGAAATTCCGCGTCTCGGCCAGGTACCGCGCCGCGCCCAGCAGCATTGTGGTGTGCCCGTCATGCCCGCAGGCATGCATCTTGCCGGGATTCTTCGAGGCATATGCCACCCCGGTCTGCTCCTCGATCGGCAGCGCATCCATGTCGGCGCGCAACCCGATCGTGGGGCCATCGCCCTGCCCGTTGATGATCGCCACGATCCCTGTCTGCGCGATCCCTTCGTGCAACTCGTCCACGCCGAACTCGCGCAGCCGCTCGGCCACGAAGGCGGCGGTCTGGTGGCAATCGAATTCCAGTTCCGGGATCGTATGCAGGTGTCGGCGCCATTCGGCCATGTCGGCGGCATAGTCGGCAATTCGGTTCACGACGGGCATCGGGGGTGGACTCCTGATCCAAGCTGCGGGATGGATGCATCTGACACCGGAACAAGGGGCTTCGCAATGGCTGAAAATCCACTGATCCACGATACTGACGCCGGAATCGAGCGCCTGCTGGAGATCATGCGCCGCCTGCGCGACCCGGAAACCGGCTGCCCGTGGGATATCGAGCAGGATTTCGCCACCATCGCCCCCTACACGATCGAAGAGGCCTATGAGGTCGCCGACGCCATCGAACGCCAGGCCTGGGACGAGCTCAGGGGCGAGCTGGGCGACCTGCTGTTCCAGTCGGTCTTTCACGCCCAGATGGCCGAAGAGGCCGGGCATTTCACCTTTCAGGACGTGGTGCGTACCATGTCCGACAAGATGGTGGCCCGCCACCCGCATGTCTTCGGCGACGAATCCCGCGACAAGTCCGCCGAACAGCAGACCCGCGACTGGGAGGCGATCAAGGCCGCCGAGCGCGCCGGAAAGGAACAAAAGGGCGCGCTGGACGGCGTCGCCGCCAACCTGCCCGCCCTGCTGCGCGCCTACAAGCTGCAGAAACGCGCCGCGCGGGTGGGCTTCGACTGGCCCCATGCGGGCCATGTGCTGGACAAGATCACCGAAGAGGCCGCCGAACTGGCAGAGGCGCGCGACCAGATGGACGCCGACGCGCTCGAGGACGAATTCGGCGACCTGCTCTTCGTGATCGTCAATCTCGGCCGCCATCTGGGCGTCGAGCCCGAGGCCGCCCTGCGCCGCACCAACGCCAAGTTCACCCGGCGCTTCAACAAGATCGAGGAACGCCTCGCCGAACGCGGCAAGACGCCCGAACAGAGCACGCTCGAGGAGATGGACGCCCTGTGGGACGAGGTGAAGGCCGAAGAGCACCGCGCGAACGGCAAACTCCCGCCGGTAAAGGCCGCAAGCGACGCCTGAAACCGCTGGACAAGCCCAGCCGCGCTTGCCAGTGTCCGCCCTCACCATCCCCCCCCGGAGACCCCATGACCGCCCGCAAAATCATCATCGACACCGACCCCGGACAGGACGACGCCGTCGCCATCCTGCTGGCCTTGGCCAGCCCCGAAGAGATCGAGGTGCTGGGCATTACCGCCGTCGCGGGCAACGTGCCGCTGGAGCTGACCGCCAGGAACGCCCGCATCGTCTGCGAACTGGCGGACCGAACCGACGTGCCGGTCTATGCGGGCTGCGACGCGCCTTTGAAACGCAAGCTGGTCACCGCCGAGCATGTGCACGGCAAGACCGGCCTCGACGGCCCCGACCTGCCCGACCCCAAGATGGAACTGGCCCAGGGCAACGCGGTCGATTTCATCATCCACACCCTGCGCCGCCACCCGCCCGGCACCGTCACCCTCTGCCCGCTGGGGCCGCTGACCAACATCGCCACGGCCTTTCAGAAAGCCCCCGACATCATCGAGCGGGTGCAGCAGATCGTGCTGATGGGTGGTGCCTATTTCGAGGTCGGCAACATCACCCCGGCCGCTGAATTCAACATTTATGTCGATCCCGAAGCCGCTGACATCGTGTTCAAATCCGGCGTCGATATCGTGGTCATGCCGCTGGATGTCACGCACAAAGCGCTGGTCACCAAACAGCGCAACGACGCCTTCCGCGCCCTCGGTACCAAGGTCGGCATCGCGGTGGCCGAGATGACCGATTTCTTCGAACGCTTCGACAAGGAAAAATACGGAAGCGAGGGCGCCCCCCTGCATGACCCCTGCGTGACCGCCTACCTGATCCGGCCCGACCTGTTCTCGGGCCGCCATGTGAACGTGGAAATCGAAACCCAGTCGGAACTCACCCTCGGCATGACCGTCGCCGACTGGTGGGGCGTCACCGACCGAAAGCCCAACGCGCTGTTCATCGGCGACGTGGATGCCGACGGGTTCTTTGCCCTGCTCACCGAACGGCTGGCGCGGCTATGAGCGCCGCCCTGCGCCTTGCCCGCCCCGACGACCTTGATCGGCTGATGGGTCTGGTCGCCGCCTTTCACGCCGAGGCAGGGATCGAACAGGACCCCGACCAGCGCCGCGCGGCCCTTGCGCCGCTGCTCGAGGGCATCCCGCACGGCTGCATCTACCTGATCGGCCCCGCGCGCGCACCGCTGGGCTATGTCATCCTGACCTTCGGCTGGTCGGTCGAGTTCGGGGGCATGGACGGGTTCGTGGACGAAATCTACATCCGCCCCGCCATTCGCGGCCGCGGCATCGCTACCGAAGTTCTTCAAGCCCTGCCCAAGGCACTGGCCGGGGCCGGCCTGACGGCCCTGCACCTTGAGGTGGATCGAACCAACGAGGCCGCGCAGAAACTGTACCTTCGAACCGGCTTCAAACCGCGCGACCGCTACATGCTGATGAGCAAGACGCTCTAGCGCGACTCACCGCGGAAGATCAGGCTGGGGCTATAGTACATCTCTTGCACCGGATCATTCTGCGACACCGGTTCACCGGTGATCGGGTAGGTGCCAGGCCCCGCACAGGCCGCCAGAACACCGACGGAAAGCATCGAAATCACGAGAAGGATTCTTGAAGCAGACATCACGTTCTCCTTTCTGCTGTACCGTCAGACTACGCCCGTCGCTGCGGTGCGCGTAGGTAAAAGTTCACACATAATCACATTTATGTTTGCTTTTTTCGCAATTCCGACCCTCCAAAACTGAGGTTTTGGGCAATTCCACTGCAATTCCCTAGGCTTCGGCGGTATCGCCCCGCAGCGACATTTCAAAGAACAACAATTGCCCTCGGGCGATTTCGGGAATGTCGGAATAGGCATCGCGTAGCTTGAACCCCAAGGACAGGTACAGCCGAGTCGCCGCCTTCAGCGGTTTTCCGGTGTCCATCCGGATCATCTCGAACCCGTCCTTGCGGCACTGGGCAATCAGTTCCTGCATGATCGCACACCCCGCGCCAGTACCCCGAGCAGCCTCGGTCACGAATACGCGCTTGATCTCAGCGATACCCGGCCCGATTGTCTGGAACATCCCGCAGCCCACCGCCTGCCCATCCAGCATCGCCAGCCGGGTCCCACCGTTGGGCGGCATATGCTCGACCTCGATGGCCGCCAGAACGGAGGCATATTTCTCGGGCGGATAGAACGTGTTGACGACCTGCCGCGACCGTTCGTCCAGTGTCAGTAGAAAGGCGTGATAGTCCCAACACAAACGCCGGACAGCATCAAACTGGTCCGGCGTTTTAGGTTCAATGATGCTGAGCATTAGGGACCCCCGGCCAATGTGGGGATCAAACTAGCAGCTTGTGGCTTACTTGCGAAGGATCGAGCGCCCCGCGTATTCCGCGACCTCGCCCAGCGTTTCCTCGATGCGGATCAGCTGGTTGTACTTGGCCAGCCGGTCCGACCGCGCCAGCGAGCCGGTCTTGATCTGACCGCAGTTGGTCGCCACGGCCAGATCGGCGATGGTGGCGTCCTCGGTCTCGCCCGAGCGGTGTGACATCACGTTGGTATAGCGGGCGCGGTGGGCCATATCCACGGCGCGCAGCGTTTCGGTCAGCGAACCGATCTGGTTCACCTTGACCAGCATCGAGTTGGCGCAGCCCTTCTCGATCCCCTCAGCCAGACGCGCGGGGTTGGTCACGAACAGGTCGTCACCCACCAGCTGCACCTTGCCGCCCAACTCGTCGGTCAGCGCCTTCCAGCCGTCCCAGTCATCCTCGGACATGCCGTCCTCGATCGAGATGATCGGATAGTCGTTCACCAGCGCGGCCAGATAGGCCACGTTCTCGTCGCTGCTCAGAGTCTTGCCCTCGCCCGACAGGACGTATTTGCCATCCTTGTAATACTCGGTGGCCGCGCAATCGAGCGCCAGATAGATCTCGTCCCCCGGCTTGTAGCCCGCCTTCTCGATCGACTTGAGGATGAAATCCAGCGCTTCGCGGGTCGAAGCGATGTTCGGGGCAAATCCGCCCTCGTCGCCGACACCGGTGGCCAGCCCAGCCGCCGACAGTTCCTTTTTCAGGGTGTGGAACACTTCCGAACCCATGCGCACCGCCTCGCGGATGTTGCTGGCGGCCACGGGCATGATCATGAATTCCTGGATGTCGATCGGGTTGTCGGCGTGTTCGCCGCCATTGATGATGTTCATCATCGGCACCGGCAGAACCCGCGCCGAGGTGCCACCCACATAGCGATAGAGCGGCTGGGTGGTGAAGTCCGCCGCCGCCTTGGCCACGGCCAACGAGACGCCCAGAATGGCGTTCGCGCCCAGACGGCCCTTGTTGGGGGTGCCGTCCAGCTCGATCATCGCAGCGTCGATCGCCACCTGCTCGGTCGCGTCAAAGCCCACCAATTCTTCGGCGATCTCGCCATTCACGGCGGCCACGGCTTCGAGCACGCCCTTGCCCATGTACCTGGACTTGTCGCCATCGCGCTTCTCAACCGCCTCATAGGCGCCGGTCGACGCGCCCGAGGGCACGGCTGCCCGGCCCATGGTGCCGTCTTCCAGAACCACGTCCACCTCGACGGTGGGGTTGCCCCGGCTGTCCAGGATTTCGCGTGCGTGGATGTCGATGATGGTGCTCATGATACCGGTCCCTGAAAATGCGTTCGGTTGCATGCCTCATACCAGCACGCGGGGAAAAGTAAACCGGGTCCGTTATCGCTAACACGCATATTCTCCGGCCTTTAGCGCCAACAGCAGCGTGTTTGCGCCAACAGGTCAGCAGACCGCCGGAGCCATGGCCCGCGCAATGCGCCGTTCGCGGATGAACGTGTACATGCCCGACCCGATGATCAGCGACGCGCCGATCATGGTCATCAGGTCCGGTCGTTCGCCGAACATCCACATCCCGGCCAGGATCGAGAACAGCAGACGCGTATAGCGGAACGGGGTCAGGGCCGAGGCCTCGCCCACGCGCATCGCCGTGACGATGCCGAAATAGCCCAGCACGCCAAAGCCCACCGCGCCGATATAGGGGCCGACCTGCCCGGCCTGAAGCGGCACCAACGGCTGGCCCGCCATCAGCATCAGAACGCCACCCGCCAGCGCCACCGCAACATAGGCCTGCAACGCCACCACGGCCGAGGCCACCCGCGCGTCCAGCCGCCGGGTGATCAGATCGCGCGCGGCGATGGCGATCACCGTCGCCACCACGAACAGAGCCTCGGGGCGGAACCCGTCCAGACCGGGGCGGATTACCATAAGCACCCCGGCGAATCCGACGCCAATCGCGCTCCACCGCCGCCAGCCAACGTGTTCGCCCAGAAACAGCGCGGCCCCCATAGTCACCGCCAAGGGCATTGCCTGGAACACGGCGGCGACCGTGGACAGATCGACCAGCGACAAGGCGGTCACGAAGCTGAGCGCGCCGACGGCCTCGGTGCCCGCGCGGATCAGGGGCAAGGGCTGCCAGGCGGCCCGGTCAAAGATCCGCTTGCGCGTGACCACCGCCATCAGGGCAAAGGCCAGCCCGCAGAACAGGCCCAGAACCAGCATGACCTGCCCGGTCGGCACGGAAGTCGACAGGTGCTTGATAAACATGTCCTCAAGCGTGAAGGCGGCCATCGCCCCGATGATCAGCAGAATGCCCTGTACGTTGTTCATGCGCGCGTCTCCGTCCGGCGGGCCCGTCTTGCCCGACCGGCGCAGGAAATCCCGATTGCCTCGGTCTGGCAACCCGCAACCTGACCACGAATGATGAATTGATTTGAGCCGGCCGTTCGCGTTTCGTGATGGGTCGGTGCCGGATCAGTCCTTGTCCAGCGGCACGCCGTATAATTCCAGCCGGTGCCCTTTCAGACGGTAGCCCAACTTGGCGGCAATCTTTTCCTGCAGAGCTTCGATCTCGGGGTCCACGAACTCGATCACCTCGCCCGAGTTCATATCGATCAGGTGATCGTGGTGGTCGCGCTCGGCGTCCTCATAGCGCGCGCGCCCGTCGCCGAATTCCAGCCGCTCGAGAATTCCGGCCTCTTCGAACAGTTTGACGGTGCGATAGACGGTCGCGATCGAGATGCCCGCATCCAGCGCCGATGCGCGGGCGTAAAGCTCCTCGACATCCGGATGGTCGTCGCTTTGTTCCAGCACGGTCGCGATGGTCCGGCGCTGGCCGGTCATGCGCAGGCCTTTGGCTTCGCAACGCGCGATGATCGTGTCCGGCATGGCACCCCTCAGAATCCGTTCGGGTCTCTGTCTTAGTCTGTCCGCACGGGTTTCGCCACCGTGTTTTGCACCCTTGCCGACTCAACCGGCCAGGCGCAGATCGGCCCAGACCGGCAGGTGGTCCGAGGCGATATGCGCGGGCCGCTCCCCGTGCACACCGTGGGCCAGTGCCTCGAGCCCGCCGCCCAGCGCGATCCGGTCCAGCGCACCCAGAGGCTGCGCGGCGGGAAAGCTGGGCACAGGCGGCAGGAACCGCATGTCGGGGGCAAGGCGGTCAAGGATCGGCTGGCGCGACCATTCGTTGAAATCCCCCGCCCAGACGGTGGGCATCCGGTCCAGCGCGCGGCCGTCCTGCCGCAAGTGAATGATCTGCTGGCGGCGCCACGCCGAGAACAGCCCCAGATGCATCCCCATAACCCGCAGTGGGCCGATATGCGTATCGAACTCGACCCGGACAGCCCCGCGCGGTTCGAGCCCCGGCAGATCGTGATGCGCGGCGCGGCGCACCTGAATGTGGTCGCCCCGCCAGATCACGGCGTTGCCATGCCAGCCGAGGCTGCCCGCACCGCCCAGATCAACGATCTTCCACCCCGCCTCGTCCAACATGAAATGCGGCAGCGCCGCCGGGCGCGGCGGCAGGCGTTTGTCAGCCTCTTGCAGCACCACGATATCGGCGCTCAGCCGATCCAGCACCTGCAGGATACGCTGCGGCTGGCGTCGCAGGTCCAGTCCAACGCATTTCTGGATGTTGTAGCTGGCAAGGCGCAGCTTGGGCAAAGTGGTCATCGGTTTTCTACGGTTGTACCCCGTCAGGATTCGCAGGATCGCGCCCGGACGCAAGCCGATAGTTCAGCACAGATGCCGAAACCCGCTCAGGTGCCGCAAAAGGTGGCATGCACCACCTCGTCCTGCGTGGGCGGGTGCCTCAGGTCGGCGGCGTTAGGCTGGTCGTCATAGGGTTGGGCCAGCACAGCGGTCAGCCGGTGAAACAGGGCATAGTCGCCCTGAACGGCGGCCTCGATCATCTGCTCGACCCGGTGGTTGCGCGGGATGAAGGCGGGGTTCGCCGCGTGCATCACTGCAACCGGGTCAGCCTCGCGCGTCAGCCGCGCGCGCCACCCCTCGGCCCAGCTGTCAAAAGCCGCCGGATCGGCAAACTGGTCCCGTGCCGCATCGCTGCCCAGCGCGCGGAAGGTATTGGTGAAATCGGCCTGGTTCTGCGCCATCCGCGTCAGCAGGTCCGAGATCAGTGCAAGGTCGCCGTCCTCCTCGGTGGTCAGGCCGATCTTGGCCCGGAACCGCCTCAGCCAGTGCTGCTGCATCAATTCGGGCATGGCATGTACGATCTCGGTCGCCTCTTCCACGGCGGCCTGCTTGTCCTCGATCTGCTGGATCAGCGCCGTCGCCAGCTGTGCAAGGTTCCACACCGCGATCTCGGGCTGGTTGGAATAGGCATAGCGCCCCATCCGGTCGATCGAACTGTAGACGGTACTCGGATGATAGCTGTCCATAAAAGCGCAGGGGCCATAGTCGATGGTTTCGCCCGAGATGGCGCAGTTGTCGGTGTTCATCACCCCGTGGATGAAGCCCACCGCCATCCATTGCGCGATCAGCGCGGCCTGCGCGTCACGCACGGCGCGCAGTAGGCCCATCGGCCCGACGGCGTCCGGGTAGTGGCGCGCGATGGTATAGTCGGTCAGCCGCTGCAGGTCGGCGATCTGGCCGCGTGCGGCGAATACCTGGAACGTGCCCACCCGCAGATGGCTTTGCGCCACGCGGGTCAGCACCGCGCCGGGCATCGGGCCCTCGCGCAGCACGACCTCGCCGGTTTCCACCGCCGCCAAGGCACGCGTGGTGGGAATGCCCAGCGCGTGCATCGCCTCGGACACGACATATTCGCGCAGAACCGGCCCCAGCCAGGCCCGCCCGTCGCCCTGCCGCGAGAACGGCGTGCGCCCCGAGCCCTTGAGCTGAATGTCTCGGCGGATCCCGTCCGTCCCCACCACCTCGCCCAGCAGCACCGCGCGCCCGTCGCCCAGCTGCGGGTTGTAGTTGCCGAACTGGTGGCCGGAATACAGCTGCGCCAGCGGCTCGGCCCCGTCCGGCAGGGTATTGCCCGCAAACACCTGGGCCATGTCCTGCGCGTCACCGGGCGAGATGCCCAGCACCTGCGCCAGATCGTCATTGAAAGCCACCAGCCGCGGCGCGCGCACGGGCTCAGGCGACTGGCGCGCATAAAAGGCGCCGGGCAGCCGGGCATAGGAATTGTCGAAGGGGATCGTCAGGGTCATGGCGCAAACATATGATCTGTGCGCAGTATTGCCAGCACCAAATCCCATCGCCGTGAAAGGCCCGCCATGACCGCCGACCAGATTATCGACCACCTGCAGTTGCAGCCCCACCCCGAAGGCGGTTGGTATGCCGAGACTTGGCGCGCGGACAACACCGGCCGCCCGACCGCGACCTGCATCTATTTCTTGCTGAAACAGGGCGAGGCCAGCCACTGGCACCGGGTCGATGCGACCGAGATCTGGCTGTTTCACGCCGGCGCGCCGCTGATCCTGTCGATCAGCGAAAGCGACACCGGACCGGCAAACGATCACATGCTATCCCCTGACCTGAGCGAGGGTGCCCCGCAGGTCATCGTACCCGCCGGGCATTGGCAGGCCGCCCGCAGTACCGGGGACTACACGCTGGTCAGCTGTACCGTTTCACCGGGTTTCCAGTTCGACGGGTTCGAATTGGCGCCTCCGGAGTTCGACATTCCCAGGGGCTAAACCTCCGGCCCCTGCTGAACCACGCTTGAACTTGCCCTGCCCAATGCGGCAAGGTTCGCTTGTGAATGATTGGGCAAAGATGAGGGCGCGATGCGGCTGATCAAGACTTTGGTGACCGTGGCCGTGATCCTCGGCCTGGGTGTGTTTGGGCTGCGGTTGGCCTTTCCGCTGCCCGAAACCAATTTCTCGGAGCAGACATACAGCCAACCCGCGGATTGGACGGGTCCGCTGGGCCAAGCCATCGAGCCGGCGATTCAGCGCAATCCCGGACTGGATGGCGTCCGCCCCCTCGGTCAGGGGCACACCGCATTCGCCGCCCGCGCCATTCTCGCGCGTGAGGCGGTCTCGTCCATCGATGCCCAATACTATATCTGGCAGGATGACGTGACCGGCCTGATGCTGCTGGACGAATTGCGTGCGGCGGCGGAACGGGGCGTGCGCGTGCGCCTCCTGGTCGATGACAATGGCATCTCGGGGCTGGACACGCTTCTGGCGGAACTGGATGCCATGCCCACGGCCCATGTGCGCATCTTCAACCCGTTCACTCTGCGCAACCCCAAGCTGCTATCCTATGTGTTCGATTTCGGCCGGTTGAACCGCCGCATGCATAACAAATCCATGACAGTGGACGGCGTGGCCACGATTGTCGGGGGCCGAAACATCGGCGACATCTATTTCGACTATGGGGCCGGAACGCACTATCTGGATGTCGATACCATCGCGATCGGTCCTATCGTGGACGAGGTTGCAGCGTCGTTCGATGCCTACTGGAACAGCGGCTCGGCCTATGATGCCGCGTTGTTCCTGCCTGCAGCGACCGATCCAAGCCTGAAGGCATTGGCCGAGGCCGCGCGTCAGACCGCTGCCGGGGCCGGATACCAAAAGGCGATCCGCGACAATGAACTGGCCGACCGCATCGCCGACCGCGATCTGCCGTTCGAGTGGAGCGCTATCGAACTTTTTGTCGATGACCCGGCAAAGGGACTTGGACAGGTGGAGGACGAGAACCTCATGGTCGAGCGTCTGATAGCCTTTGCCGAAAGCTCCGAGACGTCGCTCGATCTGGTCTCGGCCTATTTCATTCCCGGTCCCCGCGGGGCCGAGTTGCTCGAACGGTTGGCGTCGTCTGGGGTCAAAGTCCGGGTCCTGACCAACTCAATGGATGCGACCGATGTGATGCCGGTTCATGCCGCTTACATGGCCTATCGCGACGACCTGCTGGCAAGCGGGGTTCAGTTGCTGGAGCTGCGCGCGTTGCGCGCCGAGCATAAGGCACGCAGCCTGCCCGAGATTCTTGCAGGCTCTGCCTCGGGCCTGCATGCAAAGGTGTTTGGCTCGGATGGCAAACGGATCTTTATCGGCTCATACAATCTTGATCCACGTTCGGCCCGGCTGAACACCGAGATGGGGCTGCTGATCGAGAGCCCCGCGGTCGCTGCAGATCTGGCCCGGCAACTGGACAAGCCGGAATTCGCCTATCGCGTCGAAATGGCCGATGACGGCGGCCTGGTCTGGATTCAGCAGACCAACGACGGAACGACCACGACCTTTGAGACTGACCCGAACACCTCTCGGTTCCAGCGCGGCCTTGCCGCCGTCGTCAGGTGGCTGCCGGTCGAGTGGATGCTCTGACCACCGCCGGCGTCAGTTCAGGACCGCGATCGATAGATTCAGTATGGTGGCGAATGCCACCCATGCCAGATAGGGCACGAACGCCCAGGCCGAAACGCGATCCACCGGGCGGACGCGCGCGATGAACAGCACAATCACCACCAGAAGCGCAAGAATCACTAACAATGCCAGCCACGGCTGATGCAGCACGAAGAATGTGGGCGACCACAGAAAGTTCAGGCCCAACTGCGCCCACCACAGGCGCATCGCGGGCGAACTTCGGTCGCGTTCGAACTGCCGCCAACCTGCCATTGCGATCAACACGTAAAGAACCGTCCAGACCGGGCCGAATACCCATCCCGGCGGGTTGAAGACCGGTTTGTTCAGATTCGCATACCACTCACCCGGCCCTGTCAGAGTGCCGATCAGTATGCCGCCACCCATTACAAGAACCAGAAATGCGATACGTGTCAGGGTCTTGGTCATGCCGGTTCCATCTGCAGTTTCACCGCCGCTCAGCAGGTCCCGAACGGTATAGCCGCGCGGGCCGCCGACGAAAAGACACCACGCTGGGGGTTCTGTGCGCCTTCCAGAGAGACCGTCGCGCCCTGGATCTCGGCCCCCGACACGGTGATCTCGCGTCCGCCACCTGTGTCATCTACGTCGATCGTAAACGCGATTTCTGCACCGGGCGGCATGGCCCGGATGTCCAGATCGACCATCGACTGTCCGTCCTGAACCTGAGGCAAACCGTTCAGATACTCGGACCCCGCAACCATCTCAAAAGGCTGAAACACTTCAACCCCTGCCCCCGAGCCGGTGACATCAAAGATCAACCCGCCCTGTGACGAAGACAAATCCAGACGCACAGTTGCAGCAGACAGGTTGCAATCGCTGGCATTGCGAAGAACGAAACGGTCCTTTGGCGCTCCCTCGACGAACTCAACCTGCACTTCGGCCATGGCAGGCACTGCGAGCATGAACGCAACAGCACAACCGACCGCATTTTTCACAAGGGAACCGATCATCTTCATCTCCGGCGTTGTTGTGGCCACTGCTAGGATTACGCCCGGGTGCCTTGGCAGGATCATTTTTCGCCGCGTTTCAGCGCGGTGCGCCCTGCGACACCCGGCTGACCGTTCCCCCGCCGACCAACGCCTTGACCCCGGTGGTGCCGGGACAAGAGGTCGGCATCCCCCGCGCCACCCGCACCGCCAGATAGGCAAAGGCCTGCGCCTCGAGCATGTCGCCATCCAGACCTACGGCCTCGACCGGATCGACCGGGCAGTCCAGCGCCACGCGCAGCATCTCCATCAAAACCGGGTTCTTGCGCCCACCGCCGGTGACCAGCACCCGCGCGGGCGGTTTGGGACAATGCTCCATCCCCTGCACCACCCCGGCGGCGCTCATGCCCGTCAGGGTGGCGACTGCGTCAGCGTCGCTCAATTCCTTTACCAGACCGATCATTTCGGCGAAATCGTTGCGATCCAGCGATTTGGGCGGCAGACGGTTGAAATAGGGCTCGGCCAGAAACAGCTCCAGTGCTCCGGTCTCGACCGTGCCCTGCCGGGCCAGCGCGCCGTCGCGGTCCATCGGCAGGCCCAGACGCGCCTGTACCAGATCGTCGATCGGCGCATTGGCCGGGCCGGTGTCAAAGGCCAGCAACGCACCGGGCGCCTCGGGTCCGTCAAAGGACGGGTCCACATAGGTCAGGTTGCCGACGCCGCCCAGGTTCAGAAAGCACAAGGGCGCCGTCGCCCCGACATATTTTGCGCAGGCAAAGTGGAAGAACGGCGCCAGCGGCGCGCCCTCGCCACCCATGGCCACGTCATCGCTGCGGAAATCCCAGACCACGGGCACACCCAGCGCGACCGCCAGCCCCTCGCCATCGCCCACCTGCAACGTGCCCTTGCCGCGCGGCTCATGCGCAAGGGTCTGGCCGTGAAAGCCGATCAGCTCCACGTCCTCGAATTCCGACAGCAGCTCGGCATGGGCGCGGGTCACCAGATCTTCGGCGGCGTGCACCTCGGGGCCGCTCCATTTTCCCAGCGCGGCGCGCAGCAGCTTGCGCTCGTCCTCGCTATAGGGCCGGTAGGCACTGTCGCCGAACCGCAGGATCTGCCGCCCGTCGGTTTCCACCACCGCCGCGTCGACCCCATCGAGCGAGGTGCCCGACATGGCCCCCAGTGCCCGCACTGCCCCAACTTTGCCTCGGGCCTTATTCATGGCCTTTTCCTTCCCTCGTTCGCCGCCTATAACGTGCCCCGCAATTCAACCCCGAGGCAAGACATGACGTATCACCCCAAATCGGATTTCATCGCCACGATGATCGAGCGCGGCTTTCTGGCCGATTGCACCGATTATCAGGGCCTTGACGATGCTCTGACAAGCGGGGTGCAGACAGCCTATATCGGGTATGACGCCACCGCCCAGTCCCTGCATGTCGGGCACCTGATGAACATCATGGTTCTGCGCTGGTTTCAGAAGCTGGGGCACAAGCCGATCACCCTGATGGGGGGCGGCACCACCAAGGTGGGCGATCCGTCTTTCCGCTCGGACGAGCGCCCCCTGCTGGGCCCCGAGCAGATCGACGCCAACATCGCCGGTATGCAGAAGGTGTTCGACAAGTACCTGTCCTATGACGACAGCGACACCGGCGCGCTGATGCTGAACAATGCCGAATGGCTGGACGACCTGAACTATCTCGATTTCCTGCGGGACATCGGGCGGCATTTCTCGGTCAACCGGATGCTGTCCTTTGAATCGGTGAAATCGCGGCTGGACCGGGAACAATCCCTGTCGTTCCTCGAGTTCAACTACATGATCCTGCAAGCCTATGACTTTCTGGAACTGAACCGCCGATATGGCTGCATCCTGCAGATGGGCGGATCGGACCAGTGGGGCAATATCGTCAACGGCATCGACCTGACCCGCCGCGTGCTGGATCACGAGATCTATGGCCTGACCACGCCCCTGCTGACCACCAGCGATGGGCGCAAGATGGGCAAAAGCCAGGGCGGCGCCATCTGGCTGAACGGCGACATGCTGTCGCCTTACGAGTTCTGGCAGTTCTGGCGCAACACCACCGACGCCGACGTGGGCCGTTTCCTGAAGATCTTCACCGAGCTTCCCGTAGACGAATGCGACCGCATGGGCGCGCTGCAAGGGTCCGAGATCAACGAGGCCAAGATCCGTCTGGCCAACGAAGTCACGACCCTGCTGCACGGTTCCGAGGCCGCGGCCAAGGCCGAGGCCACCGCGCGCGAAGTGTTCGAAAAGGGCGGCGTGGGCGGCGACCTGCCCACCCTGACCCTGACCGCCGAAGATCTGGGCGATGGCATCTCGGTTGTGCAGCTGATCGTGAAGTCTGGCCTGGCGAAATCGGGCAAGGAGGCCAAGCGCCTGATTTCCGAAAACGGCGCCCGTCTGGACGACGCACCGCTGACCGATGCGGGGCTGATGATCGACGCGGCGGCCCTGTCCTCGCCCATCAAACTGAGCGCGGGCAAGAAACGGCACGCGCTGGTGCAGTTGGGCTAACCCGTCTGACCCCAAACACGACGGCCGCCTCAGCGCGGCCGTTTTTTTATCCGCGCTCGACCGAGCCCAGCGGCAGGTCCAGACCGGCGGGCGTCACGAACAGCTCGATCTGGTCGCGCGACAGCGCCCAGTGATCGGCCGCCAGCTGCCCCGCCGCCGCCTCGTCGCGCGCCTCGATCGCGGAGATGATGGCGTCATGCTGGTCGCAGGCCAGATCGAGGCTTTCACCCATCCCGGCCTGATCCGGGCGGTAGAAGGTCATGCCGATGCGCGCATGGTCGATCAGCAGCCGCTGAAACGACGGCAGCAGGTAGACATTCGCCGCCATCTCACCGGTGATCTCATGGAACTGGTTGTTGGCCAACGCGCGATCTTCGGCCGAGCCCGTCCGCAGGGTTGCCCGAAACGCCGCCTGCGCCGCCTTCAACCGGTCGATCTGGTCGCCCGTGGCGTTCTGCGCCGCCAGCCGCAGCACCGCGCCATAGATCATCGGCGCCACCAGGAAGAAGTCGCGCAGCGTGGCATAAGACATCTGGGACACCCGCGCGCCCCGGTTTTCACGCAGTTCAAGATAGCCCAGCCCGGCCAGATGCCGGAACACTTCGCGCAGCGGTGTGCGCGACAGGCCGAACGCCTCGGACAGCTGCGCCTCGTCCAGGTCATCGCCGGGGCGCAGTTTCAGCGTCATGACCGCCGCCTTCAGATGCGCGGCCAGCGCCGCCTTGCGGCTTTTCGTGTCGTCTTTCATCCACAACCTTCGCTTCGGTCGAATCGCGACACCCAGGATGTCGCCCCTGCTCTTGCCCGATAAAATGCACCTTGTACACAATCAGCCTGACCGCCCGTGGTAGACTGAGCGCATGACCCGCCCGCAACACTTCTGTTTCATCCTCGTTCCCGAGTTCTCGCACTTGGCCTTCTCCTGCGCGGTCGAGCCGCTGCGCATCGCCAACTGGGTCAGCGGCGAGGAGCTGTACCGCTGGTCCTTCGCCTCGGAGGACGGCACGCAGGCGGTGTGTTCGAACGGGTCCGTGACACTGGTGCATGGCGGGCTGGCGAACCTGCCGAAATGCGACCAGATCTTCGTTTTGTCGGGCATTCACATGCGCGATCACGTCAGCCGCTCATTGCTGGCCGCACTGCGCCGCGAACGGGCGCGCGGTACGGCCATCGGGGCGCTGTGTTCGGGCGCGTGGCTGCTCGCCGAGGCCGGGTTCCTGAACGGGATGCAGGCGGCGATCCATTGGGAATATCACGACGCCTTCATGGAGGCTTTCCCTGACGTGAACCTGGTGCGCAGCGTCTTCGTGGCCGATGAAAAGCATATGACCGCCTCGGGCGGCACCGCGACGGCCGACCTGATGCTGCACCTGATCGAGCGCGACCACGGGCAGGACCTGTCGATCGCGGTCGCCGACCAGATGGTCTATAACGCTGTGCGCAACGCGACCGCTGATCAGCGTGTGTCGCTGCAATCGCGCAACGGCATGCGCAACGCGCATCTGGCCAAGGCGATCCAGATCATGGCCGACCGCATCAACAACCCGATCTCGCCGGCGTTGATCGCCGAACAGATCGGCATCTCGACCCGCCAGCTGGAGCGTTTGTTCGGAAAATACCTCAACGCCTCGCCCAAGAAATACTTCATGGAGTTGCGGCTGGACCGCGCGCGAAACCTGCTGTTGCAGACCGAATCCTCGGTCACCGACGTGGCCTTTGCCTGCGGCTTTGAAAGCCCTGGCCATTTCTCGCGCGTGTATCGCGCCGCCTTTGGCGTCACCCCGATGCAGCAGCGCAGCCGGCTGGATTAGGTTAAAACCGCAGCCAGTCGGCCACGCTGAGAACCACGAACACCGGCACCGACAACGCGGCAGCCAGCAGAAAGGCCGCGGCACGGGTCACGCGCGGCGATGGGATTGTCTGTCCGAGAACCGTTTTCATGCTGTCATTAACCCCGCTTTAGGTTTCCACCGGGTTAATGCCCGCATGACGACCACGCACACCCCCGTGATGCAAAGCACCGAGATGCAGGCGACCCTGCGCGCCTGCGGGCAGGGCCCGCTGCGGCTGGCGGACGGTACGCTGGTCCTGCGCCGCCAGTTTTTTCCCGGCCTGACCGTGGCAATGCTGTCGCGCGCGCGGATCGACCCGGCCACCCTGCCCGGCCTGATCCGGCAGGCCGGGTTGAACCGCACGCCGCTGATCGTGTCGCCCGACCATCCAGCCCCCGACCTGACCATGTTGGGCGCGATGCCGCTGGTTACCCCGACCTGCGTTGCCGAGTTGGATCTGCGCAGCGACCTGCGGGCAGGGCTGCATCAGAAATGGCGCAATGCGCTTGTTCAGGCCGAGCGCAGCCCGCTGCGCATCACGCGCCGCATCCTGCGCGAAGGGTCGGACAAATGGCTGCTGACCGCCGATCAGGCGCAACAGCGGGCACGCGGCTATCGCAACTGGCCGGTACCGCTGACCCTGGCCTATGCCCGCGCCAATCCCGGCAAGGCCGTTGAATTCTTAGCCACCGACGGCGACACCGTGGCGGCTATGCTGTTCCTGTGCCATGGCTCGGTTGCCACCTATCACATCGGCTATTCAACCGCGCGTGGGCGGCGGCTGAATGCCCACCGGCTGATTCTGTGGCAGGCAATGCGCTGGCTGGCGAAACGGGGGTTGCAGCGGCTCGATCTTGGCCCGGTGTCGACCGAGGATGCGCCCGGTCTGGCCCGGTTCAAACTGGGAACCGGCGCCCGCGCCCGCTGGCTGGGCGGCACCTGGGGCTGGTGGCCACCGCTGGGGCGCAGCCTGCGCCCGCTGGCGGGCCTCGACCGCGGCGGGATGCGCTGGACAGATCCCCATACAGGCTGATATTTGAACACTTGTTCAGATCATTGGGGAGGAGCCCGCCATGCAATTGTCCACCACCGCCGCCGTCATCACCGGCGGCGCCTCGGGCCTCGGAGAGGCCACCGCCCGTTACTTTGCCGAGAACGGCGCGCAGGTGACCATCCTCGACCGCGATGCCGAGCGTGGCGCGCAGGTCGCGGCCGAAATCGGCGGGCATTTCGCACAGACCGACGTGACCGACGAGAACTCGGTGGCCGCGGCCATTGCGCTGGCGATGGAAAAGATGGGCAAGATCACTGCTTGCGTGAACTGTGCCGGCATCGCCTATGGCATCAAGACCGTCGGCAGGGACGGCCCCCACCCGCTGGACGCCTTCCAGCGCACCATCGACATCAACCTCGTGGGCACCTTCAACGTGTCGCGTCTGGCTGCCGTCGAAATGGCCAAGAACGCGCCCGAGTCAGATGGCGCGCGCGGCGTAATCATCAACACCGCCTCGATCGCGGCCTTCGACGGCCAAAAGGGCCAGGCGGCCTATTCCGCCTCCAAGGGCGGTGTCGTGGGCATGACACTGCCGATGGCGCGCGATCTGGCCTCGATCGGGATCCGGGTGATGACCATCGCGCCCGGCATCTTCATGACGCCGATGCTGGCGGGCCTGCCCGAAGAAGTGCAGCAGCAACTGGCCGCCGACGTGCCCAACCCCGCCCGTCTGGGCGACCCGCGCGAATACGGCCGGCTGGCCGGGTTCATCGTCGAGATGGGCTATCTGAACGGCGAGGTTATCCGCATCGACGGCGCCCTGCGCATGCGCTGACATGACCGCATGGCGTGGGCAGCGCCGATCTGCCCGCGCCTTGGGTCGAGCCTGGCTAGGCCCCGGCCTCAGCCTTTTCTTCCAGTTTCAGCCATTCCTCCTCGGCGGCGGCCAGCTTCTGCTGCCGCTCGACAAGGGCCTCGGTCGCCTTCTGGAACTTCACCGGCTCGCGGGTGAACAGCTCGGGGTCCGACATCAGCTCCTCCAGCTTGGCGATCTCGGCTTCCAGCCGCGCGATCTCGGCGGGCAGCTTCTCCAGCCGGTGCTTTTCGGAAAAGGACAGGCCGGTTTTCGGCTTGGCTTCCTGCTTGACTTTCGGCTTGTTCTCTTTTGTTTTCTCAGGCCTTTTCTCGGTCAGATCACCGCGCTGCGCGATATAGTCCGACCAACCGCCCGCATAGACCGTCGCGCGGCCGTTGCCCTCCATCGCGATGGTGGTGGTCGCCACACGATCCAGGAAATCCCGGTCGTGGCTGACCAGCAGCACGGTACCGTCATAGTCGTCCAGCAACTCCTGCAGCAGGTCCAGCGTCTCGACATCCAGGTCGTTGGTCGGTTCGTCCAGCACCAGCAGGTTCGACGGTTTCGCCATCAGCTTGGCCAGCAGCAACCGCGCTTTTTCGCCGCCTGACAGAGATTTGACGGCCGCTCTGGCCTGCCGCTCGTCGAACAGGAATTCCTTGAGATAGCCCACCACATGCTTGGGCTGGCCGCGCACCATCACCTGATCGGCCTTGCCCGAGACGCGCATCTCGGGGTCGCCGGTCAGGCTGTCCCACAGGGTCATCTCGGGGTCCAACTGCGCGCGGGTCTGGTCGAAGACCGCGATTTCCAGATTGGTGCCCAGAGTCACCGACCCTTCGTCCGGCGCGGCCTCGCCCAGCAGCAATTTCAGTAGCGTCGTCTTGCCAACTCCGTTCGGGCCGACAAAGGCCACGCGGTCGCCGCGCTGTACCAGAAGGTCCAGGTTGCGTATGATTGGTTTGCCGTCGAACGCCTTGCTGACACCGCGCGCCTCGATCACCTTGCGCCCGGATTTCGGACCGGATTCCAAAGACATGGCCGCCGAGCCCTGACGCTTGATTTGCGCCGCGCGTTCTGCCCGCAACGCTTGCAGCGCCCGCACTCGGCCCTGATTGCGCTTGCGGCGCGCGCTGATCCCTTCAACCGCCCAGCGGGATTCGGACTTGATCAGCCGATCCAGCTTGTGGCGTTGCTGGTCTTCTTCCTCCCAGATCTTGTCGCGCCAGGCCTCAAAAGCCTCGAACCCCTGCTCCTGCCGGCGCACGACACCGCGATCGATCCACAGGGTTGCCCGCGTCAGTGCTCGCAGAAAGGCGCGGTCATGCGAGATCAGGACAAAAGCCGCCCGCGTTGCGCCCAGTTCGCGCTCCAGCCAACCGATGGCCTCGATGTCCAGATGGTTGGTCGGCTCGTCCAGCAGCATCAGGTCGGGGGCCTCGGCCATCAGCTTGGCCAGCGCCGCACGGCGCCGCTCTCCGCCCGAGGCGGTTTGAACCGCACGCGAGGGGTCGAATTTTAGCCCCTCACCGGCCCGTTCCACCTTGTACAACTCGCCTGGTTCCAGCCCACTGGCGGCATAGTCGCCCAGCGTGGCAAAGCCTTCCATATTAGGGTCCTGCTCCATGTAGCCCACGGATTTGCCGGGCGGCACCACGATCTCACCCCGGTCCGGCTCGACAAGACCGGCCATGACCTTCATCAGGGTGGATTTGCCCGAGCCGTTCCGCCCGACCAGCGCAACGCGGTCACCGGGCTGAACCACCAGGTCCAGATCAGAAAAAACCGGCTCGCCGCCGAAGGTCAGCGAGATGCCGGACATCTGCAGCAAAGGAATACGTGCCATATGCGCCAGCTAAACCGGCTGGCATCGGGCGTCAACGCCCCAGCGCCAGCTTTTCCAAACGGCCCCGCCCTAGCCCGCAATCATCCGCAAGAGGCGTTTCCGCGCCGCGGGAATCGCACCGATCTCGACGCCGGTGAAGACATGCAGCGTGTTCAGCTGGCGGTCCACAACCGCATGATCGCTGACCCAGCCGCCCATCATAAGGTAGGTGCGCAGCAACGGCGGCATGCGCCGCATGGCTTTCTGCGCGTCGGGCCGGCGCCGCAGCCGCGCGGCAAAGCGGAACACGTCCGGCGCCTTGACCCGCGGCAACCAGCGTTTGGGCGCCAGGTGGCGATGTTTGAGCATTGCGAAAGCATCCAAGTAGGCCTCGGTGTCGGTCCCGGCAAATGACGAACAACCAAACAGCAACCGGATGTCACACCGGTCCACAAACACGGTCATCGCGCCCCACGCCACCCGCAGGATATCCGGGTCGGTCCGGTCGGGATGCACCGCGAACCGGCCCATCTCGACCATCCGTCCCTGAAAGTTCTGCAAGCCCGACAGATCGTAGAATTGTGCCGAATAGCTGCGGCCGATCTCGTGCCCGCAATCCATGACCAGCATCCGGAAACAGCACACGAGTTGCCCGCCGGCCCGCTGATCCTCGACCAGCACATGGGTGCAGATCCGGTCGAACGCATCGCGGTCTTTCCGTGCGGTGCGAAAAGCCAGCGTACGCAGCGCTTGCGCGGCGGCGATGTCCTCGGGCGTGCGGGCCAGTCGCGCCCGATACCTCCCCTTGTTCAGCAAGACATCCGTGGCCATGGCCGCACCCTCCGCGGTATCTGACTTTCCTAGGTTCCGCCTGCCACTAACACCAAGTCTGTAACCGCCTCATGACAGACCGAGGGACCGGACGCACGATCAGCTCTGGCCTGGGATGTTTGCCGGATTGAAACTGCCGATATTACCCAACAACTGACGCAGGAATCCCCTGTCCTGAACGCTCGAATCGGTCACGCGGCGATCCAGGACGATGACATAGCCATCCTCGAGCCCGAACCGTTCGATGTTGCGCACGACCCCGCGCTGGTCAAAGCTGACGGCGACCAGCTGCCGCTCGACCACTTCGGGGCGTTTGGGGCCATAATGGCGGACACGCGAGGCGACGTAATAGTACCCCGAATCCTTTAGAACCCCCGACGCACCGGGCGCGCCGACCTTTTCGACCACGCTGTCGCGGGTATCGACACCCACCTTGATTTCGGCCAGTTCCTCGGGCGTGGGGACATAGCCGTGGTTCTTGTAGACCGGGCTGCATCCGGCCATCGCAAGCACCGACACGCAGGCAAGCGTTCCGAACGCCAGTTTCAGCTTGTTCGCGACCTTCGACATCTTCACCCTCTTGCCTTGCACCCTTGCGGCTTCTATCCGATTACAGAAACCCATGCCCCGGTTCAACACAGGAAAGGGTCACTATGGCCAAGGCAACATCTTTGCGCGTCGCGGACCTGCCGCAGAACAGCCCCGTCCCGTTCGATCTGCGCCCGGCAGCGGATGAACTGGATGTCCTCCGGGCGGATCTGGGCCTGCAGGGGCTGCGCAAGCTGAGCTTTGTCGGAGAGATAAAGGCCCGCGGCAAACGCGATTGGGAACTGACCGGTCACCTTGGCGCAACCGTAATCCAGCCCTGCGTCGTCACGCTGGACCCTGTGACCACGCGTATCGAAACGCCCGTGCGGCGCCTGTTCCTGTCGGACTGGACCGAGCCGGACGAACCCGAATTCGAGATGCCCGAAGACGACGAAACCGAACCCCTGGGCCCCGAGATCGACCCCGGTGCCGTGATGCGCGAAGCGCTGGCGCTGGCGCTGCCGCAATACCCCCGCAAGGACGGCGCACATCTGGATGACGCAATTTTCACCGAGCCGGGCAAACAGGCCATGACGGATGACGATGCCAAGCCTTTTGCGGGGCTGGCCGGGTTGCGCGACGCGCTGAAAAAAGACAAGTGACAGCGCCATGATTTCCTGTCATAGCACTCGGTCAGAAAAACCCCTTGAACATGTCGAGAATCGCAGTATTTTCGCGCGCTCATCGGAATTTGGGTTGGACATCGCGGGGCTCGTCCCCTAAACGCGCGTCACACCACGAGAAAACGAAGAATGAAACCCGGGCTGGCAGCGAATCTGCAGCCCCCAGTCAGACAAAGGTTGAGACCATGGCCGTCCAACAGAACAAAGTTTCCAAGTCGCGTCGCAACAACCGCCGCGCACACGACGCTCTGGTTGCTGCAAACCCGAACGAATGCCCGAACTGCGGCGAACTGAAACGCCCGCACCACGTCTGTGCAGCCTGCGGCCACTATGACGACCGCGAAGTCGTGGCGCAGGCCGACGAAATCGACCTGGACGAAGACGCGGCCTGAGCCTGATTGACCGCAGGTTTTGGCATGACGGCGCAGCCCGAGCAGACCGGAAAGATCATCATCTCGGTTGACGCAATGGGCGGGGACTCCGGTCCCGCGGTCGTGGTTGCTGGAATCGCGAAATCAGCGCAGAAGAACCCCGATATCGGGTTTCTGCTGCACGGCCCCCAAGACGTCTTGCGCAAGCTTGTTGCGAAACGGCGCGTCCTGGAAGGGCGCGTCGTTTTTCGCGATTGTCCCGATGTCGTAACGATGCAGGACAAGCCCAGCCAGGTCGTGCGCAACGGCAAGAACACCTCGATGTGGTCGGCGCTGGATTCGGTGCGCAACGGAGAGGCGCACGGCGCCGTATCCTGCGGCAATACCGGCGCGCTGATGGCGCTGTCGATGATGCGGCTGCGCAAGCTGCCCGGCGTGAACCGCCCGGCGATCGCGATCCTGTGGCCCTCGCGCAATCCGCAGGGGTTCAACGTGATGCTGGACGTGGGCGCGGATGTGCGGGCCGATGCCCGGGATCTGCTGCAATACGCGCTGATGGGGGCCTCGTATGCCCGCAACGGCATGGCCCTGGCGCGTCCGCGCATCGGGTTGCTGAATGTCGGTACAGAAGAACACAAGGGCCGCGCCGAGTTGAAAGAGGCGCACGCGTTGATCACGGACTTCGCCGAGCAGGCGAATTTCGATTTCGTGGGCTTCGTGGAAGGCAGCGACATCCCCGGCGACAAGGCCGATGTCATTGTGACGGACGGGTTTACCGGCAATGTCGCGATCAAGACGGGCGAAGGCACCGCCAGCCTGATCGGCGACCTTCTGCGAGAGGCGTTCAGCTATTCTCCTCTGTCCCGGCTGGCCTCGGTGTTGGCGATCACGTCATTGCAGCGCCTGAAAAAGCGCATCGACCCGCGGCGCGTGAACGGGGGGGTGTTCTTGGGGCTGAACGGGACAGTGGTCAAATCGCACGGGGGCGCTGATGCCACGGGTGTGTCCGCGGCCATCAAGCTGGCTTTTACCCTGGCACGGTCGGGTTTTGCCGAAAAATTGGCCGCACGGGTTGCATCGACTGCCCAGCTTGAACAAGATGCTGCGCAATCTGCGCTGCAGACCGAAAAATAACAAAAAGGCAGGACCTCAGATGGCAGGCCGTTCAGTCGTTGTTGGTGTCGGGCATTATCTACCCAAACGCATCGTTCCCAATTCCGAGTTCGAAAAGACGTTGGACACGTCCGACGAATGGATCCGGACCCGCTCGGGCATCGAACGCCGCCATTTCGCGGCCGAAGACGAAACCACATCTGATATGGCGACCCATGCGGCCAAGGCCGCGCTGACCGATGCGGGGCTGACCGCCGACGACATCGACGCGATTGTTCTGGCCACCTCCACCGCAGACCTGACCTTTCCGTCCGCTGCGACCATGGTTCAGGCCAATCTGGGCATGACCCGCGGATTTGCCTTTGACGTGCAAGCGGTCTGCGCCGGCTTCGTCTTTGCGCTTGCCAACGCCAACGCGCTGATCCTGTCGGGTCAGGCCAAACGCATCCTCGTGATCGGGGCCGAGACCTTCTCGCGCATCATGGACTGGTCGGACCGGAGCACCTGCGTTCTGTTCGGCGACGGCGCCGGCGCGCTGGTGCTCGAGGCGCAGGAAGGTGCCGGAACGCCTGAAGACCGGGGCATTCTATCCACCGACCTGCATTCGGACGGGCGGTTCAAGGATCTGCTCTATGTCGATGGCGGGGTTTCGAACCGGACCACCGGCTATCTGCGAATGCAGGGCAACCAGGTGTTCCGCCACGCGGTCGAGAAACTGGCTGCCACGGCCACCACCGCGCTGGATCGCGCGGGGCTAACAAGCGGCGACGTCGATTGGATCGTCCCGCATCAGGCCAATATCCGCATCATTCAGGGCACGGCCAAAAAGCTGCAGCTGCCCATGGATAACGTGGTGGTCACGGTTCAGGATCACGGCAACACCTCGGCCGCATCGATCCCGCTGGCGCTGTCGGTGGGCAAGGAACGCGGGCAGATCAAGCCCGGCGACTTGATAGTGACCGAGGCCATCGGCGGCGGACTGGCCTGGGGCGCGGTGGTGATGCGCTGGTAGGGCGGCGCAAACCTGCTTACACCACCACGCGCAATTCATTGATATTGACAGTGAATTTGCCCTGCCCCTATGGTCGTACATCATCAGGGGAATAATCATGGGCGAAAAAACACTGACGCGAATGGACCTGAGCGAAGCCGTGTTTCGCGAAGTGGGTCTGTCTCGCAACGAAAGCGCGCAGCTTGTCGAAAGCATTTTGAACCACATGTCCGATGCGCTGGTGCGCGGCGAGCAGGTCAAGATCTCGTCTTTCGGCACGTTCAGCGTCAGGGACAAGTCGGCCCGCGTCGGCCGCAACCCGAAAACCGGGGAAGAGGTTCCCATCGAGCCGCGCCGCGTTCTGACCTTCCGCCCTTCGCATCTGATGAAGGATCGGGTCGCGGCCGGAAACCGCAAGTAAGTCCGGGGCAAGGCAGGCATGAGCAAGTCTCCCGACGCATTTCGCACCATCAGTGAAGTTGCGGATTGGCTGGGTGTTCAGGCGCATGTCCTGCGGTTCTGGGAAAGTCGGTTCAGCCAGATCAAACCGGTCAAGCGGGCCGGAGGACGTAGGTATTACCGCCCCAACGACATGCGCCTGTTGGGCGGCATCAAGAAGCTGCTGCACGAGGATGGCGTGACCATCAAGGGTGTTCAACGCATCCTGCGCGAACAGGGCGTGGCCTACGTCGCGTCGCTGTCGCCGGGACTGGACGATGGCGCGGCTCCGGCCCCGACCATCGAAATCCAGGCAGCTGAGAACGTGGTGCCGCTACCGCAGCCCCCCGCCGTGGTGCAGGGTGCCCTCGATCTATCACCGACCGAGGCCGAAAATTTGGGCGAACCTGCCGCCCCCAAAGCCCGGGATCACGCTGCGTCGCAGAAACCCAAGGCCGAGACCACGCCGCAGCAGGCCGGAATCGCAGCCAGGGCGTGGCGGAAAACCGAGTTCGACACCGACACGTTGCGCCGGATCGCGCCCGTTGCCAAGGATCTGCGCGCCTGGCTGGACCGGGTCGAACGGCAATTGGCGGGTTGAGCAAAAAGGTAATGTTTTCCTCTTGCCCCTGCCGGGAAAATCATTATGAACACCTCAACGTCGGGCTATGGCGCAGCCTGGTAGCGCGTCCGTCTGGGGGACGGAAGGTCGCAGGTTCGAGTCCTGCTAGCCCGACCAAATCACACCGACGTTCAGAAAATACGGGCCGGAGCCTCCTTCGGCTGAGGGGAGGAGCGGAATGACCGGCGTGTGCCCGAACCAGCAGATCGCAGCGATGATCGACACCGGTGAGATCACCGCGACCCCGCCGATCACCCCCGCCCAGATCCAACCCGCCAGCCTTGATCTTCGTTTAGGAACAGTAGCTTACCGTGTGCGCGCCTCGTTTCTGGCCGGCGAAGGCCAGAGCGTGGCCGACCGGCTGGCTGAGTTCGAGATGCATCACATCGACATCTCGGAAGGTGCGGTACTGGAAAAAGGTTGCGTGTATCTGGTGCCGCTGATGGAATCGCTGGCCCTGCCCGGCGACGTGACCGCCGTGGCCAACGCCAAAAGCTCGACCGGGCGGCTCGACTTGCTGACCCGCACCATCACCGATGGCGGAACCGAGTTCGACCGCGTTCCCGCCGGGTATGCCGGCCCACTCTATGCCGAGATCTGTCCGCGTTCGTTCTCGGTTCTGGTCCGTCCGGGCATGCGCCTGAACCAGATCCGCTTCCGCCGCGGTCAGGCGGTGCTGTCCGACGCGGATCTGGCCGCGTTGCATGCGCAATCGCCGCTGGTGGACGGCCCGGCCGTCATTCAGGACGGGCTGGGGTTTTCGGTCGATCTGTGCCTTCCCAACACCGATCTGGTCGGGTACCGGGCCAAGCCACATACCGGCGTGATCGACCTGGATCGGATCGGTGAATACGACCCGCAGGACTACTGGGAAGAGGTGCGCACCCGCGACGGGCGCATCATTCTGGACCCGGGCGCGTTCTACATCCTGGTCAGCCGCGAGGCGGTCCACATTCCGCCGATGTATGCCGCCGAAATGGCGCCCTATCTGGCGATGGTGGGTGAATTCCGGGTTCACTACGCGGGATTCTTCGATCCCGGTTTCGGCCATGCCGAAGCCGGCGGCGCCGGATCACGCGGCGTGCTGGAAGTCCGCTGCCACGAGGCGCCCTTCGTGCTGGAACACGGACAGGTCGTCGGGCGGCTGGTCTACGAACGCATGGCCGAGATGCCGACTCAGTTGTACGGCGCGGGAATCGCTTCGAACTATCAGGGTCAGGGCCTGAAATTGTCGAAGCATTTCAAGTCGGTCCAGTAATCCCTAGAACCGCATGAACCGCCGCATCTGGCGGGTCAACTGCCTAGCCTGCTTCATGCTCTGGGCCTGGCGGCGCGCACTTTGCGCCATGTACCGGTCGGCCTTGGGGTCGCGCGGTCCGTCCGGCTGCCCGGACTTGCGTCCCATACGTTCGGCCAGGTCGAGGCCCTTGTCCACGCCGCGCGTGACCAGCCGGCGCACGACTTGCCGAACGATCATGTCGATGATGCGGTTTGCGTTCATTCCGGTCTCCGTTCCTCGGTGTCAAACCTGGCGGGGAATTCGCCGACAAAAGGGCGACGCGTTCAGTCTTCCTCGAACAATTCGGTCTGGTCTTCGTCGCCGGGTTCATCTTCATTGGCCTCGCCGATCGGCATGGTCCCCGGCGGCGGGCGGTTCTCCAACAGCCCCGCAGCACGCAATTCCTTAAGGCCCGGCAAGTCTCGGGCACTTTCCAGGCCGAAATGGTCCAGGAACTGGGGCGTCACCACGAAGGTGACCGGGCGCCCTGGCGTCATGCGGCGGCGGCCCAGCCGGATCCACTCCATTTCCAGCAGTTGGTCTATGGTTCCCCGCGACACGGACACACCGCGGATTTCCTCGATCTCGGCGCGGGTGCAGGGCTGATGATATGCCACGATCGCCAGGGTCTCGATGGCGGCGCGGCTCAGCTTGCGGGTCTCGACCGTTTCCTTCTGCATCAGGAACCCCAGATCGGGCGCCGTGCGGATGGCCCAGGCCTCGCCCACCCGAACCACGCGCACCCCGCGCCCCTCATAGCGTTTCTGCAGCAGTTCCAAGGCCTGCTTGGCGTCACAGCCATGCGGCATCCGCGCCTCAAGATCGGCCACCGTCACCGGCTCGGCGCTGGCAAACAATACCGCCTCGACCATGCGTTCCTGCTCAGCCAGTGGGGGGGCTTCGAACAGGGTGCCGGTGCCGTCGTCTTCGGGGGCGTCACTCACTGGGCTTCGTCCTTCTGCGCAGTTGGATCGGGGCAAAGGTCTCGCTTTGCTTGATCTCCATATGTCCTTCCTTGACCAGCTCCAGCGAGGCCGCAAACGTCGCCGCCGTTGCCGAGCGGCGCCGCATCGGGTCAACGTCCCAGCCTTCGGGCAGGTAGGTTTCCATGTCGGTCCAGGTTCCGGCAAATCCGATCAGCGGGCGCATTCGCTCCAGCGCCTGTTCCATCGTGAAGACCGAATCGCGGTCCATCACGAAGGGTCGGAATTCGTCACGGGTGCGGATGCGGGCATAGCCCTGCATCAGGTCCAGCAACGTGGCGGAATAGGTGACCGTGCGGATGCGGGTCACGTCTTCGCCCTGCCCGCGCTTGAAGAAATCGCGCCCCAACTGATCGCGCGCCATCAGGCGGGCGGCCGCATCGCGCATCGCCTGCAGGCGTTCCAACTGAAAGGCCAAGTGCGCGGCCAGTTCTTCGCCCGTCGGCCCCTCTTCATCGGGGTCGGGCGGCAACAGCAGGCGCGATTTCAGAAAGGCCAGCCATGCGGCCATCACCAAATAGTCGGCGGCCAGTTCGATCCGCAGGGCGCGGGCCCGTTCGACAAAGGCCAGATATTGCTGCGCCAGCGCCAGTACCGAGATTTTGCGAAGATCGACCTTTTGCGTCCGTGACAAGGTCAGCAGCACGTCCAACGGGCCTTCAAACCCGTCCACGTCCACGATCAGCGCCTCGGCGGCCAGCCGATCGGCGACCGAAACCGGGTCTTCGCTGAAAAGGTTATCCGTCATACACCTGCCCGCCCATCAGACGGGATAGTTCCGTCTCGGCGGCACGGATGTCAAGTTCCTCGGGGCTTTGCCGCCGGGCCAAGGCGCGGTCCGCGCGGGCTTGCGCCGCCTCGGACATTTCGCCCGCGGCCTCCATCACCTCGGCGCGTTCTTCGAACGTACCGTTGCAGTGCAGAACCACGTCGCAGCCCGCCGACAGCGCCTGTTGCGACAGATCGGCTAGCGATCCGCTGAGCGCTTTCATCGAGATGTCATCGGTCATGACCAACCCGTCGAACCCGATCCGCTCGCGGATGATCCGCATCATCGCAGGCGAAATCGTGGCCGGTTTTCCGTCAACCTGATCATAGACCAGATGGGCTGTCATACCCATCGGCAAGTCGTTCAGGGCGCGGAAAGGCTCGAAATCGGTCTGCATCAGGTCGTCCAGCGGCGCATCCACGTGCGGCAGGTCGAAATGGCTGTCGAGCGTGGCGCGCCCGTGGCCGGGGATGTGCTTGACGACGGGTAGAACGCCGCCATCCAAGTGCCCCTGTGCGACCGCTCGGCCGAGGCGTGCGACCGTGGCCGCATCGCCGCCATAACATCGGTTGCGCAGGAAATCGTGCGTCTCAGGTCGGGCCAGATCGACCATCGGGGCGCAATTGCTGTCGATGCCCAGCGAAAACAGCTCGTGCGCAATCAGGCGATAGCGCAGGTACATGGCGCGTTCGGCCTGGCCCTCGGCTTGTTCGGCATGATCCATCGGGGGACGCCATTGACGGGCCAGCGGCGGGCGCAGGCGTTGCACCCGTCCGCCCTCCTGATCGATCGTAATCATGCAGTCGCGGCCCACGGCCTCGCGCATGTCGTCGCACAGTGCGCGCACCTGATCGGCCGTGTCGATGTTGCGCGCGAACAGGATGAAGCCGAACGGGTTCATCTGCCGAAACAACGTCTTCTCTTCGGGCGTCAGGCGCAGACCCGCCGCATCGGTGATCGTGGCGCCGTACCTCACCGCACGGCAACCGGGATGCAGTCGGCATCCTGCGCCACCAGCGCCGCGCAGAACTGACGCGAGTCGCTCAGATCGGCAAACCCATGCACGCGCAAGCGATAGAAGGTGCGACCGCCGCTCGAGGTTTTCTGGATAACTCGTTGTTTCCCCTGCATGTACTCGCCAAAGCGGCGGTACAGGCGATCCCATTCAGCGCGGGCCACATCGGGGCTCTCATAGGCGCCCAGCTGGGCCAGCCGTGTACCCTTGGCCAGCGAGTCGGGATCGACATCCAGACCCATTGCCGATTTCACGGCGGCATTCACCGCATCCGCGTCGATTGCGCCACCCACCGGAGCGGCGCGGCGCAACCCGGCGGGGCGCGTCAGCGGGCGCAGAGACCGCCGCACACCGGGCAAGGCGGCAAGCTCCGGGTCGGGCAATTGGGCGGCCAGATCGGCCGGGTCGATGGCGGGTTCGTCCTCGGGCATGGTCAGCGCGGCCAGTTGCACACCCGGTTCCAGCTCGGCAGAGGCCGAGACATCACCCGACAATTCCGAAACCAGCGTCTCCACCGCGTCCTGCCGCAACTCGGCGGCCTCCTGATTTGTTATTGTCTCTTCAACCTTCAGAACCGCCGGGGTCGGTTTCAACGTGCCCATCGGCGCGTCCTCGTCGCTCAGCGAGACCGGGCGCGGGGCAAGGATCAGCCGGTCGGCCGGCGGCGCGGCCGTGCCGACCGCCGCCACGGCGTTCACCGCCAGACCTTGATGATCGGCCGGCGTTCCACCGGGGTTTTCGGGCTGCACGCGCATCGGACCTTCGACCGCACGCACCACCGGCACGCCGGACACGTCCCGCATCACCAGCTTGTAGCCCCAGACTGCCACCCCGGCCACCAGCGCCAGGGACGCCGCGGCGCCAAGAATATTCACGATGCGGCCAAAGCCCGGGACACCGGCCGGTGCCCCATCGAATTCCGGCATGTCGCCGGGGTGCTCGTACCCGTCTTTAGCGGTGAATTGATTCGAGTAATGCATATGCTCGGGGCCTGTCTGCCCCGAGAAATCGTAACGTGCCATATCCGCCTCACTGCCCGAAATGCGCCTGAAATCGCGGCGCGCGGGTCATTTCTTGCCTACCTCGTACCGGCGGTTCGGGCGGTGTTGGTTACCGCATCTCCTGCGCCGGCGTGACCCCAAGAATACCCAAGCCCGCTGAAATCACAACAGAAACGGCCCGGGCCAGCGCTATTTTTGACTGGCTTGTGGCCACATCACCATCCTGCAGGAACCGCAGCGTGGGCTCGTCGTTGCCACGGTTCCACAAGGCGTGGAAATCCCCTGCAAGTTCATACAGATAGAAGGCGATGCGGTGCGGCTCGTTGGTGCGGGCCGCGATCTCGACCAGGCGTGGCCATTCGGCCAGCTTCTTGGCCACGGTCAGTTCGGCCGGGTGATCCAGCGCCGCCAGGTCTGCCCCGCGCAGGGTTTCGTCGGTGGCGTCGATGCCCGCCTCGGCGGCGCGGCGCAGCACGCTCATCACCCGGGCATGGGCATATTGAACATAGAACACAGGGTTCTCGCGGCTCTGTTCCAGCACCTTGTCGAAATCGAAATCCAGCGGCGCGTCGTTCTTGCGGGTCAGCATCACGAAGCGCGTCACGTCGGGGCCCACCTGATCGACCACGTCGCGCAGGGTGACGAAGTTGCCGGCCCGTTTCGACATCTTGAACGGCTCGCCATTCTTCCACAGCTTGACCAGCTGGGTTAGCTTGATGTCCAGCGGCACTTTGCCGTCCGACAATGCCGAAACGGCGGCCTTCATTCGCTTGACATAGCCGCCATGGTCCGCCCCGAACACGTCGATCAGCGCGTCGAACCCGCGGGTCACCTTGTCATAGTGATAGGCGATATCGGGGGCGAAATAGGTCCAGCTGCCGTCGGATTTCTTGACCGGGCGATCCACGTCATCGCCATGCGCGGTCGAGCGGAACAGGGTCTGCTGCCGCGGCTCCCAATCCTCGGGTTTCTTGCCCTTGGGCGGCTCGAGCACGCCCTCATAGATCAGGCCCTTTTCGTTCAGCGCCTCCAGCGCGGCCTCAATCTTGCCGGTGCCATAGAGCGATTTTTCCGAGAAGAACACGTCCATCTCGACGCCCAGCGCCTTCAGATCGGCGCGGATCAGATCCATCATCGCATCGGTGGCGAATTCACGCACCTCGGCCAGCCACTCGCTTTCGGGCTTGTCCAACAGGCTGTCACCATATTTCTCCTTCAGCGCCTCGCCGATCGGGATCAGATAGTCGCCGGGATACAGGCCCTCGGCGATTTCCGGGCTCAGGCCGTTGGCCTCGCGGTACCGCTCGAACGCAGACCGGGCCAGAACATCGACCTGCGCGCCACCATCGTTGATGTAATATTCGCGGGTCACGTCATGGCCGGAATAGGCCAACAGGCTGGCTAGCGCGTCGCCGAACACCGCGCCGCGGGTATGACCCACATGCAGCGGCCCGGTGGGGTTGGCCGAGACGTATTCGACGTTCACCTTCAGCCCCTGCCCCATGGTCGAGCGGCCATAGTCGGTGCCCTTTTCCAGCACCGCGCCCAGAACGCCCTGCCAGACCGACGGCGCCAGACGCAGGTTCAGAAAGCCGGGGCCGGCGACCTCGGCGCTGGTGATCCGCTCATCCTCGGCCAGCTTCGCGGCCAGCGTCTCGGCGATGTCGCGGGGCTTCATCTTCGCCGGTTTCGCCAGCACCATCGCCGCGTTCGTGGCCATGTCGCCATGCGCCGCGTCGCGCGGCGGCTCGACCGCCACGTTGTCAAAGCTCAGCCCCTCGGGCAGAGCGCCTTCGGTTTGCATCTGGGTCAACGCGTCCAGAACAAGGTCGCGGATATCAGAGAACAGGTTCATTTCGGATGTCCTTTTGCTTGCCCGGCGGTTTATCACGCAAGGCGGCAAGGTCAATGCGGGCGATGGCCAAGGACGCGGGCGCCTAACGCTCCAGCGGTGTTTTCCCAGTCAGGCGTGCGTGATCCTGCAGCGCGAACCGGTCGGTCATCCCCGAGATATAGTCCGACACGATCCGGGCCAGTTCGGTTTCGTCCGCTGCGGCCTCGATATCGTCATGCCAGTGCCGGGGCATCTGCCGGGGATCGTTCAAGTAGATCGGGAACAGCTCCTCGACCACGCGACTGACCCGGGCGCGCACCTCCATGACGCTGGGCGCACGATACATGCGGGTGAACAGAAAAGCCCGAATCTCGCGCAACTGCGCCCATAGACCCTCCGAGAACCGGATGACCGGATGGCCCAGGTGGCGGATATCCTCGACCGATTGCGCCCCTGAAGCGGCCAGAATGGCGCGGGACGTGTCGATGACATCGGACACCATCACGCCGAACACGCGCCGCAAGGCCTCGTGCCGCCGGCGATAGGGATCAAGGCCGGGGTACTTGCGATCCACATCCGCGTAGCATTCACCGATGATGGGCAATTGCGTGATCTCGTCGTCGGTGAACAGCCCGGCGCGCAATCCGTCCAACAGGTCGTGGTTGTTATAGGCGATGTCATCGGACAACGCCGCCACCTGCGCCTCGGCGCTGGCATGGGTGTGCAGTTCCAGATCGAAGGCGTCATTGCATTCGGCCAGCGCCCAGGGCAGATCGCCGGTGACCGGACCATTGTGCTTGGCGATCCCCTCAAGGCATTCCCATGTCAGGTTGCAACCGTCGAATTCGGCATAGTGGCGTTCGAGCCTCGTCACGATCCGGATGGCCTGGGCGTTATGATCGAACCCGCCGTAAGGTGCCATCAGCGCGTGCAGCGCGTCCTCGCCGGTATGCCCAAACGGAGTGTGACCCAGATCATGCGCCAGCGCGACGGCCTCGGTCAGTTCTTGGTTCAGGCCCAGAGCGCCCGCGATTGTGCGGGCGACCTGCGCCACCTCGATGGAATGAGTCAGCCGGGTGCGGTAGTTGTCACCCTCGTGCTCAACAAAGACCTGCGTCTTGTGCTTGAGCCGCCGAAAGGCGCTGGCGTGAATGATCCGGTCCCTGTCCCGCTGAAAGCAGGACCGAAAGCTGCTCTCCTCCTCTGGCACCAACCGCCCCCGTGCGCGGCTGGGGTCCGAGGCAAAACCTGCTCGCTCCAATCGTCTTGTCCTTGTCGCCCGTCGTCGGGTTTTCTATATTGTACGATGGTCAAGAAAGAAACCTTTGGAGTCCGGCATGAATCTGCCCCCCACGGTCACGGAACGCGCGTTTGAGCGGTTGGCTGAAATCGGCGCGGCCGACAATGGCAAGGCGCTGCGCATCGCTGTGGAAGGCGGTGGCTGCTCCGGCTTCCAATACGAAATCGCGCTGGACGAGCCCAAAGAGGACGATCTGGTTTTGGAGGGCAAAGGCCAAAAGGTCGTCGTCGACGCAATTTCCCTGCCCTTCCTCGAAAACGCCACCATCGACTTCACCGAAGAGTTGATCGGCGCGCGTTTCGTTATCGACAACCCCAACGCCACCTCATCCTGCGGCTGCGGCACGTCCTTCTCGATGTAATGCCTCGTGCGGGCTTTGCCCCCACACCCCCAGGATACTTTTAGCCAGATGAAGGCGGAGGTCGGCCCTCCGACGCCAAAGCCGGAGGGCTTCACCTGGCGCGGTCATCGGCGTCCCCGCCTGTACCGCCCCTTCTTTCTCCGACGATCTGGTTAACACACCGTTACTTCATCTGGCACCAAATATCCCGGAGCGCGAGGCAGAGCCTCGCATTCCCGGCTAACTGCTTGCCGTTGGGGTGGTTCTGCGCGATAGGTGGCCTTGGTTCAACCGGAGGGCTCGCATGAAAATTGCCTCGTTCAACATCAACGGCATCAAGGCCCGCGCCGACGCCCTGCTGCGCTGGCTGGACGACGCACAGCCCGACGTCGCCGTGTTGCAGGAAATCAAATCCGTCGACGAGAACTTTCCGCGAGAGGTCTTCGAGGAGCGCGGCTACAACGTCGAAACCCACGGTCAAAAAAGCTTCAACGGGGTCGCGATCCTGTCTAAACTTCCGTTGGAGGATGTCACCCGCGGATTGCCAGGCGATGATGGCGACGATCAGGCTCGCTGGATCGAAGCGACCGTCGTGGGCAAGAAAGCTCTGCGGGTCTGCGGGTTGTACCTTCCTAACGGGAACCCCGCACCCGGGCCAAAGTTCGACTACAAATTGGCATGGATGGATCGGCTGCATCAACGTGCACTCGAATTGCTGAAGGCCGAGGAACCCGCCCTGATGGCAGGCGACTACAACGTCATTCCGCAGGCCGAAGACGCCAAGCGCCCGGATGCCTGGCGCGAGGACGCGTTGTTTCGTCCCGAAAGCCGCGCCGCCTTTCGAAAAATACTGAACCTCGGGTTCACGGACGCGTTCCGCGCCCGAACCCGAGGTCCCGGACACTATACGTTCTGGGACTATCAGGCCGGCGCCTGGAACCGGAATGACGGGATCCGTATCGACCATTTCCTGCTGACCCCGCAGGCCGCGGACCTGTTGCAGGATTGCCGGATCGACGCCGAGGTACGCGGGCACGAAAAGCCTTCGGATCACGTTCCGATCTGGGTCGATCTGGATCTCTGACCCGTCATGCCGTCGGATCGTAATCGTAGATCCAATCATATCGCCGCGTCAGCCTGCGACCGATCAGCGACAAAGCCATCTGCGCCGCGATACGCGTCGGACCTTTCAGGTGGAAGTTTCGTGCGTTACTTGCGGCGGCAGCGACCACCGCGCGGGCGCGGGGGCGGCGCCTGGCTTCATAGGCTGCGAGTGCGCGTTGGACACCTGACTGGTCATCGAATGCACGCCTGAGGACCCACGCATCCTCGAGCGCGAGGCATGCGCCCTGGGCCATGAACGGCAAAGTCGGATGGGCCGCGTCACCTAACAGGGCCACGCGCCCGTTCTGCCATTTCTGTGCCACCGGACGCAGGAACAGCGCCCAGATGTTCACCTTGTCGATGCGGGCAAGGATTTCCCCCGTGACCCCGCCGAAATCGGCGAAGCGCGCATGCAGGTCGCCGACATCGCCTTCCAGCTTCCAGCCTTCCTCGGTCCAGTCCGAGCGTTCTTCGATCGCGACGATGTTCATCTGCGATTGATCCCGCAGCGGATAGGTCACCACGTGACGGCCCGGCCCCATGGTCAAAGTGGCCATGGGGGTCGCCTTGCGGTCGGCCCAGGGAATTGTCGCGCGCCACGCGACCTGATGCGTGAACCGGGGCGCCTCGCTTCCGTTCAGAACCGGGCGGACATGGCTGCGCCCACCGTCCGCCGCGATGACGCATTCGGCCCGGAGGCGTGTCCCGTCGCGCAACGAGATCTCGGCGTCGGAGGGGTGTTTGCGCACGTGCGTAACCCGCGCGTTCAGACGCAGATCCACCCCCGACCGCAAGGCCGCGTCGCGCAAGAGTTCCAGCAGGTCTGCACGATGATAGTAATACGTCGCCCCGGCGGCCGGCGGCGGCACCCGGCTGATGACGCGCCCGCGACGATAGTCGCGCAACACGGTTCCGTACGAGATCTGCGCCGCCTCGGGCAGCGATTCCGCCACACCCAGCGCGCGCAGCACCGCCATCCCGTTGGCACTGATCTGCAACCCGGCACCCACCTCGGCCAGCTCGGGCGCCTGTTCCAGCACAGTCACCTGTGCGCCGCGCTGTTGCAGCGCCACGGCGGCCGCAAGGCCACCGATCCCTCCGCCCACCACCACAAACTTCAAGCCGTCGATCTTCATGCAGCTGGCATAACGCAAAAACGCCGGAACCACAGGCCCCGGCGTTCGAATTCGTCAGAACGTTCCAGCGATCAATCGTCGCGGTGCACCTTCTCGCGACGCTCGTGCCGCTCTTGCGCCTCGAGCGTCATGGTCGCGATCGGACGGGCATCCAGCCGCTTGAGCGAAATCGGGTCGCCTGTGACCTCGCAATAGCCGTACTCGCCTTCGTCGATACGACGCAGCGCAGCATCGATCTTGGCCACCAGCTTGCGCTGACGGTCGCGGGTCCGCAATTCCAGCGCGCGGTCCGTCTCTTCGCTGGCGCGGTCGGCGACATCGGGAATGTTGCGGGTATTGCCCTGCAGCCCCTCGATGGTGTCGCGGCTGCCCGCCAAAAGTTCGTGTTTCCAATTCAGCAGCTTGCGACGGAAATACTCAAGCTGTCGTTCATTCATGAAAGGCTCATCTTCGGCCGGACGGTAGTCTTCCGGCAGAAAAACTTCCTGCTTCATATCTGCTCCCTTGGCATGGCCGGAAACGTCTTTTGCGGTTGTATCGCCTGACATTCGGCACCCCCTTCTGCGCAGCGTTTATCCCACGCGGCCAGGAATGTCACTATGCAAACGCCAGCCCGGCACGCCACTGATGAAATTGGTACAAGCATGAGACTTAACGTATGAAAACGACTTTTTTCGTGAAACGGATCCGGCCATTTTGCGGCAGGTTCAACGCCGGATCGAACCGGGTGATCCGAATCAACCAGGGGCGGTTCGATTGGCCGGGCCCAAACCGCGACGCTGCGACCCGGGTTGTAAAAGATCACCCCTGCCGGTAACCCGGTGCCCGAGTTCTTTGCCGGCGCGCTGCGCGACAATCATCACGAGGGCCACATGACCACACGTTTCGAAGGCACCGCAGACTATGTTGCCACCGACGATCTGACCATCGCGGTGAACGCCGCCGTGACGCTGGAACGACCGCTTCTGGTCAAGGGTGAGCCCGGAACTGGCAAGACCGAACTGGCCAAGCAGGTAGCCTCGGCGCTGGGACTGACGATGATCGAGTGGAACATCAAATCCACCACCCGCGCGCAGCAGGGCCTGTACGAATACGATGCCGTCAGTCGCCTACGCGACAGCCAGTTGGGCGACGAGCGCGTGAACGACGTCCGCAACTACATCAAGAAGGGCAAGCTGTGGCAGGCCTTCGAGGCCGAAGAAAAGGTCGTGCTGCTGATCGACGAGATCGACAAGGCCGATATCGAGTTCCCCAACGACCTGCTGCAGGAACTCGACAAGATGGAGTTTCATGTCTACGAGACCGGCGAAACCATCCGGGCCAAAAACCGCCCCATCGTGATCATCACCTCGAACAACGAAAAGGAACTGCCCGACGCCTTCTTGCGCCGCTGTTTCTTCCACTATATCCGCTTCCCCGACGAGGCCACGATGCGCCGCATCGTCGAGGTGCACCACCCGGGAATCAAAGAAGCGCTGCTGACCACCGCCCTGACCCAGTTCTACGAAATCCGCGAGACGCAGGGGCTGAAGAAAAAGCCCTCGACCTCCGAGGTACTGGACTGGCTCAAGCTTTTGCTGGCCGAGGATCTGGACGCCGAGGACCTTAAGCGCGACGGGGTCAATGCCCTGCCCAAGCTGCACGGCGCCCTGCTGAAGAACGAACAGGACGTGCACCTGTTCGAACGGCTGGCCTTCATGGCGCGCGCCAAGCGCTGAAGCGCGCCGGTCGTTGACCATTCCGTGATCGCGGCTTGCCTTGGGGCGCACCTGATGCCAGCATCGGCGCGCGCCCTTCCGCGGCCACCAATCGAGCAACCAGACCGCAAAGGCCACCAATGTGACCCAGCCGTGCATTCGCCCTCTGACCGCCCAGGACCGACCGGAATGGGCCGCTCTGTGGCGCGCCTATCTGGCCTTCTACGAGACCGAGCTGCCGCAAGCGGTCTATGACAGCACTTTCTCGCGCCTGCTGGGCGATGACCCCCGTGACTTTTCCTGCCTTGTGGCCGAGTGCGACGGGCAGTTGGTGGGGCTGACCCATTTCCTGTTTCATCGCCACGCCTGGAAGACCGAGGATGTCTGCTACCTGCAGGACCTCTACGCCGATCCGCAGGTGCGCGGCACCGGCGTCGGACGCGCCCTGATCGAGGCCGTCTATGCCGAGGCCGATCGCCGGGGCGCGCCCTCGGTCTATTGGTTGACGCAAGAGTTCAACCACGCTGCGCGCCGGTTGTATGACAGGGTCGGGCAACTAACCCCGTTCATCAAATATCAGCGTCCATGACAAGGCTGGCGGCCTTCGTTCTGGCTTTGGTGCTGGCTGGCTGCAGTACGGTCGAAACGATCGAACTGCCCGCCGAGGTCAAATCGACCGAAAGCACCCTGCCCCCGGCCAGATCCTTCGGCGCGCCGCGCCCGGTTCCGCCCATGCGCTCGAACGCCAACATCGCCACCGATTTTCTCGACTTGTTCTTCTTTCTGGAAAGCGGCACCCCGTTGCCCGTGTTCACCCGGTTCGAAACTCCGATCACGCTGCGCCTGACGGGCACGCCGGCCCCGACCATGCAGGCCGATCTGAGCCGGGTGCTGACGCGCCTGCGCACCGAGGCCGGGATCGACATCCGGCAGGTCCCGGACGGGCCGGCCAACATCACCATCCAGGCCGTCCCCCAGCGCCAGATCCAGCGCGTTCTGCCGCAGGCGGCCTGTTTCGTCGTACCCAACGCCCAAAGCCTAGAGGAATACCGCCGCGACAGGCGCAAACCCAAAAGCAGCTGGTCGGCCCTGCGCAGCCGCGAGCGGCTGGGCATTTTCGTTCCCAACGATGTCAGCCCCCAGGAAATCCGCGATTGCCTGAACGAAGAACTGGCGCAGGCGCTGGGTCCGTTGAACGACATGTACCGCCTGCCGGATTCGGTGTTCAACGACGACAATTTCCACACCACCCTGACCGGGTTCGACATGCTGATCCTTCGGGCCGCCTATGCGCCCGAGCTGCGCACCGGCATGACGCGGGATGAGGTCGCGCAGGTGATCCCCGGCGTGATCGCGCGCCTCAATCCGCGCGGCGCACGTCTGCCCGCCCAAGCGGTATCGGCCACACCACGCGCCTGGATCGACGCGGTGCAGATCGCGGTGGGCAACGGCGCGCCCTCGCCCCGGCGGCTGCGCGCGCTGGACCGGGCGATGCGGATCGGCCAGCAGCAAGGCTGGACCGACCACCGGCGCGCCTATCCGCACTATCTCATGGGCCGGATGATCCAGTATGACAACCCCGAAGGCGCACAGCGCGAATATGCGATTGCCATGCAATTCCTGCGCAATACGCCCGGAACCGAAGTGCATCAGGCCCATGTCATCGCCCAGATTGCAGCCTATGCGCTCGGACGGGACCGGGGGCCGGACATGCTGCCGCAACTGGACACGGCCATAGAAACGGCGCGACGGGCCGAAAACGCCGCACTGCTGGCAACCCTGCTGCTGCTGAAATCCGAAGCGCTGGATCAGGCCGCTCGCCCCGAGACGGCACGCGCCGTCAGGCTGGACAGTCTGGGGTGGGCGCGCTACGCCTTCGGTTCTGAATTGGTGGTGCGCGCGCTGGTGCAGAACATCGCGCTGCGCAACCCGTGACACAGCAAACGGATGGCAAGCGAATGGGACTGGTTTGGGGCATGGCGATCGTAGGAGCGATTCTGGGCGCGCTGACGGCACGCAGGCGCAAGGGCAGCGGGGCCGACATCGCCCAATACGCCGCCGGATACGGCATCGCCTTCGCCCTTTTGGGGCTGGTGGCGTCGTTGATCCTGGTTCGGATGGTGGGCTGACCGGATGTTCATTCCCTTTTTCGAAAACCTCAGAAAAGCCGGCATCCCCGTCTCGTTGCGGGAATACCTGACCTTTCTGGAGGGGATGAAAAAGGGGCTGGCCACCTACGACATCGAGGCGTTCTACTACCTCGCCCGTGTCTCGATGGTGAAGGACGAGCGTAACATCGACAAGTTCGACCGCGCCTTCGCCGCCAGCTTCGAGGGGCTGTCCGAGATCACCATGGATCAGGTGCTTGAGGCTGTGGACATACCAGCCGAGTGGCTGGCCAAGATGGCCGAGAAGCACCTGTCAGACGAGGAAAAGGCCGAGATCGAAGCGCTTGGCGGGTTCGACAAGCTGATGGAGACACTGCGCGAGCGGCTGAAGGATCAGCAAGGCCGCCATCAGGGCGGCAACAAGTGGATCGGAACGGCGGGCACCTCGCCCTTCGGCGCCTATGGCTACAACCCCGAGGGCGTGCGCATCGGCCAGAAGGAAAGCCGCCACCAGCGCGCGGTCAAGGTCTGGGACAAGCGCGAGTTCCGCAATCTGGACGACACGGTCGAATTGGGCACCCGCAACATCAAGGTCGCGCTGAAACGCCTGCGCCGCTGGGCCCGCGAGGGCGCCGCCGAAGAGCTGGACCTCGACGGCACCATCCGCGCCACGGCCGAGCACGGCTATCTGGACGTCAAGACCCGCCCCGAGCGGCACAATGCCGTCAAGGTGCTGCTGTTTCTCGATGTCGGCGGATCGATGGACCCGCATGTGAAAGTGGTCGAGGAGCTGTTCTCGGCCGCCCGGGCCGAGTTCAAGCACCTGGAATATTACTATTTCCACAACTGCCTGTACGAAGGCGTCTGGCGCGACAATCGACGCCGGTGGGATGCGCAGACCCCCACGCATGAGGTGTTGCGGACGTATGGCCCCGACTACAAGTGCATCTTTGTGGGTGACGCTTCGATGTCGCCCTACGAGATCGCCTATCCCGGCGGCGCCAACGAGCACTGGAACGCAGAGCCCGGTCAGGTCTGGCTGCAGCGCGCGCGCGAGCAGTGGACGTCGAACCTGTGGATCAATCCGGTGCCCGAGAAATACTGGGAGTACACCCATTCGATCGGCATGATCCGCGAGATATTCGAAGACCGGATGGTGCCGATGACGCTGGCCGGGCTGGAACGCGGTATGCGCGAGCTGACGCGGTAGCGACAGCCCGGCTTTGGTCTTATCCGGCGATTGCCTGAATTCCCAGGAACAGCAGCCCCGACAGCAGGGCCGCTGCGGGCACGGTTATCACCCAGGCCGCGATGATCGTCAGGAAATGCGACCGGCGTACCAGCTTGCGGCGGCGGCGCTCTTCGGGGGCAAGCACCGGGCGTTCCGGCACGGCACCGCGCGCCTTGATCAGGCGCCGCTCGGCGTCCCATTCCCGGAAGAACCCGACGCCGAACACCGCGCCAACGGCGATGTGGGTCGAACTGACCGGCAGGCCAAGCCAGCTGGCTACGATCACGGTGATCGCCGCCGACAGCGCCACGCAATAGGCCCGCATCGGGTTCAGCTTGGTGATCTGGCTGCCGACCACCCGGATCAGCTTGGGCCCGAACAGGAACAGGCCGAACGAGATACCAAAGGCGCCGATGATCATGACCCAGGGCGGAATGTTCACCGCATGGGTGAAATCACCCACCGCCGAGGCCTGAACGATCGCGGCCAGAGGCCCGACGGCATTGGCCACGTCATTGGCCCCATGCGCAAAGCTGAGCAGCGCCGCCGAAATGATCAACGGAATACCGAACAGGATCTTGAGCGATTTGTTGCGGTTCTCCAGCCCCTCGGCCTGACGGCGAATGACCGGAATCGTCACCAACCAGATCAGCACGCCACTGACCAGGCCGATCATCAGGGCCGTCTGCAGGTTGATCTTGAACAGATGTTTGAGGCCTTTCAGCGCAAGGTACGAGGCAAACGCCCCGGCCATGATGCCGACCAGAACCGGAACCCATTTGCGCGCCGCGGCGATCTTGTCGTCCTGATAGATGACCCGGGACTTGATGAACCACAAGAAAGCAGCAGCAATGACACCGCCCAGAACCGGCGAGATGACCCAGCTTGCAGCGATCTGGCTCATCTTGCCCCAGCTGACGGCACCGAACCCCGCCGCTGCGATCCCTGCCCCCATGACGCCCCCCACGACCGAATGCGTGGTCGAGACCGGAGCGCCGATCCAGGTGGCCAGGTTGATCCAAAGCGCGGCAGACAGCAGCGCGGCCATCATGGCCCAGATGAAGACAGTTGCCGTTCCCATGCTTTCGGTATTGATGATGCCCTTGGCGATGGTCGAGACCACGTCTCCACCCGCGATCAGGGCGCCGGCGCTTTCGAAAATTGCAGCAATCGCGATGGCGCCGCCCATGGTCAGGGTGTTCGCGCCCACCGCCGGAGCCATGTTGTTGGCCACATCGTTCGCCCCGATGTTCAGTGCCATGTAAGCTCCGAACATGGCCGCGATCACGACGATCATCGTGTTGCTGGCCTGTCCGAACAACAAAGCAGCCGTGATCCCGGCGATTACGATAAACACGAATGCGATGCCCGATCCGACAAACGGCCGCCCGACCTGCGCCGTTGCGACCTCGAGGCGGGAAAACCGCCGCAGGTCACGATCCAATGTTTCAAGGTGCCGGGCTTCTGAGTCTGTATTGGCCATTTGTCCCTCTTGCATAGCGCGCGCTGGCACGGCGCGCGCCTTGCCCTAGAAGGGTTTCGCCCTCGCTTCAACCTTTGAAATATGGAATTTGCAATCTGACGCCGGGCGATTTCCGTCTCACGGACTGCCCTAAGTCGCCCACATTGCCCGAAAGTGATGAGCAACGACTTGCCCCCGCATCCCGATCCGCCCATATCTGGGGTATGTTGCGTCTGACCCCAATTCTACTGGCGATTGCCTATGCCATTGTGATGTATCGGATTTCCGTCTGGCGCACCCATCGCGAGCTGGATGCGAAGTCGACCGAGCTGGCCGATCCCGAATTGAAACGCATGACCGACCGCTTGGCCGCCGCCTTGGATGTGGCGCGCGTGCCGGTCTATATCTACGAAATCGACCCGGTGAACGGACTGGCCGCGCCGGACGGGCGCATCTTCATAACCCGTGGGTTCTATCGCAAGTTCCGTAACGGCGAGGTCTCGGCCGAGGAGATGGCCAGCGTCATCGCGCACGAGCTGGGGCATGTGGCGCTGGGCCATGCCCGGCGGCGGATGATCGATTTTTCCGGTCAGAACGCGATGCGGGCGGCGCTGATGATGCTTCTCAACCGGTTCATTCCCTTCATCGGCGCGTGGATCGCAAATGCGCTGACCGCGCTGCTGGCCTCGCGCCTGTCGCGGGCGGACGAGTATGAGGCGGACGAATACGCAGCCGCCTTGCTGACCAAGGCCGGAATCGGGATCGGGCCACAGAAATCCCTGTTTCACAAGCTTGAGGATCTGACACAGCAACGGGCGGGCGTGGTTCCGGCCTGGCTGATGAGCCACCCCAAAACGGACGAGCGGATTGCCGCGCTGGAGGCCCTTGAGCAACGTTGGGAGCGTGGCTGAGGGTCAGGAAGCGAGAGGCCAGCCTCTCGCGCTCTCCGGGATATTTCGGGCCAGATGAAGCGGTCAGGCCGCCAGAGCCTTGCCGAGGCGCGGCAGCCGGGCCTTTTTCATCAATGCGCGCAGGGTCCAGCTGTCGCCCGACAGGCGGTTGGCTTCGGTCAGAACCGATTGAGCCACCTGTTCGACGCTGATCGGATCATTCTGCCAGATGCCGTGAAGGAAGCTGTCGGGGTCGATGCGGGCAAGGCCCTCTTCGGCCAGGATATGTCTTGGAAAGTCCTTGGCATTGACGGTGATGATCGTGTCGGCCGAAGCGGCGACCGCGGTGGCCAGCACATGCGTGTCGGCCGGATCGGGAAGCCAGAGGCGCTGTTCGAGGCCGGGCGCCTCGGGGCGTTCGGCCTGCGGCCAATGTGCCCGCACCAACGCGATTTCGGCCCGGGCCTGTGCCTCGCCCTCGGGGCCAAGTTTGCGGGCGGCGCGGGCCCATTCCTCGAGGATGCGAGCCGACCAGAGAGGGGTGAAGTGGCCCCGCGCGGCCACGCCCAGCAGCATCTCGCGCATCACCGTCGGATAGATGACGCAGGTGTCGAGAACCGCCTTCACAGTCGGTAGAACACGGATTTCAGATAACCGCTCTCGGCCAGCTGCGGCAGTTGCGGATGGTCGGGTCCGGCAAAGCCGGTGTGGATCATCTGCGCCTGACGCCCGGCCCGGCCGATACCGCGGGCGCAGGCCTCACGGAAACGGGTCAGGTCGGCGGCATGCGAGCAGGAACACAGGCCCAGATGCCCCCCCGGTTTGACAAGCGGTGCGGCCAAGCGGGCGATCCGCTCATAGGCCCGCAGCCCGGCATCCAGCGCCTGTTTCGACGGCGCAAAGGCCGGCGGATCGCAGATGACCACGTCGAACTGCGCACCGTCCTCGCCCAGTTGGGTCAGGACGTCAAAGGCATCGCCCTGTCGGGTTTCAAAGCGGTCGCCAAAGCCCGAGGCGACGGCGCCCTGCTCGGCCAGAGTCAGCGCGGCGGCCGAGCCATCGACCGACAGCGCGTGGTCGGCTCCAGCGGCCAGCATGGCCAGGCCAAACCCGCCCACGTGGCTGAACACGTCCAGCACATGCGCACCGGGGCCCGCCAGCCGAGCGGCAAAGGCGTGGTTGGGGCGCTGGTCGTAAAACAGGCCGGTTTTCTGGCCCCCGGTCAGGTCGGCCATGTAGATCGCGCCATTCATCGGAACGGGCAGTGGTGCATCGGGCGCGGTGCCGCGCAGGGTCTGGTTCACGTCATCCAGACCTTCCAGCCCGCGGGTGCGGCCCGCGGCGTTCTTGAGCACGGTCTTCACCCCTGTCACCGCGACCAGCGCGTCGGTCAGAAGGTCCAGATGCGCCTCGGCCCACGCGGCGTTGGGCTGGATCACGCAGGCGTCGCCGAACCGGTCAATGATGACACCGGGAAAACCGTCGGCCTCGGCATGGACCAGCCGGTAGAAGGGCGCATCGAACAGCCGTTCGCGCAGGTCGAGCGCCCGGCGCAGGCGGGTTTCGAACCACTCGGCGTCCAGCTGTGCCGACAGGTCGCGATCCAGCACCCGGCACATGATCTTGGAGTTCGGATTGACTGCCACCAGCGCGATCGGGGCGCGTTTGTCATCCTCAAGCACGGCCAGCGCACCGGGCGCGATCTTGCGGGTGCGCCGGTCGGTAACGATGTCATTGGCATAGACCCAGGGAAAGCCGTGGCGCAGACCGCGCGCGTTGGCTTTGGGTTTCAAACGGATTCTGGGGCGGTCGGGCGTGGTGGATTGCGTCATGGCGCCCTCATAGTCGCGATTGCGCGGGCAGGAAAGCCCCGATTGGGTCACCGTGGCCGGGCACGCCAACCGCCGCGCCGGCGCGGGGCCTGCGCGGTGTCCAGCCCTTCGCGCAAGACCTGTGTCATGGGATGATCGGCATCGCGCGCGGCATAGAAAGCGTGCAACGCGGTCAGCGCCTGTTTCTGGTCGCGCCCGTCCGGCAGGCTGAGCGCCCAGTCCAGAAAGATGCTGCGGCATTCGGGCAAGGCGATGCCCTCGATGCGATAGGCCTCGCGGATCAGGCCCTTGGGGTCGTTGGGGTCGTCACTGCGCGGCATCGCGTCCCTCCTCGATCACCGCGCTTATGATGGCGGCGGCGGCGGCATAGTTTTCCTGCAATGCGGCCTGCAACTGTTCGACCTGCTCAAACCCAGTGGCCCGGCACAGAAAGGCCGTGCCCCCCTGCCCGATCTTGTCGGCCTCGATCACCTTGCCCGACAGCAGCCGCGCGGCGCATTGCACCTGCCAGAATAGGTCATAGGCCTCGCACAAGACCTGCGCCTGAGCGACCTCAAGCAGCCCCGCAGCGACGGCGCCCTGCAGGCCCGAGGCCACATCGCGTTCCGCCGAGCCCGCCAGCAAGGCCCCGGCCTCGGCCATCAGTTCGATGTCCAGCAGGCGGCCGGGCCCATTCTTGACGTCCCAGATCCCGGCGGGAGACTTGGCTGCCGCCAAACGCGCACGCATTTCCGAAACTTCGCGCAGGACATGCCCCGCGTCCCGCGGGCGCGCGATGAAGTCGGAGCGGAAGGCCTCGATGTCGCGGGCCAGCCTGGGCTCGCCCGCGACCACGCGGGCGCGGGTCAGGGCCAGATGTTCCCACACCCAGGCTTCCTTCTGCTGGTAATGGGTGAAGCTGGCCCAGCTTGTCGCCACCGGCCCCTGATTGCCCGACGGGCGCAGGCGCATGTCGACCTCGTACAGACGCCCCTGAGACATGGGTGCGGACAGCGCGGTGATCAGCGCCTGGGTGAACCGCGCGTAGTAGGTACGCGTGGCCAGCGGCCGCAGGCCATCCGACATCTCCTCGCCCTGCGGGTCATAGATCACGATCATGTCCAGGTCGGATTGCGAGTTGATTCGGCCCGCCCCCAGCGACCCCATGCCCAGCACCGCCGCGCCCCGGCCCGGCGCCGGCCCGTGCTTTCGCGCGAACTGATGCTCGACACAAGGCAGGATCGCGGCGATCACGGTCTGGGCCAGCTCGGCATATTGCCGACCGGCCTCAAGCCCATCGATCAGCCCGCGCAGGTGATGCACGCCGATGCGGAAATGCCATTCCTTGCACCAGCGTCGGGCCAGGTCCAGCTGGGTTTCATAGTCGGTCTCGGCGGACAGGGCCGCAGCCAGTTCTTGCCGGAGCGCGGCCTGACCGGGCCACTCGGCAAAGAAGCTGCCGCCGATCACGGCGTCGAACACCTGCGCATTGCGCGACAAGTGCGACGCCAGCGCGTGCGAGGTGCCGACGATATCGACCAGAAGGTCGATCAGATGCGGGTTGGCTTCGAACAGGGAAAACAGCTGAACACCGGCGGGCAAGCCGGCCAGAAACCCATCCAGCGCCAGCAGCGCCTCGTCGGGGCGGGCGGTCTTGGCCAGCCGTGCCAGCAGTTCGGGCTTGAGCCGCTCGAAAATGCGCGCACCCCTTTGCGAGCGCAGCGCGGGATAGGTTGTCCACCGGGCCAGAACGCCGGCGTCGAACGCGACCCGGGGCGCTGCGGTCGGCGCGGGGCCGGCGCCGGGCGCGAAAAAGCCCTCGGTCAGCTCGTGCACCTCGCTCAGACGGCGGGTCAGATCGGCCGTCAGGTCGGCGCTTGTGGTGCCCATCAGGCAGGCGATGCGTTCGATCCCGTCGGGCGATTGCGGCACCTTGTGGGTCTGCGCATCATGCACCATCTGGATGCGGTGTTCGACCTCGCGATGGGCGCGGTAGTGGTCGGTCAGCTTGTCGGCCGCGTCCTGCGGTACCCAGCCCTTTGCCGCCAGCGCCGCCAGTCCCGGAACCGTGCCGCGCACGCGCAGGTCGGGGTCGCGGCCCCCGGCAATCAACTGCCGCGTCTGGGTAAAGAACTCGATTTCGCGAATGCCGCCCTGCCCCAGCTTCATGTCATGGCCGGGGATCGTCAGAGCCCCCCCGGTGCCCTTATTCTCGCGGATGCGCAGGCGCATGTCGTGGGCGTCCTGGATGGCGGCGAAATCCAGATGGCGGCGCCAGACAAAGGGCCGCAGGGTTTCCAGAAACCGCTGCCCGGCGGCGATGTCACCGGCGCAAGGGCGGGCTTTGATATAGGCTGCACGCTCCCATGTACGGCCCAGGCTTTCGTAATACCGCTCGGCCGCCTCGGTCGCCATGCAGACAGGGGTGACCGCGGGATCGGGGCGCAGGCGCAGATCGGTGCGGAACACGTAACCATCGGCCGTCTTGTCGCTGAGTGTGGCGCAGAAATTGCGCGTCGCCCGCACCATGCCCTGTCGCGCCTCATAGAAATCATCCGGATCGTACCGGGTTTCGTCGAACAGCACGATCAGGTCGATATCCGAGCTGTAGTTCAGTTCGTGCGCGCCCATCTTGCCCATCGCCAGGATCACCATCCCGGCGGCGGTCTCGACGTCGTCTTCGGTCATGCCGGGCAGTTTCTTGCGCCGGATCAGCGCCGCGATCTCGGCCTTGGCCGCGATGTCCACGGCAAGCGCCGCAAAGTCGGTCAACGCGCCGGTGACCTGTTCCAACGGCCATGCGCCCGACAGATCGGCCAGCGCGGTCAGCAACGCGACGCGGCGCTTGGCCAGCCGCAAACCGGGCTTCAACTGGTCGGGCGGCAAGGCACGGGCCTTGGACATGACGCGTTCCATCGCCCGCTGCGGGTCCCGCAAGGCCTGCGCCAGCCAGTCGCCTTCGCGCTGGATCAGACCGTTCAGATAGGGGCTGCTGCCAGCGGCGCCAAGGATCAACTCGGACTGCTCGGGCGTCAGATCGGGCACGGCAGCAACGGCTTCGCGCCCCAGATCGGGGTCATAGGCGCGCGGAACACGGGTGATGGACAGGGCTTCGCTCATGCGCGCAAGGTGCACATTGCCGTCCGCCAAGGTCAATGGGGCAAAGCGGCCCTGCGGGGAAGATCCGCACGGACTCGCAAAAATGTAAATCTTTTTCACATTGATCCCTTGCAACCCGGCCGCACGCCCCCATCTACATCAATGTGAAAGCGTTTTACATCAACCCAGGAGAGCCCACATGACCGCATTGTCCGAATCCGCCGTCCCCCGCAACCCGGGATGGCTGCACCGCACCGAAACCTGGCTGGACGACAAGGGCAAAGGCGCCTGGATCGCCGCCATGGTCCTTGGTTTCATCTTCTTCTGGCCCGTCGGGCTGGCCCTTCTTGCCTACATGATCTGGAGCAAACGTATGTTCAGCAAATCCTGCAGCCGCCGCCATTCGTGGCACAGCCACATGAGCGCGATGAAGCCCTCGGGCAACAGCGCGTTCGATGCCTACAAGGCCGATACCCTGGCCCGGCTGGAGCGCGAGCAGCAGGACTTTGAAGCCTTCCTGCGCCGCCTGCGCGAGGCCAAGGACAAGGCCGAGTTCGACCAGTTCATGGACGAGCGCGCCCGCGCCAACGATGCGGACGACAAAGGCGAAACCGCCTGATGGACACTGGCCCTGCCCCGGTTTAGGGACAGGGCGCCCCAACGGATATTCGGAACCTGCAATGACCCACCTGCCTGATCCCGACCGCCAGCCAGAATTCTATCAATCGGTGGCGATCAAACGTTTCTTCGCCTGGCTGTTCGACATCGCCTTCATCTCGCTGCTATGCACGGTCGCCATTCTGCTGACCTTTGGCATGGGGCTTTTCGTGCTTGCGCTGATCTACGCAGTGGTCAGCTTTGTCTACCGGGTGGTCACCATCGCCAACGGCTCTGCCACGCTGGGCATGCGATTCATGGGAATCGAGCTGCGCGACGCCTTCGGCGAACGGATGGACACCGGCAAGGCCGTGGCCCACACTGCGGGGTATTTCGTCAGCATGGCCTTCCCGATCCTGCAGATCATCTCGGTCATCATGATGCTGACCAGCGCCCGCAACCAGGGCCTGACCGATGCCTTCCTAGGCACCGTCATGCTGAACCAGCGCGCCTGAACCCAACCGTTTCAGGGACTTGGCGACCCGGATTTGCGTTGCTATCATCATCCCCGAGGAAACACGGGGCCTTCATGCGACACACGCTGCCGATTGCGCCGCAGTTCTATGTGACTGCACCACAACCCTGCCCCTATCTCGAGGGCAGGGTTGAGCGGAAGCTGTTCACCGCGCTTCAGGGTGAAGGTGCCGATCACCTGAACAACGCCTTGTCGCAACAGGGATTCAGGCGCTCGCAGAACGTACTGTACCGGCCATCCTGCGCCGATTGCGCCGCCTGCCTTTCGGCGCGGATTGACGTGTCGGCGTTCCACCCGAGCAAAAGCCAGAAACGCGCGGCGCGACGCAACGCGCATCTCCAGCGGCGTGCAACCTCGCCCTGGGCCACCGATGACCAGTACGAACTGTTCCGGCGCTATCTCGATGCGCGTCACGCAGATGGCGGAATGGCCGATATGGACGTGTTCGAATTTGCTGCGATGATCGAGGAAACCCCGATCCGCAGCCGCGTGGTGGAATATGCCGACCCGGAAACCGGCAACCTGATCGCCGTCAGCCTGACCGACGTCCTGGATGACGGGCTGAGCATGGTCTACTCCTTCTACGACCCCGATCAGCCGCAGAACTCTCTGGGCACCTACATGATCCTCGACCATATCGATATCGCGCGCGAGGCCGGCCTGCCCTATGTCTATCTGGGCTATTGGGTGCCGGGCAGCCCCAAGATGGGGTACAAGGCCAAGTTCGCGGGCCTGGAAGTCTATTTGGGCAACAGGTGGCAATCGGTCAGCGACCCCTCGGCCTTCTCGAACAGCGAACACCATCCGCTGGCGGCCGCTCCGATTGCCGAACAGGTCGCAAGCATCCAGCTTCCCGACCGACACCCGACCAGGGGTTGAACATCCATGCGGCAAACCTTGCAAGCCGTCACCCTGGTGGTGCCGGACTATGAGGACGCGATCGCGTTCCACACCCGGACGCTGCGCTTTCGACTGACCCAGGATGTCGAACTGGGCGACGGCAAACGCTGGGTTCTCGTCACCCCGCCCGGCGGCGGCGCTGGGCTGGTGCTGGCCAAGGCCGATGGGGCCGATCGGCAGGCCGCCATCGGCAACCAGACCGGCGACCGGGTGGGCTTCTTCCTAGCCACCGATGATTTCGCCCGCGATCACGCGGACATGCGGGCCAAGGGCGTTCTGTTCGAGGACGAGTCGCGCCACAAACCCTATGCATTGTTGCCGTTTGGCAGGGCCCGTTCGGAAACCGCTGTGACCTGATCCAGTTCACCTGACAACCGGCGTCAGCCGGTGGCAAAGCAAAGGGGGCCACGCGGCCCCCTTTTCAATTTGAAAACGCCAAGACCTGTCAGTTCGGGATCAGGTCCGGAACGATGGTCACGATCGACGGGAAGAACCACAGGATCGCTATGCCCACCACCTGGATCAGCACGAAGGGGATGATCCCGCGGTAGATATGGCCCGTCGTCACCTCTTTCGGCGCCACGCCGCGCAGATAGAACAGCGCGAACCCGAATGGCGGCGTCAGGAACGAGGTCTGCAGGTTCACCGCCACCATGATCGTCACCCATTTCGGATCGAACGACCCGCCATAGATCACCGGCCCCACGATCGGGATCACGATGTAGATGATCTCGAGGAAGTCCAGCACGAAGCCCAGGATGAACAGCACCAACATCACGATCAGGAAGACCGTGAATTCGTTGTCGAAGCTCCTCAGGAACTGCTGGATATAGTGCTCCCCGCCGAACGAGATCACCACGAGGTTCAGCAGCTGCGAGCCGATAAGGATGGTGAAGACCATCGAGGTCACCTTGGCGGTTTCCCGCACCACCGGTGTCAGCACGCCGCTTGTGAACAACACCCAGCACGCGAACAGCAGGCCGAACAGCGCGTACAGATAGGCAGCATAGGCCAGGATGAAGGCGATCCAGCTCTCGACCGAGACGCCACCCTGATTGATGCGCAGGTCAAAGTTCACGCCCAGCAGCAGGCAGATGATGACTGCGAAGGTCGACCAGATGATCACCTTGCCCGACCGACCCTGGTCCTGCAGCTTGCGATAGGCCGCCAGCATGATGGCCCCGCCCGCCCCCAGCGCCGCCGCCGGCGTCGGGTTGGTCACGCCGCCCAGGATCGAGCCCAGAACCGCGATGATCAGAACCAGCGGCGGGAACACCACGCGGATCAGATCATTGGTGGCACAGCGCGCAGCCGCGGCTTTGCAGCCATACATTGCCAGTGCGAACGGCAGCGCCAACAGCAGGAACGTGGCCCCCGACGAGGTGGTCGGCGCGATCAGCAGCACATCGACCAGCAGCATCAGGACAAGCCCGATTGCCCCCACGATCAGCGGCTGCGGCGATTGCGACGGCGCGATGCCCCGGCCCATCACCAGCGTCAGCCCCAGCAGCACGACAATCACTGCAACACCGGTACCGATCGGTGCGGCGGCGGCGATCTTGGCTTCACGCGCGGCAGCCAACTCTTCCTCGCTCAGCCGCTGCGACTCGGTCACGCCGCCGGCAGCGTCGATGGCTTCCTGCTCGGCCACAGCCTTGTCCCAGGCCTCCTGACCATGCAGTTCGATCATCGAGGCCTTGCACTCTTCGGACACGTTGGTACGCAGCGTGGCTGCCTCACCGATATCCGAGAATCCCGAAACCGTGATATTCTGGCTGCCGATGACGCCTAGGTTGCCGAGCAGCACCGCGCCCACGATCAGAGCGACCGGAGCACCCAGCAGCCAGGTCAGCCCCTCCGAACGCGTGATCGGCTCGCCGCTGCCACCCGACAGTTCGACCGCAGGCGCCTTGTGCGGGTTCAACAACGCGTAGCCAAATGCGTAGAGCGCATAAAGCAGCGCCAGCATGATCCCCGGCAGCAGCGCCGCCTGGAACAGCGTCCCCACCGAAACCACGGCCGGCTCACCCAGATATGTCAGCGCGTCGGTACAGCCCGCCTCGACTGCGCGGGTCTCTTGCGCAGTCGAATACAGGTCTCCCGCCAGAGTGCCCAACAGAACGATCACGATCGAGGGCGGAATGATCTGGCCCAGCGTGCCCGAGGCCGCGATCACGCCAGTCGCCAGTTCCGGCGAGTAGTTGTTGCGCAGCATGGTCGGCAGGGCCAGCAAGCCCATCGTCACCACGGTCGCGCCCACGATCCCGGTCGAGGCCGCAAGGAACGCACCCACGACCACGATCGACACCGCCAGACCGCCCGGCAGCGGCCCAAAGACGCGCGCCATGGTGGTCAGCAGGTCGTTGGCGATTTTCGAGCGTTCCAGCGTGATGCCCATCAGCACGAACATCAGCACCGCCAGCAGAGTCTCGATCGACTGACCGGCCAGAACCCGTTCGTTGATGCGGTTCACGATAAAGGACACGTTGCGGTCCAGCGCGGTTTCCCAGCCCGAGGCGAAGACCGGCTCGGCAATCCTTGGCAGATCCGGGTACCGGAACACGGAAATCACATCGGGTTTCACGCCCGAATTCACGAGGTCCCGATAGGCTTGCGAGCTTGTGTCGATCGCCTGGTGGATCAGCAATCCGGCGCTGTCCAGCGCGGCGATGATCCCGAAAGAGATGATGCCGGCCCCGCCGATGGCAAACGCCACCGGAAAGCCGCTGAGAATCCCGCCAAACAGGCAGAGGAATACGATAATGAGGCCTATCTCGACGCCATCAAGTCCGAATAGCATGTGTCTGGGTCTCCGTCCTTAATGTGTGCCTTCGTAGGCTTCTTCACCTTCGCCAAGGCTGTCCTTGTCGAGGTATTTTCCAGCGCTTTCCGGGCCTTCGACGAATTCGAGATAGGACCGGTAGAAGAACGCGATCGCGTGCAGGAACACCATCGCGGCAAAGGCCACAAGCAGGATCTTGAACAGGAAGTAGGCATTGAAGCCGTTGGGGCTGAAACCGATGGTTTCGACGTTCCAGCGCAGCGCGCGGGATTTCATCACCAGCCGGTCCAGCGTGTCGCTGGCCGAAGGATTCGGCACGATCAGGTGCCGCCACAGGAAGAACCAGCCATACAGCCAGACCAGAACCGCGATGGGCATCATGAACAGGATCGAGCCCAGCATGTCGACCACGCGCTTGGCCCGGTGCGAGATGCCGGCATAGATCAGGTCAACCCGGACATGGCCGCCTTGCACGAAGGTGTAGGTGCAACACAGGCAGACGACCAGCGCATTGTACAGCTTCAGCTCTTCGGCGTACCAGCTGATATCCATCTGAAACGGAATACCCAGGCCGAACGCCATGTCGGGCCGCGCGAAAACACGCTGCATGAACACGATGACGATCTGCTGGATCACCATCAGCAGGCCCGCCCAGGCAAAGAACCGACCCGTCGTGTTGGCAAAGCCTTCCAGAACGCGCACGACGCCCCACATGAAATTCCGGTGATAGATGCCGATGGCCGTCATCACCAGAAAGCCTGTGAAGACCACGAAGAAGAACTCGACCGATCCGCCATAATAGACGAAGCGCATGATCGCTTCTTTGTTCGACCAGTCCAGCCACAGCTGCGGATGCGTGATCGCGTATCCGAAATTATAGAAGGCTTCGGCGATGTTTTGAACGAACCAGAGCAGTCCGTTCCACAGGGCGCCGAAGAACGAGATACCGTTTTCGTCCTGCATGATGTCCCCAGGTCCCGTCAGTTGCGATGCTGATTATACCGGAATTTGACCGATCCGCGCACCTGCAACAGAAATGGCTTCCCCGCGCGAGGCGGGGAAACCGAATGATTGCCAGTTGGCCAGTTAGCCCAGAACGCGGTCGCGCTGCGCGGTGTAGACGCCCGACGACATGTTCAGCCACGACGAAGAGGCCTTCATCGACGCCATTGCGCTGTCATGGACCTTCTTGAACAGCTCGTCGCCCATGTTCTCGGCCAGAACGTCCTGGCTGGCCTTGCCGAAGGCATCCCAGACGCTGTCGGGGAATTCCATGACCTTCACGCCACCGGCCTGCAGACGCTGCAGCGCCGCACCGTTGTTGGCCAGGAACTGCGCCAGGTTCCATTGGTGCGCTTCGGCGGCCGCGATCTCGATGATCTTCTGGTGCGCCGGCGACAGGCTTTCGAACACTTCGCGGTTGGTTGCCAGCGACAGGCCCGCGCCCGGCTCGTGGAAGCCAGCGGTGTAGTAGATCTTGGTGATCTCCTGGAAGCCGGCCTTTTCGTCGGCCCAGGGACCGATCCACTCGGTGCCGTCGATCGCGCCGGACGACAGCGCCTGGTACACTTCCGAACCCGGAATGTTCTGGACCGATGCGCCCAGCTTGCCCAGCGCCTTGCCGCCCAGGCCCGGCATACGGAACTTCAGACCGTTGAAGTCCTCGGGGCTGTTGATCTCTTTCGAGAACCAGCCGCCGGCCTGCGCGCCGGTGTTGCCGGCCAGGAACGACTTCAGGCCGAAGATCTGACCCAGCTCGTCATGCAGTTCCATGCCGCCATCGAAGTAGTACCAGTTCACCAGTTCCTGCGCGGTCATGCCGAACGGAACCGCGGTGAAGAAGGCATAGGCCGGGTGCTGACCGACGAAGTAATAGTCGGCGGCGTGGTACATGTCGGCCTGGCCCGACGACACGGCGTCGAACACTTCGAACGCGCCGACCAGTTCTCCCGCGGCCTTGATGTCGACGGTCAGGTTGCCGTCGGACATTGCGGTGATGCTGTCGGCGCAGCGCTGGGCGCTGTCGAACACGCCCGCCAGACCGCGGCCCCACGAGGTAACCATGGTCAGCGTGCGCTTGCCCTGCGCGTAGGCCGGTGCCGCCAGTGCGGTTGCCGCCGCGGCCGAGCCGCCCAGTGCCGATGTCTTCAGAAACTTGCGACGATCCATATCAGGTGATCCTCCCCTTCATTCATTCACGGCCCGGAAGCACCCGGACCAGTCGCTTCGAGTGTCGACACGTTAATCAAGGCCGCTTGAAAGTGAATACCTACTACTGCGTAGAGCGCGCGATTTTTTGGTCCGGCATGATGGCAAAACCGGCTGTTACCGCTATCGTCCGCGTGACTTTCGGGCCCGGAACGGCGAAAGATGCCCAATCTCTTTGCATTTGCGCCGCGGCTTGCGTATCGATTCGTCCATGGGGAAACTTCGATCTCTGTTTTCGCTGACTTATGCGCAGAAACTGTCACTGGTCGCAGCCATCCCGCTGGTGCTGGCGGTGGCGGCAATCGCGCTGATGGTGGCCATCGAATCCCGCGCCACGGCCGAGCGTGAGATACAGGCGCTGGAGCGTCGCCTGATCGAGGCCAAGAAGCAGGAACTGCGCAATTATGTCACCCAGGCGCGCAACGGCTTTGCCTATATCTACGGCCGCGCCGCCCCCGATGACGAAGAGGCCAAGAAGACCGTCGCCCAGATCCTGTCGGCGATGATCTACGGCAAGGACGGGTTCTTTTTCGTCTATGACTATGACGGCAACAACCTGGTCAGCCCCCGCCAGACCGAGTTCATCAACCGCAACTGGGAAGGTCTGACCGACAGCAACGGCGTGCCCGTGGTGGACGAGTTCATCCGGCTGGCCCGGCAAGGCGCCGGGTGGCACAGCTTCATGTGGCAGAAGCCCTCGACCGGGGAAGAGGCGATGATGATCGCCTATGTGGTCGGCCTGCAGGACTGGCGCTGGGCGGTGGGCACCGGCGTGTTCATCGACGACATCGTTGCCACCGTCGCCAATGCCCGCGCCGAGGTCGAGGCGCGCGTGCAGCGCACCTTCCTTTATATCGGCGGCATCGTTCTGGCGGCGGTGCTGATCGTCTTTGCCTCGGGGATGCTGCTGAACATCCGCGAACGTCGCCTCGCGGATGCCAAGCTGAAAGAGTTGACCAAGCGGGTCATCGACGCCCAGGAGGAAGAGCGCGGCCGCGTAGCGCGCGAATTGCATGACGGGATCAGCCAGATTCTGGTCGGAGTGCGCTATGCGCTGGACAATGCGCGCCGGCGCCTCGCAAAAGGCGATCATGACGGTGCGCGGGCGCCGCTGGACAAGGGGATCGACAATCTGGGCACCGCCATCACCGAGGTGCGCCGCATCAGCCGCGACCTGCGCCCCGGTGTTCTGGACGATCTGGGCCTCGGCCCCGCGCTCAAGGCGCTGACCGACGATTTCCGCGAACGCACGGGGATCGAGACCGAGTTTTCCACCGTCGTGTTCCGCAACCGTCTGGACCATGACAGCAAGATCGCGCTCTACCGAATCGCGCAAGAGGCGCTGACCAATGTCGAACGCCATTCCGGCGCGACGCGGGTGACGATCGACCTGCGCGGCCACAAGCGAGGCGCCACGATGCGCATCACCGACAACGGGCGCGGGTTGCGCAGCCGGCCGGGCCAGATCAGCACCGGGATCGGCCTGCGCAACATGCAGGAGCGGATCGAACAGCTTGACGGGACCCTGCGCATTCTGTCATCACGCGGCGCGCAGAGCGGAACGGTGATCGAGGTCAGCCTGCCGCTGAGCCACCTGCTGCCGCCGCAGGAAGACGCGACACCCAAAAGAAAGGCCGGTTCCTGATGACAGACACGACCCGAGTCCTGATCGTCGACGATCATCCGATGGTTGCCGAGGGCATCCAGTCGATCCTTGAAAGCTATGACGACATTAACGTGGTCGGCACCCTGGGCAACGGGCAGGAAGCAATCGACTTGGCCCCGGATCTGCGGCCCGACGTGATTCTGATGGATCTGAACATGCCCGGCACGGGCGGGCTGAGCGCCACCGAGATCATTCTGGAACGCCTGCCCCAGACCCGAATCCTGATCCTGTCGATGCATGACAGCCCCGAATACATCTCGACTGCGCTGAGCCATGGCGCCAAGGGATACATCCTCAAGGATGTGCCGACCGACGAGATCAAACAGGCCATCGATGCGGTGATGCGCGGCGAGCGCTATCTGTGCACCGGGGCCAGCGGCTCTCTGGAGCCCAAGGGCGACAGCACCCGCGAAGCGCTGACCGGGCGCGAGCAGACGATCCTACTGGAACTGGCGCAGGGCAAGTCGAACAAGGAAGTGGCCCAGACGCTGGACATCTCGGTCCGCACGGTCGAGACCCACCGCAAGAACATCAAGCGCAAGCTGGGCATTTCCTCGACCGCCGGCCTGACGCGCTATGCGCTGGAACATGGCGTATTGCAGGGCACCGGCGTCGGGTACTGACGCGGGTCAGTCCAACAGACGGTCAGCCCGCCGCCCGGCACGCGCAAGGTGATGCGGCAGCACGCGGCCGTACAGCTGTTTTGTCCGCTCTATGCCGCCACACATCCCCTCTGCCTCAACGAAGGAAAAGATACCCACATAGCGCGGCCAAGGGCCGCTGACCGGTGCAACCCGGTGCAGCGAGTAGCGGCCGCGAAATATCTGCAGGTCACCAGGCTGAAGTTCCAGTTGCCGGACAGCGCTCATGTCACCGTCGAGGATCGCGGCCACCTTGTCGAAATTCTCGTGTTCAGGCGTGCGCAGGTTGGGCGCGTATTCGAACGCCCCGCCCCGTTCGGCATTCTGGATCGCCAGAGTCACGGTGAAGTTGTTGGTATCGAAATGCCAGGGGAACCCCTGCCCTTCCTCGACCACGTTGATGATCACGTCGGCCAGAGGATCGTCATAGCGAAAGAACCGATCCTGGGGTTCGTTCAGGGCCGCGCGGATAAAGGGCAGAAAGCCATCATATTCATAGATACGCCGCAACGGGCCGGTCTCGGGGAAATTGTCGGCCGGTACAAATGCGTTCGACCGGTCATAGAACCGTCGGATCGGGTGGCGGATGCCGAACCGGGGATCGTCTCGGGTGAAATAAGGGTTGGTGCGGTTGAAACTTCGATGCGCGCGCGGGGCGACGGCCTCGGCCTCGGTTAGCAACTGCGCCAGACCACCGTCATGCACGAAACCGGGCAGCACCGCGCACCCGTCCGCGTCAAGCTCGCGCCGGATATCCGCGATCAGCCGCTGGTAGGCCGCCGAGTCCGGCCGGTCGATCGGATAACGGCCCAGGTCCACCAGATCCACAAGCATGCGCGCCTCCGTCCTTGCACTTTCCGGTTCAGCCTGACCCGGCGGCGCGTGCGGCTCATGCCCATTTCAGACATCGACCTGCCGCTTTCTGACTTCGGAACCCGTGCCCGCGGCACCATTCGCGGAAATTCCGGCCATGCGTCAATCTGCGCAATAAAATGTCGCAAAATTCGACCTCAGAGACAGGAAATTGGCCAGATTGCCTGTTGACGCCCCGTCCCCCCACCCATAATGTCCCTGCACGCAAAAAGGAGCCTCTGGCGATGAAAACGCTAGTCGTAATCGTAGGAACCACGCGCATGGGCCGGTAACGGTACACCATAATCGAACCCATGCGCCTCCGAAACTTCGGGGGCTTTTTTATGTCAAACGCAAGACACATGTCGCGAACGGAGCAAAGCAGATGACACGTGAGATGACCGGCGCAAAGATGGTGGTCCAGGCCCTCAAGGATCAGGGCGTGGACACGGTATTCGGGTATCCCGGCGGCGCCGTCCTGCCGATCTATGACGAGATCTTTCTGCAGAACGACATCCGTCACATCCTGGTGCGGCATGAACAGGGCGCGGTCCATGCCGCCGAAGGCTATGCCCGGTCGACCGGGAAGCCCGGCGTCGCGCTGGTGACCTCGGGCCCCGGCGCGACCAACGCGGTGACCGGCCTGACCGATGCGCTGATGGATTCGATCCCGATCGTGGTTCTGACCGGCCAGGTGCCGACCTTCATGATCGGCTCGGACGCGTTCCAGGAGGCCGACACGGTGGGCATCACCCGCCCCTGCACCAAGCACAACTGGCTGGTCAAGGACACCAATTCGCTGGCCGCAACCCTGCACGAGGCGTTTCACGTCGCCACTGCCGGCCGCCCCGGCCCGGTGCTGATCGACATTCCCAAGGACGTGCAGTTCGCGACCGGCACCTATACCGCGCCGAAACCCTCGACCTCGCATTATCAGCCGGCGGTCAAGGGCGATCTGGACGCGATCACCGAACTGGTCGCTGCCATCGAAACCGCCAAGAAGCCCGTGTTCTATACCGGCGGCGGCGTGATCAATTCGGGCCCTGCCGCCAGCCAACTGCTGCGCGAGCTGGTGGACGCGACCGGCTTCCCCATCACCTCGACCCTGATGGGTCTGGGCGCCTACCCCGCATCGGGCAAGAACTGGATCGGAATGCTGGGCATGCACGGCCTGTACGAGGCGAACATGGCCATGCATGACTGTGACCTGATGATCAATGTCGGCGCCCGGTTCGACGACCGGATCACCGGGCGCATCGACGCGTTCTCGCCCAAGTCGAAAAAGGCGCATATCGATATCGACCCGTCCTCGATCAACAAGGTGATCCGAGTGGACATCCCAATCGTGGGCGACGTGGCGCATGTTCTGGAAGACGTGCTGAAAGTGTGGAAGGCGCGCGGGCGCAAGACCAACGCCGCGGCCGTCACCAAGTGGCAGGCCCAGATCTCGGACTGGCGCAAGGTGAACTGCCTTGCCTACACGAACAGCGAAAAGTCGATCAAACCGCAATACGCGCTGCAGCGACTTGAGGCACTGACCAAGGACCGTGACCGCTACGTCTGTACAGAAGTGGGCCAGCACCAGATGTGGGCCGCGCAGTTCTTGGGTTTCGAAGATCCAAACCGCTGGATGACCTCGGGCGGGCTGGGCACCATGGGCTATGGCTTCCCGGCCTCGATCGGGGTGCAAATGGCGCACCCCGACGCGCTGGTGATCAACGTCGCGGGCGAGGCCAGCTGGCTGATGAACATGCAGGAGATGGGCACCGCCGTCCAATACCGCCTGCCGGTGAAACAGTTCATCCTGAACAACGAACGCCTGGGCATGGTGCGCCAGTGGCAGGAGCTGCTGCACGGCGAACGCTACTCGCATTCCTGGTCCGAGGCCCTGCCCGATTTCGTCAAGCTGGCCGAAGCCTTCGGGGCCAAGGGAATCATGTGCTCGGACCCGGCCGATCTGGATGACGCGATCATGGAGATGATCAATTACGACGGTCCGGTGATCTTTGACTGTCTGGTCGAAAAGCACGAGAACTGCTTCCCCATGATCCCGTCGGGCAAGGCGCATAACGAGATGCTGCTGGGTGAGGCCGAAACACAGGGTGTGATCGACTCCAAGGGCTCGGTACTGGTCTGATCGCTCCCATCGCACCCGGCCGGACCTTCCGGCGCACGAAAGTTGAAGAAAGGGACATAAATGTCTGCCCTACACATTAAAAAAGGCTCTACCCGCCATTCGGCCTATAACCTGCGCCCGACGTTTTCGGACGTGCAGGAGCGCCACACGATCGCCGTTCTGGTCGAAAACGAACCCGGCGTCCTGGCGCGCGTGATCGGGCTGTTTTCCGGACGTGGCTACAACATCGAAAGCCTGACCGTGGCCGAGGTCGACCACACCGGCCACCTCAGCCGTATCACCATCGTGACCACCGGCACACCGCAGGTGATCGAGCAGATCAAGGCGCAGCTGGGCCGGATCGTTTCTGTGCACGACGTGCATGACCTGACCGTCGAAGGCCCCTCGGTCGAGCGAGAACTGGCGATCATCAAAGTCGTGGGCGAAGGCGAAAAGCGCGTCGAGGCGCTGCGCCTGGCCGACATCTTTCGCGCCAACGTGGTAGACAGCACCTTGAATTCCTTCATCTTCGAGATTACTGGCACACCCGAAAAAATCGACGCCTTTGCCGACCTGATGCGCCCGCTTGGACTGATGGAAATCGCCCGGACCGGCGTGGCCGCCCTGCTGCGCGGCAGCTGACGGGTCGTCGCCCCCGCGCAAGGGGGGCCGCTTGTCTCCATATCCACTCGAGACTGTCGCCGGTCAGTGTCATCTGGCCGGTTTTCCCAAATAGTTTGTGCAAAATCGCCAAATGCCTATTGCCTTTGGCCTATAAGGCATTAGCCTAGCGTCGGTTCTTTCCGACAGGAAAGCTCTTGGGGAAAATTATGCGATATTCCGGTTCAGGCCGACGGCGGACGCTGTGTCGGCACAGTCGTGTTGCGTTGCCATAGGCCATGACTGGACAAGGCATGGGCCATAAAGCACGCACACCTGAAGAATTGCGCACAATGCTTGGCGAGAACCTCCGGCAGCTGGTCAGCGGCTATCCCTCGGTGTCCGAGGTCTGCCGCCGTCTGGGCATCAATCGCACCCAGTTCAATCGATATCTGTCTGGCGAAAGCTTTCCACGGCCTGATGTGCTGGACCGGATCTGCCGCTTTTTCGGGATTGATGCCCGCATCCTTCTGACCCCCCTTTCCGAAATACCGAAAACCGAGTCGGCGCCGCTGCCTCCGTCCCTGCTGAAGTTTTTCGCGACGGGCCAATTAAAACGGGAGGAAACCCTGCTGTGCAGCGGGTTTCATCATGTCATCGAAACCCATCCCGCAGAGCCGCGGCACACCTGCCATCTGTTGCTGTTTGCCCGGAACCAGGGCAGCCACGCGACCGTACGCGCCTTCGACCCCGTCACGCCGGGTGCGACACCGGCTTCGCGCGAACTGCGCGGCTTGGCCGTCCGCTCAGGCACGACGACACAAATCATGATGGCGCATCGCGATGCCATCGGCACCCGCTTCTACGTTCTTGCGGACGCAACCACTCCGGCCGCGTCGGTACGCACCGGATACAGCGTCAGGCTAGGCGCAAGCGCCTCCGACTGCCGAAAGTTGGAACTGCGGTTCCTGGGGCAAGATCTGAAGGCGGCCCTCGGGGTCGCGCGGCTGGCCCGGTCCTGACCACCCCGGCAGGCCGCCAACATGTCGTTGTGAGAAAAACCCGGGTCGCGGACATGACAGCGGGCCGGCGGTGGGACTGCTTAGGCTGGGTGGCAACCGAGGAGGACCACATGGCCAGCACACTGACCGATCTGTCTGCCGTTCGCCAAAGCATCGAAACCGCGCTGGGCCTGCCCAACGCGCACTATACCGACCCCCGGCTGCACGCCGAGGAGAGCCAGGCCCTGCTGCTGGACGGCTGGTCCGGACTGGCCGTAACCGCCGACGTGCCCGAACCGGGCGACGCGGTCCCGATCGAGTTTCTCGGCATCCCCCTGCTGCTGCTGCGCGACCGGTCGGGCCAGGTACGGGTGTTCCAGAACATCTGCCGCCACCGTGGCATGATCCTGGTGGCCGAACCGCGCAAGATCGAAGGCGCGATCCGCTGCCCCTATCACAGCTGGTGCTATTCGACCGAGGGTCGCCTGGTGGCGACCCCGCATGTGGGCGGGCCGGGCCAGAACGCGCATGACGCGGTGAACCGGTCCGAACTGGGCCTGATCGAGGTGCGCAGCCAAATCTGGCGCGAGGTGGTCTGGATCAACGTCTCGGGAACCGCTCCGGCCTTCGAGGATGCCAACGCCAAGCTGATCGAACGATGGGCCGAGTTCGACCAGCCGCTGTACCATGGCGGCCCCGACAGCGCCTTCCGGCTGGACGTGAACTGCAACTGGAAGCTGGCGGTCGAGAATTACTGCGAAAGCTATCACCTGCCCTGGGTGCATCCCGGGTTGAACAGCTATTCCCGGCTGGAAGACCACTATCACATCCAGGAGCCCGGCCTGTTTTCCGGCCAGGGTACCCTTGTCTATCGCCAGCTGACCGGCGAGGACGGCCGCACCTTCCCCGATTTTCCGGGGCTGAGCGCCAAGTGGGACACGGCCGCCGAATACATCGCCGCCTTTCCCAACGTGTTGTTGGGCGTGCATCGCGACCACGCCTTTGCCATCATCCTGCGCCCCGAGGCGCAGGACCGTACATCGGAACATATCCATCTGTTCTATGCGTCGCCGGACACAGATGCCGACCTGCGCGCGCGCAACACCGAGCAGTGGAAACTGGTGTTCGAAGAAGACGTGTTCGTGGTCGAAGGCATGCAGCGCGGTCGCGCGGCCCCCGGTTTCGACGGAGGGCATTTCTCACCGGCGATGGATGGGCCGACGCATCTGTTCCATGACTGGGTCGCACAGCGGCTGATCGCGCGCCACGATAGGCCCGCCGCCGAATGAGCGCACTGGACGACCGTCTGCTGAACGCACATGCGGCCGGCGACATCCGGGCCTTGGCGGCCCTGTATGAACAGGCCGCAGACGCGCAGAGCGATGCGGATGCAGCAGCGTTCTTCCTGACCCACGCCTATGTGCATGCGCTCGAGGCCGGTCTGCCAGCCGCCGCCCGGCTGCGCCAGCGGCTGATCGACATGGGGCGCGAGGTTCCGCAGCAGTGACCGCACCGATCAGGTCTGGGCGGTTTCTTCGCCGTCACTATCCCCCGTGATCTGCCGGTACAGGTGCCAGCTGGCATGGCCGAACAGCGGCAGCACGATCAGCAGGCCCAAAAACCACGGGATCATGGCGATGAAGGTGGTGACGGCGATGAACGCGCCCCACCCGAGCATCACACGCTTGTTCACTGCGACATAGGCATAGCTGGAAATCATCGCCGTCACGAAATCCAGTTCACGATCCAGCAGCATCGGAATCGACAGCACCGAGATCATGTAGAGCAGGATCGCGAAAAGCGCTCCGACCACGGTTCCGACGGCAAGCATGGTCAACCCGTTCGCAGTCAGGAACACCTCGAGCGACGAGGACACGTTGGTCATGGTCGACAGGCCCATGAACAGGGCGAAGATCATGTGGCCCAGAAAGAACCAGAACAAGAAGATCACAACGATGATGGCGCAAATCGACGGCAGCTGTCGGCGGCTCTGCTGGATCACCACGCCGAAGATCGCGCCGAAATCCAGCGGCGCGCCCTGTTCCAGCCGGTGCGAGACCTCGTACAGCCCCACCGCTGCAAACGGCCCCAACAGCGGAAACCCGATCGCGGCCAGCACCAGCCAGTACGAGGTGCCCGTCTGCACCGTGATCCATGCCATCAGCCAACCCACTAGAACGTAGAACCCCGCGAACAGCAGGCCGAAGATCGGCGCGCGGCAATAGTCCTGCCAGCCCCGGCGCAGCGCCGTGCGCAGCATTTCGCGGCTGGCGGGTTTCAACTTTGGAACTCCGAATGGCCTGTCCATGTTCCGTCTGTCCTCCCAGTTCCTTCAAATCTCGGGCGGCCGTTTCTGCGGCCAATGCGTAACCGCATGATAGGCGGCCCCGATCGACAGCAGTCGGGCATCGCTGCCCCGCGGACCGAACAGCTGCATCCCCATCGGCAGCCCCCTCGGCCCGAATCCGGCCGGAATCGACAGGCAGGGCAGCCCCAACAGGCTGACCGGTGTCACCACCTGCATCCAACGGTGATAGCTGTCCATCTCGACCCCGGCGATGCGGCGCGGATACGGCCAGTCCACCGGAAACGGCCAGACCTGCGCTGCTGGCAGCACCAGCGCGTCATATTCGGAAAACAGCGCAACCGCCCGCCGGTGCCAGTCTGACCGGGTCACGCTGGCGTCCTGCAGTTGCATCGCGGTCAGGGCCAGCCCGCGCTCGAGCTCCCATAGGGCACTGTCCTTCAGGGCGTGTTTGCGGTCGGCCAGGGGTTGCAGCCCGGCCGCCACGCTGAACGAGCGCAGCGTGATCCAGGACTCCCAGATCCGTTCGGCATCGAAGGGGGGCGGTACCTCCTCGACCGTGGCGCCCAACTGGGCAAACAGCGTCAACTCGCGCGCGCACAGCGGCAGAATGCCGTCTTCCGTTGGGAAGGCCCCGCCCCAGTCACCCAGCCAGCCGATGCGCATGTCCTCAAGGCTTCTGACCGGCACGGGCGAGACCGGATCGCTGTCGAGCGACAGGGGCTGGCGCGGGTCCGCGCCCGACATCACGTCCAGCAGCAGCCCGATATCCTCTGGGCTGCGCGCCATCGGACCCAGCGTCGAAAGTTGATGAAGATACAGATCGCCCACCGGCTCGGACGGGACGCGGCCCCAGGTCGGGCGGAAGCCATAGACATTGTTCCAAGCGGCCGGGTTACGCAGGCTGCCCATCATGTCGGACCCATCGGCCAGCGCCAGCATTCCCGTGGCCAAGGCGACCGCCGCCCCGCCCGAAGACCCGCCGCAACTGCGCGTCAGGTCATAGGGGTTGCGGGTTGCGCCATAGACCGGGTTGAACGTATGCGACCCCAGACCGAATTCCGGCGTGTTGGTCTTGCCGATCAGGATCGCGCCTTCCGCGCGCAGTCGGGCCGCGATGAGGTCGTCGGCATCGGGCACATGGCCGCGAAACAGGGGCGAACCCTGGGTCGAAGGAATGCCCGCCACGTTCACCAGATCCTTGACCGCCATTGGCAGACCGTGCAGCGGGCCATGCCGGGCATGGCCGTCGGCCGCCTGCGCCTGCGCCATCAGTGCATCTTCATCCTGCAGTGCCACGATGGCGTTGACCCGGTCGTTGACCTGCGCGATCCGGTCCAGCGTCGCGCGCATCACTTCGACGGCCGAAACCTGCCCCGCGCGCAGCTTGCTCAGCAGTTCGACGGCCGAAGTTTCGATTGGGGTCATGGGGTTACGTCCAGGCTATGATCGAACTCAGCCTAGCGATGGACGGATCGCATTTAAACCCGGTGTTTTGTATGTATCTTTTGTCGGTGTGCCACCCGCCCCGTGCGCAATCAGGCGTCCGACTGCGCCTCGGCCCGGCTTTTGCCCGATACGTTCATCGCCAGCGTGGCCGCCATGAACCCATCCAGATCACCGTCCAGAACACCCTTGGTGTCCGAGGTCTCGTAACCCGTGCGCAGGTCCTTGACCATCTGATAGGGCTGCAGAACGTAGGACCGGATCTGGTTGCCCCAGCCCGCGTCGCCCTTGGCCTCGTGCGCGGCGTTGATCTCGGCGTTTCGACGGTCCAGTTCCATCTGGTAGAGGCGCGATTTAAGCGCCTTCATGGCGATGTCGCGGTTCTGGTGCTGCGATTTTTCCGAACTTGTCACCACGATGCCGGTCGGGATGTGGGTGATCCGAACCGCCGAGTCGGTCGTGTTGACGTGCTGACCGCCCGCCCCCGAGGACCGGTAGGTATCGACGCGGATATCCGCCGGGTTCACTTCGATCTCGATATTGTCGTCCACCACCGGATAGACCCAGACCGAGCTGAACGATGTGTGCCGCTTGGCCGCCGAGTCATAGGGCGAAATCCGCACCAGCCGGTGCACGCCGCTTTCGGATTTCAGCCAGCCATAGGCGTTGTGGCCCGAGATCTTGTAGGCCGCCGACTTGATCCCCGCCTCTTCGCCCGGGGTTTCTGACTGCAGCTCGACCTTATAGCCCTTCTTCTCGGCCCAGCGGACATACATCCGCGCCAGCATCGAGGCCCAATCGCAGCTTTCGGTGCCCCCGGCGCCCGCGTTGATTTCCAGGAAGGTGTCGTTGGCGTCGGCCTCGCCGTCCAGCAGCGCCTCGAGCTCTTTTTCGGCCGCTTTGTCGCGCAGCTTTTTCAGGGCCTCTTCGGCATCCTTGACGACTTCTTCGTCCTCTTCCATCTCACCCAGTTCGATCAGTTCGACATTGTCGTTCAAATCGGTCTTGATCGACTCGTAGGTCTCGATCGCATCGACTAGAACCTGCCGTTCGCGCATCAGCTTCTGCGCGTTTTCGGGGTTGTCCCACAGGTTGGGGTCTTCGACGCGGGCGTTGAACTCCTCCAGCCGGTGCGGCGCGGTTTCATAGTCCATACGCTGGGCCAGCAGCTCCAGCGATTTTTGGATCTCGGCCACGATGTTCTGGATTTCGGCGCGCATGGTCAGGTCCCAACTTGCTCAATCAGGCCTGCGTGATAGCAAGAGGTTCAGGCCACCACAAGATGACCCGCGCGGGTTTGCATAGCTTTCCCCGGCTCGGTGGCGGATCAGTAAAGTCCACCGCCCTGCAGATCGCCTTGGCTGGCTTTGGGTCCCACGATGACCGTTTCGCCGGTCGATGTCCGAACCTGACGGCCTCCGCTCGTGACCTCCTCGAACAGAGGCAGGTCGGACCCCATCGCGAAACCGCCGTCGTACACGCGGTCGATGAAACCATCGACACCATCGCGGAAATATTCGGCTACGACGTAATCGCCGGTCGCATCTTCCGGCAGCCGCGCGCCGCTGAACCGGTCGATCTTGATGAAATGGCCGCCCGGGGGCACTTCGAACGGGCCGCCGCCGTATTTCGCGACTGCCTTCTCCATGAAGCTCTGGAAGACCGGCCCGCACAGCGTGCCGCCATAGGCCCCCCGCCCCATCGGGCGCGGACGGTCATAGCCGATATAGCAGCCGGCCACGATATTCGAGGTGAAGCCGATGAACCAGGCGTCCTTGGATTCGTTGGTCGTACCGGTCTTGCCAGCCGTCGGAACCGGCAGGTTGACCACACGCGACGCGGTACCGCGATCCACCACGCCCTTCATCATCGAGGTCAGCTGATAGGCGGTGATCGGGTCCATCACCTGCTCGCGGTCGTCGACGATGGTGGGGGCCGCATCGGGTTCCAGCCAGCTGGAATTGCAATCGAGGCATTGACGATCATCATGCCGATAGATCGTCTTGCCAAACCGGTCCTGGATCCGGTCGACCAGGGTGGGTTTGACCCGCTCGCCACCGTTGGCGAACATCGCATAGGCCGCAACCATCTTGTAGAGCGTCGTCTCCTCGGCCCCCAGCGCGTTGGCAAGGTAGGGGCCCATGTTGTCGTATACGCCAAACCGTTCCGCATAACCTGCGACCACGGGCATCGAAACCTCCTGTGCCAAGCGGATGGTCATCAGGTTCCGCGACTGCTCGATCCCGGTGCGCAGCGGCGTGGGGCCATAGAACTTGTTGGTCGAGTTCTTGGGGGTCCACAGACCCTGCGGCGTATTCACCTCGATGGGCGCATCCACCACGATGGTCGCCGGGCTGTAGCCGCTGTCGAGCGCGGCGGCATAGACGAAGGGCTTGAAGGCCGAACCGGGCTGGCGCAGCGCCTGGGTGGCGCGGTTGAACACCGAGTCCTGGTACGAGAACCCGCCCTGTATCGCCAGAACGCGGCCCGAGTTCACGTCCATCGCGACAAATCCGCCCTGAACCTCCGGGATCTGGCGGGCCGACCACTGGCCGTCTTCGGCGGCTATCACAAGGATCACGTCGCCGCGCTTGAAATTGGCGCGGAAATCGCCCTGCATCCACTTGATGTCGCTGCGCGGGATGATGCCGTCGGCCGGACCGTTTTCGACCCCCACGGTCAGTTGCTGGTCGGCAACGTCCAGCACCACCGCCGGATACCACGGCGTGGGCAGCACCACGTCGCGCGGAACCTCCAGTTTGGCCAGCTCTGCGCGCCATTGTGCCTCGTCGGCCAATATTTCCTCGGGGATGGTCAGGCCGGTTCCGCGCCATTTCCCGCGCGACCGGTCGTATTTCTGCAAGGCCTCGCGCAGGGCTCGTGCGGCTTCGACCTGCATCTCTTCGTCCACCGAGGCGCGGACGGTGAAACCGCCGGTAAAAAATTCGCCCTCGCCGAAATCCTCGCTCAGCTGACGGCGGATCTCGTCGGTGAAATAGTCGCGCGGCGGCAGCGCGGTGCGGAAGCTTTCGAAATCGCCGTTCTGGACCGAGCGCAGCGGTTGCGCCACTTCGGTCTCATAGGTCGCCTTGTCGATGTACCCGTTCTGGTACATTTCGCGCAGCACATAGTTGCGCCGCGCCAGCAGGCGATCCTTCTGCCGGACCGGGTGATAGTCCGACGGCGCCTTGGGCATCGCCGCCAGCGTCGCCGCCTCGTGCGGGGCCAGTTCCTGCAAGGTCTTGTTGAAATAGGTCTGCGCGGCAGCGGTCACGCCGTAGGAGTTCTGGCCCAGGAAGATCTCGTTGAGATAAAGCTCGAGGATCTGTTCCTTGTCCAGCGTCTCTTCCAGGCGGGTGGCAAGGATGATTTCCTTGATCTTGCGCTCGGCCCGGCGGTCGCCCGACAGAAGGAAGTTCTTCATCACCTGCTGGGTGATGGTCGAGGCCCCGCGAACGTTTTCGCCCTTGGACTTCACCGCCTCGACCGCGGCGGCGATGATGCCGCGCGGGTCATAGCCTTGGTGGGTGTAGAAATTCTTGTCCTCGGCCGAGATGAAGGCCTGCTTGACCAGGTCGGGGATTTCCTCGGACGGGGTAAACAGGCGGCGCTCCTGGGCGAATTCGTCAATCAGGTGGCCTTCGCCCGAATAGATGCGGCTGATGGTGGGCGGCTTGTACTGGGCCAACGACTCGTGGCTGGGCAGGTCACGGCCGTACATCCAGAACACCGCGCCGATCACCAGCGCCGCCATGAAGATACCAAGCGTCACGAGGCTGAAGATCGCCCCGAAAATCGAAAGAATGAACCGGATCACGTTGCTGCCTTTTGTTCGCGGTGCCGCCTATATAGTGCCGCTGCACACAAGGGTCAAAGCACCCGCGCCGATACTAGCCGTTTTGCGCCGCAGGGTCACTGCCCAATCAGGTCGCGGCGGGCCAGATCTTGCTGCCGCCAAACCTGAAGCCCCTGACGGATGCCGCGCGCCATGGTGGATCGCCATTCGGGATTTTTCAGGTTTTTCAGATCTCTGGGGCTGGACAAGAACCCAAGTTCGACCAGAACCGACGGGATGTCGGCGGCCTTGAGTACCGAAAACGAGGCCCGGCGGACGGGGCGGCGGTTCATCGGCCCGCCCTGTTGCGCCATGCCGTTGGCCAGCGTCTGCGCCAGCGCCTCGGTCCGGGGCTGGGTCTCTTGCCGGGCCATGTCCAGCAGAACGTCGGCGATCTGGTCGTCCGAGCCGCTCAGATCAACGCCGGCGATCAGGTCGTCGCGGTCGTGCCGCTCGGCCAGTTTGCGGCTGGCCACGTCCGAGGCCTCGTTGGACAGGACATAGATCGTGGCGCCGTGGGCCTGCCCCTCGGACAGCGCGTCGGCATGCAGCGAGATGAAGACATCGGCTGCGGCGCGATGCGCCAGCGCGATCCGCCGTTCCAGCGAGACGAAATAATCGTCAGCCCGCGTCAGGACCACTTCGAACACGCCCGCGCGCAGCAGTTCCTCGCGCAGTTCGCGGGCGAAGGTCAGCATCAAGGTCTTTTCGTTGGTTCCGCCCGCCTCGGCGCCGGGGTCGATGCCGCCATGGCCCGGGTCAAGCATCACCCGCAGCGCCCGTCGGTCATCCGCGCCGCGCAGCGCCGGCAGATCGGCCGGGGGCGGCAGATCCCATCCGGGCGTGTGCGGCGCGCCCGCGCTTGCGGCGAAGCTTTCGAAATCGGTGCCTTTCAGGTTCAGGGTCAACACCGCCGCGCCCGAGGCCGGATCGACACGCATCGCGGCCCGGTCCACCGCCAGCGGCGCCCCCAGTTCCAGCACCAGACGCGACCAGCCGGGCACATAGGCCCCGAACCGAACCGCGCTGATGCGCCGGGTCTGCAGGAAGGCCTCGCGGTTCAACCCGCTCCAGTCGACTTCCTTGAAGTCGATCACCATCCGGTACGGGTCTTGAAGGGTGAAGATGCGATATGGCACGCCCTGGCTCAGCCCCAGCTGGACCTGCACGCCCGCGCCGTCATCGTCGATGATCCGGCTATCCTCAGGCAGGACACGCGCCAAAGCATTGAAGTCCTGCGCCCATGCCGCGCCGGTCAGCGCCCAGATCAGGGCGAGTGCGAAAAGGATCCTGCTCATGGCCTCAAGTTTTCCCGAGATCGTTTGGCAGCAGCCTATCGCAGCACGGCCGGTTTGTGAACGCCTCAGGCCGACTTCTGCGCGGCCCGGCGATCCACCATGAAGCTGCGGAGCCGTTCCAGGCCCTGCTCGATGTCCTCGGTCGACCGGGCGTAGGAAAAGCGCAGGGTCGTATGGCCGCGCACCGGGTCGAAATCCAACCCCGGCGTCACGGCGACGCCGGCCTTCTCCAGGATCTCGGCGGCAAAAGCGCGGCTGTCCTGGGTCAGGTCCGAGACATCGGCATAGACATAGAACGCCCCGTCCGGAGGCGCGATGTTGGTGAACCCGGCCTCGGGCAGGCCCTTCAGCATCAGGTCGCGGTTGCGGCGATAGACGGCTAGGTTGCCCTGCAGTTCGTCCTCGCAATCCATCGCGGCCAGCGCGGCGACCTGGCTGGCATGGGGCGCACAGATGAACATGTTCTGGGCGATGCGTTCGACCACGCGCACCTGATCCTCGGGCACCACCATCCAGCCGACGCGCCAGCCGGTCATCGAGAAATACTTGGAAAACGAGTTGATGACATAACACTCGTCGGTCAATTCCAGAGCAGTGACCGCCTTGGCCTCGTATTCCAGCCCGTGATAAATTTCGTCACTGATGAACGAAGCACCCTGCCCCAGCGCGGCCTCGATCAGCGCGCCCATGGCGGCGTGGTCCAGCATGGTTCCGGTCGGGTTTGCGGGCGAGGCCACCATCAGCCCCTGCAGGTCGAGCCCGGCAAAATCCTGTGGCACGGGTTGCAGGCGGTTTTCCTGCGCAGTCGGCAGATCGACCGGCACCAGCCCCAGCGCCCGCAAGATCTGACGATAGGACGGATAACCCGGCGCGCCGATCCCCACCCGGTCGCCGCTGTCGAACAGCGCGGTGAAGGCCAGCAGGAATCCGCCTGAGGATCCCGGGGTGATCACCACCCGCTCGGGGTTCAGGTCTACGTCGTACCATTCGCCATACATCCGTGCGATGCGTTGCCGCAGCGCCGGCAGACCCAGCGCGACGGTATAGCCCAGCGGGCCGTGCCGCATCGCGCGGGCCAGCGCCTCCAACGCGCCTTGAGGCGCGCCGGTTCCGGGCTGGCCGACTTCCATGTGGATGATGTGGCGCCCGGCCTCTTCAGCGCGGCGCGCGGCCTCCATCACGTCCATCACGATGAAGGGATCAACGCCCGACCGGGTTGAGTTTCGCATGCCCATCTCCCATGTTGCGACCATGGCTTTTGAACGCGGATCCCGGCTGGCGTCAATCCCGGCATTTCTGCTGGCGGTGGCGCTGTGGATCGCGGCCGCCGCGCAAAGCCACGCGCAAAGCCTGATCCGCGACCCAGATATCGAACACGGGCTGCGCGAACTGGCCTTTCCGATCCTGCGCGCGGCGGGGCTGAACACCAACCGCGTGCGCGTTCTGGTGGTCAAGGACGATACGTTCAACGCCTTCGTGATCGACTACAACACGATCTACGTGAACCACGGGCTGATCCTCAGCGTCGACAGCCCCGAGATGCTGCAGTCCGTCATCGCGCACGAGGCCGCCCATATCGCCAACGGGCATCTGGCCCGGCGGGCCGAAAACCTGCGCGCCGCCAAGCGGGCCGCCGGGTTCGGAACCGCGCTGGCCATGATCGCCGCGGCTGCAGGGGGCGGCGAGGCCGCAGCCGGGATCGCCGCCGGAACATCCGCCTCGGCGCTGCGCAGCTTTCTGGGCCACACCCGCGCCGAAGAGGCCTCGGCCGACCGCAGCGCGGCCGGATACCTGCGTTGGGCCGAGATCTCGCCCAGCGGCATGGTCGCCCTGCACCGGAAATTCGCCGGCCAGGAATTGCTGAGCGAGGCCAATCAGGACCCCTACATGCGGTCGCACCCCACCAGCCGCGAGCGTCTGCGCGCCGCCGAGGCCTTTCTGGATGAATTCGGCGACCGCGCCAAACCCGACCCGAACGCCGACTACTGGTTCGCGCGGGTGAAGGGCAAACTGTCGGCCTTCCTGCGCTCGCCCAGCTGGACCCTGCGCCGCGCCAAAGAAGAAAGCGCACGGGACATCCGCCTGATGCGCGAAGCCGCCGCCCATCACCAGAACCGCAATCTGGGTGCGGCCCTGTCGTCCATCGACGGGGCCTTGGCGATCCGGCCCGAGGATCCGTACTATTACGAGTTGAAAGGTCAGATCCTGCTGGAAAACCGCCGGTTTGCGCAAGCGGTCAACGCCTATGCCAAGGCCATGGAACTGGCGCCGCGCGATGCTCTGATCATGGCCGGGTACGGGCGCGGGTTGCTGGCCGAAGGGCGTACGAAGGAAGCCCTGCAAGTGCTTGAAAAGGCACGCGCCCGCGACTATCGAAACCTGCGGCTGATGCAGGATCTGGGGGTGGCCTATGCCAAGCTGGGACAGCCCGGCATGGCCGCGACCGTCACCGCCGAACGCTATGCCCTGCAAGGCCGCCTGGCCGATGCGGGCATCCACGCAAGACGCGCCGTCGGGCAATTGCCCGAAGGCTCACCGGGTTGGCAACGGGCACAGGATGTGCTGATTGCCGCAGAACGAGCTGAGAAATCGAAAAGGAAACGGAAATGATCCTCAGACACGCAGCACCTGCCCTTCTGGGGCTTACCCTGATATCCGGCCCCGCGCAGGCGCTGGACCTGAGCGCGATGAGTCCCGACGAAAAGGCCGAGTTCGGCGCGGCCGTGCGCGAATATCTGCTGGAAAACCCCGAGGTCATCATCGAAGCGGTCAACATTCTGGAGCAGCGCAACGCCGCAGCCGAAGCCGCAGCCGACAAGGACCTGGTCGCAGCCAATGCCGAGGCGCTGTTCAATGACGGCTACAGCTGGGTGGGTGGCAATCCAGACGGCGACATCACTCTGGTCGAGTTCATGGACTATCGCTGCGGCTATTGCCGCCAAGCGGTGCCCGAGGTCGACGCCCTGCTGGCACAGGATGGAAACATCCGCTTTATCATCAAAGAGTTCCCGATCCTTGGCGAGGCTTCGGTGTTGTCGTCACGTTTTGCTATCGCGACCAAGCAAGTCGCAGGCGACGACGCCTACAAGCAGGTGCATGACGCGCTGATGGAATTCGGCGGAGACGTGACCGAAGTAGCCCTGCGCCGCATCTCCGACGGGCTGGGCCTGGACAGCGATGCGATCTTGGCTGCAATGGATAGCGACGCGGTGACAGATGAAATCGCCCAGACCCGCGAACTGGCGCAACGGCTCAAGATTTCTGGCACGCCCAGCTTCGTGCTGGGTACGGAAATGTTGCGCGGTTATCTGAAGGCCGATCAGATGCAGCAGATCGCCGACGCCGTGCGCGCCGAACAGGGATAGTCGGCCAAGAGGTCGAGACCAGATACGACACGACAGAGAAAAGCCGCAGCCAGGTGCTGCGGCTTTTTTCTGTTTCTATTCAGCCGCCTCGGCCGCGGCGTCCAGCTCGGCCGCCTTCTTTTCCACCTGCTCGACGATGTGGTCGATCATCTGTTCGTTCGACATCTTGTGGCTGGCCTTGCCCGCCAGATAGACCATGCCCGAACCCGCGCCCCCGCCGGTAAAGCCGACATCGGTCATCAGCGCCTCGCCGGGGCCGTTCACGACGCAGCCGATGATCGACAGGCTCATGGGCGTCTTGATGTGTTCCAGCCTCTTTTCCAGCGTCTCGACCGTCTTGATCACGTCGAACCCCTGCCGCGCGCAGGACGGGCATGAGATGATGTTCACGCCCCGATGGCGCAGGCCAAGAGATTTTAGGATCTCGAAACCGACCTTCACCTCTTCGACCGGATCGGCGGACAGGCTGACGCGGATCGTGTCGCCGATCCCCATCCACAGCAGGTTGCCCAGCCCGATGGCCGATTTGATCGTGCCGCTGACCAGCCCCCCGGCCTCGGTGATGCCCAGATGGATCGGGGCGTCGGTGGCCTCGGCGATGCCCTGATAGGCAGCAGCCGACAGGAAAACGTCGCTGGCCTTCACGCTGATCTTGAATTCGTGGAAATCATTGTCGTGCAGGATGCGGATATGTTCGAGCCCGCTTTCCACCATCGCCTCGGGGCACGGCTCGCCATATTTCTCCAGCAGGTGCTTTTCCAGACTGCCCGCGTTCACGCCGATACGGATCGAGCAATTGTGGTCGCGCGCGGCCTTGATGACCTCTTTCACCCGCTTTTCATCACCGATATTGCCCGGGTTGATGCGCAGGCACGCGGCGCCGGCCTCGGCGGCCTCGATGCCGCGCCGATAGTGGAAATGGATATCCGCCACGATCGGCACCGGGCTTTCGCGCACGATCTCCTTTAACGCCTTCGACGACGCCTCGTCCGGGACCGATACGCGCACGATATCCGCTCCAGCCTCGGCCGCCGCCTGTACCTGCGCCACGGTCGCGGCGACATCGGTCGTCAGCGTGTTGGTCATGGTTTGCACGGCGATCGGCGCGTCGCCGCCCACCGGAACGTTGCCGACCATGATCTGGCGGGATTTGCGGCGATAGATGTCGCGCCAGGGGCGCACGTGGTTCAGAGACATGAAAACGGATCCGCGTCAGTCTGAGGTCTGGCCTTTAGATAGTCCGGGGGCAAGCCCGCCGCAATGGCAAGATCACTCTGCCGGGGCTTCGGTCGCTTGGGTCTGAAGCTCGGCCACCAGACGCCGCAGCGCACTGTTGGCCTCGGACGTGAGATCGGCAACGGCGTAGTTTTCGGCAACCGCGTCCTTGGACAGGATCACGCCCTTGGACACGGTTCCGGGCTTACCGACCGGGCCGTAATGCTGGCCGTTCATCGAGAAATACACGCTGCCCGATGCCCCTGCGCGCAGTTGCGGGGGCTCTTCTGTCAGCGGCACCTCGAAGACGTTGCCGTTTTCGACCGTGCCAAGCGTTCCCTCGAAGATCACGCTGCCATCGGCTGCGGTGACCCGCATCCAGGCAGGTTCTACCGCAACGATCTTGAGCGCAGTGTCCACCTGTTCGACCACTTGCGGCAGCGGTGTGCGCTCGACCGTGTGCACTTCGGCCATAGCCACCTCGGGCAGTTCCGGCGGGCGGAAGGTGCCTACGGTGCGCGGATCGAGCGTCGAGATCGGCGCATCGCGCGCCACCAGCACCGGCACGTCCAGCGCCTGCGGCCGATACAGACGATCCAACGCCTCTGCACTGGGGGCCTGCAAGCCGTCGATATCATCGTCGGTGTCGGACCGGATCGCCGCCAGCGGATCGAGATCGGCCAACACCACCGGCGCTTGTTCGACCGGGGCGACCTGCACCTGCTGGATCTTGTTGAGAACCGACCAGCCGCCATAGCCGATGCCGCCGATCAGTGCCAGCAGGACCAGCGAAGAGCCGATTGCCCGGGGTTCAATCTGGCTGAAGACGGATTCACGGCCCGGAAGATAAGGCGTGTTCGGCGAAATGAACGGGTCGCGCCCCATTGGTCCACGCGCCGGCAAGTCGCCGCCGCCTTTCTTGACCACCGAGGCTTGGGCCGACATGCCATGCGCCACCGAAAACCCGCTTTCCTTGCAGAAGGTTTCAAAGGTTTCATCCGGGTCCATGCCCAGATACCGGGCGTAGGAACGCACATACCCGGCGATAAAGCCGGGTGTGTCGAACGCATCAGGGTCGGCGTTTTCGATGGCGGCGATGTAGTTGGCCTTGATCCGCAGTTCACGTTGGACATCCAGCAGAGACTTGCCCTTGGTGGCACGCTCGCCGCGCATGACATCGCCCAGGCGAACCTCATAGTCGTCAAACCCTTTTGGCCTGACCTCCACGTCTTGCTCGGAATTGCGCTGAGTCCTGCGCCCAATCATCCCTGCTGCCCCAAACTGCCTACCGCGTGTTACACGCAAACGGCGAATCATCCCCACAACGAATCATCCGTTTTCTTTTGTTAGCGAGAGCTTAACACGCGCCAAACATGTTGCACATGTCAGTCAGAGGCTACCCGGCAAGTTCGGCGCGATTTAGCGCACAATGTGACCAAAGTTCGTCCATTGCCTGGACCAAGCAGTTCATCTCGTCCGGTCCATGGACGGGCGACGGGGTAAAGCGCAGGCGCTCGGTCCCGCGGGGCACGGTCGGGAAATTGATCGGCTGGACATAGATGCCATAGCTTTCCAGCAGCATGTCGCTGAGCTTTTTGGTATGTACCGGGTCGCCTACGATCACCGGCACGATGTGGCTGCCGTGGTCGATCAGCGGCAAGCCCAGCCCCTTCAGCCGCAGCTTCAGGATCTTGGCCTGGGTCTGATGCTGCTCGCGCAGTTCCGGCGCACGCTTGAGGAAGGCGACCGAGGCTGCGGCGCCCGCAGCGACCGCCGGAGGCAGCGAGGTGGTAAAGATAAAACCCGGCGCATAAGAGCGAACGGCATCGCACATTTTCGCGCTGGCCGCGATGTAGCCGCCCATCACGCCATAGGCCTTGGCCAGGGTGCCGTTGATAATGTCGATCCGATGCGCCAGCCGGTCACGCTCGGTCACGCCGCCGCCGCGCGGGCCGTACATGCCCACGGCATGCACTTCGTCGATATAGGTTAGCGCGCCGAACTCGTCGGCCAAGTCGCAAATTTCCTCGATCGGACCGAAATCGCCGTCCATGGAATAGACCGATTCAAAAGCGATCAGCTTGGGCGCGGCCGGGTCGTCGGCTAGGAGCAGTTCGCGCAGATGGGCCACGTCATTGTGGCGGAAGATCCGCTTGGCGCCCCCGTTGCGGCGCACGCCCTCGATCATCGAAGCATGGTTCAGTTCGTCGGAATAGATGATCAGGCCCGGAAACAACTTGGGCAGCGTGCTAAGAGTGGCGTCGTTGGCGATGTAGGCGCTGGTGAACAGCAGCGCCGCCTCTTTGCCGTGCAAATCGGCCAGTTCCGCCTCGAGCCGTTTGTGATAGACGGTCGTGCCCGAGATGTTGCGTGTCCCGCCCGATCCGGCACCGGTTGCGTCGATTGCCTCGTGCATCGCCTGCAACACGACAGGGTGCTGCCCCATGCCCAGATAATCGTTGCCGCACCAGACCGTGATGTCCTGCTGCGAACCGTCGGGGCGCGTGCGTACCGCATGCGGGAACTGTCCGTTGCGACGTTCGATGTCGATAAAGGTCCGGTAACGTCCTTCTTCATGCAGCTTGGCAATCGCCGTATCGAGCTGAGCTGTATAGTCCAAAGGACCCTCCTTCATGACCCTTTCGCGCGGCCAGGCGTTTCTCCGTGCCATAGTACCCGATTTTCAGGCAACGTCCGCTATTTGTTTCCTGCACTTGCCTAGCCCGTCGGGACCCGTCGCAACATTGATTTGCATCAATTATCCTCTCGGGCCAGCCGCGACAAGTAAACTCGACACCACCAAGCGCGAGGAAACGACGCAGGCCGGGCGCCTCACATGCCCGCATGTTTCCGATATTGTCCGCGGTTTCCCTGCGGCTTGGACTGGACGGCGCCGCTGACACTGATAGGTTCGGCCCAAATTCAAAACCATTCAGGAGCCCCCGATGTCGCTTGACGCCGTACTGAGCAAGATCGACGCTGATCTCTCCACCTCGATCGACCGGTTGATGGAATTTCTTCGGATCCCGTCCATCTCGACCGATCCAGCCTACAAGGAAAGCGTTGACAAGGCTGCCGACTGGCTGGTCGCCGATTTGCAGAGCATGGGCATTCAGTCAGAAAAGCGCGCAACGCCGGGGCACCCGATGGTCGTCGGCCATGTGGGCGATGATGCTGACGCGCCGCACCTTCTGTTCTACGGGCACTATGACGTTCAGCCGGTTGACCCGCTGAACCTGTGGAAGCGCGACCCGTTCGACCCGGCTCTGGAAGAGACCGAGCACGGCCAGGTGATCCGCGGGCGCGGCGCTTCGGACGACAAGGGCCAGCTGATGACTTTCGTCGAGGCCTGCCGTGCGTGGAAGGCCGTGCATGGCAAACTGCCCTGCCGGATCACCTTCTTCTTCGAAGGTGAAGAAGAGTCTGGGTCGCCTTCGCTGGTCCCGTTCCTCGAGACCAACAAGGACGAGTTGAAGGCCGATCTGGCGCTGGTCTGCGACACGTCGATGGTGTCGCGCGGCGTGCCCTCGATCGCCTCGCAACTGCGCGGCATGCTCAAGGATGAATTCACGATCATCGGCCCGCGCATCGACCTGCATTCGGGCCACTACGGCGGCCCGGGCCTGAATCCGCTGCGCGAGATTTCCCGGATCGTCGCCTCGTTCTACGACGAGGAAACCGGCCGCGTTGCGGTCGAAGGCTTCTACGAAGGCGTGCACGAGGTTCCCGCCGACCAGCTGCGCCAATGGGAGAATTGCGGCTTTGACGAGGCCGAGTACCTCAATTCGGTCGGCTACACGCAGCCGCACGGCGAAAAGGGCTACTCGACGCTTGAACAGCAATGGGCACGGCCGACGCTGGAAATCAACGGGCTATGGGGCGGCTACAACGGGGCGGGGTCGAAAACCGTGATCCCCAGCGAAGCCCATTGCAAGATCACCTGCCGATTGGTCGGCGACATGGACCCCGACAAACTGCGGGACAAGATCCGCAAACACGTCGAAGACCGCCTGTCGCCCGACGCCAAGGTCGTTTGGGACAATGACCTCGAAGGCTCCCCCGCCTCGGTGATGAATCTGGACCGGCCGGAGTTCGAGGCCGCCCGCAGCGCCCTTTCAGATGAATGGAACCGCGAGGCCGTTTTCACCGGCATGGGCGGCTCGATCCCGGTCGTGGGATATTTCAATTCCGTTCTGGGGCTGGATTCGATGCTGGTCGGATTTGCGAACGACGACGACGCCATCCATTCACCCAACGAAAAGTATGACGTGAACAGCTTTCACAAGGGCATCCGCTCGTGGGCCCGTATCCTGGACGCCCTGACCCGCTGAGCAGAAGCAGTTTGCGAGGCTCTGCCTCGCACTCCGGGATATTTGACGCCAGATGAAGAATACGACCGCACTTCATCTGGCCCAAAATATCCCGGGGGAGCCGCGCGCAGCGCGGTAGGGGCAGAGCCCCATTCCGCGTTCCGCCATGATCCGATTTGCAGCTAGAAGTGGATGGCGCGTCCGTAAGCGTCCAGAACGGCCTCGTGCATCATTTCCGACAGCGTCGGGTGCGGGAAGACGGTGTTCATCAGGTCTTCCTCGGTGGTTTCCAACTGGCGCCCTACGACATATCCTTGGATGAGCTCGGTCACCTCGGCACCGACCATGTGCGCCCCTAACAGCTCACCCGTCTTGGCATCGAAAACGGTCTTGATCATGCCCTCGGGTTCTCCCAGCGCGATGGCCTTGCCATTACCGATAAAGGGGAAACGGCCGACCTTGACCTCAAAGCCCAACTCTTTGGCCTTGGCTTCGGTGTAGCCGACCGATGCCACCTGGGGGTGGCAGTAGGTGCACCCAGCGATGCTCTCGGGTTTGACGGGATGGGCATGTTTTCCGGCGATCAGTTCCGCGACCATGACACCCTCGTGGCTTGCCTTGTGCGCCAGCCAAGGCGCCCCTGCGATGTCGCCGATCGCATAGAGGCCATCGACGCCGGTACGGCAGAATTCATCGGTCACGACATGGGTTCTGTCGATCTTCACCCCCAACGCCTCGAGCCCCAGGTTCTCGACGTTGCCGACGATCCCAACGGCAGAGATGACCGTGTCGAATTCGTGTTTTTCCGTCTTTCCGCTGGTTTCGATATGGGCGGTCACCTTGCCCTTGCCGCGGTCAAGCTGCTTGACCATGGATTTCTCCATGATCTTCATGCCCTGCTTGATGAATGCCTTTTTGGCAAAGGCGCTGATCTCGGCATCCTCGACCGGCAGAACGCGGTCCATGACCTCGACCACCGTCGTGTCCGCACCCAGCGTATTGAAGAAACTGGCGAATTCGATCCCGATCGCGCCCGAGCCGATGACCAGCAGCTTCTTGGGCATCCGAGGGGGCTGCAGCGCGTGCTTGTAGGTCCAGACCAGGTCGCCGTCGGCCTCGAGCCCAGGCAACTCACGCGCCCGGGCCCCGGTGGCGAGGATGATGTTGCTGGCGGCCAACTCCTCGGTTCCCTTGTCGGTCTTCACCGAAACCTTGCCGCGTGCGGGGATCGTCGCCTCTCCCATCACCACGGTAACCTTGTTCTTTTTCAGAAGGTGCCCGACGCCACCGGCCAACTGCTTGGCCACGCCGCGCGACCGCTTGACCACAGCATCGATATCATATCCGATCTTCTCGGCGCTCAGCCCGAAATCCTTGGCGCGTTCCATCAGGTGGAATACCTCGGCAGACCGCAGCAGCGCCTTGGTCGGGATGCAGCCCCAGTTCAAACAGATGCCGCCCAGGTGCTCGCGCTCGACGATTGCGGCCTTCAGGCCCAGCTGGGCCGCGCGAATAGCAGCGACATAGCCGCCGGGGCCGGCCCCGATTACGATCAGATCAAAGGATTTTGCAGCCATGTGTACCTCTCGGCGCGGGTCTGATGAAAACTAGTTTAGTGCTAAACTATTTCTGCGGGCGCTTCAACATCGCTGCCTGCGATATTGGTGACGTAAGGTCACAAAAGCAGAAACCCAGCCCGTCAAGACTATTGCAGCGCTGGGCGGAAGGCTAGAAAAGATACCAAATCCATTGGCAACACGTGTTTGACCGAGACATAGGAGGCCCAGGCCATGGCCCGAACACTCAAGGATCTGCTGCTTGCCCTGCTGAACGCGACTCTGATCCTGCTGGCCCTGTGCCTGTTTCTCGGCTGGAAACTGGCGCAGAGCGTCGAGAACATTCAGGACCGGTTCCAGCAGAATCTGCAGATCGTGCGCCCATTTCAGGAGCAGGCCCGCAACATCAGAGCGGATTTGAGCGCGTTGCGGGACGAGTTGAAGGCCGTTCGCGCCGGCGGCAGTACCGATGTGGGAACTGGACAGAAGCTAGCGCAAACGCTGGACCGGCTCGACCAGAGCCTGGCAGCCCTGAACCGGGCACAAGATACCCTGACACAGCTCGCCGAAACCCCGGAACTGTTGATCGACCGAGCCATCATCACGGCCATCGACACCACCAGCCAACGCCTGATGACGCTGCGCGGCTGCGGGGCGCAGGAAAGCTAGGCGATCGCCTGCAACTCGCGCACGGTGGCACCGTAACCGCCGTTGCTGACATAGGCGGCCTCGGGCGCAGTCGTTTCCCGCGACAGCGCCGCGTTGCGATAGGGGAACCGCCCGAATTTTCTGATCACCTCGCGATGCGCGCGGGCATGCAGCAGGTTGTCTCTGCCATGCTTGGGCATGCGCTCGCACATCAGTCGTACACAGCGTTCCTGGTCGCACAGGTTCTCGGAATGCATCAGCGGCATGTAGAAGAACTGCCGCGCCGGTTCGTCGATCTTCAGGTCCCAGCCCTTGTCGATGGCGCATTTGGCCGCCGCCAGCGCAGCCCTGTCGGAAGCGAAGGCCCGAGCGCTGCCCCGGAACATGTTGCGCGGAAATTGATCCATCAGAATGATGTAGGCCAAGGCCCCGCTGGGATAGGTCAGCCACAGCGAGAATTTCCCTTGGCACGCCGCTTCCCACGTCGTCAGGAACCTCTCCCGGATCCGGGTATCCAGTGCCTCATCCTCGCGGTACCAGCCCTTGGGGCCGACTTCATCCAACCAAAAACTCAATACTTCTTCAGGACCGACCATCCCAATGACTCCGTGTGTTCTCCCCCAAGAGACGTAGGGTCATTTAAGGGTCTTTTACAAAAATGTTACAGTAACATATTGCAACACTTGCGACACATATCCGGCGCTCAGGCCGGAGTTTCAGCCTCTTCGTCGTCCTGCGCGGCCTCAATGGCGATTTCCTGCGCAACTTCCAGCGCGACCGGCGAGGCGGTGGGGTAAAGCGGCGCAAGCGCGGCGGTCTCGTCCACCGGCACATGGGCACGCTGGGTCATCCGGTACAACGCATAGGCAGCCATGGCGAACAGCAACGCTGCGATTAACAGGAAATACCCGGACGGCCCGAACACCGCATCGCCCATCAGCCAACCGGTGATGAGCGGGCCAGCGATCGCCCCCAAACCGTTGATGAAGATCAACCCGCCCGAGGCAGCGGCCATGTCCTCGTATTCCAGATAGTCATTGGTATAGGCGATCAGCAGCGAATAAAGCGGGTTCGACATGCCTCCGATCACGAAGGCGGCGGCCAGCAGAACCGCGAAGGTCATACCAAACAGCATGCCCACCAGCGCCGCGGCCCCCCCTGCGACCGAAACCAGCAGGATCAGCACCCGCCGGTCCATCCGGTCCGAGAACCATCCCAGCGGATACTGCAACAGCAACGCACCGATGTAGAAGGTTGCCACGAAGGTCGAAATCTCGACCAGGGTCAACCCGGCGCGGGCGCCATAGACCGCGGCCATGCCGAACTGGGCCGAAAAGACGCCGCCCAGCAGGAACATGCCAACGCAGCCCAGCGGCGAGGTTTCCATCAACTGTCTCAGCGTCATCGGCTTGGTCGTGTCAAAGGCCGGTGTCGGCGAGATCGACAGCAGGATCGGCGCGAACGAGACCGAGACCAGGATCGAGGCGATTACGAAGGTCTCGTACCCCGCCGGATCGCCCACCAGCATCAGCGCCTGCGCACTGACGATGCCGATCATCTGGACGATCATGTACAGCGACAGCGCCTGCCCCCGGTTTTCATTGCTGGCGGCATTGTTCAACCAGCTTTCGGCCGTCACATACACGCCGGAAAAACAAAAGCCGATCACCACGCGGCCCAGCGACCAGGCGATCGGGTCGGTCAGCATCGGATACATGATCATCACTGCCGAGATGAACGACGCCAGCGCCGCGAAGACCCGCACATGCCCGACTCGCCGGATCATCTCGGGGGCCAGGCGCGAGCCGCCCAGGAATCCTACGAAATAGGCCGACATGACAAAGGACATCTCCAGCGTCGAGAAGCCCTCGATCTCGCCCCGCACGCCCAGCAGTGTACCCTGCAGGCCGTTGCCGATCATCAGCAGACCCATTCCAAGAAGAAGCGCCCATGCGCTGGCAAGTACCTGAAGCATGACTGCCTCCATTTCTGCTGAACAATTCTTTGCGTCAAACTCGTTGCGTTAAACGACCTGAATACGCCCCGGTCGCGCTTGTCTACGACATTTCCCGGATTCGGTCCGGTGATCGCGCCCTTTAAGGGATCAAAAGCGACGCGTCACCATAAGAAAAGAAGCGGTACCGGCTGGCAATAGCGTGATCGTAGATCCGCAGCATCCGGTCCTTACCCATCAATGCCGAGACCAGCATCAGCAGGGTGGATTTGGGCAGGTGGAAATTGGTCATCAGCGCATCGGTCACATGGAATTTGAAACCGGGATAGATGAAGATGTCGGTCTCGCCTTCCCACGGTTCGATCCGTCCGCCGCGCGCGGCGCTTTCGATCAGACGCAGCGCCGTGGTGCCCACGGGAATGACGCGGCCGCTGGTGGCCTTGGTGGCGGCGATCTCGGCCGCGGCCTGCGCGCTGACCCGCCCCCATTCGGCATGCATCTTGTGGGTGGTCACGTCCTCGACCTTGACTGGCAGGAAGGTGCCCGCGCCCACATGCAGGGTGACATAGGTGAAATCCACCCCACGCGCGGCCAGCGCCTGCAGCAGAGACTCGTCGAAATGCAGCGAGGCGGTGGGGGCCGCGACGGCACCGGAATGGCGCGCCCAGACCGTCTGATAGTCCGTCTTGTCCCGCTCGTCCGCCGGTCGCTTTGCGGCGATGTAGGGCGGCAGCGGCATCGCACCGGCTTGCTCAAGCGCGCGGTCGAAATCCTCGCCCGTCAGGTTGAACCGCAGATGGGCCTGCCCGTCCACGACGCGTTCCAGAATCGCAGACAGTTCGCCCGAGAACACGATCTCTTCGCCGACGCGCACCTTTTTCAGAGGCTTGAGCAGTGCCGCCCAACTGCCGTCGGCCTGCGGGTCCAGCAAGGTCGCCTCGACCGCGGCCGACACCGACCCCTGCGCGCTGTCGCGGTGGCGCCGCCCCGACAGGCGCGCGGGAATGACCCGAGTGTCGTTCAGCACCAGCCGGTCGCCCGGTCGCAGCCAGTCGGGCAGGTCGGACACGCGCGCATCGGTCAGGTCATCGCCCTGCGCCACCAACAGACGCGCCGACGAGCGCGGGCTGGCGGGCCGGGTGGCGATCAGGTCTTCGGGCAGGTCGAAATCGAAATCACTCAGCTTCATGCGCGCGGCATACAACGCCCGAATGGATTTGACCACAGATCCCGGTCAACGATCTTCTCCCCGTGCCCCCAAAGACGGGCTGGGGCCATCGCGTTGGGGCGTTGCGTTGGGGCCGTCCGAAACCGTCGGCGCCGGGTCGCGCATAAGGTTGCGTAGAAACAATGGCGCCAATCCCGACAGCGGATTGACCGAGACCTGCGGCGCCGAGACCGGCCCGACCAGCTTGTAGTTGAAGGCGAAAACACCTTCGCCCTTCTGGGTCAGTACGCTGCCGATGGCGTTGACCAGGTAGATCGGAGAAATCGCGCCCTGAAGGTTCAGGAATTTGCGGTTCAGATCGACCGTGCCGTCGAACGACAGCCCCAGCGACGGACCGACCGCGCTGCCGCTGAGGATCTTGACCTGCGTCGGCGTGATTCGCATTACGCTCTCGATCGACGAGAACTGGATCCCCTGCCCGGACATCTCGTCCAGCAACCCGACCACACTGATCGCGTTCAACAGTGCCGCCATGGCCGGGGCGTCGGTGATGCGGGTGTTTCGGATATTCAGGTTCAGGTCGTAATTTCCGGGCTCGGCCACCGGGTCCAGCTGGACCTGTAGCGTGCCACCCTGCGCCTGCGTCAGCAACCCGGCCGACCGCAAAACGGCCCCGGCATCCACCGATTGCAGCCGGACTGCGCTGCGGCCATCGCCGCTGGGGAAGACCTGCCCCTGAACGGCGGCACCACCGTTCACCCGGGCGCTGAACCCGCCCTGCAGGCCGCCCGTCGTCTGGAAATTCCCGGTCAGGCCGGTCAGGGCCACCGTATCGGTGACCTGCAGCCGGTCCAGCGTCACGTCCAGTTTCGGACCTGCGCCACCGCCCCCGCCACCGCTGGCGAAGGTCGCCTTGGCAAGGTTCAGAACCCCACCCAGAACCCGGATATCCGGGACCGCCGCACCCCGCCCAATCAGCTCGGCCGGAACCGCCAGCCAGTCGCCCAGTTCGAACGTGCTGAATCGGATCCGGTCCAGCGCGCCATCGCTGATCGAGATCGCTCCCACGGCCCGCAGCCCGGCGGCTTCGATTAACAACGTGTCGATGCTCAGCGGCTCGGAGACGGTGGCTTCGACCGTCAGCGCGCCCGTGCCGGACGGAGGCTTGCGCCAGCCCAATTCAGGGATCGCCAGCGTCACCCCCGCAAGATCCGAACTGGCGCGCAGACGCGTCGGCTGACCGCCCCCGATCCCCAGTTCGATCTGCGCCACGCCCTGCCCCGCCAGCATCTGCGGCGGCAATCCCGCCTTCAACTCGTCCATCAAACGCGGCGACAGCTCGATCTGCCCGGTCAGCGTGCTGCGTTGCGGTTCGGTGCCGCCGATGGGCTGTCGCCAGCGGACCTGCATCGGAACCGCGCCGAAAGACCCGTCGCCGGCGATGGAGACCTCGTCCTGGGTGCCGCTCAGGGCCAGTTTCGCCGCGCTTACGCGGAAACCGGGCACAAGACGATCGGTCTGCAGGTTCAGGATGTCCCCGGCAAAATGGAACCGGGTTTCTTCCAGCTTGAGCCCCTTGATCAGCGGCAGGGCCAATGTGCCGCTCAACCGCACCTGCCCGTCGGCCAGATCGACCGGCAGTTTGGCCTTGGTCAGCACGGACAATGGCGGCCGGTCCAGCAGCGACAGCGCCGCGGTCACGCTGCCTCTGGCCTGAATGCGAACAATGCCCGGCGTCGATTTCTTGATCCCGGTGTCCGGGATGATGAATGAGGTGCCCGCGGCATCGACGACTCCGCCCTGATCGGCCTTCACGAATCCCTGATGGGCGGTGACGGTAAAGCGCCGCTCGATCAGGCTGGCCTCACCGCGTGCGTTCTGCAACGGCGGCAGGGTCTTGGCAAATCGCACGGTCGCCTCGTCGAATTCGAAATCCGCGTAGATCAGCGGTTTGGTCCCGGGGCGCAGGCGAAGAGCGAAATCCACGTTCGACATCTGCCCGCCGAGCACGTTTTCCGTGACCCATTTGCGCGGCTTAGGCGCCAGTCGCGGCGGCCAGTACTGCAAAACGCGCCCCTGCGAGATCTGATTGATCCGAGCGTCGAGATCCACGCTCCAGCCGTCGGGCAGGCCCTGCACCGCGCCCGACGCTTGCAGCCGCACGTTATCGTCCTCGACAACCGCCTGCCCCAGTTGCAGGCGGAACGGATTCAGACTGACCTGGAAATCCAGCTGGGCCCGGTTCAGGTGCAGGTCGTCCACGAACAGATCAGCCGGGTTCAGCCCGATTCCCGTCAGGCGGACTTGAACTGCCATGCTCTGCAGCGCACCCGTCTCCACACCCTCGAGATAGGCCTCACCTTCACCTTGGACCGTTCCCCAGGCAGAGGCGATGGATACTTCGTTGAAATCCAGAACCTGCCGGTAGGGGTCATAGGTGAAATAGGTGCGGGCCGTGTCAAACGGCACCGGACGGGTTTCGGGATTGGGCTGCACGGCGCCCGGGCCGAGGTTGAGCGTGGCAAAAACCGGCCCCAACGCCCCCTGCTCGTCGATGCTGCCGCGCAGGGCGCCCGAGATCGGCGCGTCCAGCACCTGCAGCCACGCGAGGGCCGGCGCCTGCGCGGCCACGTCCACGGCGGGCAGGTCCGTGATCGAGATGCCGAACTGTGCCTGAGGCGAGCCGAATGAGCTGGTATAGTTGGCCTCGACCATACTCACATAGTCTCGCCCCGCCAGAACCGAAAACCCTGTGGCCAGCCGCAAGGCCCGATCGTCGCGGGTGACTAGGATGTGCCCGCCATCCAGAACCCAGGACCGGCCAAGCCGCTGATCGCTGTAGTCCAGCGTGATCGCCTCCATCTCGACCGACGCCAGTGCGGACAGGGCCGGAGATTGGAAAACGGCATCAGCCTGCTCGATCAGTTCGGCCAGATTTGGCGCCTGCCTCACGGGGGCGCTGCCGGACCCCACGATCAGGGTCAGCATCCCGTCTGGCCCGCGGACCAGCGTGATCTGGGCACCGTTCAGTACGATCCGCTTGGGCCGGACATGTCCGCGCAGCAACGGGCGCATCGACAGGCTGGCCCGCAAGTCCGACACATGTGCGATCTGCCGCCCTTCGGCATCGCTGATCGACACGTCGCTCAGCCGCAGACTCGGACGCCAGCCTTCGTGGATGATGAAACTGGCATCGCCGAACCGGATCTTCACCCCGTCCAGCGCCTGGTCTAGCCGCGCCTCGACCCGGTCGCGCAGCCAGTTCGGCGCATGCACCCGTTGCCCCAGGACCATCAACCCCGAGAACACGGCCAGAAACACTAGCAGGAAAACCCCGCGCAAGGCCCACAGAACGGCCGTACGGCGGCGGGATCGGCGGCGCGGCGCCCGGCCTGGTTTGTCCGATTTTTCGTCCTGCCGCTCAGCCAATTCGCCTACCAAGCCTTCCAACCCGCTGACGCCGCTCTATTATCCGCGGCAGTTCATGACAACCACAACCGGAGACCTCCATGCCCGACCTCTCAGACATCGCCCCCGATTTCACCCTGCCCCGTGACGGCGGGGGTTCGGTCACCCTGTCGGCCCTGCGCGGCCGCCCCGTCGTTCTGTTCTTCTATCCCCGCGATGATACGCCGGGCTGCACGAAGGAATCCATCGGATTTTCCGAAGCTCTGCCCGCCTTCGCCGAGGCGGGCGCGCAGGTCTTCGGCATCTCGCGCGACAGCGTCGCCAAACATGACAAGTTCGTCGCCAAGCACGGTCTGACCACGCCGCTTCTGTCCGACGAAGACGGAACCGTCTGCGAGGCCTTCGGCGTCTGGGTCGAAAAGAACATGTACGGGAAGAAATCGATGGGGATCGAGCGTTCGACCTTTCTGATCGACACCGACGGCAAGATCGCCCGCGTCTGGCGCAAGGTGAAGGTCCCCGGTCACGTCGATGAGGTGCTGGAGGCCGTGCGCGCGCTTTGACGCCGCGCGCCATCCGGTCTAAGAGGCGGCAGTTTCATTCGACCCGAGGATCACCGTGGCCAAGACCCTGACCCAGATGGCAACCGACGTGCTGACCACCGCGGACGGGCGGGCCAAGACCGCCCTGTCGCGGCGATATGCGGCCGACTGGGTCGCGTCCCGCAAGGGCGAGGCCCCGGCGATCGAGATCGGCACCGCCGAACCGCCGCTGCATCCCGCGCGCCCCGCCCGCCCCGAGCTGCTATCACCGCGCGACGTGCCGCGCCGCCGCCCCGGGTCCGAGGCCGGGCGCATCGCGCTGCTACACGCCGTAGCCCATATCGAGCTGAACGCGGTGGACCTGCATTGGGACATCATCGCCCGGTTCGGACATGTGCCGATGCCGATCGGCTTCTACGACGACTGGGTCAAATGCGCCGAGGAGGAATCGCGCCATTTCGAAATGGTCTGCGACTGCCTGGAGGCGATGGGCAGCCATTACGGCGCGCTTCCCGCCCATGCCGGCATGTGGCGCGCGGCCGAGGACACCGCCGGGGACCTGATGGGCCGGCTGGCGGTAGTGCCGATGGTGCTCGAGGCGCGCGGCTTGGACGTGACACCGGGCATGATCGAGATTTTCCGCAAGGCAAAGGCCGATCAGGCCGTAGCTGCGCTGGAAGTGATCTATGCCGAAGAGGTCGGCCACGTCGCCTATGGGTCGAAATGGTTCCACTTTCTGTGCGGTCGGGAAAATGCCGACCCCAAGGACGTGTTTCACGATCTGGTCCGCCGGTATTTCCACGGCGCCCTGAAACCGCCCTTCAACGAGGAGAAGCGGGCCGAGGCCGGATTGCCGCCCGATTTCTACTGGCCCCTGGCCGAAGATCTGCCCCCGCCCGGAACGGCCCGGAAATAGACCGGGCAGCGCGCGCTTCGGCAAATTCTCGCCGATCCCTAGCCCGAAATTGCGCGATTTTTGCACCAATCGGTTAACAAACTTGCCCAATCGCTGCCCGGCCATTAATCAGTCGCCCCAAGGGTCGGCAAGCCGTCACGGCAACCACTCATGACCGACCCGGACAATGGGGATGAGGAGTAAGACGCGTGCGAACACGTCTGGCGATCAAACTGCACTCACTGCTCGAACGGCACTTTCCCGAACGCAGGGTCTTTCTGAAATCCGACAAGGACACGCGCTTTGTCCGGCTTAGCTCGGAAACCCAGGTACTGGCGGTTCTGGGCGTGGCGGTCATGGTCGGCTGGACGTCGGTGGCAACTGCGCTGTTGCTGATGGACAGCATCGGGTCGGGCAATTTCCGGGAACAGGCCAAACGCGATCAGGCGGTCTATCAGGAACGTCTGAACATTCTGTCCGCCGAACGGGACGCCCGTGCCCAAGAGGCGCTGGCCGCACATGAACGCTTCAATTCCGCGCTCGAGCGGATCTCGGCGATGCAGTCTGAACTGCTGGAATCCGAGAACCGCCGGCACGAGTTGGAAACAGGGATCGAGGTGATTCAGGCCACTCTGCGCGCCACCATGAAACAGCGCGAGGAGGCGCGCGCCGAACTGGCCGCGCTGAAACAGAAGGCCGACGACCCGGCCGTGGCCATGTTTGCATCGGCCGCCCCCGTTCAACTGGGATTCCTGTCCGAGGCCCTGGCCCGCACGGCCCAGCAGCGCGACCAGATCGCGTCCGATGCCCAGAGTGCGCTGGACCAGCGCGACGAGCTGGAACTTGAAATCCAGTTGATGCAGGAACGCAATGACGAGATCTTCCGCCAGTTGGAAGAGGCGATGCTGATCTCGGTCGAGCCGCTGGACAAGATGTTCCGACAGGCCGGCATGCCGACCGACCGCATCCTCGACGAGGTGCGGCGTGGCTACAGCGGCATCGGCGGGCCGTTGACCCCGATCTCGTTCAGCACCCGCGGCGAAGAACTGTCGCCGGATGAAATCCGCGCCAACCGCCTGCTGGAACAGATGGACCAGTTGAACCTGTATCGCATCGCCGCTGAAAAGGCGCCCTTTGCCACGCCGATCCGTTCGTCCTTCCGGTTCACCAGCGGATACGGCTATCGCCGCGACCCAAAGACCGGTGGCCGCCGGATGCACAAGGGCACCGATTTCGCCGCCCCCAAGGGCACAAACATCTATGCGACCGCCGACGGCGTCGTGACCCATGCTGGATGGCAATCGGGATTCGGCAAGCTGGTCAAGATCAAGCACGCCTTCGGGATCGAAACCTATTACGCCCATAATTCGAACATCCGCGTGAAGGTCGGCCAAAGGGTCTCGCGCGGGGATCACATTGCTGATATGGGTAACACCGGACGGTCGACCGGAACGCATCTGCACTACGAAGTGCATGTGAACGGAAAACCCGTAAACCCCATGACCTACATCAAGGCTGCGAACAATGTTTTCTAAGAGCAAGATCAACGAGCCCGCACCCAAGGCATCCGAAACGGCGAAGCCCGCCGCTCCGGCCGCTCAGGCGACCCCTGCCCCGACCGAGCAGAAAGCGGCCGCAACCCCACCGAAACCCAAGCCGCCGGCATCGGTTCTGTCGTCAGATCTGCACATCACCGGCAACATCAAGACCTCTGGCGACATCCAGGTCGAAGGCACCGTCGAAGGCGACATCCGTGCGCATCTGCTGACCATCGGCGAGACCGCGACGATCAAGGGCGAGGTGACTGCCGATGACGTGGTCATCAACGGCCGGATCGTAGGCCGTGTGCGCGGGCTGAAGGTGCGCCTGACCTCGACCGCGCGTGTCGAGGGCGACATTATCCACAAGACCATCGCAATCGAAAGCGGCGCGCATTTCGAGGGCTCGGTCCAGCGTCAGGACGACCCGCTGAACCCGGGCCGCAGCAGCAAGACCGGCGCCAACCCGGCCGCCGAAGTCAGCCAGTAAATCCGAAGATCCCAACGGTTCCGACCCAAACGCCGTGGCCCTGCCGCGGCGTTTTTTCGTGCGCGATGCCCCCGGCGTGGGTGGCCGTGAAACAACATCGTCCGCGCAGGTGGAAACGACCATTTAGAGTTTTTTTCGGTTTCCGCTACACTCGCCCCCGTTGAATTTGGGAGATTTCACGATGCGAGCTAAATTGATGGCCGAGTTCTTCGGCACGTTCTGGCTGGTTCTTGGCGGGTGCGGCAGTGCGGTTCTGGCCGCGGGCGTGGCCGATGTCGGCATCGGCTGGCTGGGCGTTTCCTTCGCCTTCGGCCTTACGGTGCTGACGATGGCCTTTGCGGTAGGCCATATCTCGGGCGGGCATTTCAACCCGGCCGTCAGCCTGGGCCTGATGATCGGCGGACGCTTTCCAGCCAAGGATCTATTGCCCTATTGGGCCGCCCAGGTGATCGGCGCCATACTGGCGGCTGCGGTTCTGTACCTGATCGTCAGCGGCGCCCCCGAGTTTTCCGGTGTCGGCAGTTTTGCCTCGAACGGTTATGGCGAAGCCTCGCCTGAGGGCTATTCGATGATGTCCGCCCTGGTGATCGAGATCGTCCTGACCGCCTTTTTCCTGATCATAATCCTGGGCGCCACGTCCGAAAAGGCGCCGGCCGGCTTCGCCCCCATCGCCATCGGGTTGGGGTTGACCCTGATCCACCTGATCTCGATCCCGGTCACCAATACGTCGGTGAACCCGGCGCGATCGACCGGCGTTGCGCTCTTCGCCGACGGGCCTGCGCTGGCCCAGCTGTGGCTGTTCTGGGTCGCCCCGCTGATCGGCGGCGCGGTGGGCGCGCTGATCTGGAACGCGATGGTGTCCGAGGACTGACGCCCGGCCTAGCGACCCGTCATCCAGATTCCGTCGGGCCAGAAGGCGTGGAAAGCAAAGGCGAACATCACGTCATGCACCACGTCCTGCCCGGCGGCATCAGTGACGCGGATCGAGCCGACGTCACGCCCCTTGGCGATGCGCCCGGCGTCCAGCGCCGAGGCCTGGCCGCTGCGCCACGAGATCGTCACGCCAGCCTCGGTCACCTGGCCTTGGCGGCGCAGGCGGGTCAGAGGCCAGGCCCGGTCGCCCACCCGCACCACACGTTCCAGAGGGTGAAGGCCATGTGGTGGCAGCGCTCCGTCATACAGGAACGGTTGGCGCGACGTGTCATAGCCGCGATAGGGGTTGCGGCCATAGTCGCGATTGTAGTCCGGTTCGGCCATCACCAGCCCATCGGGGTTGCGTTCGCGAAACTGCGCCCAGCTTTCCATCCACGCCGGAAGCGCCCGCAGCCGGGCTCCGGTCAGCCGCCCGACAATGGCCTCGCCCGTGGCCTGCTGCCACCAGCTTTCGGTTTCACGATCGTACATGACCATGTCCGAATGGCGCAGCTTGCCCGTGACGCCAAAACTGAGCACGCCTTGCTCCGTCCGCCGGTCGAACACCAGCGCCGAGTTGCACAGGGGGCAATAGGTGATCGCGACGGGCCGGTTGCCGATCCGGTCATTCACGATCTCGTGCCAGATCAGATAGCGGATCGGATAGGCCCTTGGCCGCGCGCCGGGTAGCTCGACGGAGATGACCGGCTCGGCAGCGGCCAGTCCGGTATTCACGGACACCTCGACGAAACCGGGATCGCTGAGCGCCGGGATGCCATCCTTGGGCGGCCCGCCCGAGCGGATCTGGCTCCAGTCCTGCACCGAGGTCATCGCGAAATCGGTCCGAGGCCATTCACCGCGCCACAGATCGGGGTTTGCGGACGCAGCCGCCGCGCAGACCAGCAAAAGAGCGGATAGAAGGGATCGCATGAGGCACCTCTGGCTGTCTGCCATGGTGCGCGATGCGCGGACGGCGGGCCAAGCCCCCCGCACGGGGACGTGAACACCCGTGCGTCAAACCCGGCGCGGAATCCGCGCCGGGTGTCGAGGTCATTCGGTAACGGTGACCTTGGTCATCACGTCGGGCTGGCCGATCACGGCGCCGTTCGGGCCGGTGCCGCGTTTGATGGCGTCCACCACGTCCATCCCACCGGTCACCTCGCCGACAACCGTGTACTGGCCGTTCAGCGACGGCGCCGGTGCGAACATGATGAAGAACTGCGAGTTGGCGCTGTTCGGGTCGCGCGCCCTCGCCATGCCGACGATGCCGCGCTCGTAGGGAACATCTGAGAATTCGGCCCGCAGGTCAGGACGATCGGACCCACCGGTGCCCGCACGGCGCATATCGCTGCCCAGCTTGCCGTATTCAACATCGCCGGTCTGCGCCATGAAACCGTCGATCACGCGGTGGAACACCACCCCGTCATACTTGCCCTCGGCGGCCAGAGCGGTGATCTGCTCGACATGCTTGGGCGCGACATCTTCGAACAGGTCGATGGTGATCGTGCCGTTGGCCTCGCCCTCGACTTCGATCTGCAGGCCCGTGGCCAGCGCCGGGCTGGCCAGCAAGGCAAAAACGGCGGCTAGCTTATTCATCGGCGGCCACCTTGACGCTGATCATGCGGTCGGGGTTCGCGGGCGGCTCGCCGCGGGTGATGGCGTCGACATGCTCCATCCCCTCGATCACGCGGCCATAGACGGTGTATTGGCCGTTCAGAAAGTGGTTGTCCTTGAAGTTTATGAAGAACTGCGAGTTGGCCGAGTTCGGGTTTGCCGACCGGGCCGCGCCCAGCGTACCCCGGTCATGCGGCAGTTTCGAGAATTCCGCCGGAAGGTTCGGCAGTGACGACCCGCCGGTGCCCGCCATGCGGAGGTTGAAGCCGTCTTCCATGTCACCGTGCTGCACATCACCGGTCTGCGCCATGAAGCCGTCGATCACCCGGTGAAAGGCCACGTTGTCGTACTCGCCCGCGCGCGCCAGCTCTTTCATGCGCTCGCAATGCTGGGGTGCCACGTCGGGCAGCAGCTCGATGACGACCTTGCCATCCTTCAGCTCGATGATGATGGTGTTTTCGGGATCCTTGATCTCGGCCATGGGGCTCTCTCCTGTGGAAATGATTTGCGCAAATACCTATGCGCCGGACGCGGGAAAGCCAAGTGAAGCATTGACCTGTCGGCAAAATGCAGGAAAAGAACCGCTGACGCGTGGTGACAACGGCGAGGATGACACGATGGGCTGGAAAACGCTGGACGACATGGACCTGCAGGGCAAACGCGTGCTGGTGCGCGTGGATATCAACGTGCCTGTCGTCGACGGCGCGGTGACCGACGACACACGCATCCAACGCATCGTGCCCACCGTGCGCGACATCCTGGCCAAGGGCGGCAAACCCATCCTGCTGGCCCATTTCGGGCGCCCCGGCGGCGAGCGGCGGCAGAACCTGTCGCTGAAACATCTGGTTCCCGCGCTGGAAGCGGCCTTTGGCACCAAGGTCCGTTTTGGCGAGGATTGCGTCGGATATGAGGCCGAGCTGGCCGTGGCCAACCAAGGCGAAGGCGAGGTCGTCCTGCTGGAGAACACGCGGTTTCACGACGGCGAAACCAAGAACAGCGCCAAACTGGCCGAAGGGATGGCCAAGCTCGGCGATATCTATTGCAACGATGCCTTTTCCGCCGCGCACCGCGCCCATGCCTCGACCGAGGGGCTGGCACGGCTGCTGCCGGCCTGCGCCGGGCGCCTGATGCAGGCCGAGCTGAGCGCGCTTGAAGCCGCGTTGGGGAACCCTCAGCGTCCGGTCACCGCAGTGGTCGGCGGGGCCAAGGTCTCGACCAAGCTGGACCTGCTGGGCAATCTGATCGAGAAGGTCGACAACCTGATTATCGGCGGCGGCATGGCCAACACCTTCCTGCTGGCCAAAGGGTATGACGTTGGCAAATCGCTGGCCGAACACGCCATGACCGACACCGCGGCGCAGATCATGACCAAGGCCGAGGAAACCGGCTGCCGCATCATCCTGCCCAGCGACGTGGTCGTGGCCGAAAAGTTCGAGGCCCACGCCCCGCACAAGGTGGTGCCGGCCGATCAGTGCCCGGCCGATGTGATGATCCTGGACGCGGGGCCGGAAACCGTCGCCACGATCTGCAAGACCTTTGAAGACAGCAAGACACTGATCTGGAACGGCCCCTTGGGCGCTTTTGAGATCGAGCCCTTCGACGCGGCCACCAACGCCGCCGCGCTGAAAGCGGCCGAGCTGACCCGCACGGGCAAGCTGGTCTCGGTGGCCGGCGGCGGCGATACGGTCGCCGCGCTGAACGCGTCGGGCGCGGCGCATGATTTCACCTACATCTCGACCGCCGGTGGTGCGTTCCTGGAGTGGATGGAGGGCAAGACCCTACCCGGCGTCGCCGCCTTGGACCAATGATCCAAGGCCGGTGGCGCTCTGCCCGGCGAGGCGCCCTGTTTTTTTGAATCGCTGTCGCGATTTTCGCGTTTTCGGGGATTCACAAGCCGAATCACCTGTGACATAGTGCCGACAGATGCCCGGGAAACGGGCACGATTTTGAGGCAGTATTCATACGGCGGTAAACAGAGTGTCCCGTTCCAGTCGGCCCGGTTTGGGCACAGTCCTGTTCTTTTCAGTGGCGTTTTTGCTGGGTGTGTATTTCACCTTCGCCGCCGTACAGGGCGACTATGGCCTGCTCAGACGGGTCGAGATTGCGGCGGAACGGGATGCTCTGTCGCGCGACCTCGGCGGATTGAACGCCGAAATCGCGCGGATGGAGAACCTGACACGCAGGCTTTCGGACACCTATCTTGACCTTGATCTTCTGGACGAACAGGCACGCTCGGTTCTGGGCATGATCCGCGCCGACGAAATCGTCATCCGCTGAACGCCCACTCCGGCTGTGGCACGGCGCGCGCCGAGACGCTGCGTCACATTTCCACTCGCCAGACTGGGCGAAATGCATTAAAAGATAGTTTAACGCTAAACTATCTTGCCGGAAGGGGGAGATCGCCACGATGGCTGCGCGAAAAACCACAAAGAAACCAAACGTTTCTGCGGAAGAACTCAAGACCTACTACCGCGAGATGTTGTTGATCCGCCGATTCGAAGAAAAGGCGGGGCAACTGTATGGGATGGGTCTGATCGGCGGTTTCTGCCACCTCTACATCGGTCAGGAAGCCGTCGTCGTGGGGCTCGAAGCCGCTGCCGAGGATGGCGACAAGCGCATCACCTCCTATCGCGACCACGGTCACATGCTGGCCTGCGGCATGGATCCGGGCGGCGTGATGGCCGAGCTTACCGGGCGCATCGGCGGTCTGTCCAAGGGCAAGGGCGGCTCGATGCACATGTTCTCGAAGGAAAAGCATTTCTATGGCGGCCACGGCATCGTGGGCGCGCAAGTACCTCTGGGGGCGGGTCTGGCCTTTGCCGATAAATACAAGGACAACGGCCGCGTGACCTTCACCTATTTCGGCGATGGCGCGGCGAACCAGGGCCAGGTCTACGAAACCTTCAACATGGCCGCCCTGTGGCAGCTACCGGTGGTCTTCGTGATCGAGAACAACCAGTACGCGATGGGAACGGCGCAGTCGCGCTCGACCTCGACCAAGGACATCTATCACCGCGGCGAGGCGTTCGGCATTCCCGGCGAAATCGTCAACGGCATGGACGTGCTGGCAGTGAAAGAGGCCGGAGAGAAAGCAGTGGCCCACTGCCGCGCAGGCAAGGGGCCCTATATCCTCGAGGTCAAGACCTACCGCTATCGCGGCCACTCGATGTCAGACCCGGCCAAGTACCGCACCCGCGAAGAGGTGCAGAAAGTGCGCGAACAGAGCGACCCGATCGAACATGTGCGCGAGCTGCTGCTATCGGGCAAGCACGCCACCGAGGATGACCTGAAGGCGATCGACAAGGAGATCAAGGAAGTCGTCAACAAGGCCGCCGAATTCTCCAAGGAAAGCCACGAGCCGCCCGTCGAAGAGCTCTGGACCGACATCTACGCCTGAGAGGACGAACAAGACATGGCAACCGAAATTCTCATGCCCGCCCTTTCGCCGACCATGGAGGAAGGCACCCTGGCCAAATGGCTGGTCAAGGAAGGCGACACCGTAAGTTCCGGCGACATACTGGCCGAGATCGAGACCGACAAGGCCACGATGGAGTTCGAGGCCGTCGACGAAGGCATAATCGGCAAGATCCTGATCCCCGAGGGCACCGAAGGGGTCAAGGTCAATACACCCATCGCCGTGCTGGTCGAAGAGGGCGAAGACGTCTCCGCCCTGCCCGAGGCTGCCCCGGCAGCCGACGCGGGCAACGAGGCCGCCGCGCCTGCGGCGGTTGAGGCGTCCGCACCCGCCCCTGCGGCGGCTCCTGTCGCGCCCGTCGTGGATCTGTCGCCCGATTGGCCAGCCGACGCGCCGATGAAACAACAGACTGTCCGCGAAGCTCTGCGCGACGCGATGGCAGAAGAGATGCGCGCCGACGAAGACGTCTACCTGATGGGCGAGGAAGTCGGCGAATACCAGGGCGCCTACAAGGTCTCTCAGGGTCTGCTGGACGAGTTCGGCGCAAAACGCGTGATTGATACGCCGATCACCGAGCATGGCTTTACAGGCATCGCCGTCGGCTCGGCCTTTGGCGGGCTGAAGCCGATCGTCGAGTTCATGACCTTCAACTTCGCCATGCAAGCGATCGACCAGATCATCAACTCGGCCGCCAAGACGCTGTACATGTCCGGCGGTCAGATGGGCTGTCCGATCGTGTTCCGCGGCCCCAACGGCGCCGCCGCGCGCGTGGCGGCCCAGCACAGCCAGGACTATGCCGCCTGGTACATGCAGATCCCCGGCCTGAAGGTGGTGATGCCCTATTCGGCAGCCGACGCCAAAGGCCTGCTGAAATCGGCCATCCGCGATCCCAACCCGGTCGTGTTCCTGGAAAACGAAATCCTCTATGGCCGCTCGTTCGACGTGCCGCAGGTCGATGACCTGACCGTGCCGCTGGGCAAAGCCCGCATCTGGCGCGAAGGCACCGACGTGACCATCGTCAGCTTCGGCATCGGCATGCAATACGCCTTGGAAGCTGCCGACAAGTTGGCCGAGGACGGCATCAGCGCCGAGGTGATCGACCTGCGCACCATCCGCCCGATGGACACCGGCGCGATCATCAACTCGGTGATGAAGACCAACCGTCTGGTCACGGTCGAGGAAGGCTGGCCCCAAGGCTCGGTCGGCAGCTACATCAGCTCGGTGGTGATGCAACAGGCGTTCGACTATCTCGACGCGCCCGTCATCAACCTGACCGGCAAGGACGTACCCATGCCCTATGCCGCGAACCTGGAAAAACTGGCGCTGGTGACCACCGACGAGGTGATCGCCGCCGTCAAACAAGTGACCTATCGGTAAGGAGCGACTGACAGATGCCCACCGAAATTCTGATGCCCGCCCTTTCGCCGACCATGGAGGAAGGCACGCTCGCCAAATGGCTGGTCAAGGAAGGCGATACCGTCTCCTCGGGTGACCTGCTGGCCGAGATCGAGACCGACAAGGCCACAATGGAATTCGAAGCCGTCGATGAAGGCATCGTCGGCAAGATCCTGATCCCCGAAGGCACCGAGGGGGTCAAGGTCAACACCCCGATCGCCGTGCTGCTGGAAGAGGGCGAAAGCGCCGATGACATCGCCGCGGCCCCGGCCAAGGCGCCCGAGGCTGCGCCCGCAGCCGACGCGGGCAACGAGGCTGCCGCCCCCGCGGCATCCGAGGCGCCCGCCCCTGCCCCGGCTCCGGCGGCCCCGGTCAAAGCCGACGGCGGACGCATCTTCGCCTCTCCGCTGGCCCGCCGGATCGCCGCTCAGAAAGGGCTGGACCTGGCGCAGATCAAGGGCTCGGGCCCGCATGGCCGCATCGTCAAGGCGGATGTCGAAGGCGCAACCGCTGCTCCGGCCGCCGCTCCGGCTCCGGCAGCCGCACCCAGCGCAGCGCCGGCACCTGCTGCTGCCCCCGCCGGCCCCTCGGCCGACATGGTGGCCCGCATGTACGAAGGCCGCGAGTACCAAGAGGTCAAGCTGGACGGCATGCGCAAGACCATCGCCGCCCGTCTCGCCGAGGCCAAGCAGACCATCCCGCATTTCTACCTGCGCCGCGACATCAAGCTGGACGCGCTGCTGAAATTCCGCAGCCAGTTGAACAAGCAGCTGGAAGCCCGCGGCGTGAAGCTGAGCGTCAACGACTTCATCATCAAGGCCGTCGCCAACGCGCTGCAGCAGGTGCCGGAATGCAATGCCGTCTGGGCGGGCGACCGGGTGCTGCAACTGAAACCCTCGGACGTGGCCGTGGCCGTGGCGATCGAAGGCGGGCTGTTCACCCCGGTCCTGAAGGACGCCGACACCAAATCTCTGTCGGCGCTCTCGACCGAAATGAAGGACCTGGCCGCCCGCGCACGCGAGCGCAAGCTGGCCCCGCATGAATACCAGGGCGGCACCTTCGCGGTTTCGAACCTGGGCATGTATGGCATCGACAATTTCGACGCCATCGTGAACCCGCCGCATGCGGGCATCCTGGCCGTCGGCACCGGCGCCAAGAAGCCGGTCGTGGGCGAGGATGGGGAGCTGACCGTGGCGACCGTCATGTCGGTCACTATGTCGGTGGATCACCGGGTGATCGACGGCGCGCTTGGGGCTCAGTTGCTGCAGGCCATCGTGGACAACCTGGAAAACCCGATGGTCATGCTGGCCTGATCCAGGCCACAAGAATCAAAAAAAGCCGCCTCGGACCCCGAGGCGGCTTTTTTTCGTACCTGAGAACAGGCTTACTGATCCTTACCCAGCATGTGATCCATCGAGATCGAGGGCTGGTCGCATCCGGCCTCGCCCACGATCTTGGCGGGGATTCCGGCTACGGTTTTGCAGGGCGGCACATCCTGCAGAACAACCGAACCGGCGGCGATACGGCTGCAATGGCCTACGCGGATATTGCCCAGAACCTTGGCGCCAGCGCCGATCAGAACGCCATCCTCGATCTTGGGATGGCGGTCCTCTTCCTCCTTGCCGGTCCCGCCAAGGGTCACCGAATGCAGCATCGAGACGTTATCGCCCACGACCGCGGTTTCACCGATCACGATAGAATGGGCGTGGTCGATCATGATGCCCTTGCCGATCTTCGCGGCGGGGTGGATGTCGACACCGAAAATCTCGGAACAGCGCATCTGCAGAAAATAGGCCAGATCGTGGCGCCCCTTGCGCCACAGCCAATGCGCTACGCGATACGCCTGCATGGCCTGGTAGCCCTTGAAATACAGAATCGGCTGCAGCAGGCGATGGCAGGCCGGATCCCGCTCGTACACGGCCATCAGGTCGGCCCGGGCGGCAGTAAGCAGGCTCTGGTCGTCAGCATAGGCCTCCTCGACGACTTCCCGCAGCACCATCATCGACATTTCGTTCGAGCACAGCTTGGCCGAAATCCGATATGACAAGGCGCGTTCCAGCGATTTGTGGTGCAGAATGCATGCGTGCACCAGCCCGCCCATCAGCGGTTCTTTCTCGACGGCGGCTTGCGCCTCGGATGTGATCCGGTCCCAAACGGGATCGACCGGAGTGACTTGGGTGCGCGTTTCAAACATGGCTTTTGTTCCTTTTCTGCGCCTAGAATAGCCATCTAGGCCCAAAAAGGCCAAACGCAAACCCTTGATGTACGGCACAACAAAAAATGAACGAGGCGGAACTTATGGAATTCGAAACACTGATCCGCGCCCGGTTGGCCGAATTGGAACAGAATTCCGAAGCCGGGAAACAGGCCCAGTCGGTCGTCCAGCTTGATCAGCAGGCGGTTGGGCGCCTCAGCCGGATGGACGCGCTGCAGAACCAGGCCATGGCCAAGGCCCAGCAGACCCGGCGCGACCTTGAAGCCCGCCGGCTGAACGCCGCTCTGACGCGCATCTACGAGGGCGAATTCGGGTATTGCGAAGACTGTGGCGAGGCCATCGCGCGCGGGCGGCTGGAACTGGATCCAGCCGCCGGGAAATGTGTCAGCTGCGCGTCCGGCTGATCTGAAACCGGATCAGGTGGCGCAGAACCGTCTCGAAACACTGGCAATAATCCGTGTCGTCGAAACCCGGTTCATCCGCCAGAGGTCGGCCACGCGCCGCCGCCATCAACGACCCGTTGCCGAACTGCGGATGCAGCCGCCCGGTGGCCGCGACATGCCGGTCGGCCAGTTCGGCCTCGGCAATCATGCGGGCACACAGGCGGTCCCTTTTGGGTTGCGGCGCGGATAACAAAACCCGCGCCGCCGCGCTGATGTCTCCGTGCAGAACGGGGCGCATGGCCGACCTAGCCCACGGTCATTCGCGCCGCGGGGCCCGGGCCATAGCTGGCCGAAACCTGCGCGACCTCAACGCCATAGGAACCGGTGACGCCGTCGGCAGATTTCATCGCGGCCGTATAGGTCCAGGCCGGAACGGAGACTACCTCTTGGCGCACCAACGCGCCGCCGGCGCTGATACGAACCAGATAGGCCTCGGATTCCTCACCCAGGGGCACCTCGAGAAAGCTCCAGTCGTCTCCGTCGATCCGGGTCCGGCGAACCCAGGTCAGATGGTCGTCGCCCGCCGAATGCAGAGCGCGCAGATGCACCGGCGCATAGGGGCGCAGTCCGTTGCCGTCGAAGGTTTCGACCCTGTGGGTGTAGGACTCGTCGTCGTAACCCCGCGTTGCCGGCCCGATCCGGAAATGCCGCTCGACGCGACGCTCGGTGCGGGCGAGGCTGGCCTGATAGATGCGCTCGTCCAATAGGACGAAGACCGACCCTACCGGCCAGTAGTCCGGCATCAGGGCATCGGTGCCCAACTGGCCCCGCAACCGCCCCGACAGGTCGTAGACACCGGGTTCCTGCAACTGCGCGTCGGCGAACCGGAACAGCTCCCAGTTGCCGGCGGTTCCATCTCCGATGGCCGCCAGATTCGCCCCGTTCAGCAAGGTAGCCCGCGACTGCGACTGCAGCACCCCGTCAATAAGCCTGACCCGCAAGGGGGCGCCTTCGTCCCAGACCCCGGCCGCAGCCCTGGGCAGTTGGGTTTCGGCAAATCCGATCACGGCCTGTCCCGGCAGAACGTCGCGCAATTCGTACCCCTCATCCCGATCCGAGGCATAGACGGCAACGCTGCCCGGCCAGGGGTCGGCCGTCGCCGCAATAAAAGGAGCGTGCGGCTTTTCCGCACCGGTGATCAGCGGCAGATCCAGGAAATAGGACAGAACCGGTACCGGCGCGGCATAGGGCTTGGCGCTGGCTCCGTCATCTTCCATGTCCGACCGGTCATAGACCGCCGGCTCGATCCGGACTGCGTCCACCAGCTGCAGGTCGGCCTGCTCGACCCGGTCGATGCGATACAGGGCATTCGACGCCGCATTCGCCGAAGGCAGGCGCACCACGTCCCCGGCGCCCAAGTGCATCAGTGATGGCGGTAGCGCAAACCGAACCGTGTCGCGCGACACGCGTGCCTCGGACAGCCAACGTTCGACGGTCTGTCGCCCCTCGGCCCGGGTCATCGACAAGGGCATTTCATTCACGGCCACCGAGTGGGTCCGGTCATCGGGCATCACCGCCTCTTCCGACACAAGGTCGTGGTCGGAATCCGACTGCACGAACCGCAGACGCACACGGCCCGCCATTTCCGCTTCGGCCTCGCGCAGGTACTGCACGCGCCCTTCGATCTCGGGGCTTTCCGCGATCTGGTCCCGTTCAAGGTCGTGTGAATGCCGACCCTCGCGCATACGGAACACCAGCATCCCGTCGCGCTCGACCGCGTCGAACCCATAGCGCAGCATGAGCGGTTGCAAGGCGGAGCGTGCATCCGACACGTCTTCGACCGCATAGCCCCGCACCACGCCGTACAGGCCCGACACATCGATGTCGGTCACCCCTGCGCCATGGCAGATTTCGGTCACAACCGAGGCCAGAGTGCGCGACCCAGACCGCCCGTTCAGCCAATGACCGCGCGCATAGTTGGCCCCATCGCTCCATTGCGAGCGCAGGTTCGGAAAGGTCGGATAGGGCCGCGCATCCCAGGCCCAGACAAAGGCATTCGACACATCCACCATCGGCCCGCCATAGATCTCGGAGACCGGGTTCACCTGCGGGTCCGCCCAATAGCTTAAGGTGGCCTTGAGGTACTGAACCTGGATGAAGTCATCGCGCAGCCCGTTCGAGTATCTTGGCAGGTCCGATTCCGAGGATTTCGGATCGACGAACTTGTTGGGCTGGTTGGTTCCCTTGTCGATAGCCGCGCAGCCCAGTTCGGTGAACCAGATGGGCTTCGACCTGGGCACCCATGCGGTGGGCACCGGCTGCCGCATCCCGCCGATGCGTTCGTGATGCGGCTTCGACCACCAGTTCCGGATGTCCTTGTACCGCCAGATCCATGGTTCGCCATGTTCGGCATCCTCGATCGGGGTCCGGATCTGGGCGTCGCGCTCCTCCGGCGAGGCATAGTACCAGTGATAGCCCTCCCCGCCTTCGATATTGGCGCGCAGATACCCAAGGTCATAGATCGACCGCGCACCGGATTTGGCGTCAAGATGCCCGTCTCCGTCGCGCCAGTCCGAGATCGGCATGTAGTTGTCGATCCCGACAAAGTCGATGTTGTCGTCGGCCCATAGGGGATCCAGGTGAAAATACCGGTCTCCGCTGCCGTCGCTCGGTTGATAGCCGAAATACTCGGACCAGTCGGCCGCATAGCCAATCCGGGTCTGCGGCCCCAGAATCTGGCGCACTTCGGCCGCGAGGGTCCGCAGCCGGTCCACGGCCGGAAATCCCGACGCGCCGCGGATCTGGGTCAGGCCCCGCATCTCGGACCCGATGCAGAACGAGTCGACCCCCCCGGCCGCTTTGCAAAGGGCGGCATAGTGCAGGATGAAGCGCGCAAGCCCCCATTCCTGCGGCCCCGAATAGGTGACGGTGCCCGCGCCGATTGAGAAATCCGACGCCTTGGCCGCGCCAAAGAAGCTGGCCACCTGCGCGTCGGCCTGAGCCGTTCCGTCCACAGACCCGTCCCGCCCCGGCGCAACGTCCAGCGTGATACGCCCACGCCAAGGCAGATGTGGCTGATCGCCCGCATCGGACCACGGGTCCGGCAGGCCGTTCCCCGGCAGTTGATCCATCAGGATGAACGGATAGAACATGACCCGCTTGCCCGTGGCCTTGAGGTGCGCGATGGCTTCGATGACCGACACGTCCGCCGGGGTCCCGCCATAAACCGGACGGCCGTCAATCTCCTCGACGACCGCAGCCGCGCTGCGAGCCACCCCGGCCACGTTCCACGGCATGTTCATGCCATCGACATCCCGTCGCAGAACCTTGGGTCGAATGCTGCATTGGCCGCACCGCAGATCATCCCCAAACCATGACACGACCAACGAGGCTGCTTCGCAAGCGGGCAATTCCCGGCGCAACGCCCGCAGCGAGTCGACCAAATCCGGCTGGCCGGACGGCGCGTTGACATTTGCGGCCCAGGTCCGCCCCTTCCCTTTTCCATAGTTCACCTGGCGGCTGGCAAGGGTGTATTCGCCCGTGCCCGGCATCAGGGCAACGCCCTTCACGATCCGTTGCAGCTCGCTCTCATAGTTCGGCATATCCTCCTGATCGGGGCGGATCACCTCGAACGAGAACTGCGGCACGCGGTTGCCGAATCTGCCGAGTTGCAGGTCCTCGATCACCACATAAGCCGTGCCGCGATAAGCCGGCACGTTGCCCGTGCCCTCGATCGATTCAATCAACGGGTCGGGCAGTTGAGTATCCGTCCCCCGATAGATCCGCATGTTCACGCTGGTGCGCTCGATTTCCTCACCATCGGCCCAAATGCGCGAAACGTCGGCGATTTTTCCTGCCCCGACCGCAATCGCCAGCGACACCGAGTAGCTGTAACTGTGGGTGGTCGTCGTCACTTCGGCGGGTTTGGGCGTGCCCTTGCCGCCCCCGGCAGACTGCGTCGTGGTCGTGGTCGACCGCGTCTCCAGAAAATCCGAAGCCCAGATGACCTGCCCGCCCACGCGCATCCGGCCGAAAACGGTGGCCACGGGCGCGCCTTCGCCGGTCTCGGTCAGGCGGAAGCGGTCCAGCCGCCCGGTCTCGACCACTTCGCTGCCGCTTCCCATCACCGATTGGCTCATCAGGCGCTGGTCGATCACACGGCCCAGCGTGGCGCCGATGGCACGGCCGACGATCGCCGTGGACAGGCCGGCCACCGTTCCGCCGATGGACCCGCCCAGCGCGGCCCCGGCCGCCGATAACAGAATGGTCGCCATCAGGTGTCCTCCAAAGGAAAATCAAAACAGGCGACCACCCGGCGGCGCCAAGGATCGCTCAGAGCGTTTTCAACCACCCCATGCCCTGAATAGGCATGGATGAAGCGCGGGACCGGGCCGGTCTCGCTGACGATGCCCAGATGCTTGGCAACGCCTCGGTCGCGCATGCGGAACAGCAGCACCGCTCCGATGGCCAGGCTAAGGTCAGGGCGTTCGATCAGGTGGCGTTGGGCAGCCGCCCACATCCGCTCCTCGCCCTGTAGCTCGGACCAGTCCTGGCTGTAGGCCGGTACTGCTTCGGGCTCGTCCCCGATTGCGGCGCGCCACACGCCACGCAGCAACCCAAGGCAGTCGGTACCCGCCCCCCTGACCGAGGCCTGGTGGACATACGGTGTCCCCAACCAGCGGCGCGCTTCGCTTACGATGTCATGTCGGGTCGGCATCACCGTCGGCTCCCTCCTTTGTACGGTTTTCCTTTCTTGGGCACGGCCATCACCCAGTCTTCGCCTGGCAGGTCGGGAAATCCCTGAAAGTTCAGAAGATTGTCGAATTTCAACCGGCAGGTTCTCATCCGTTTGTCGCAACCCGCCGTCAGCCGGACGCGATCACCGGCCGAAAGGCGCCCACCGATCCCGGACCACAGCATAACCTCGCGCCCACCCGAGACCGGCCGATCCGTCTTGATCGTCGCCCACAGCCCTTGCGATGCGCCGCTCAGCACATCCAGCCGGCCCCGATCGAACCAGCCCGCGTCAATCTCCTCGGCCCCTTCCAGGCGCAAGACCGGGCCGTCGCCGACCGCGGCGATCGCGACCTCAGCCCAATAACCGGGCGTGGTCGTGTCGAACTTGCAGGCCTTGTCGCCCAAAATCGCGGTGCAGGGTTTTTGGTAGATCCGCCCCAATGGCCGGTTCAGCCGGTCGGTCAGCCCCCGCAATTCGGCATGAAACGCGCGCCCGGCCCTCCGCAACTCGCCGATCGAGCCGCGAAACTGCAGCATCCGCTGGTCCGGCGCGGCCCAGTTGACCAGCCAGGCCCGCACCTCGGCGCCGTCGAACCGGCCGGCCTCGATATCTTCGTCGCGCACGGCCGCATCGGTCAGGGCGCCCATGGCCTCGGAATTGTCGATCGACAGGCCCGTTGCCTGTTCGATCGCCGAGGCCGTCAGACCGGAGCTTGCCTTGAACACCAGTCCGTCAAAGGCCAATTCGCGGTCATGGTCGGTGAACCCGAAGGACACGCCATCGGTTCGAGTGATCGCCCAACAGCGGCAGACCGTAGTCATGCCGGACTGAAGATGGGTCAGCAATGCCTGCTTGTCGCCGCTCATCAGACCCGCACCTCCACCACCGGAACATTGGGTACGTCGCCTGCCTGAAAGCTGGCCACGCTGACCTGGATCCTGTCGGTGTCGAAGCGCACCGGCACGTCGAACTCGAACCCGGCGGTCACTTCGACCCCCTCGGCCGGCGGGACCGCGAATTGAATCAGACCGCGATTCAGGTCCACCTCGAAATCGACGCCCTCTCGGGCCTCGTCCTGATCGAGCCCCACCTTGACCGTACCCAGCACCGGCTTGACGATGGGCCTGACATAGCTGACCCCGCCCGAGGCATAGGTCTTGACCAGTTGGAACACGGTCGTGACCCCGTCGCCTTGACCGATCACCTGGTCGCCCATGTCGACCTCGGCAGTGGCGGCGCAGGACTTGTAGTCCGACCAGTCCTTCCAGCGGAACCCGTACATCTGACCCTGACGCGCTTCGAAAAAGGCGATCAGCGTCTGGATGTCGTCCAGCGACCGCATCCCCAAACCGGCGTCATAACGCCGCCGCGAATGCGCCCAGGGCGTGTTGCGTTCTTCGAACCCGTTGGCCAGAGTCACGATATCCGTGCGCCGCTCGGGTCCGCCGACCGAGCCGAAACTCAGGCTGGCGGGAAATCTGATTTCGTGGAAATTCATGTCCTGCTCCCCAAACTACCGGTTGCGATTGCCGCGCCCCAGGGCACGGCTCATCTGGGCTGCGATCTGGCCTTGGCTGCGGCGAAAGCCCTGAACGTCGGGTGTGGTGATGTTCATCACCACGTTCACCGCCCGTCCGCCGCCCGAGTTGCGCACGCCCAGCTTGCCGTCGGGTCCGCGCGCCAGCGGCATGATCGCCTCGGGGCCGGCCTCGCCCATCAACCCGGTCGCACCGCGCATCGGAAACATGGTGGGCCCGGTGACCACGCCGCCATTGGCAAAGGGCATGACGCGCCCCTGGGCGAAACTGCCACCGTCGGCAAAGGGCAGCAGCCCCTGCACCAAGCCGCCGACCGTATTGGCCAGCATGCCACCGAAATGATCCGTCACCGGCTTGATCGCTGCCGAATATGCCGTGCGGATCATCGAATTCTTCAGAACGTCCAGCGCCTCCGACAGGTTCATGCCGTCCAGAACCACGCCGTCGAATGCCTTACGCAGCCCGGTTGACATGCCGCGTTCCAAGGTGGCGACATCCTTCCCGGTCTCTTCAAAAGCGGCGCTGATCCGCTTCATCTGGGCATCGAAGGCCGCCGCCATCGTGGCGGCATCGCCCAGGGCATCGCCCAGCGCCTCGCCGCGCTCCTGCAGGTCGTCAAACCCGTCATTTTCCGCCATCACGCTCTCCTCGTATCTTGTCGGGCCAGGCGGCCAGCAGCTTCTCCAGCCGCGCCCGGTTCATCGCCGGAATCCCGCGTCCCTGCCCCAGCATCAGCCGCAGTTCGGCCGGGGTCAGACGCCAGAACTGATCCGGCGTCAGCCGCAGCCCGTGCAGCCCGGCCCGCATCAGGCCGGGCCAGTCAAAGCCGCTCATGACTCACCCGGCACCATGAAGGCCCGCGCCAGCAGCTCGGCCGCCGCCCGCGCCGCGGCCATCGGGCCGCCCTCGATCTCGGCCCGCAGCATGTCGGCGCGGGTCACATCCGCCCCGCCTCCGCGCAGCCCCGCCAGGATCAGCGCCAGCACGTCACCGCTGGAATAGGCGCCGCCCTCAAACCGCTGCACCAGTTCCACCAGCGACCCTGCGCCCAGCTCCTGCTCCAGCTCAGCCAACGCGCCCAGCGTCAGCTTGAGCACCCGACGCTGGCCATCGATCACCAGCGCCACCTCTCCCGCCCACGGATTGACCATCACAGCGCCACAAAGGTCAGGGCGCCGGCGCTGGCCAGGCTCATCTCATAGGTCGCCTCGCCATTGTGCGAGCCCGCATACTCGATCCCGGTCACCTGGAACGGGCCTTCGACGATGCCGAAATCGGGGATGATCACCTGGAAGGCGGGCGTTTCACCATCAAAGAACAACTGCCGCGCGCGTTCATCCGTGCCGGCGTCCTTGAACACGCCCGATCCGGAAATCGAGGCCGACTTGACCCCCGCCCCCGACAGCAACTCGCGCCAGCCGCCCTGGCTTTCCAACGTGGTGACATCCACGCTTTCGGCGTTGAAACTGATACGCGTGGCCCGCAGCCCCGCGATGGTCTGGAACAGACCCGTGCCGTTCATGTCCACCTTGACCAGCAGGTCTTTACCGTTCTGGGCACCCATATGCTCTCTCCATTGATTGCTTAGTTGTCTTCCACGCGGGCGCGGAATCTCAGGTCGACCTGCCGGATCGCGCCGCCAGTCCCGGTGCGCCGGGCTGAGGCCCGCTCGAACCACAGCCCCACCAGCCGCCCCCGTTCCAGCGTCAACGCGGCGCCGTCCAGCGCGTCGCACACGGCCCCAGCCAGCGTCTTGGCCGCGCCGAACCCGGCGGCCTCCGAGACCACCGATACGGTGAACCGATGCAAAGTGCCCTGGCCCGTCTTGTCCGAGGCCTCGCGTACCTCTTCCGGACCAAGGGTGATGTAGGTTTGCGGCAATGTCCCTGATGGCACCGCGTCATAGACCGCGTCGCCGATCTGGGACGAAATGCCCCTGTCATAGACAAGTTGCTGGAACACCGCCGCCTGCAGCGCCGCCGAAACGCCATAGCTCATGCCGCCACCTCCTCATCCGCGAAACAGGTCAGATAGCGCCCGGCCGCGTCGTATTCGGCCACGGCGCGGATCACGAAGCGCCGCTCGCCCTCGCGAAACCTCTGATCGGGCGCCGGGCGCATCGACGACCCCTCGGGCGCGCCACGCACCACGATGCGGTAACTCACGCGCGACACCGGAACATTCGCCACCGCGCGCTCGGTGCCGGTCCGGGCGGTCACCTCGGCCCACAGCGTGCCCAGCGGCGTCCATGTCTCGGCATAGCCGCCCGCGCCATCGGCCACCCGAACCGGGGCCTCCAGCACCAGCTGCCGGTTCAGACGGGGCGCGCTCATTGCATCACCCCCGCGCCGAAACGCACCATGCGATAGCGCTGGATCAGGCTGGTCACCCCGAAAGGCATGCAGCCGTCGCCCAGGCTGGTCTCGTCGCGGTATTCATAGTAATGCGCCGCCAGCAGCAGCACCGCTTGCCCCAGATCGGCCGGCAGTCCGCCCCAGTCCGCCGCCATCCCGGCCGTCAGCGCGATGGTCGCCTCTCCACCGTTGGGAATGGCGGGCAGGCGAGCCCCCATCGGCCGCAGGCAGGGACGCTGGCTGTCCCGCTCCAGACGGTAGGTCCCGGGCGCCACCACCTGCTCGGCGCCAAGCGCGTCAGTCAGCATCACCGCGTCGATACTCGTCACCGGCGCAACCGGCAGGACCTCGCCCGCGTCGTTGCGCCACCGGCTTAGCGTCCAGGTGAAACTGCGCGATATCAGCACCTTGCCCGTGCGCGCCTCGATCGCGGCCATCGCCGCCCGCAGGAACCCCTTCAACACGTCGTCCTGCAGGCTGGTCTCGGCAAATCCCGTGCCCAGCCGCAGATGCGCCTTGAACTGATCCACCGGCAGCGCCGCATCCGCGATGGCGGTTTCTTCGATCAACATCATCCATTCACTCCGCAATCTCGGACCCCTCCGGGGGCCGCATCCTTGGAAAATGGCGGGCACGTGCCGCCCCACGTTGCTCGGACGGAGGGGAGCAGCTAGACAACGCGGGGGATCTCACCCCGGCCCGCGCCCGCCGCCCGAGGGACCGGCCCACCGGCCCCCCGGATCCGTCACCGCTTAGGCGGTGCCGAATTTCACCAGCTTGATCGCGGCAAAGTCGCTGATGTCGCCACCCACGCGCTTGGTGGCGTAGAACAGGACATGCGGCTTGGCGCTGAACGGGTCGCGCAGCACGCGCAGGTCGGGGCGTTCGGCGATGGTATAGCCGGCCGAGAAGTCACCGAAGGCGATCGAGAAGCTGTCGGTGCCCGGATCCGGCATGTCCTCGGCGATCAGCACCGGATAACCCATCAGTCGCGCAGGCTCACCCGCGGCCAGGCCATCCGACCACAGGAAGCGGCCGTCGGCATCCTTGAGCTTGCGGATTACACCCGCGGTTTTCGAGTTCATCACGAAGGTGCCATTCACGCGGTACTGCGCGCCTAGCGCATAGACCACGTCAACGATCGCATCCGCATCGATGCCGCCCGCGACACCGGTTGGCACATAGCCCAGGTTGCCCCAGGTCCAGACATCATTGTCCACCGCCGGATGGCTCAGAATGCCCTTGGGCTTGTCGATGCCGTCGCCGTTGATGAAGGCCGCCGCCTCGGCGCGGGCGAACTTGTCGGCGATGCGGCCCGCCAGCCAGCCCTCGACGTCGAATGCGCTGTCATCCAGCAGCCGCTGCGAGGCCTTGGGCAGCGCGCTCAGCTCGTGCAGCGGGATCGAGATGCGGTCGATCGACGGGGTGCCGGTCTCGGAGGCGGCCGCGGTTTCATCGGCCCAGCCCGCGCCCACATCGGTGTGGTCGATCAGCACGTCGAACGAATTGGCCTCGACATTCACGACCGACGCGATCGAGCGGATCGACGCGGTGGATTTCAGCACCGACTTGATCATCTCGGCGGTCTGCGGATCGACCAGGTAACCGCCATCGCTGTTGACGGCCGTCGACAGCGACTTGGCCTCCATCTCCAGCCCGCGCAGGGCATCGTCGTCGCCCGAGCGCACATAGGCGTCAAAGGCCTTCTGGTGCGGCGCTTCCTCCAGGGTCGAGGCCGCAAGATGCGGGCGCGCCGCAATGGTTGATTTACGATCCAGCATGGTCAGTCGCTCTTCTGTCTGTTGCAGTTTATGTTGAACTTCAGCCTTCAGGCCCTTGAATTCACTCACGAAGCCAGCCATCGCCTGCTTCACCTCCTGAACCAGGGGCACACCCTCTCCGGTCAAGGCCGCGGTCTCGGTCTTGCTCATCAGCACTTCCTTTCTGGGTGGGGGTCGAGGCGCGCTAGGTTCGCGCCAGCTCCTGCCGGGCGTTCTCGAACACCTCGGCAATACTGCGCCAGGTGTCCTCGGCATCGGGGTCCGTCCCCTTTGCCGCCACCCGCGCACTGGGCAGCATCGGGAAGGTCACCAGCGACACCTCCCACAGCTCCAGTTCCGTCAAGAGCCGCCGGCCCTTGTCATCCTTCACGGCCCGCTTTGTGCGATAGCCGATCGACAGCCCGTCCAGCGCACCCGCGCGGATCAGCTCGGCCGCTTCGCGCCCCTTCTGGGTGCTTTCCAGCAACCGCCCCTTGACCCACAGCCCGCGCTCATCCTCGCGCACCTCGTCCCACACGCCGATGGGCTGCGTCGGATCGTGCTGCCAGAGCATCTTGACCCGCTGACCGGCCGCCCTCAGCCCGGCCAGCGATACGGCATAGGCACCTTTCTGCACCACGTCGCGGCCCTGATCGACCTGGCCGAACAGGCTGGCATAGCCCTCGATCACCGCGTCCTCGGTCACCGACAGCCCATCGCCGAACCGCGCGAACTTGCGTTCCAAATCCATGAAAAACTCCTCGTAAGCCACTGAATTCATGGCGCTACCGTCAGGAATGACTGGAACGCCTGCGCCAGGATCACCGCCGCCACGCCATAGACCGTCAGCCACAACCGCCGCTCCAGCCGTTCCATCATTTCCTCGATCTGATCCAGCCGCCTGCACAGATGCGCATGCTGGATCTCGGCCACCCTCTCGTGCGCGGCCAGGCGCAGGCCCGGCGCGCAGTCAAAGGGCGGGTATCCCGGCGTGTCAGCCATCCGCCGTCTCCGCCAGCGCCGGCAGGCCCAGCAGAGCGCGCTTTTCGGCATCGGTCAGGAAATCGGCATTGGCCACCCGCGCCCATTGCGCATCGCGTTCCGCCGCCAGCGCCGGCACCTGGTCCAGATCGGGCTTCAGCACCAGATCTTCGCCGGTAAAGCCCGACAGCCAGTCCGACAACGCCGCCGCCACCCGCGTCACCAGGGGCAGAACGGTCAGGCGATAGAACGCCCGGTTGGCCTCCTGATAGTTCGAATAGGTCGCGTCGCCCTGGATCCCCAGCAGCATCGGCGGGACACCAAAGGCCAGCGCGATCTCGCGGGCGGCGGCTTCCTTGGTCTTCTGAAACTCCATGTCCGAGGGCGAAAAGCCCATCGGCTTCCAATCCAGCCCCCCTTCCAGAACCATCGGACGCCCGGCGTTGCGCGCGCCGCGATAGTTCGCCTCGATCTCGTCGCTCAGACGGCGGAACTGTTCCTCGGCCATCACGCCCTGCCCGTCGCCGCCCTTCCACACCAGCGCCCCCGAGGGCCGCGCGGCATTGTCCAACAGCGATTTCGACCAGCGCGAGGCGCTGTTGTGCACGTCGATCGCCATCGCCGCCGCCTGCAGGGGCGAAAAGCCATAGTGGTCATCCTGCGGGTGGAACGACTTGATATGGCAGATGGCTTCGGCCGGGAACCGGTGCGTCTTGCCCCCGGCGGTGTAGTCATAGGCCCTGGGCCAGCCATCCGCCCCCGGCACCACGCTCATCCGGTCCGAGCGTAGCACATGCAGCTCGACCGGCAGCCCGCCCTCGGCCTGCACCGCCTCGACATAGGCGTTGCCCGACAGCAGCAACTGCCCGAACAGCGCCTCCAGCAGCTCGGCCTTGCCCTGCGCCGCGTTCGGACGGCGCATCAGGCGCAGAACCGGGTGCGTCTCGTACCGCTGCGCGTCGTCCTGCAGAACCAGGGGCAGCGCCGCCGCGGCCTCGGCAATTAGTTTGACCGACCGGAACCCCACCGGGTTGCCGGAAAACCCGGTGCGCGTCAGCGAGGCTGTGTCCCGCGGGCTCCAGGCAACGCGACCTCCGGTCTGCCAGGCCACCACCGGCCCGGCTGCGCTTGCTTTTGCCTCGGGGGCCATCTCAGCCGATCCACGACGCAAGAAATCGAATACCATGTCCAGATGCTCCTTTCTGCCGCCGCTCTGCCCGGCTTGTTGAAAGGAGTTATGACGGAAAGATCTTTAAGCCTCGGGAATGGGGCGTACGGCGGCTGCGCAACGGCGTCGGAGCCTATGCCTTCAGGTTTTACCTCGGCATCAACCAGAAATGCGCTACCCTCGTCGTCAATCTATCAGGAGGGACCAGTCATGTACAAACGTGCAATTGAAACCGGCGGGATCGCCGTCGTGACCGGCGCCGCCAGTGGAGTCGGGCGCGTCGCGGCACAGCGTTTTGCTCAAGCCGGGCTGGACGTCATACTCGCCGACCTTCCGGGACAGGCGCTCGACGAAACGACGGAAGACCTCAAAGCAGGCTTTGACGCGGTAAACATCACCGCGGTGCCGACTGATGTCACCTCTCAAGCCGACATGGAAAACTTGGCTGATACAGCTCTCGCCGCCGGGCAAGTCGCCGTTTTGATGAACAATGCAGGGATCAGCCTGCCGACGAAAACATGGGAGTCATTCGACAACTGGCAGAAAATTCTCGACGTGAACTTTCTGGGTGTGCTGCGCGGCGTCCAAGCCTTTTTGCCCCACATGATTGAGGCTGACCGCCCGGCGGTCGTCATCAACACCGGGTCAAAGCAGGGGATCACCACCCCGCCGGGCAACCCCGGCTACAACGTGTCCAAGGCCGCCGTCAAAACGCTGACCGAACAGCTCGCGCACGAGCTGCGCGAGGCCGGCGCACCGATCTCCGCGCATCTCTTCGTTCCGGGCTTTACCTATACCGGCATGGTCGCGTCATTCCTGCCGGAAAAACCAGCCGCCGCCTGGACCAGCGAGCAGACCGTCGACTATTTCCTGGACCGCATGGCCCACGGCGACTTCTACATCCTCTGCCCCGACAACGACGTCGATGCCGAACGCGACCGCCGTCGCGTTCAATGGGCCGCCGAGGACATCATCCACAACCGCCCCGCCCTCTCGCGCTGGCACCCCGACTATGCCGAGGCCTTCGCGAAGTTCGAAAAGCCCAAGGGCTGATCACAAAACCCGCACCCTGGGCCGCCGGTATGCCGCCGCCGGTCCCACCACCAGCTCATGCAGCGCCCAGACCAGCGCATCGACCCGGTCGGGCGAGCCCTGCCCCTCAAACCCCCGCGCGGTCATCTGGCACATCTGCTCCTCCAGCGCCTCCAACCCGGCCACATGGAACACCCGCCCCTGCTCATAGAGCGCCGCCACCGGCTCGGCCCGCGCCACCTTCCCGCGCGAGGCCCGCACCGCCCGGAACGGGACCAGAGGGTCCACCTGCCGCACCACCTCTTCTACCAACTGCCCACCCTGATTGACCTCGGCCACCAGCCGCTCGGCCCCGAATTCGTCCATCGCGTCGATCGCCGCGCGCGCCCAGCCTGCCGGGCCCGCGCCCTGCACCGTCCGATCAGCCAGCACATAGGCGCGCCAGTCCTCGGGCGGCCCCTGCAGCTGCGCGCCGACCACCAAGATCCCGCAGGCATCGGCGCCCGATCCGCCCGTCACCGCCGGGTCCAGCGCCACCACCACGCGGTCCAGCTCGGGCACCGCCTTGACCCGCGCCGCATCCAACATCGAGCCGGTCCACAACGCCCCCTCGGCATCGGCCAGCAGCACCCCGTCCAACTCCTGCCGCCCCAGCCTTGTGCCGGCATAGCGCGCGCGCACCTCTTGCAGGAACGAGTCCGCCAGATTGGCCCGGTTCGCCTCGGTCGGCGCATGGGTCATCACCGTGGACGGCGCCGCCAGCAGATCCTTCAACACCTTCACGTTGCGCGGCGTCGTGGTGATGCAGACCCGCGGCCGCTCCCCCAGACGCAACGCGAATTGCAGCATGTCCCAGGTCTCGCCCGCCTTTTTCCACTTGGCCAACTCATCCACCCAGGCCGCATCGAATTGCGGCCCGCGCAGCCCCTCGGGGTCATGCGCCGAAAACGCCTGCGCCTCGGCCCCGTTGGGCCAGACCAGTTTGCGTTCCGATGCCTTCCACTGCGGCCGCCGGTCAGGCGGAGAGCACTGCATGACCCCGCTGTCGCCAAAGATCATCACGTCGCGCACTTGGTCAAAGGTCTCGCCCACCAGCGCCACGCGCCGGGCCTCGCCCTCGTCGAAAGGTTTGCCCCCCTCGACCACCTGTCGCACCCACTCGGCCCCTGCCCGCGTCTTGCCCGCGCCGCGCCCGCCCATGATGACCCAGGACCTCCAGTCGCCCTCGGGCGGCAATTGATGCGGCAGTGCCCAGAACTCGAACAGGAAAGGGAGGGCACACAGCCCCCCCTCCCCGATCTCACTCAGAAATCTGTCCCGCACCCCAGCAGGCGCGGAGGCGAGCCAATCGGCACCCGATCTCAGATCGGGCCCGCTCCAGGTCGAGCGCATAGCCTCCTTGGGCGATTCCCGCTTGTCTATGACATTGTTCGACAAAGCTTGTCTCCACTTTCTGGCAACTTCGGATCAGCCCCTCTAGCTGTCCGAGTTGTCTGGCTGAACTCGCCAGGTCTGCATCCTCCCCGGCCTCGATCCGCCTGCGCAGGTCTTCCGCCGCTTGCCGCAAACCGCGAATGGATACCTCCAACGACTGCAACAGCTCGGCCGTCCGGGACATCCGCTCTTCCGGGGTAATCAAAGTCATGTTTGCCTGTGACCTCATGCGTGAGTGATCTCCGCACGAGAGAAATGAAAAACGGCCGCCGGGTTGCCCCGGGACCGTCGCCCACTTCTTCTAGCATGACACAACTTATACGCGAAACAGTGCGCCATGTCAAGGTGCCGCGCAACAGCGCGCAACGGGTAACGCACTGTCGGGGTTAACAAAATCTCAATTTCCACCCCCTCACACGGCACAGCCCAGATACCACACAAGCCGCCGCTCCACACCAATCCGCCGACGCGGCTTGACATTCCACGCCGCAGCCCTCATGTGTCCCGCAGCGCTGCCGCGTGAGCACGCGGACCAGAACCGAGGTCCGACAGCGCCCCATATCTCCAGTTCCCATTCACGCAGGGTTCTCGACGCGTCGGCCGGATGCCGCAGGATTCGCCTGCTGATCCCGAGGCCACGCACAACCCCTGCCGGTCGCGCATCCCGCGCGATCAGTGACTCTCGTGTGCGCATTGCAGATGCAGGCGCGGACCACAAAGGAAGACTACTTGTTCGATTTCGACATGCTTGGCCTTGCGCCAGCCCTGAACGACGCGCTTGAACGCGCCAAATTCACCCAACCGACCCCGATCCAGAACCAGGCCATCCCGCTGGCCCTGGAAGGTCATGACATCCTGGGCCTCGCCCAGACCGGCACCGGCAAGACGCTGGCCTTTGGCCTGCCGCTGATCGACCACCTTCTGGCCCAGCCCGGCAAACCGGCGCCGAAAACCGCCAAGGCCTTGATCCTCGCCCCCACCCGCGAACTGGTGAACCAGATCGCCGACAGCCTGCGCACGCTCACCAAAAAGACGAAACTGCGCGTGGCTACCGTCGTCGGAGGCCAGTCGATCAACAAGCAGATCATGTTCCTGTCGCGCGGCACCGACATCTTGGTGGCCACTCCCGGCCGCCTGATTGACCTGATGGAGCGCGGCGCGGTGGATCTCGGCCAGGTCCGGCATCTGGTGCTGGACGAGGCCGACCAGATGCTCGACATGGGCTTCATCCACGCGCTGCGCCGGATCGCGCCCGAACTGGGCACGCCGCGCCAGACCATGCTGTTCTCGGCCACAATGCCGAAACAGATGGAGGAGCTCAGCCGCGCCTACCTGACCAACCCGCAACGGGTGCAGGTCTCGCCTCCGGGCAAGGCGGCCGACAAGATCACCCAGTCGGTGCATTTCGTTGAAAAGCCGGGAAAACCCGCCAAGCTGCGCGAGATCCTCTCGCGCGACACCGAGGCCCTGACGCTGGTGTTTTCGCGCACCAAGCACGGCGCGGAAAAGCTGATGAAGGGGCTGGTCGCCGACGGCTACAACGCCGCCTCGATCCACGGCAACAAAAGCCAGGGCCAGCGCGACCGCGCCATCAAGGCCTTCCGCGAGGGCGAGATCACCGTGCTGGTCGCCACCGATGTGGCAGCCCGCGGCATCGACATTCCGGGGGTGGCCTATGTGATCAACTATGACCTGCCCGAGGTGCCCGACAACTATGTCCACCGAATCGGCCGCACCGCGCGTGCGGGCCGCGAAGGCGAAGCCATCGCCTTCTGCGCCCCGGATGAATACGATCTGCTGCGTCAAATTCAGAAGCTGATGAAGATCGAAATTCCCGTGGCCAGCGGAACGGCCCCCGAGGCCGCGGCCACTGCCAAACCCGGTGGACGTCAGCGCAATCGGCGCCGTGGGCCAAAGCCGCAAAGCGCAAATGGCGCTGCAAACCGTCGGCGCCGTCCGCGCCGCAAATCGGCGGCGTAACAAAAGACCGGCGCGCATGCCCCCATGCGCGCCGGCCATCGAGTCCTGAATACTCGTCGAACGTTCAAACCAGACAGATCGTCTTATTCGGCCTAATCACCCTTGCTCGGGCCCGCGCGGATCAGTTCCCCGACCCGTTCCTTTCGGCCTCGATCTCACGCCACTTGGCGACATTGCGGTTGTGCTCCTGCAGAGTTTCCGCAAAGGCATGTCCGCCGGTTCCATCAGCCACGAAGAAGACATAGTCGGTCTCGTCCGGTGCGACGGCGGCCTGCAAGCTGGCCAGTCCCGGGTTGGCAATCGGCGTGGGCGGCAATCCATCGATCAGATAGGTGTTCCACGGGGTCGCCCGCCGCAGTTCGCTGCGCCGCAGACCCCGGCCCAGAACGCCCTGCCCCTTGGTCACACCATAGATCACCGTGGGATCGGTCTGCAGCTTCATGCCCTTGCGCAAACGGTTGATGAAAACGCTGGCCACCTGGCCGCGCTCTTCCGGGATGCCGGTCTCCTTCTCGATGATCGAGGCCAGGATCAGCATCTCCTCCGGCGTCTCGATCGGCAGACCGTCTTGACGGGTCTCCCAGACCTGAGCGATGCGGGTCTGCTGTTTGTCCTGCATCTGTTGCAGCAGCGCGGTGCGGTCGTCACCGGGCGAAATCTCATAGCTGTCGGGGGCCAGCATGCCTTCGGGCGGCAGTTCGGCCACCTCTCCGGTCAACGCGTCCGCCGCCTTCAGCCCCTCGACCACCTGCCAGCTGGTCACACCCTCGGCCACGGACACGCGATAGCGCGTGTCAGGATTGTTCCGCTTTTCCTGGTAGATCTCCGGCGCGTCCTCTTCACCCACCACGAACAAGGCGATCTCGACAAACTCCAGCGTCGCCGGGTCCAGTTCACGCACGCGGATCTGCGTCCGGGTCACGCCGATGCGATATTCGATCTCGGTGCCACAGGTGCTGGCGCCGCTGCGGGTGATCTCGTCGATGATCTCGGCCATCGAGGCACCTTCGGGGATCAGAAAGCTGCCCGCCTTCAGCCGCTGCGCCTTGTCTGTGTAGTCGGCGGCCAAGCGAAAGATCGTGGCACTGCTGATCGCGCCCTGATCTTCCAACTGGCGGCTGACGCCGGTCATGTTGCTACCGCTTTTGACCTGCAGGCAGATCGCGGTTTCCAGAGGGCCTTCAGCCTTGTACTGCGACTGCCCCCACAGGATCAGCCCGCCCAGCAGGAACATCCCGACCACCAGCAGGGTCAGCATGTTCGAGGCCAGCGCGCGCCACATCTATTTCGCCTTTCCGAAAATCACACTGGCATTGGTACCGCCGAACCCAAACGAGTTCGACAGCGCCACGTTTATTTCACGCTCGCGCTTGGTATTCGGCGCCAGGTCAATCGGCGTTTCCACCTCGGGGTTGTCCAGGTTTATCGTCGGCGGGGCCACCTGATCGCGGATCGCCAGGATAGAGAAGATCGCCTCGATCGCGCCTGCGGCCCCCAGCAGGTGACCGGTGGCCGATTTGGTCGAACTCATCGTCGCCTTGCTAGCGTATTCGCCCAGCAGGCGTTCAACCGCGGCCAATTCGATCGTGTCGGCCATGGTCGAGGTGCCATGCGCGTTGATATAGTCCAGATCCTTCGGCTCGAGCCCCGCGTTGCGCAGCGCCGCCTTCATCGAGCGCTCCGCCCCGTCGCCATCCTCGGCCGGCGCGGTGATGTGATAGGCGTCGCCCGACATGCCATAGCCCAGAACCTCGGCATAGATCTTGGCGCCGCGGGCCACGGCGTGCTCGTATTCTTCCAAAACCACGATTCCGGCGCCCTCGCCCATCACGAAACCGTCGCGATCGACGTCATAGGGGCGGCTGGCGGCCTTGGGGTTATCGGCATATTTGGTCGACAATGCCTTACAGGCGTTGAAGCCGGCAATACCGATCTCGCAGATGCAGCCCTCGCCGCCGCCGGCGATCATCACGTCGGCATCGCCCGAGCGGATGATACGGCTGGCATCGCCGATCGCGTGGGCACCGGTCGAACAGGCGGTCACGACCGAATGGTTCGGACCCTTGAAGCCAAAGCGGATCGAGACCTGACCCGAGGCCAGGTTGATCAGCGCGCCCGGGATGAAAAACGGCGACACGCGGCGCGGCCCCTTGTCGCGGATCAGGTTGGCGGTCTCAGCGATCGAGCCCAGACCACCGATGCCTGACCCGATCAGAACGCCGGTGCGCAGACGCTCTTCCTCGTCCTCGGGCAGCCAGTTCGCGTCCTTGCAGGCCATCTCGGCCGCAGCGATCGAATACAGGATGAAATCCTCGATCTTGCGCTGTTCCTTGGGCGGCATCCAGTCATCGGGGTTGAAGGTCCCGTTGGTCCCGTCACCGCGGGGTACCTCGCAGGCATAGGTCGTGGTGACCCCTGCGGCTTCGGCATCGAACAAGGTGATCGGGCCGGCACCCGACTCTCCGGCCAGCAGCCGCGACCAGGTTTCCTCGACCCCGCTGGCCAGTGGAGTGACCAATCCCAGACCGGTTACAACGACTCTGCGCATGAAATGCCTCTTGCCTGCTTGCTGTTTGAGAACCGCTCATACCCCGGCCAAGGGTCCGGGGGCAAGAGCAACAGCGTATTCCGCACCGGCAGCCTGCCGCCCGCACTCGCGGCGCACACCGCGCACGGCCAAGGCAAAACTACAGGAACTGCCCCCGACAACCTGTCAGAGGCGGCCCGGACGGATTTGTTGCGTTACTGGAATTGCGCTACAGGTTCATGGGCGGTTTTGGCTACCGCCAAAGCCTCGGACAAGTCGACCGTCTTGCGGAACAGCGCCCGCCCGACCAAAGCACCCGAGATATTGGGGATGTACGCCAGACGCGAGATGTCGTCGCTGCTGCGCACGACGCCGCTGGCGATCACCGGTGTGCGCGAATGCGCGGCCAGCCCCGAAATCAGGCCCAGCTGCGCCTCGACATCCTCCATGTCGCTGTCGATATCGGTGACCAGAATGGCAGCCAGCGGAGCATCGGCAAACGCTTCGATGAAAGCCTCCGGGGTGAACGCACTTTGGGTGCGCCAGCCGTCCGTCATCACGTAACCCTGCCACACGTCCACGGCCAACACGATCTGGTCTGGGTATAGCTTGGCCAACTCTTTGAACAGATGGGGATCACGCGCCGCCAGGGTGCCGATTACGATGCGGCCCGCCCCTTTGTCGATCCAACGCTCGACCTGCTCGCGCGAGCGGAACCCGCCCGCCAGTTGAACAGGCAGTTCGGCGCTGCGGATGATCTGCTCGACAAGCACAGAGTTCGTGTCGCAACCTTCGATCGCGTCGAAATCGGTCAGGTGCATCCATTCCGCCCCCGCCGCGGCCCAGCCTTGGGCGGTTTCCACCGGATCGACATGCCAGATCAGCGCCTCGTCCAGGCGGCCCTTTTCCAGGGTTACGCACCGCCCATTCTGCAATTCCATCGTGGGATAGATCCTCATGAGCCAACTCCTCTGCCCAGTCGTTCCGGATTTCCACGATAGCATAGGCGGCCGCCAACGGCCTTCGCTTCCCAGTTTCGGCAAACCGAGAGCCATTTGCGGCAACAAGCGGAAAGTTGCGTTTCAGAAACGCGCGGGCGGGCCATCCCGACGAAACAGTTTGACGGTCGTGTCGCGAAACCGGGTTTCGCGCAGTGCGACATAGCCCAGCCTGGCGGCCAGTCGCTGCGACGGTTGATGATCGGCATCTATCATCGCCACCAGCGGACCCGGCATGATCCGGTCGAACCAGTCATGCGCGGCCTGCGCGGCCTCGAACCCGTAGCCTTGCCCATGCGCCTCGGGCGCCAGGACCCAGCCGGCTTCGGGGAAGGTGTCGAAGTCCTCGCCCAGACAGCGGTTCCCGAAAAAGAACCCCGCCTGACCTATCAAAGTGCGATTCGATTGCAGCAGCACGCCCCATTGGCCGAACCCGGCCATCTGCCAATGGCCCGCATTGCGCAGAAAGGAATCCCAGGCCTCGCCGCGTGTGCGGGGCTTGCCGCCGATATGACGCACGACATCTGGGTCGCGCCAGATCTGGGCGAACCGCTCGAAATCCTCGGGTCGCATCCCGCGCAGGGTCAGCCGCGCGGTATTGATCGTCGGGGTGGATCTTATCATGCCCTTGCCCGTTCAGAACCTGCCTACATCCAGAGCAGAGCAAATCCTGGCCGTGCGAGGCAAGCTGGAAATGGCCGGCGCAAAGAAAAACGGCGCCTCCGTTGCCCGGAAGCGCCGTTTTCCCAATAATTCAAAGCGATCAGGAAGCTTCGCTGATGAACTTCACGGCGTCGCCGAAGGTCTGGATGGTTTCGGCTGCATCATCGGGGATCTCGATGCCGAACTCTTCTTCGAAAGCCATGACCAGTTCAACGGTGTCCAGGCTGTCCGCGCCCAGATCGTCGATGAAGGACGCGTTCTCGGTGACTTTGTCCTCTTCAACACCCAGGTGCTCAACAACGATCTTTTTAACGCGATCTGCGACGTCGCTCATGTCTATTCCTCATTCCATTTCAGGGCGGTCTGCCCGGTTCTGCCCTTGCCCGCTCGGGGTGGCCTTGATTTGCCCGATCCGGGCGGTTTGGGTCCCGGGTCTCCGGGAAAGTAGAAGGCCGACCTGAACGACCGACCCCTAATTACATGCGCCGCCTATAGCACAGACGACGCAAGAGGCAAACGCTTTCGCACCTGCCCCGCGATGCGCCTACAACATGGCCATGCCGCCGTTCACATGCAAGGTGGTTCCCGTCACATAGCCCGCCTCGGGGCTTGCCAGATACAGCACGGCCGCCGCGATTTCCGACGGTTCGCCCATCCGACCGGCGGGCACCTGCGCCAGGATGCCGGCCTTCTGGTCGTCGGTCAGCTTTTCGGTCATCGCGGTCGTGATGAAACCCGGCGCAACCGCATTTGCTGTTATGCCCCGGCTTGCGACCTCGTAGGCCAGCGACTTGGTCATGCCGACCATGCCCGCCTTGGACGCGGCATAGTTCACCTGACCCGGGTTGCCGGTTGCACCGACAACGGACGAGATGTTGATGATGCGCCCCCAACGCGCCTTCATCATGCCCCGCAGAACGCCTTTGCACAGCTTGGCGGTCGCGGTTAGGTTCACGTCGATCACGCTCTGCCATTCCTCATCAGACATGCGCATGAAAATGTTGTCGCGGGTTATCCCTGCGTTGTTGACCAGAATATCAACGGACCCCATGGCCTCGGCGGCCTGCTTCGGCAGCGCGGCCACGGCCTCGGCGTCACCGAGGTTGCACGGCAGTACATGAGCACGCTCGCCCAGTTCATCCGCCAGTTTCTGCAGCGGCTCTACGCGCGTGCCCGACAGGCCCACAGTGGCCCCTGCGGCGTGCAAGGTGCGTGCGATCTCGCCCCCGATCCCGCCCGAAGCCCCGGTGATCAGAGCGCATTTTCCAGTCAAATCAAACATACCTGTATCCTTTTCGAGTGTCCTGTCGGACCAACTTTAGGTTATTCGCCTGCCTGCAGCGCTTTTTGAACGTCTTCCGGCGTGCCAACGGCGGTGCAGGCCACGGCCCGATCGATCTTGCGGATCATGCCCGACAGCGCCTTGCCCGCGCCTATCTCCCAAGCTTCGGTCACGCCTTGGGCCACCATGTACTGAACGGATTCGCGCCAGCGGACCGAACCGGTGACCTGTTCGACCAGCAATTGCCGGATCAGGTCGGGATCGGTCACCGCCTCGGCGCGGACATTGGCCACCAGAGGAACAGCCGGCGCCTTGATTTCGACGCTTGCCAGCGCTTCGGCCATCGCTTCGGCGGCGGGCCGCATTAGGGCGCAATGGAACGGGGCGCTGACCGGCAGCATCACGGCACGCTTGGCGCCCCTTGCCTTCGCGATCTCGGCAGCGCGTTCGACGGCAGCCTTCGCCCCCGACACCACGACCTGCGTGGGATCGTTGTCGTTGGCGGCTTGGCACACGTCGCCCTGTGCCGCTTCCTCGGCCACGGCACGCACCGCATCCAGGTCCAGCCCCAGGATCGCGGCCATCGCGCCCTCGCCCACCGGCACGGCGCTTTGCATGGCCTGACCGCGGGTGCGCAACAGGCGAGCCGTGTCGGCCACGCTGAGCGCGCCGGCCGCAGCCAGAGCCGAATATTCACCCAAAGAATGGCCCGCGACGAAAGCCGCCCGAGTGACCTGAACGCCCTCGAACTCCAGCGCGCGCATCGCCGCAATCGACGTGGCCATCAGCGCCGGCTGCGTGTTCTGCGTCAGGGTCAGGGTTTCGATGTCGCCCTCCCAGATCAGGGTACTCAGCTTCTCGCCCAGCGCCTCGTCCACCTCGTCGAACACGGCTTTGGCGGCGGGATAGGTATTGGCCAGCGCCTTGCCCATGCCGATGGTCTGGGCGCCCTGCCCCGGAAAAACAAACGCGATTGTCATTGCGACCTCTTGGATGACGTCAGGTTGCGCGGGGTGTAAACCGAGTGGCGGTCTGGCACAAGCTTTGCCTGCACTCTGCATTATGGCACCCTGTCTGTGCGCAGCACGCTATTGTGTCGCCCCGCGGGGCCGCTACCTTGGCGCAGAAGCCAATTCCGGAGCGTACCACCCATGCCCCTGACCAACACCCCTGCCAGCTATGGCAGCGTGACCAAGACCTTTCACTGGGTGACAGCCCTGCTGATCTTTACCGCGCTACCGCTCGGCTGGATCGCCAGTGACCTGGCACATGCGATCTCAGACCCGGCGATCCCCTCGTCCGAGGCCGACATCGCCCGCGCCGCCCGCCTTTTTTCGCTGCACAAGACCGTCGGGATCACGGTGTTCTTCGTGGCACTGGCGCGCATCCTGTGGGCGCTCAGCCAACCCAAGCCGGGTCTGCTGAACGCCGACAACAAGCCCGAGGCCTTCGCCGCCGATGCGGTGCATTGGCTGCTGTACGGGTCTTTGGTGCTGGTTCCGCTGTCGGGCTGGATCGACCATGCCGCGACCGAGGGCTTTGCGCCCATCCTGTGGCCATTCGGACAGAACCTGCCGCTGGTGCCGAAATCTCCGCACCTCGCCGAATTGATGGCCGCGCTGCATTGGCTGTTCATGCTGGTGCTGGTGGTCGCCCTGTTTCTGCACGTGGCGGGAGCGCTCAAGCACCACGTCATCGATAAGGATTCGACCCTGCGCCGGATGCTGCCGGGGCGGTCCGACGCGCCGACCCCGCCTGACCAGACACATTCTGCGGCGCCGGCAGCTGCGGCAGCGGTCGTCTGGGTCGCGGTACTGGCGGGCGGCTGGGCGACCGGGATGCTTGGCACGGGGACTCAGGCCGATGCTGGCTCTACAGAATTGGCAGAGGTTCAATCGGACTGGCAGGTGCAGGACGGCGAATTGGCGATCACGATCACCCAGTTGGGCAACCCGGTGACCGGCCGGTTTGCCGATTGGACGGCCGCCATCAACTTCGACGACCCTGGTGCGCCGGGGCCGGCGGGGACCGTGGACGTGACGGTGTCGATCGGCTCGCTGAGCCTGGGCAGCGTGACAGATCAGGCCATGGCCCCCGATTTCTTCGACGCTGCCCAATTTCCCACCGCCCGGTTCCAGGCCGATCTGGTCAAGACCGAGACCGGCTACGAGGCGCGTGGCCCGTTGACCATCCGCGGCCAGTCCGTCGACATCGTGCTGCCCTTCGCCCTCGACCTGCAGGGCGACACAGCGCGGATGTCGGGCTCGGTCGATCTGAATCGGCTGGATTTCGGCATTGGCGAGACCCTGCCACAGGAGGATTCGCTGGCCTTTGGCGTTACCGTCGCAGTCAATCTGACCTCTACGCGCAGCGCCGAATAAACGCGCCGCGTGCATGAAAAAACCGCCGAGGCGCAGGCCGCCGGCGGTTTTCTCTTTCACATCCTGGAACGGATCAGTCGGCCTTCTGCGCCTCGATCGAAATCTGGATTGCAACTTCATCACTGACGAACGGCGCGAACTTTCCCAGGCCGAAGTCGCTGCGCACCAGTGTCGTGGTCGCGTCAAAGCCTGCCCAGGGCTTGCCAGCCATCGGGTGCTCGCCCACCTGGTTCAGCTTGGCGTCCAGAACAACCGGCTTGGTCACGCCGTTCAACGTCAGGTCGCCGGTGATCTTGGCGGTGGTCTCACCGGTCACCTCGATGCTGGTCGAGGTAAAAGTCACCATCTCGTCCTCGGTCGCTGCAAAGAAGTCTTCGGACATGAAGTGATCTTCGCGCGGCTTCCAGCCGGTGATCATCGACATGACCGGCATCGACACGGTCACGCTAGACGCGGCGGGGTCTTCCTGGTCGAACATGATCTCGCCCTCAAAGCCCGAGAACATGCCGGTGGTGGTCGAAAAGCCCAGATGATTGTAGCTGAAGATCACCTGACTGTGGCTGGAGTCCAGAACGTATTTCTCGGGCGCGGCGAAGGCAGCGGTGGCAGTGGCGGCAAGCGCGGCTGCAAGAAGGGTGGTTTTCATGTCGATCTCCAAAAATAATGTAAACGCAAACCCACTGGGTTGCTTGCCAAAGAAAATGTGCCGCCCATGGGCGGCACACAATCCATTTAAATCTCACAAGTTCTGTTCTTTTTTGAACAGACCGAGTTTCAGGCGAAAATCGTCACGTTTCCGCTCAGTTGACCCTTGAGCGCTCGGCTGACATCCGCCGATTGCAAGGGCAGCTTCATCAACAGGCTGCCATCCACCTCGAACAGTTCTACCTGGTCGTCGGCAAAGCGGGCGCCGCCCAGGCTTTCGTAGGACCGGCGCAGAACGGTTTGGGGGCGACCGTTTCCATTTTTTTGCAAAACCCGCACTTCGCGGCGGATCGGATCGAAATAGGCGTCGGGACGCGGGTCCAGCACTTCGATCGTCAGCAGGCTGACCCCCAACAGCAGGAACAGCATCGAGACGGTCAGCTTGAACCCCCAGACCTCTGCACCGGAAATCGACCCCGGCATCAGCCACATCGAGAAAGCCGCCATGATCAGCGCTGCGCCGACCACGCGAAACAGCACCAGCCGCGCCTTCCAGTTTGGAGCGAAGGTGATCAGCACCGGCACCGATTTTTCATAGGCCTTGCCGGTCTGTGCCTGCTGGAACGTGTTGGTGTTCGTGACCGCCATCTTCTTCTACCCTGTCCATGTCCGTGTTCAGTGGCCCCAGTGGGTGCCGGATTTGTCGAAAGAGTCGGCTCGAAAAGCGTCAGGAATTGGGCGGCGGGGTGTTAATGGGGTGGAAAAACGGCGGCCCCAGACGCAAACCCCGACAGGTCTTGCCCCCCCGCCAGAAACGTGTATACCGAGCCATCCTTCGCAAATCGCATGAATCGCGCAGCCTCTCGTGGCAGGGTCGCGAAGGGTTCTGGCCCCGCCTATGAAATGCGCCTTGATAAAAACAGGAGTGAACATGCCACTGTATGAGCATGTAATGATCGCGCGTCAGGACCTGTCCAACGCGCAGGCCGAGGGCCTGATCGAACACTTTGGCACCGTACTGGCTGACAACGGCGGCAAGCTCGTCGACAGCGAGTACTGGGGCGTCAAGACGATGGCCTACAAGATCAACAAAAACCGCAAGGGCCACTATGCCTTCCTGAAGACCGACGCCCCCGCCGGCGCCGTTCAGGAGATGGAGCGCCTGATGCGCCTGCATGACGACGTGATGCGTGTTCTGACCATCAAGGTCGATGAACACGAAGAAGGCCCGTCGGTTCAGATGCAGAAGCGCGACGAGCGCGAAGGCCGCCGCGAGCGCCGTTGATCAACGCCTGAGGAAAGGACACCAAACCATGGCCGCAAAACCGTTTTTCCGCCGCCGCAAGGTCTGCCCGTTCTCGGGCGACAACGCGCCCAAGATCGATTACAAGGACACCCGTCTGCTGCAGCGCTACATTTCCGAGCGCGGCAAGATCGTTCCGTCGCGCATCACCGCCGTTTCGGCCAAGAAGCAGCGTGAACTGGCCCGCGCCATCAAGCGCGCCCGCTTCCTCGCCCTGCTGCCCTACGCCGTGAAGTAAGGAGAGACTGACATGCAAGTTATCCTTCTGGAACGCGTCGCGAAACTGGGTCAGATGGGCGATGTCGTCGACGTCAAGCCCGGCTACGCGCGCAACTACCTGCTGCCCCAGGGCAAGGCTCTGAGCGCATCGGAAGCCAACATCGCATCCTTCGAAGCCCAGAAAGCGCAGCTGGAAGCGCGCAACCTGGAAACCAAGAAAGAAGCCGAAGCCTTGGCCGAAAAGCTGGACGGTCAGCAGTTCATCGTGATTCGCTCGGCGTCGGACGCTGGCGCGCTGTACGGCTCGGTCACCCCGCGTGACGCCGCCGAAGCCGCAACCGCAGCCGGTTTCAGCGTCGACAAGAAGCAGGTCGCGCTGGTTGCCCCGATCAAGGAACTGGGCCTGCACACCGTTGCAGTGCGCCTGCACCCCGAGGTTGAGGTCGAGATCAAGCTGAACGTCGCCCGTTCGGAAGAAGAAGCCGAACTGCAGGCCTCGGGCAAATCGATCCAGGAACTGGCCGCCGAGGAAGAGGCAGCTGCCGATTTCGAGATCGCCGAACTGTTCGACGACATCGGCTCTGCCGCTTCGGACGATGAAGATCTGGCCGCTGAGGCCCCGGCCGAAGGCGACGAAGCCAAGGCCTGAGTTCTCGACGAACCTGTTTTGGGAAAGGCCGCGCAGACGCGTGGCCTTTTTCTTTTGCTGGCCGATCGGGCAGCATTCAGCCGACGCCCTGCCCTCTGCTTGCAGCGCGGTGTTGCAATCTTATCATGGTCGCAAAGTGACAGGAGAGCCCCATGCCCGACAAATATCGCCGCGGTTTTCTGAAATTGCTTATGGTTGCGCCTTTGGCTGCGTGCGGCACCCCGAACCCGGACGTGGTATCGCGCACCGCGACATTCGATCCGCCGCTCTACCCGAACGAAACACCCCAATTGAGGGCATCGATCAACAAGTGGGCCGACCACTACGGGCTGCCACGGGAATTGGTGCACAAACTGGCAATCCGCGAGAGTACCCACCGCCCTTGGGCCGTGAACCGACCGTATTACGGCCTGCTGCAGATCCTGCCTGCGACTGCAAGATCAATGGGTTACAAGGGCAAGCCCGAGGGGTTGCTGGATGCCGACACCAATCTCGAGTTTGCCGGGAAATACCTGCGGGGCGCCTGGATGCTGTCGGACGGCGACATGGATCGGGCCATATTTCTTTATGCCAAGGGCTACTACCCCGAGGCCAAGGCGCGCGGCATGCTGGTGGAAACGGGACTGCGTCCCGACTTATCGGGGTCATCAGGCTACGGCGCGATCCGATCATGACGATCCGCAATGCGGCGATCCCGCTCGACGGTTTCAAAAAATTCGCTCCGACCGTTGGCAATGGCACCCAAAACGACAATATGATATGCACAAAAAGCTTGCGTCTTGCTCAACACTTGACGCAACGTCGATACATTAAAGGGACAGAACCGGCATTTCGGGGGAAAATGCCAACGGAACAAAGGTTGGACTGGTGAAACTTATCGACTTGGCCGCGATTGACCATGGGGAACGGTCGGCCTTCGACATCATTGATTCTGTCTGTAACGAACTCGGCTTCGACTATGCGTCCTATGCCACCACGCATCCCGTGAAGGGTGACGTGCAAGGCTATGCCAACTATCCAGAAGAATGGAAGATACATTATGGGACGCAGGGCTATCATCATCTTGATCCCACTCTGTACCAATCGGCCCTGAGCATCGCGCCGGTCGATTGGAGCCGTTTCAACCACGATGACAAGTTCAATGCGGTATTCCGCGATGCACATGATTTTGGAATCACCGACCGGGGCCTGACCGTCCCCGTCCGCGGTCCTTACGGCGAGTGCGGGCTGCTGAGCGTCACCAAAGACTGCTCGGATTCGGAATGGAAAAAGCTCAAACGCCATGTCATGGGCGACCTTCAGATGGCGGCGGTTCAGGCGCATGACACGGTGATGCAATCGGGGGTTCTGGCCAAAGCCTTGTACCTGCCAACTCTGTCCTCGCGCGAAAAAGAGATTCTGCAATGGGTTGCCGAAGGCAAGTCACAGCAGGATATCGGAGATATTCTGTGCATTTCTCATCGTACGGTCGAAGTCCACTTGCGGTCCGGACGCGAGAAACTTGGCGCTCTGACCACTGCGCAGGCGATCGGCCGAGCCATCGGCCTGGGCTTGATCTACCCCGGCTGACCGAATTAAGGCAGAAAATTACGGGAAATCCCCAATAGTCATGTTTCCAAAGTTGGTTAATCTCAACTTCACGGTAACCAGACTGTAGGGGGATGGAATGATCATCGTAATTGATGGTATCAACCAGCACAAATTCAAAGACGTCCTGGACGAAATGTTCAAGCTGCGCGCACGCGTTTTCGGGGATCGCTTGGGCTGGGAAGTAAACATTAAGGATGGCCGGGAACGCGATCATTTCGACGACCTCAATCCTGCCCATGTTGTCAGCATCAGCGACGAGGGCGATGTTGTCGGCTGTATGCGTCTCTTGCAGACGACCGGTCCGCATATGCTGGCCGATGTGTTCAACTCGATCTTGGATGGTGAGCCGCCGATCCGCAGCGCCCAAGTGTGGGAAGCGACGCGTTTCTGTGTCGATACAAAGAAACTTGGTCGCGGACGGGGCAAGAACTCAGTGTCCTATGTTACCAGCGAGGTCATGATCGGTTCCTTCGAATACGCGATGGAAGCCGGCGTCATGGACGCAGTGGCCGTCATCGACCCGGTCATGAACCGCGTCCTGCAACGTTCGGGCAATGCGCCGTATGACTATGTCGGAACAGCCAAACCGATGGGCAAGGTTGTAGCCATGGCTGCCCTGATGGATTGCTCGGAAGAGCGGATCACGTCCATCCGGAACTACGCGGGAATCGACCATGACGTGTTCCTGAGCGACCAGCAGGCCCGCGACCTGTTCGACAGAATCGAGACAACGCAATTGTCGCCGGCGAACCGGGATCACAAACCCCTGTCCGAGCTCGAAACCTATTTCGTCGAACAGATGGCCGCGGCCAAGACCGAATCTGAACGCCAGGCCGTGCTGAACCTTATCGAGGCGCTGTCGGACCAGTTCACGCCCGAACAGAAAACAGCTCTCCTTCAGACCCCCCGTGCTTTTGCTCATGAGGCCTGACCCCCTCACCTCATAAGAACAAAAGCCACCCATGCGGAGCCGCCCCATTCCAGGCGGCTCCGCTTTTTATTTGGGGGGGTCTTCTGACACGGGGCAGACAAAAGAAAAGGCCCCCTGCGCGGGGGCCTTTGAACATTACGGTCAATCGGTTTCCGGCTGACGGAGATTGTTATTCCTCTTCCAGCGCTTCGACGGCCTTCTGCAGGTCGTCCTTGCCGACCTCCTTCTCGGTGACATCGGCCAGTTCGACCACATAGTCGACGACCTTGTCTTCGAAGATCGGCGCGCGCAGTTGCTGCTGCATCTGAGCATTCTGCTGAACGAATTCGAAGAACTGACGCTCTTGCCCCGGATACTGGCGGGCCTGGTTCATGATCGCCTGGGTCATCTCGGCATCGGTGACCTCCACCTCGGCCTTCTGGCCCAGTTCGGCAAGCAGCAGGCCCAAGCGCACGCGGCGCTCGGCCAGCTTGGTGTGCTCTTCGGTGGGCTCGATCTCTTCGTGATCATGGCCCTGGACGTCGGGGTTCTCTTCGTGCCACAGCTGGTGCGCGATCTGCTTGGCTTCAGCCTCGACAAGGGTCGGCGGCAGATCGAACGACACCATCTTATCCAGCTCGTCCAGCAGGGCGCGCTTCATCACCGCTCGCGAGGCGCCGGCATATTCGGCTTCCAGGCGCTCGGCGATCTGCTTTTTCAGCGCGTCCAGATCCTCGGCACCAAATTTCTGGGCCAGCTCGTCGTTGATCTCGGCTGCGACGGGCTCTTTCACCTCTTTCACGGTGCAGGTGAACACGGCCTCTTTGCCGGCCAGGTGTTCGGCTCCGTATTCCTCAGGGAAGGACACGGTCACGTCCTTCACCTCTTCGGCCTTCACGCCGACCAGTTGATCCTCGAAACCGGGGATGAAGCTGTTCGATCCCAGAACCAGCGGATAGTCTTCGGCCGAACCGCCTTCGAAGGGCTCACCGTCAATCTTGCCGACAAAATCGATGACGACCTGATCGCCCTCTTTCGCCTTCGAGCCCTTGCGGCGGGCTTTGAAATCCTGCGCGGTTTCGGCCAGGTTCTTCAGAGCCTCTTCCACGGCGGCGTCGTCGGCCTTGACCACCAGCTTTTCCAGCTTAACGGACTTCAGATCAACCTCGGGGATTTCCGGCAGCGCCTCGTAGGTCATCTCGACGTGAACGTCGTCGCCTTCTTTCCAGTCCTCGTTGGTCATCTTGACCTGGGGCTGCAGGGCGGGACGGTCGCCGCTCTCCTCGAAATGCTTATTCATGGCGCCATCGATGGTCTCTTGCATGGCTTCGCCAAGCAGACGCTGGCCGAACTGCTTTTTCAGCAGCGCCATCGGCACCTTGCCTTTGCGGAAACCTTTCATCTCGATTTCCGGCTGGGCTTCGGCCAGTTTCTCGTTGACCTTCTCGTCCAGCTCGGCGGCGGTGACAACGATGTTGTAGCCGCGTTTCAGACCTTCGTTCAGCGTCTCGGTAACCTGCATTCTGGTAGTCCCCATAGGATTCGGGGCGCGCAAAACGGGCGCGCCGGGCAAATTTGACGCCTTCTATTTGCCCAGCCGCCGAAGGGCAAGGGGCAAGGTGCCTGTTCGGCTCCGATTTGCCGCCCTGCCCTACAAAAAACGCCCCGGACCGGGCCGGGGCGCTTGGATTGACGGTTTGACGCGATCAGAACTTCCAGCGCGCGCCCAGAACCCAGGCTTCGTTCTTGTCGAACGATGTGCCGTCGTCGAAATCGTGGTTGCGGTATTTCAGGTAGGCATCGGTGTTGATGCTGTCGATCCGCTGGACCACGGCGATGCCCCAGGATTCAGTGCTGGAGCCGTCAGTGTCGAAGTCCGACCCATCATAATAGTCGATGCCGACGCCCGTCTTGCCCCAGGACACCCAGTCGCCTTCATAGGCGATCTTGGTGTACCAGAAACTCGGGTCGCTCTGGCCTGCGACGTTGTCACGGCTGCCGGCCGCCGCGGTAAAGCTGAACCCGCTGGGCAGCAGCACCGAGGCCGACCCCACGGTATCGTTGCGCTCGCCCGACCCATTGTCGAAGTCGCGCACGGCATAGGCGAGGCTGGCCGCAAACTCGACACCACCGGCGAAGGTGTTGTTGTAGTTCACCGCCACGTCGTAATAGTCGTCGTCATCGCTGCTGGACAGGATGTTTTGGCCATAGGCGAAGCTGGCCGAGAATCCGCTGAAGTCAGGGGTGTCATACCGCACGCGGCCGCGGCGCGCGCCGTCAAAGTTGCTGGTGCTATCGCCCACGGTTATGCCACTCAGGGCCCCGTTGGTTCCACGGTAGAAGAAGCCCGAGTTTTCGTCGGCCGTATAGGAATACAGCGCCGTCCCCACATAGGACAGGTCGGTTTGCGCCGCCCCGTCCGATGCCATGCTGCCCTGACCGGCCGAGAATTTACCCCAGCTGCCCTTCAGCCCGAAATCGACATAGCGGATGTCTTCACGGGTCCAGCCGCTGAAATTGGTGCCGTTCTGGTTCCACTCGGTCGAGTTCGGCAGACCCAGCGCGGTCTCGAAGCGAAAGGTGAACTCGTTCTGTCCGAAGGGCTGCAGCAGGCTCAGGCCGACGCGGCTGTTGGACAGGTCGTTGTCCAGAAGGCGGGTGTCAGTATCCTGCCCATCATCCACCGAGATGATTGCCGGGCTCAGTTGCCCGTACAGAAGGACATATCCGCCCGAGTTGTTTTCGTATTTCACTTCAGCCGCGGCGGGGATCGCCGTGGTGGCCGCCAGCAGCGCTGCTGCCGAGGGAAGTCTGAGATTGAGTGTCATGTCGTTCACCATGAATGCTTCCGGTTTCGGATACTGCTCAGATGTTCAGTCGAACCTTGCGGTTCCAGTGGTCCTCCGCCCACCATGGCCGGACATTGCAATTTCGCCACACACTGCGACGCGATTACGCCAAGATACAAAGTTTTTTCAATGCTTTAGCTTTTCCACTTCGCAACATCATCAAAGCTGCGAATGAATTCTGCCACTTGGCCATGCATATAGCAAACACTGGCTCTGCAATTGCGCAGGCTTGACGGCAGAAATTCGCCGGAAATCCGGTGATTTGTACTGGAAATGTCACCCAGAGTTCATACCTGCAACAGTCTAAGCACCTCCGGCAGCTGTTCGGGCAGATCCTCGGCAATCAGGCCAGGCCCGAAACTGCGGGCGCACTCGACATGGAGCCAGGCGGCGATCTCGGCCGCCGTCGGCGCGGAGAACCCGCGCGCCAGCAGCCCTGCGATGAACCCCGACAACACATCACCGGCCCCGGCCGTCGCCAGCCAGGGAACGGCGCGGTCGTGGTGGGCCGAATTGACGATACAGCGGCCATCCGACGCGGCGATGACCGTATCCGCGCCCTTGAACAGAACTGTGCAACCCGCACGCTTTGCAGCGTCGCGCACGGCATCGACCTTGGAATAGGCCGGCCCCTTGATCGGAATTTCGGCCAGCCGGGCCGCAAGATCCGGGAACAGGCGCGCGAACTCGCCACCATGGGGGGTCAGAACGCAATTCTCGCGAAGAAGGCGGAACAGTGCTTCGGGCGCGTCGGCGAAGGCGGTCAGCGCATCCGCGTCCAGTACTGCCGGCCGAGGCGATACATCGCCGCCCCCAAGAGCCACCGGCACCAGTTCGCGCGCACGCTCAAGCCCCAACCCCGGCCCGATGCAGAGCGCATTCAGGCGCTCATCCCCCAGAACCTCGGTCAGGCCCGCCGCCCCGTCGACCCGCCGCAACATCAGCGCGGTGATCTGGCCGGCCACCTCCGACTGGGCAGACGGCGGCACCGCCAGAGTCACCAACCCCGCCCCGATCCTCAGTGCCGCGCGCGCGGCCAGCCGCGCGGCTCCGGTCTTGCCGGAGCCACCAGTCAGGACCAGTGCATGACCATGCGCATATTTGTGCCCGGCACCGGCCTTGGTCAGCAGATGCGGCAGCACTCGGCAGTCTCGCGCGATCGGCGTCTTGCTGTTGTACAGCGCACCGCCTTCGCGGCGCCGGATCCCCAGCGGCTTGACCGCCACCTTGCCCGAGACGGCCGCCGCTTCGGCCAACCGATGCCCCAGCCGGGGGCATTCGAAGGTCACCGTCAGGTCGGCACCCGAATTGGCGTGCGCTTCGAACAACGGGCGGCCGCTGTCTGCGCAATATCCCGACGGCATGTCCACCGCGACCACCCGAACCGGAGAAGGCCCCTGACGCATCACTCCCAGCAACCCGAGCACTTGCGTGACTGCCGAGTCGAGCCTGCGGGACAAGCCCGTTCCGAACAGGGCATCCACCACCACCGAGGGACGCTCCGGTGGCGGACCAATAAAGGCCTCGATGGCCTGAACGGTCCCGCCCAGCGCCGTCCACCTGTCAAAATTCACCTTGGCGTCCGGCGGCAGTTTTCGAGGTTCGCCAAAAAGATACACACCGACCTCCCACCCCCAGTCCCGCATCAGACGCGCCACCACGAATCCGTCGCCGCCATTGTTGCCCGGGCCGCACAGGACAACCGCACGCTGGGGTTCTTTGGCAAGATCGGGCCATTCTTCTAAAATCGCCTCGAAAATGCCACGCCCGGCCGTCTCCATCAGATCCAGCCCGGTGGCCTGACCAGACTCGATTGCCTCTTGCTCGATCGCCCGCATCTGCGCTGCCGTCAGCAATTCCACCATGTCATGCCTCTCACCGATTCAGTTTCGTCCATTTTTTGTGCAAGTCGCCCATTTTTTAAACTGCCCTTCGTTTTGCACCGCCCGGCTGGCCCACAAACCCGCATTCGGATTGCCCCGTGATCTTAGACGTGGTGACTGCGGTTCTGACAACCATGCGAGGTGAGCCGGAATGAAAAAGATCGAAGCGATCATCAAGCCGTTCAAGCTGGATGAAGTGAAAGAAGCGCTCCAAGACGTGGGCGTGCAGGGCCTCAGCGTCATCGAGGTCAAGGGGTTCGGTCGTCAGAAAGGGCATACCGAACTGTACCGCGGCGCCGAATACGTCGTCGACTTTCTTCCCAAGGTGAAGGTCGAGGTCGTTCTGGACGACGATCAGGTCGATGCCGCCATCGAGGCCATCGTCGCGGCCGCCAAGACCGACAAGATCGGCGACGGCAAGATCTTCGTCTCGCCCGTCGAACAAGCCATTCGCATCCGCACCGGAGAAACCGGCCCGGACGCGTTGTAATCGCAATTCTGCAAATCTAGAGGAACAGTATTATGAGCAAGGACGCAGTTCTTCAGCTGATCAAGGAAGAGGGTGCCGAATATGTCGACATCCGCTTCACCGACCCGCGCGGCAAGCTGCAGCACGTGACCGTGATGGCGGATCAGGTCGATGAGGACTTCCTGGACGAAGGCTTCATGTTCGACGGATCGTCGATCGCCGGCTGGAAGTCGATCGAAGCATCGGACATGAAACTGATGCCCGACACCGAAAGCGCCTATGTCGATCCGTTCTACGCGGAAAAGACCATCTGCATTCACTGCTCGGTGGTCGAGCCCGACACCGGCGAACCCTACGAGCGTGACCCGCGCGGCACCGCGCAGAAGGCCGAGGCCTACCTGAAGTCGTCGGGCATCGGCGACGCGGCGTTTTTCGGCCCCGAAGCAGAATTCTTCCTGTTCGATGACGTGCGTTTCTCGAACAGCATCAACAAGGTATCCTACGAAGTTGATGCTACCGACGCATCGTGGAACACCGACACCGAATACGAGATGGGCAACATGGGCCATCGTCCGGGCGTCAAGGGTGGCTACTTCCCGGTGAACCCGATCGACGAAGCCCAGGACCTGCGTTCGGAAATGCTGTCGACCATGAAACGTCTGGGCATGAAGGTCGACAAGCACCACCACGAAGTGGCTTCGTGCCAGCACGAGCTGGGGCTCATCTTTGACAGCCTGACCAAACAGGCCGACGAGCTGCAGAAATACAAGTATGTCATCCACAACGTGGCGCACGCCTACGGCAAATCGGCCACCTTCATGCCCAAGCCGATCGCGGGCGACAACGGCACTGGCATGCACGTGAACATGTCGATCTGGAAAGACGGCAAGCCGCTGTTTGCTGGCGACAAATATGCCGACCTGTCGGACGAGGCCCTGTGGTTCATTGGCGGCATCCTCAAGCACGCCAAAACCCTAAACGCCTTCACCAACCCGTCGACCAACAGCTACAAGCGCCTGATCCCGGGCTTCGAAGCCCCCGTTCTGCGCGCCTACTCGGCCCGCAACCGTTCGGGTTGTGTCCGTATTCCGTGGACTGAATCGCCGAAAGCCAAGCGCGTCGAGGCCCGCTTCCCCGACCCGTCGGCAAACCCCTACCTGGCCTTTGCAGCCCTGCTGATGGCCGGCCTGGACGGCATCAAGAACAAGATCGATCCGGGCGAGGCGATGGACAAGAACCTCTACGATCTGCCCGCCGAAGAGTTGGCCGGTATCCCGACCGTCTGCGGCAGCCTGCGCGAAGCTCTGGAGAGCCTGGCAGCCGACCACGACTTCCTGCTGCAGGGCGACGTGTTCACCAAGGATCAGATCGACGGCTACATCGCGCTGAAGATGGAAGAGGTCGAAACCTACGAGCACACCCCGCACCCGGTCGAGTACGGCATGTACTACAGCTGCTGATCGCAGCAGGTTGATGCTACCTTTTCAAGGGCGCCCTGCGGGGCGCCCTTTTTTTGATTTGGGCGCTCCGGGTTCAGCAAAGCGCTTTGTAGTGTTGCCGACAGGCTCTAACCTTGGTCTCAGTCATTTTTTGAACGGATTGATGCTATGATGCGCGCAGCCCTGCTTGTTTCGGCCCTGTCCCTCGCTCCGGCGACTGCTCTGGCCGCCCCCTGCGGCAATGACGGCAGCGGTTTCGAAACGTGGAAAACCAGTTTCGCCCAACAGGCCCGCAGGGCTGGCGTCAGGAAGAAGGGGCTGCAGGCATTGGCCCAGACCTGGTATGCGGCCGGCACGATCGCCGCCGACCGCAATCAAAAAAGCTTCAGATATTCGCTGGGCAAATTCCTGCAGATCCGTGGCGCCGACACGATCGTCGCGCAGGGCCGCAAACGCAAGGCTCGCAACCCGCAATTCTATGCCGCGCTCGAACGCCATTACGGCGTGCCGGCCGGTGTTCTGATCGCCATTCACGGCATGGAAACCGGGTTTGGCCGCTTCATGGGAGACAGCCAGGTCGTTTCCGCAATTACAACACTGGCCTATGATTGTCGCCGATCCGAGTTCTTCATTCCACACGCCATCGGCGCCCTGAAACTGGTCGACCAAGGCAGTATTTCGATGGCAACAAAAGGGGCAAAACATGGCGAGTTGGGCCACACGCAGTTTCTTCCCGGGAACGCCCTGCGCTATGGCGTAGACGCCACCGGAGACGGCAGGGTCGATTTCTATAACCCGACCGACGCGCTTGCCTCGACCGCGAATTTCCTGCGCAAGAAAGGGTGGAAACCCGGCCGCGGCTACCAACCGGGAGAGCCGAATTTCGCGGTGTTGCAGCAGTGGAACGCGGCCAGCGTCTATCAGCAGGCCATCGCGATCATGGCTGCCCGAATCGATAAATGATACCCGGCGGGCGCTACCGACCGCGCCCCCAATTTCGCCACAATGTCGCCACAGTACCTAAGATTTTGGTCTAATTTCTTGGTTTCCAAAGCGTAATCAATCATCGGATTTCCGTTCTTTTTTGCAGAATGGTCAAATTTCCTCCCCGATGTCCTGCTAGATTTGTTTTCAACGATGCCGACTTGAAGGAAAGTCTTGTGACCTCGAAGCACTCATATCACGGCGGCCTGCAGTTCCAGGGAGACCCGGATGGCGCGCTCGAACGCTTCGGCGAGATCGTTGCCGCCACGCTCGAGGATTACGGCCATCTGGTCGAGCGCAAGGCTCTGCTCAGCGCGACCGAGGCAAGTATCGTAACCAGCCAATATCTGGTTTCCCTCATCGTCGAAACGGAAAGCCCGGAAACGCCCCCGCAATGCCGTCGCGATCAGATGGCCGGGCTGAAAACGATTATCCGTCCCGCCGCGGCCCGTCCCAGAAACCGTCTGACTGTATCACTGTTGCCCGTGTCCGGGCTGCTCGACGATTCCGAGATCTCGGAACTGATGCTGGTGGTGATGCTGTACCGGATGGTCGACATCTGCACCACCCAGCGCGTGGAATGGCTGTCGCCGAAAACCGTTCTGACGACCGAGCAGTTCATGAGCGCGTTTGATACGTTCATGCCGCGCAAGATCCGCAGTCGGCACGACGCATTTGGCGTCGTCAGCGGCCCGTTCGCCGGTCTACGGACCGAAAACACCGACGTCGAGGTCGACGAAGTGCCAGCCCCGAAGGCAACCAGCGGCCGCCCGATCCAGCTGACGGATGATCAATTGCTGAGCATCGCCTTCAGGGCTGAGGCCGACGAACCGCAAGAACAGGTGACCGAGGACGAGGACCGCCCCAGCGATGCGCTGCGCCTGAGCAGCTGGGCCATGACCGGAATCGTGGCCAGCATGTCGGCGCCTCTTGCCCTGTCGCTGGCAGCTGTGAACCTGATCAAGGGCGAGGATTTCCGCCTGAACACTCAGGTAATGGTCTTTACCGTGGCCATCGTTTCGCTGAGTTCCAGCAAGGTGTTCGCCGGAGCGGCCAACGCGCTGGGCATGTAGCCGAAATTCAAAGAACCCTCCTTGGAGGCCCCGCCGTCAGGCGGGGTTTTCCATTTCTGGCAGCCGCTCGACCGGCAAGACATAGGTGTGGATCGAGAACACAACTGCCTGCGACTGCGGCAGCCGCACCAGGGTCTGACGCTCGCTGCGCAGGTACCGTGCAGTTCCGCGGTTGCGGATCTCGCGCGGGGCGCTGGCACTGCGGGGCTGGTGCAACTCGGGGTCATCGTACCACAGCGCGTTGAACCGCCACAAAGGCCGAGCAATTTGAATCCCGTCAAACAGGCGCTGCACCCGGCGCGCGATGTTGGGATCATAGCTGTCGACCGGCTCGTGAATGGCGATCAGTGGTCGCATGAATTTCTCGGACAGACGCCAGCTGGCGGGAAAGCACAGGATGGCCCCGGTCAGCACATGCTCGTCGCCCCGTTTCTGCAAGATGCAGAAATCCTCCTGCGCCAGCAGGCAAAGCGTATCCAAAGGATTGTCGCGGTCAATCGGCACGGCGGCCCCGTCCGGGCGCTGCGCGGTGTCGGCCGCCTCGGGATAGGCCTGCGCCAAGACCAGATCCAGCAGTTCGACGGCGGCCGGGTGGGCCTGCGGGTCCAGCGCAAGCACGTCGTCCCGACGGGTTTCAAGCAGGTGCTGGCGGTGGCGCATCTGCGCGGCGAAGGCATCATCGCGATGAAGCCAGTCCTCCATCGTTGTCGGCGCGATCCCCGGCAGCGGTCGCTGTTGGGTCGGATCGTAGGGCAGAGTCTGTTGCAGAATGGCTGTCATGGCCTTGGGTTAGCACTCCAAACAGGCCTTGTCGGTCAAAAAGCGACTGGCAAATCGTCGCAATTCACCCAGACGGGGCCGCCCTGCCCCTTCAGGCTGAACCGGCAAGCAGGGAGGCGCGCCGTGAACCACCACTACCGAGACACCCGCAAGATCGACCCCAGCCGCGGCGCGACGCTTGGCGACGGCACGCCGAACGACAATGACCGGATCGAAATCGGCCCCACCCAACTTGCATTCAGCGAATGGGCCGCCGCCGGGTTGCAAATGCCCAACCTGGACCGGATGCGCGAATATCGCTGGAAACGGCTGACCCAGGCAATCGTCGATCGAGGCTATGGCGGGCTGCTGATGTTCGACCCGCTCAACATCCGCTATGCGACCGACAGCACCAACATGCAGCTGTGGAACACACACAACCCGTTCCGGGCGGTGCTGTTGTGCGCCGATGGCTACATGGTGATCTGGGACTACAAGAACTCGCCCTTTCTGTCGAAATTCAACCCGCTGGTGCGGGAACAGCGCTCGGGCGCGGACTTGTTCTATTTCGACAGGGGCGACAAGGTGGACGTACAGGCGGACGTGTTCGCCAACGAGGTGCGCATACTGATGCAAGACCACGCCCCCGGCCACACCCGGCTGGCGGTGGACAAGATCATGCTGCACGGCCTCCGCGCGCTCGAGGCACAGGGCTTCGAGATCATGGAGGGCGAGGAAGTCACCGAAAAGACCCGCGCCATCAAGGGCCTTGACGAGATCCTTGCCATGCGTTGCGCCAGCCACGCCTGCGAAACCGCCGTGGCCGAGATGGAGAAGTTCGCCCGCACCTATGTTGGTGACGGCAAGACCTCCGAGGATGACATCTGGGCCGTTCTGCACGCCGAAAACATCAAGCGCGGCGGTGAATGGATCGAAACGCGCCTGCTGGCCTCGGGGCCGCGCACCAACCCGTGGTTTCAGGAATGCGGGCCGCGGATCACTCAGAAGAATGAAATCATCGCCTTTGACACCGATCTGATCGGCAGCTACGGCATTTGCGTCGACATCTCGCGTACTTGGTGGATCGGGGATGAAAAACCCCGGCCCGACATGGTCTATGCCATGCAGCACGCGCATGAGCACATCATGACCAACATGGGCATGCTGAAGCCCGGCGTGATGATCCCCGAGTTGACCGCCAACTGCCACAGGCTGGACGACAAGTTCCAGGCGCAGAAATACGGCTGCCTGATGCATGGCGTGGGCCTGTGCGACGAGTGGCCTTTGGTGGCCTATCCCGACAAGGCGGTGCCCGGCGCCTATGACTATCCGCTGGAACCCGGCATGGTGCTGTGCGTCGAGGCAGCCGTGGGCGAAGTCGGCGGCGATTTCTCGATCAAGCTCGAGGATCAGGTGCTGATCACCGAGGATGGATACGAAAACCTGACCACCTACCCGTTCGATGCCGCTCTCATGGGGCTCGAATAGGTCTCAATCCGTCCAGTACGAGCGGCGCACATTTCCGCGCCAATCCTCGGGCGCGGGCTGCTCGATGCCGGCTTGTTCGGAGTCCAGCGGCCAGGTCTGGCCCGCAGCAAAATCCAGCGTAGCAGTCAGCAGCAGCCCCGGCAAAAGCCCGAGGTGATAGCGGTGACAGTGATGGATCGGTTCAACATGTGTCATCGTAGAAATCCTGTTTCATTGTTCGACGAAACATGAGCATGGGGACATCCGAACCATTTACGAAACGAATATCTGATCGCTGCGACACCACAATCCCTGAAGTTTTACCTTCCCGAGACAAGCAAGCCGCAACACCTTCACGATTCAACGCTCCCCTCTCACCTTGGCGTGACGCGCCTGACACAGGGGTTGAGGCCCCCGCGCCCGGCCCCCAGTATTGCCGGAACCCGATCAACGGAAGGAGCGGCTATGCCCACCGAACGCATCACCTTTGCCGGACACGACGGCAGTCAATTGGCTGCACGCTTGGATCTGCCCGACGGGCCGGTGCTGGCGACGGCGCTGTTTGCCCATTGCTTCACCTGCTCAAAGGACATCCCCGCCGCCCGGCGGATCAGCGCGCGGCTGGCGGCGATGGGCTTTGCGGTGCTGCGGTTCGATTTCACGGGCCTTGGCCATTCCGAAGGCGAGTTTGCCAACACCACCTTTACCACGAACGTGCAGGACCTGATCGCGGCGGCTCAGTATCTGGCCGAGCGGAACATGGCGCCGGATCTGCTGATCGGGCATTCCCTGGGTGGGGCGGCCGTGTTGCGGGCTCGGGCCGGGATCCCCTCGGTCAAGGCGGTGGTCACCATCGGCGCCCCGGCCGACCCCGGCCATGTGGCCCATCACTTCGAGGGCGCACGCACGCAGATCGAACAGGATGGCAGCGCCGAGGTGCTTTTGGGCGGACGGCCGATCCGCATCGGGCGCGACTTCGTGCGCGACATATCGGAATCGGCGCTGATCCCGGCAATCGAGCGCCTGAAGGCCGCTCTGCTGATCCTGCATGCCCCGCTCGACGAAACCGTGGGCATCAACAATGCCAGCACGATCTTTCTGGCCGCCAAGCACCCCAAAAGCTTTGTCACGCTGGATGATGCCGACCACCTGATCACCCGCCCCAGGGACGCGGACTATGCCGCCGACGTCATTGCCGCCTGGGTGTCGCGCTATGTGCCACTGTCGCCACCCGCCCCACCGCCGGGCGCACCCGAAGGCGTCGTGCGCGTAACCGAGGTGGACCCGAACGGATTCCTGCAAGACATCCAGTCAGGCCCGAACCATCATGCCGTGGCCGACGAACCGGCTTCCTACGGCGGCACCGATCGCGGCATGTCACCCTATGGGTTCGTGTCGGCCGGGCTGGGCGCCTGTACCTCAATGACCATCCGCATGTACGCCCGGCGCAAACAATGGCCGCTGACCGGGGTCACCGTGGATGTCTGCCACGACAAATTGCACGCGCAGGATGCGGGGCTGGCCGGCGATGGCAAGGTGGACCAGTTCCGCCGCAAGATCCGCCTGGCTGGGCCTCTGGATGAGGCCCAGCGGGCCAAGCTCCTCGAAATCGCCGACAAATGCCCGGTGCACCGCACGCTCGAGAACTCGACCCATATCACGACCGAACTGCTGCCGGCCCAGGACCCGGTCTGACCCGGCCCGAGGCCGCCACAGGGCACAGACAGACCGGGGATCGGCGGACGGTCGGCCAGAACGGCGCTTGTGCGGGGGCAAACCGTCTCAGTAGGTCCTTCGCGGCTTGCCGGATGTGCCGGACAAGGCTATGACCCGCGCCGACACCCATTGCCAATCACGAAGGTCCTGCCGCCCATGATCCCCCGCTATTCCCGCCCCGAAATGGTCGCCGTCTGGTCGCCCGAGACCAAGTTCCGCATCTGGTACGAGATCGAGGCCCATGCCTGCGACGCGATGGCCGACCTGGGCGTCATCCCGCGCGAAAACGCCGAGGCCGTCTGGAAGGCCAAGGACGTGGAATTCGACGTAGCCCGTATCGACGAGATCGAGGCCGTCACCAAGCATGACGTCATCGCCTTTCTGACGCATCTGGCCGAGCACGTCGGCAGCGAAGAGGCCCGTTTCGTCCATCAGGGCATGACCAGCTCGGACGTGCTCGACACCTGCTTCAACGTGCAGTTGACCCGCGCCGCTGACATCCTGATCGCCGATCTCGAAGGCCTGCTGGCCGCGCTCAAGCGCCGCGCCTACGAGCACAAGGACACTGTCCGCATCGGCCGCAGCCACGGCATTCATGCCGAGCCCACCACCATGGGCCTGACCTTCGCGCGCTTCTACGCCGAGATGGACCGCAACCTGTCTCGGATGCGCGACGCCCGCGCCGAGATCGCCACCGGCGCCATCAGCGGCGCGGTCGGCACCTTCGCCAATATCGACCCGCGTGTCGAAGAACATGTCTGCGAAAAACTTGGCCTGGTACCCGAGCCGATCAGCACGCAGGTCATCCCGCGCGACCGCCACGCGGCCTTCTTTGCCACGCTGGGCGTGATCGCCAGCAGCATCGAGAACATCGCCATCGAAATCCGCCACATGCAGCGCACCGAGGTTCTGGAAGCCGAGGAGTTTTTTTCCAAAGGCCAGAAGGGCTCGTCGGCGATGCCGCACAAGCGCAACCCGGTTCTGACCGAAAACCTGACCGGCCTGGCCCGGCTGGTGCGCATGACCGTGATCCCGGCGATGGAGAACGTGGCCCTGTGGCACGAGCGCGACATCAGCCACAGCTCGGTCGAGCGCAACATCGGCCCTGACGCAACCGTAACGCTAGACTTCGCCCTGCACCGCCTGACCGGGGTGATCGACAAGCTGGTGGTCTATCCGGACAACATGCTGGCCAACATGAACAAGTTCCGCGGTCTGGTCATGAGCCAGCGCGTGCTGCTGGCCCTGACCCAGGCCGGCGTCAGCCGCGAGGACGCCTATCGCCTGGTGCAGCGCAACGCGATGAAGGTCTGGGAAGAAGGCAAGGACTTCAAGACCGAACTGCTGGCAGACCCGGACGTGACGGCAGTGCTGAGCAAGGAAGAGATCGAAGAAAAATTCGATCTCGGCTATCACACCAAGCATGTCGACACGATCTTCGAGCGGGTGTTCGGCGAGTAACCCTCGACGCATGAACGGCTTTTTTGGGGCCCGGATCGCACAGTACGATCCGGGCCCCTGTCTTTTGCGAAAACATCCGAAATCGGCTATGCTGGGTGGGCAATTTCCGTTCAAGGAGAGCCCACCATGATCCGCATGACCCTCTGCGCACTGGCCCTTGCCCTGTCCGCCTCGTCCGCATTCGCCTGCCAAGCCCACAGCAAGCAATCGCAATCCTGTGCGCCCGGCACGACTTGGGATTCGGCCTCGGAAAGCTGTGTGAAAAACGCCAGCAGCTGAGCATCTGACCCAGTTGTGAACTGATCCGGGCGATTTCCTGTTAGCTTTTCCTCGGAACGCGCTATGCTTTGCCCAAGCGAATTTCGAGATGGAGTTTGACATGCGCCTTTTGTTGGCCTCGGCGATTGCCCTTCAAAGTTTTGCCTTTGCCCCCGCGGTCAGTGCCGCAGGCGGGGACAGCAGCCCCCCGAAACCGACAAACACCACCAAGAAATGCCTGTTCGGCAGAGTCTATGACGAGGCGGCGGGCCGCTGCGTCAAACCCAACAAGACCAATTTCACCGACGACCAACTGTATCAGGCCGTGCGCGAGATGGCCTATGCCGGCCAATACGAAAACGCCCAATCCGTGTTGCGCATCATGGATCAAGACGACGACCGCGTCCTGACCTATTGGGGCTTCACCTACCGCAAGATGGGCAAGGTCGATCTGGCCAACGCCCATTACATGCGCGCGATTGCGGCGAACCCCGACAACATCCTGGCACGCAGCTACATGGGCCAAGGTTTCGTGGCCGAGGGCAAGACCGACCTGGCCATCGCCCAATGGCGCGAGATCAAGGCCCGGGGCGGTGAAGGCAGCTGGGCCGAAGCGTCGCTGCGACAAGCGATCCGCACAGGGTTGACCTACAGTTACTAGAGTTCAGCTTTTCTTTACGCGACTCTCGCTAATCTGCCTGCGCAACGAATTTGACAGCACAGGCAGATGCAAGACTCCAACGCTTTGGTTCAGAAGGCCCTGGGCGCCGCGCCGCTGGCGGCCGAACAACAGGACGACGCGCCGCGCGTGGTTCCCCGTCACCTGACACCCGGACAAAAGGCCGCGATCATCGTGCGCCTGCTATTGAACGAGGGTGCGGATTTCCCGCTCGAGGAACTGCCCGACGAGCTGCAGGAACGGCTGACCGTGCAACTGGGGCAGATGGGGCTGGTCGATCGGGTGACGCTGGCGGCGGTGGCTCAGGAATTCGCCGATGCGCTCGACAGTGTCGGCCTGGCGTTTCCGCACGGGCTGGCGGGTGCGCTGGACGCGGTGAACGGCAAGATCGCCCCCACGACGGCCGCACGGCTGCGCAAGGTGGCGGGCATGCGCCAGGTCGGTGACCCGTGGCAGCGCCTGCGCGACGTGCCGGTCGAGGATCTGGCCCGCATGGCCCAGGCCGAAAGCACCGAGGTGGCGGCGGTCATGCTTTCCAAGCTGGATACAGCGACGGCCGCGAAACTGCTGGGGCATCTTCCCGGCCCGGTGGCACGCCGGATCACCTATGCGGTCTCGAAAACCACCAATGTCTCGCCCGAGGCGGTCGAACGCATCGGCTGGTCGCTGGCCGCGCAGTTGGATCAGCGCCCGACCCCGGCCTTCGGAGACGACCCCGGAGCGCGGGTGGGGGCGATTCTGAATCAATCCTCGGCGGCCACCCGGGACGAGTTGTTGAGCGCCCTCGAAGAAGAAGACAAGAGCTTTGCACAAGCGGTGCGCCGCTCGATCTTCACCTTTGCCCACATCGCCAAACGCATCGCGCCGCGGGATGTTCCCGCGGTCTTGCGCGGGATTGACCAGCCCGTTCTTGTCACCGCGCTGGCTGGTGCAAACAGCGACGAAGACAAAGCATCTGCCGAGTTCCTGCTTTCCAACATGTCGTCGCGCATGGCCGACAACCTGCGCGAAGAAATCGCCGAGCGTGGCAAGGTCAAGCAAGCCGACGCCGAAGAAGCCATGACCCAGGTCGTGGGCGCCATCCGCGCGCTGGTCGATGAAGGCACGATCACCTTGAACGAAGAGGAGGCCGAGGGCGGGGACTGATCCCCTGCCCGACCGTCCGCCCATACGGTGCTTGTGGTTGCCCGGCGCCCTCTGTATGTCTGGCCCCGCAAATCACATAACCCGTCGAGACCCTCGCATGCCCGCCGAAAAGTCGGAACTGAGCCGCGTTCAGCTTGCAAAATATTATGTCGCCAACCTGTTTCTGAAAGGCGTGATCGGCACCATGCGCTTGCTGCCCTACGAGCGGCGGATCGCAACGATGGGCGCGATTGCACGAGCGCTGTCGCCGCTGGTGGGGTTCACCAAGCGGGTGCGCAGCAACCTGAGACTGACCTGCCCCGAACTGACCGAGAGCGACGTCAAACGCATCTGCCGTGCAGTACCCGACAATGCGGGCCGCGCGATCATGGAGCATTTCTCGCCCGAGGATTTCACCGAACGGCATAAGACAGCTGTCGTCACCGGGCCGGGCGTGGCTGCCTTTGACCGTGCCGTCGCCGAGGGCCGCCCGGTGATGATGATCACCGCGCATTTCGGGCATTACCTGGCCGCGCGGATCGCGTTGCAGGCGCACAGCGGCAAACCGATCGGCTGCTTGTACCGGCGCATGGCCAACCCCTATTTCAACGAGATGTATGTCGAAGCCTTTCACAAGACCGGCAAGCCGATGTTCGAACAGGGGCGCCGGGGCATGGTGGAAATGGTGCGGTCGTTGAAGAATGGCGGCATCATCGCCATCGTGTCCGACCTGCACGCCCATGGCGGCGAAGAGCTGACGTTTTTCGGCAAACCGGCGGTGACCTCGGTTCTGAATGCTGAACTGGCCATGAAATACGATGCAGTGCTGATCCCCTGCTATGCGGTGCGCCAACCCAATGGCATCGATTTCCAGATCGTTCTGCATGACCCGGTGCCGCATTCTGACCCCAAGACCATGACCCAGTTCATCAATGATGATCTGGAGGGGATGGTGCGCCAGCACATGGGTCAGTGGTTCTGGATTCACCGGCGCTGGAAAGCCTGGAACGGCCTGGGCGTTCAGCCTGAAGACATGCCCTGAGCCCTCAATCCACCCGCGCGGCCGCGATGATCGGCCCGTGCCCGGCCTGTTGCAGCAAGACCACGGCCGGCAACTCAGACGCCACCGAGACCTGGAACACCTGCGGCCCGGCCCCATCCCATTGCCCGCCGACATGCCAGGCGTCGATCACGTTGGCATAGTCCAACTCGCGCCCGGCCAATTCACCCCGGCGGATCGAGGCGTGACGCAATGGCGTGTATTGCACGACCCGGACGTCATAGACTGTGCCCGATGGCAGATCGACCGGGGCAACCTGGACCGAAACGGTATCACCGGTTCGCGTCGCCGACACCTGCGCCATGGGCGGCGCGCTCAGATGGCTATCGATCACATGTTCCAACTGTTCGCGTCTGGCCCCGACGATATCCTGCTGCCCGTTGACCACCATCTGCGGCGTATAGATCATGTCGCGCCCGCCCCGGCGCGCATAGGTGCGCTGGCGTGTGGTGTGGAACGGGTTGGCGTATTCGTCCTTCCAGCCGATATAGTCCCAGTAGTCCACATGCAGGGCCAGGCCGATCACGTCATCACGCTTGGCCAGATCGTGCATGATCGCATCCGCCGGCGGACACGAAGAACAGCCCTGCGAGGTGAAAAGCTCGACCACCACCGGACCGTCGGCCGCGGCCGGGACGGCGAGAAACAGAGACAGAAGGGTGGCGGTCAGTCGATGTCGTGGCATGGTCGGCTCGAGGCTCGTGGTTTACGGGAACCGGTTTACAGCCCGGCCGCATCAAGGGCCAATCAAGGTTTCTTGAGACCGGTTTCGGCGGCAATCCGCAAAAATGTGTGCAATGGTATACAAAAATTGCCGCACTCGCCCTGTTGGACCTTGAACCGCAGGCCTTGGTGATGCAGATACCGCTCAGCGAATCCCAATTCCACGTCATTTGAGAGGGAGGCCACAGATGCCCATCAAAGTCGGACAGGATACCGCCAAGACACGCCGCAGCCTGAGCGTGAATGGCAAGTCCATCTCGTATTACTCGATCCCCGCCGCGCAAGAGGCCGGTCTGGGCGATTTCTCCAAGCTTCCCGCCGCGCTGAAAGTGGTGCTGGAAAACATGCTTCGGTTCGAGGACGGCGGTTTCTCGGTCTCGGTCGATGACATCAAGGCTTTCGCCGAATGGGGCGCAAACGGCGGCAAGAACCCGCGCGAGATCGCCTATCGCCCGGCCCGCGTGCTGATGCAAGATTTTACCGGCGTTCCGGCCGTGGTGGACCTGGCCGCGATGCGTGACGGCATCAAGGCGCTGGGGGGCGATCCGCAGAAGATCAACCCGCTGAACCCCGTCGATCTGGTCATCGACCACTCGGTCATGATCGACGAGTTCGGCAACCCGCGCGCCTTCCAGATGAACGTGGACCGCGAATACGAACGGAACATGGAGCGCTACCAGTTCCTGAAATGGGGCCAGAACGCGTTCAATAACTTCCGCGTCGTGCCTCCGGGAACCGGCATCTGCCACCAGGTGAACTTGGAATACCTGGCCCAGACCGTCTGGACCGACACCGACCAGAACGGTGAAGAGGTCGCCTATCCCGATACGCTGGTCGGCACCGACAGCCACACCACCATGGTCAACGGCATGGCCGTTCTGGGCTGGGGCGTCGGCGGGATCGAGGCCGAGGCCGCGATGCTGGGTCAGCCGATCTCGATGCTGATCCCCGAGGTCGTCGGTTTTGAACTGACCGGCGAGATGGTCGAAGGCACCACCGGCACCGACTTGGTTCTGAAGGTCGTGGAAATGCTGCGCGCCAAGGGCGTGGTGGGCAAGTTCGTAGAATTCTACGGCGAAGGCCTGGACCGTCTGCCGCTGGCCGACCGCGCGACCATCGCCAACATGGCGCCTGAATACGGCGCGACCTGTGGCTTCTTCCCGATCGACAACGAAACCCTGCGCTACCTGCGCAACACCGGCCGCGACGAGGACCGCATCGCGCTGGTCGAAGCCTATGCCAAGGAAAACGGTTTCTGGCGCGACGAGAATTATGCCCCGGTCTACACCGACACTCTGTCGCTGGACATGGGCACCATCGTCCCTGCCATCTCGGGCCCCAAGCGCCCGCAGGACTATGTGCCGCTGACCAACGCCAAGGCCGCCTTCCGCAAGGAAATGGAAAACACTTTCAAACGCCCGATGGGCAAGGAAGTGCCGGTCAAAGGCGAAGACTACACGATGGAGTCGGGTAAGGTCGTGATCGCGTCGATTACCTCGTGCACCAACACCTCGAACCCCTATGTGATGATCGGCGCCGGTCTGGTTGCGAAAAAGGCGCATGAGCTGGGCCTGAACCGCAAGCCCTGGGTGAAAACCTCGCTGGCGCCGGGATCGCAGGTCGTGTCCGAATACCTCGAGGCCGCCGGCCTGCAGGAGCATCTGGACGCCATCGGCTTCAACCTGGTGGGTTACGGCTGCACCACCTGCATCGGCAACTCGGGCCCGATCCAGAAAGAGATCTCGGAAGCCATCGCCGAGGGCGATCTGGTGGCAACCTCGGTCCTGTCGGGCAACCGCAACTTCGAAGGCCGGATCTCGCCCGACGTGCGCGCCAACTACTTGGCCTCGCCGCCGCTGGTGGTGGTCTATGCGCTGGCCGGCACGCTGGACATCGACCTGACCTCGGAACCGATCGGTCAGGACAAGGACGGCAACGACGTCTACATGAAGGATCTCTGGCCGAGCCAGAAAGAGATCTCGGATCTGGTCGAAGCTACCGTGACCCGCGAGGCGTTCCAGTCGAAATACGCCGATGTCTTCAAGGGCGACGAGAAATGGCAATCGGTGGAAACCACCGATGCCGAGACCTATGACTGGCCGCCGACGTCGACCTACATCCAGAACCCGCCCTACTTCCAAGGTATGGGGGCACAGCCGGGCACCATCTCGAACATCGAAGGCGCCAAGGTTCTGGCTATTCTGGGCGACATGGTCACCACTGACCACATCTCGCCGGCTGGTTCGTTTGCAACCACCAGCCCTGCAGGCAAATACTTGCTGGAGCGCCAGGTGCAACCGCGCGAGTTCAACTCGTACGGGTCGCGCCGGGGCAACCATGAGGTCATGATGCGCGGCACCTTCGCCAACATCCGCATCAAGAACGAGATGCTGGACGGTGTCGAAGGTGGTTACACCAAAGGCCCCGATGGTCAGCAGACCTCGATCTATGACGCATCGATGGCCTATCAGGCAGAAGGCACGCCGCTGGTCGTGATCGGTGGCGAGCAGTATGGCGCCGGTTCCTCGCGGGACTGGGCGGCAAAGGGCACCGCGCTGCTGGGCGTCAAGGCCGTGATCGCAGAAAGCTTCGAGCGAATCCACCGCTCGAACCTGGTGGGCATGGGTGTCATCCCGTTCGAGTTCACCGCCGGCGACAACCGCAAGACGCTGGGCTTGAAAGGCGACGAGACCTTCTCGATCCACGGTCTGGACACGATCCAGCCGCTGCAGGAGGTGCCCTGCACCATCAACTATGCGGACGGGACCGAGAAGACCATCACGCTCAAGTGCCGCATCGATACCGCGCCCGAGATCGAATACATCGAAAACGGCGGCGTGCTGCACTACGTACTGCGGAACCTGGCCAAGGCCAGCTAAGCCGGCACAAAGCCAAGAACACAAGGGCGCCCCGACCGGGCGCCCTTTTTCATTTCAGGCATTTCAACTATCGCGTTGTGTTTTCTGCAGACTGCCGGTCTGTTTGCGACATGGAAAAAGTTGCATTGATAACCGGCGGCGCGCGTGGAATTGGCCGGGCCATCGCGGTTGATCTGGCCGCGGATCATCGTGTCGCCCTGACGTGGCACACGACCGAACCACAGCCCCTGCCCGATGACCGACCGGCGCTGACCCTGCACAGCAATCTGACGCAAGAAGGTCAGCCCGAAGACGTGGTGCGCCGCGTCAACGACAGATACGGCCGGCTGGATGTCATCATCAACAATGCCGGGCTGGTTCAGGCCACCCCGAAGGACCGGTTCAGCCAAAAGGATCACCAGGCCATTCTTGATCTCAACCTGTTGGTACCGGCCGCCCTGCTGGCCGCCGCGTTGCCTTACCTGCAGCGGGGAGCGTCGATCGTCAGTATCTCGTCAGTCAACGCCGCGCTTCCCCCGCACGACGCCGCGACCTATGGGGCCAGCAAGGCTGCGCTGAACTTGTGGACCCGCGCCATGGCGAAAGAACTGGGTCCTGACGGCATTCGCGTCAACGCGGTGGCTCCTGGAGCGATCAACATCCCCGAAGCCCCCAGACCCGACGATCTGACCGACCTGTTCGTTCAGAACACGGCGCTGGGGCGTGTTGGGATACCAGAAGACATAGCGCGCGCAGTTCGCTTTCTCGCATCTGAAGACGCGTCCTTCATCACCGGAGAGGTGCTGACCGTCTCTGGCGGGTATCGCCTGTAGCCCCGGCGCTACTGCGCGGCGGCTTTCTCCAGCGCCGGGCGAATGGTGTTTTCGATCACGCGCTGGGTGATCGGGCCGGCAAACCGCAGGATGATCGTGCCGTCACCGTCGATCACGTAGGTCTCGGGCACGCCGTAGACGCCCCAGTCCAACCCCATGCGGCCGTTTTCATCGCGCCCGATGGCGGCATAGGGATCGCCCAGCTCGGCCAGGAACGCATCGGCATTGGCAAGCTTGTCTTTGTAGTTGATGCCGTAGACCGGAATACCTTCCTGCGCCAGTTTCTCGAGGTTCGGATGCTCGGCACGGCAGGGTGCACACCAGCTGGCCCAATAGTTCACCAGCTTGACCTGACCGTCGCGCAGGGTTGCGTCGTCGAACCCCTGTTTGCCCGGAAACTCGGTCAGGACAACGGGCGGCGCGGGCTGGCCTTCGCGGGCCGAGGGCAGCGCGTTGGGATCTTCGCGGAACATGCCGATGGCCGCCAGCACGGCGAAGGCGCCGAAAATCAGCGGCGGAGCAATCATCAAGGGCGAGATCTTAGCCATTGCGCGACATCCTCTGTTCAATCTTTTCCATCTCGGCCCGAACCTTGCGCCCACGCAGTATGCTGAAAACCACCAGCGCCACCAGCAGGACGATCGAGGCCGCGTAGGAGGACAGAACCGTTTCGGCGTATTTTCCCAGATCAGGCATCATCCGTTTACCCTTTCCCGTGCCAGCAGCGCCTTGATGCGCCGCGCGCGGATTTCGGTGCCGGTCCGATACAGGACCAGCGCGATGAACAGCAGCACGAAGCCGATGATGCAGGTCAGCAGCGGGTAGAAGAACACGTTGCTGACCTTTTCCTCGGTATCCGTGCCGGTAACCGCCCCGACCCGCATGACCGAGGCACCCTGATGCAGGCCTTGATTCCAGAAATTGACCGCATAGCGGCTGAGGAAGGCAAAGACCGAACCGACCAGACATAGAACCGAGGTCAGGTCGGCCGCAGTATCCGGATCCTCGATCGCCTCCCACAGGGCGACGTAGCCCAAATAGAAAAGGAACAGGATCAGGAACGAGGTCAGGCGCGGATCCCAGGCCCACCAGGTGCCCCACATGGGCTGTCCCCAGATGGCCCCGGTCGCCAGCGCGATCAGCGTCATTACGATGCCTACCGGCGCGGCGGCGCGTGCTGCAAGCGCGCTGACATGGTGACGGCGCACCAGCCAGACCAGCGACGTGACCAGCATCATAATCCAGCAATTGATCGCCATCAGGGCCGATGGCACATGCAGGTAGATGATCTTGACCGTCGACCCTTGCTTGTAGTCGTCAGGCGTGAAGAAAAAACCCCAGACAAGACCGATCACCAGACAGACGGCAGAGCTGATCCAGAAGAACGGCAGCACGCGCTCGGTCGTGGTGAGGAACTTCTTGGGGTTTGCGTATTCCCAGAGGGCGTTGGCTTTGGATGCTATCGACATGGCGCTTATCTAGTCCGTCTCGGGGCGGTTCTCAATTGACATCGGTCAACGCAGATTGACGCGGAGAACCGCGGCGCTGGCAAAGGGTAGCAGGGCGATGGTTGCGGCGGTGATCCCGGCCAGCATCAGCAGAGGTGTGGCGGTCTCCATCCCGGTGGCGCCGCGACGGGCCACCTCGGCCCCGAAGATCAGCGTGGGCACGTAAAGCGGCAGCACCAGCAGCGACAGCAGAAGGCCGCCGCGCTTGAGCCCCACGGTCAGGGCTGCGCCGAAAGTGCCGATCACGCTGAGCGCGGGCGTGCCGATCAACAGAGAGACGACCAGCCAGCCAAAACCGGGGCCAGGCAGGTTCAGCAGCACCCCAAGCACCGGCGCGGCTAGCACCAGCGGCAGACCGGTGGTGATCCAATGTGCCAAGGCCTTGATCGCGGCCACCGCCTCCAGCGGCAGCGGCGCGGTGGCCAGCAGGTCCAGCGACCCGTCCTCCCAATCCAAGGCCAGCAGGCGATCGAGCGACAGCAGACAGGCCAGCAATGCGCCCAGCCACAGCACCCCCGGCGCGATGGTCGCCAGCAGTGATGATTGCGGACCTACAGAGAACGGCACCAGAACGGTGACGATCAGGAAGAAGGCCAGCCCGAGGCCGAACCCTCCGCCCGCGCGGAAGGACAGTTTCAGGTCACGCAACAGCAGGGCGATCACAGGAAGCCTCCGTCGAAGTCATCCAGCGCCGTGGGGCGCGCCTTGTTGGGGCCGACATCCAAGACCTCACCATCGAGGCCCAGGTCGATATGGGTGGCAATCAGGGCCGAGCCGCCCTGCCCCAGATGCGCCCGCACCGCATCGGCGAACATCGCCACCGCGGTCTTGTCCAGTGACACGGTGGGTTCGTCCAGCATCCAGATCGGGCGGCCGGTCACCAGCATTCGGGCCAAACCCAGCCGGCGTTTCTGACCCGCCGACAGGTTGCCTGCGTGACGATCAGCCAGTTCGTTCAGCGCAAAGGCATCCAGCGCGGGCTGGATGTCGCGCGTGCCAAAGACCGAGGCCCAGAAGGTCAGGTTCTCGGTCACGGTCAGGGTGGGTTTCAGCCCGTCGGAATGGGCGGCATAGGCGATCCGGTCCTCTGCCCCCTCAATCCGTCCCGAAAGCGGCTGTTGCAGCCCGGCCAGCGTGCGCAAGAGGGTGGTCTTGCCGATCCCGTTCGGGCCGCGCAGGATCAGCGCCTTACCCGGGGCCAGCGCGAAACTGAGGCCTTCGAGCACGGGCACACCCCCTCGGGCGATGGCAAGATCGGTCACGGTCAATGTCATGAGACCCGCTTATCCGATTGGTTGCGGAGGAAAAAGGTCGGATTTGCCGCAGGGCCTGTTCGCGGGTGGGATGTGAGGGGCCAGCCCCTCACGCACCCCGGGATATTTGGGGCCAAATGAAGGGGTCAGACTGGCAACAGGGCCAGAGCGATCCGGCGGCCTTCGGACAACAGCACGTTGTAGGTGCGGCAGGCGGCGGGCGAGTTCATGATCTCGACCCCGATGCCGGCCTCCTCGAGGGCTGTGCGCAATTCGAACGGGATCTGCGACAGAACGGCGCCGGTGCCGATGAACAGCACGTCAATCTGCGCGGCGAGTCCCAGCAAGGGCGCCGGGTCCTGCAGGCCTGACCAAGGGCCGGTTCCGCTGGGGCCCGTCAGGACGGCGCCGTGGAACACCTGACCGCCGATGCGGAAGAATCCGGGGCCGTAGCCGTCTATTGGGGCGGCGTCGGTGAAAGTGATCTCGTTCAAGCGCATAAGGTCTTTTAGCCCCAAAGCGGCAGGCCCGACAAGGCCGATGCGGCGATGGCGACATAGGCAATAGCGCGGTAAAGGCGGTCTCGCGTCGGACGGAACAGCCATCCGCCCAGCCAATTGCCCAGCAAGTTCGGGATCGCAAGCGCCAGGCCCAGCACGGTCGTTTCAACCGTGAGGCGGCCCATCAAGCCGAGATATCCGAAGATCAGGAAATCGAAGGCAAACAGAAACAGAAGAACCGTCGCGCGAATGACCGCCACCGGCAGCGGCCGCGACATGTAGAACAGGATGACGGCAGGCCCGGGCAACCCCGCGACACCACCGAGGAAGCCCGCCGCCGCGCCGATGGCCGTGACCATGCCACGCCGGACCGGTCCGGTGTAGCGCAGGCCAAGGACCAGCGCCGCCAGCATGGAAAGACTGAGCGTGCTGACAGTATATCGGAACACCTCGGGCGGGACCTGCGACAGCACCCACAGACCCACCGGCAAGGTCAGGGCGCATCCCGTGATCAGCCGTGTCAGATCGGAGCGTTCGACATGGGCCCAGGCGCGGCGCAGGTTCGGCAGAGGGCCAAACACATCCATGCAGGTCAGGGCGATCAGGGCGCCGAACGGACCCAGATGCGGCGTTGCGAGGGGCAGAAAAACCAGCGCGGTGCCAAACCCAGTGAACCCGCGTACGATGCCGCCCAGAAGCGCCGCGAAAACGACAATGGCCAGCCCCGCAGGGGGCTGGCCGAACAGATCAGGCGTCGATATTGGCAAACTGGTTTCCGGCCGTGTTCGACGGCTTGGACCAGTCACGTTTGACCCCCAGCCACAGCAGGATGGTCGAGGCAACGAAGACCGACGAATAGGTCCCCACGATCACGCCCCAGATCATTGCGAAGACGAACCCACGGATCACGTCGCCGCCCAGGACATAGAGCGAGATCAGCGCCAACAGGGTGGTGACCGAGGTCATCACCGTCCGGCTGAGAGTCTCGTTGATCGAGAGGTTCAGAACCTCTTTCAGGTCTTTTTTCTTGTATTTGCGCAGATTTTCGCGCACCCGGTCGAAAACGACTACGGTGTCGTTCAGCGAATAGCCGACGATGGTCAGCAGGGCGGCGATGATCGCCAGATCGAAGCGGATCTGCAGTTCCGAGAAGATGCCGATCGTCAGCAGCACGTCATGCACCAGCGCGGCCACGGCACCCAGCGCGAACTGCCATTCGAAGCGCAGCCAGATGTAGACCAGCACCGCCCCGATCGCCAGAACCACGGCGATCACGGCGGTCTGGATCAACTCGCCCGAGACCTTGGGACCCACCGATTCGACTGACACGAACTGGATATCGGGCACGACGGCCCGCAACGCATCTTCGACCGCGGTGATGGTCGCGGCCGAGACGGCCTCGGCGTCGTCCTGTGCCTGAATGCGGATCATGGCCACGTTTTCATCCGGGCCGAAGGTGGGATCAAACACTTCGGTGATCGACACGTCGCCCAGGCCCAGCGGGGTGATCGCATCCCGGTACAGACCCACATCGATTTCCTGCGCACTTTGCGTACGGATCGTGGTGCCGCCGCGGAAGTCGATGCCAAAGTTCAGGCCCTGGAGCAGGAACGACGTGAAGGCGATGACCATCATCAGCCCTGAGATGCCCAGCCACAGCTTCCAGCGGCTGAAAAAATCGAACGAGGTGCTTTCGGGTACGAGTTTCAGTCTCATGTCAAACCTCGATCGTTTTCGGGCGGCGGCGCTCGAACCACATGACCACCATCAAGCGCGTCACGAAGATCGCGGTGAACACCGACGTCAGGATGCCCAGGCCCAATGTGATGGCAAAGCCGCGTACCGGACCACTGCCCATGGCGAACAGGATCACGGCGGTGATAAAAGTGGTGACGTTGGCGTCCAAAATGGCCGACAGCGCCTTTTCATAGCCCAGCTCGATCGCGCGGGCGGGGCCTTTCGACGATTTCAGTTCCTCGCGGATGCGCTCGAAGATCAGAACGTTGGCGTCCACCGCCATGCCCACCGTCAGAACGATGCCCGCAATGCCCGGCAGGGTCAGCGTTGCCCCGATCAGGGACAGAAGGCCAAAGATCAAGCCCACGTTGATCAGCAGCGCGATGTTGGCGAAGATGCCGAATAGGCCATAGCTGAGGGCCATGAAGACCAGCACCGCCGCGAAAGCAACGATGGTGGCCACCTTGCCCGCCTCGATGCTGTCCTGCCCCAATTCGGGGCCGATGGTGCGTTCTTCCAGGAACTCCAGCCCCGCGGGCAGTGCACCGGCTCGCAGCAGGACGGCCAGGTTGGTGCTTTCCTCGACGGTGAAATTGCCGGTGATGATGCCCGAGCCGCCGGGGATGTGGCTCTGGATGACCGGGGCCGAGATGACTTCGTCGTCCAGCACGATGGCGAAGGGCGCACCGATATTGTCACGGGTATAGTCGCCGAACTTGCGTGCACCCGTAGTATTGAACCGGAAACTGACGGCCGGGCGGCCGTTCTGGTCGAAGGACGGCTGCGCGTCCACCAGTTCCTCGCCAGTCACGACGGGGGCGGCCTCGATGGTGTAGTAAACGCCGTTTTCGTCGATCGAGGGCACGACCTTTTCGCCTATGCCCGCCGGGGCGTCAGGGTCCGTCCCGCGCGAGACCACGGGGTTGAAGGTCAACTGTGCGGTGGTGCCGATGATCTCTTTCAGTTCGCTGGCGCTGCCGATTCCGGGCACCTGGATCAGGATTCGGTCGGTGCCCTGGCGCTGGATCGTGGGTTCGCGGGTACCGACCTCGTCGATCCGGCGGCGCACGATCTCCAGCGCCTGGCGCACGGTGCGATCGTCAGAGGCCAGTTTCTCGGCCTCGGACAATTGCACCACGATGGTGTCGCCCTCGGCGCGCACGTCGATATCGGTGGCGCCCGCCCCGGTCAGGGATTGGATCGGGCGGGCCAGGCCACGCACCACCTCCAATGCGCGGGGCATGCCTTCGGGCTGACTGATGCGGATGCGAATCTCATCGGGCTCTGACGGCTGCCGGCGGATGGTGCCGACCTCGGAGCGCACGTCGCGCAGCGCGTTGCGGATTTCCGGCCACATGGCCTCCATCCGGGTTTCGTACACGTCGCTGACCTGCACTTCGGCCAACAGATGCGCACCGCCGCGCAGATCAAGCCCAAGGTTGACCAGCGACGAGGGCATCCAATTCGGCCATTGCGCGGCCTGCGTCTGCATCTCAGGGGTGTCGTTACCCAACTCAATAGCCGCCTTGGCGTCGTTCGATTGCTCGACCCGCGTGTAGAAGGCGTTCGGCAGGGCCAACAGCAAGCCAACCACGCAGACCAGCCAGATCAGGACCCGCTTCCAGGTGTCAATTTGCAGCATTACCCTGCCTTTTCCGTCGATTGTCGCGCGAAGTTACTTCGCCGGCTCGGTCTTGTTCAGAACCTGAGCGATGGTCGATTTGATCACGCGGACCTTCACGCCATCGGCGATTTCGACCTCGATCTCGTTCTCGCCTTCCTTGACCTTCGACACCTTGCCGATCAGGCCGCCCTGCGTGACCACCTGATCGCCACGGCGCACGGCCTCGACCATGGCCTGATGTTCCTTCATCTTTTTCTGCTGCGGACGGATCAGCAGGAAGTACATGATCGCAAAGATCAGAATGAGCGGGAGAAACTGGGCGATTGCGCCACCTTCCATGGGATATTCCTTTTTTCTTGAGGTCGCGGTCGGAGCGCCGCGAATTTGGCGGGAAACTATGCCCTGCAATCGACCTTTGCAAGCAACGCCGCCCCGGATTCGCGCGGTCATGGGGCAACGGCAGGGCACACCAAGGCAAAACGTTGCAGGAATACACTATGAACACCATTCGCCTCAGCTATATTCGAGCCGAGTGGAGGGCCCATGCGACATTTTTTCAAACCGCTGTTCAGATTGGCTCTTTTGCTGTGCACCCTCACCCTGACAGCGGTGGAGTCGCCCCCTGCCACCGCGCAAGAGGCCCCGCCCCAGCCTACCGATGCCGAGATCGCACAGGCCGAAGCATTCCGGGCCCCGGTGATCGTGGACGGCGATACGCTGTTTCACATTCGTGGGTCCAGCGCCCTGCCCGCCCCCGAACGGGCCGAGAACATACAGAACACCATCGTCACCGTGGCCGAGTCGTCGGACCGGCCTGACGTCAGCATCACCTTCGAAGAAACCGAGCTAGGCACCCGCATCCTGGCCGATGGGGTGATTGTCACGATCGTCACCGAGGCCGATGCCGAACTGGACCATATTGACCTGAAGGTCTTGACCGCCCTGCATGCCGACGCGATCCGCGAGGCGATCCGGTCTTATCGCGCCAACCGCACCGACGAGGCGCGCGTGTCCAGTGCGATCGAGGCCGGTGCCTGGACGCTGGGCTTTGCGGTGTTTGTCGTGACCATCCTGTGGCTACACCGGCGCATCCGACGCCGCACCTTGAGTGTTGTCCGGCGCTATCTGCGCGATGTCGAGGAAGCCACCGCCAAAAGCGTACAGGCCGAGGCCATCGCCGCCCTGATCCGGTACGCGCTGAGCTTCGTGCTTTTGGTCATCTTTTTCCTGGGCTTCTACTATTACCTGTCCTTCGTCCTTCTGGCTTTTGCCGAGACCCGGTATTTCGCCAATTTGCTGCTCACCTATCTGACCGAACCCGTGCTGCTGATCTTCAGGGGTATCATCAGCTATGTCCCGAACCTGATCATGCTGGCGCTGATCGCCTGGGTGACGATGTACATCATCAAGGGCATGCGCGTGTTCTTCGACGCGGTCGAGGCCGGAACCTTCGACTTGGGCGATTTCGAGAAACACTGGGTCAACCCCACGTTCAATATCGCCCGCGTTGTGGTGATCCTGATCGCGCTGGTCTTTGCCGTGCCCTACATACCGGGCTCGGATTCGGCTGCCTTCCAGGGGCTGACGATCCTGGTGGGCGCGATGCTGTCGCTGGGCGCGAATTCTGTGGTCAGCAACATGCTGGCGGGGCTGTTCGTGATCTACCGCCGGTCGACCTCGATCGGGGACCGCATCCAGATCGGCGACCATATCGGCGACGTCGTGCAGATCAAACTGATGGAAACCCATCTGAAATCCATCAAGAACGAATTGATCTCGATCCCTAACGCGCAACTGATGAACTCGGACGTGATCAATTTCTCCAAACCGACCGACGGCAACGGCCTTTTGGTGCACACCACCGTAGGGATCGGCTATGAGGAACCGCCGGAAATGATCGAGGCGATGCTGATCGAGGCGGCGCGGCGCACCAAGGGGCTCAAGGCCCGCCCAGCCCCGTTCGTTCTGTGGGCCGCGCTGGCCGACTATGCCATCAACTACCAGATCAACGCCTATACGACCCGCGGCAATTCGATCCCCAGGATACGCTCGGATCTCCACCGCAACATCGTGGCGGTGTTCAATGAAAACGGCGTGCAGATCATGACCCCGTCCTACATGGCCGATCCGCCCGAACCCAAGATTCCCTCGGCGCCATGGGATGGCCACCTTGCGCATGAAGCGAGCGAAGACACAGAGGATTGAGGCCAATCCGGTGCTACACCCCGCGCGCCAGATGGTGCATAAGCGGGCAAAGTGATTCATTTGCCAGGGATCTGAGCCATGCATGACATCCGCGCAATCCGCAAAAACCCAGCCGCTTTCGACGCTGCCCTTGCCCGCCGGGGCGAAGCGCCGATCTCGGCCGAGCTGTTGCGCTTGGATGAAGCCCGCCGCGCCAAGATCCTGGCCGCCGAAACCGCTCAGGCCGAGCAGAACAAGGCGAGCAAGGAAGTGGGCGCCGCCAAGGCCCGCGGCGACGAGGCCGAGTTCCAGCGCCTGCGCGCGCTGGTGGCCGAGAAGAAGGCCGAGATCGCCCGCATGCAGACCGAGGCCAAGGATCTGGACGCGCTGCTGACCGACCAGTTGATCCGCATTCCCAACCTGCCGGCCGAGGACGTGCCGGACGGCAAGGACGAAAACGACAATGTCGAGGTGAACCGCTGGGGCACCCCGCCCGAATTCGATTTCGACGCCAAAGAGCATTTCGAGATCGAAGCGGTCCAGAACGGCATGGATTTCGAAACCGCGGCCAAGCTGGCGGGCTCGCGTTTCGTGCTGCTTTCGGGGGGCGTCGCGCGCATTCACCGGGCTCTGGCGCAGTTCATGCTGGACACGCATATCAACGAGAACGGCCTGACCGAGGTGAACGCCCCGGTTCTGGTTCTGTCCGAGATGATGATGGGCACCGGCCAGTTGCCGAAATTCGGCGAGGATAGCTATCAGACCCGCGAGGGGTGGTGGCTGATTCCGACCTCCGAAGTGTCGCTGACCAACATCGTCAACGACACGATGATCGAGGAAAGCTATCTGCCGCGCCGCTACACCGCGCATTCGCTGTGCTTCCGCTCCGAGGCTGGTTCGGCCGGCAAGGACACGCGCGGGATGCTGCGACAGCACCAGTTCGAGAAGGTCGAGATGGTCTCGGTCACGCATCCGGACAAGTCGGACGAAGAGCAAAAGCGCATGCTGCGCTGCGCCGAGGGTATCCTGGAAAAGCTGGGCGTGCCCTATCGCACCGTGATCCTGTGCACAGGCGACATGGGCTTTGGCGCGCGCCGCACCTATGACATCGAGGCCTGGCTGCCGGGTCAGAACACCTATCGCGAGATCAGCTCGGTTTCCACCTGCGGTGATTTCCAGGCCCGCCGGATGAATGCGCGCTTCCGCCCCGAGGGCGGCGGCAAGCCGGAATACGTGCACACACTGAACGGCTCGGGGCTGGCCGTGGGGCGCTGCCTGATCGCAGTTTTGGAAAACGGCCAGCAGGCCGACGGGACCGTGGTCCTGCCCCAGGTGCTGGCCCCTTATCTGGGTGGCAAGCTGACCCTGCAAAAGGACGGCACGCTGGCCTGATCCGACACGAATCGCGACCTGACGACAGAAGGCGGAGAAGTTATTTCTTCTTCGCCTTTTTCTTTTCTTTCTTGGATTTCTTGGACTTACCGTCCTTTTTTGACGCCTTGCCGTCTTTCTTCGACTTCTTATCCTTTTTTGTCTTGGACTTGATCTTTTCTTTGGCTTTCTGGATTGCCGCCTCCATCTCCTTCTTCTTTTTGGCGGCTTTCTCGGCTTTGGCCTTGGCCTTGGCTTTCTTGCGGGCCTTGGCGTCCGCGGCGGCTTTCTCGGCGTCGTCTTCAGCGACTTGCGTCGGTGCCTGTGACTTGCCTGAAACCGCGCGGCCCGAGTTCGGCCTCGGCTTGGTTGTTGTTCGGGCGTTTGGCTTGGCGGGCGTTGCGCCATCTGAAACCGCTTGGTTTGCAGCCAAGATCAACGCTTGCGCGCGCCGTTTGCCGATAAGCGGAACAGCGATCAGGTTTTCAGGATCAGCACTGGCAAGGTCCTGCGCGGTCTTGATTCCCTGACGTGACAGCTCCTGACCCAAAGCCTTGCCCACACCACGCACGTTCGTCACTGATGTCATTCAAATGTCCTTTCAAGTTCGAGGGCAGCGATCCAGTCCGCGCGCCATGCCAAACACTACGCCCAACGGATGGCATCTGCGGCCCGAATATCAATTGACGGGTGCGAAGCTGCCCGAGTTGTTCTTTTTTGGGAATGGAACCAAACGCTTTGCATCTTCGTCCCAAAGTTTCAGGTTCAGCGCGGCCAGGGCCTCGGGGAACTTGATCCGGCGCGGCGTGTATTCCTCCGGCAGGTTGTAGTGGCAGGCTCGCAACCGATAGGACGGGATGCGCGCGTTGAAGTGGTGGATGTCGTGCAAGGTGATGCAAGCCACCGCCATGTCGAACCACCATCCGAAATCCAGCGCCGACGACCCCTGCAGCGCCGCAAGCTGCGGATCCAGATCCGGGCGGCGATCCCAGTAGGTATCCTCGAAATTGTGCTGCAGATAAACTAGGAACACGCCCAGCATGCCGCCCAACAGTGAAAACACTAGCCAGACCAGAATGCCGGTCAGCCCGGCAATCCAGTAAAGCAACCCCAGGAACACCACGATCGATAGGTTGTGCAGCAGCACGCCGCGTACCCCGAACCGCATCGTGTTCTTGGGCCAGCGATAGCGGATGAAATAGGTGAACAACGCCCCGACCGGCACGAGGATGAACGGGTTTCGGTACAGACGATAAAACAGCCGCGTGTTCCAGTCGGCCGCGTTCCATTCGCGCAGGGTCATGGTGTGGATCTCACCGGTTTCGCGATGTTCCAGATTGCCGATGCCCGCATGGTGCAGATTGTGGTTCTGTTTCATCACCTCGAACGGCGCAAAGGTGAACGGCGACAGGACATGGCCGGCCCATTCGTTCTGCCGTCGGGTTTCAAACAGAGAATGATGCCCGCAGTCGTGCTGCAGCACGTACAGCCGAACGGCGGAAAACGCGAACACCACCCCGGCCGGGATCAGGATGTACCAGCGGTCGACATGGGCGATCGCCAGCGCCAGCGACGCGAAATAAACCGCAAAGGTTCCAAAGTAACTCAGTGCAGCAAGCCGATTGTCCTGCACCGCATATTGCCTTGTGTACTCTCTCAGATCCATCCAGCCCGCTCCCCACGATGGTCCGGTTCAATAGTTCCTTCGAAAACAAGCATGCGAGTCCCGCGCACAAGCTGCACGCGAATTGGGTGCGCACCAGCAAATGCTAGCGCGATGTGTGGGGCCTGTCACGTCCCACACCTGAAAATGCATAAAATTGGCGCGGTTACGCCCTGCCCTTGAGATGTTTGGCCAGCGCGCCGGCATTTTTCTTTCGCCGGCCCTTGTACGGGTTCTTGTCCCCCTGGCCGCGCAGGGTCAGACGGATCGGGGTGCCCGGCATGTCGAAATCATCGCGCAGGCCGTTGACCAGATAGCGCGTATAGCTGGCCGGCATCTTGTCGGGGTGCGAGCACATCACCACGAACCCCGGCGGGCGGGTCTTGGCCTGGGTCATGTAACGCAGCTTGATCCGGCGACCCTGCGGGGCGGGCGGCGGGTGCTGTTCCAGCATCGCCGTCAGCCAGCGGTTCAGGGCCGCGGTCGGAATGCGGCGGTTCCAGACATCATGGGCGCGCAGGATCGCGTCGTGCAGGCGGTCCAGCCCGCGCCCGGTCTTGGCCGAGACCGTCACCAGCGGCGCGCCGCGCAGTTGCGGTAGCAGGCGCTCGAAGGCCTCCTTGAGCTCGCGCAGCTTTTCCTGCTTGTGCTCTTCGACGTCCCACTTGTTGACCGCGACCACCACGGCGCGGCCCTCGCGCTCGGCCAGGTCGGCGATGCGCAAATCCTGCTGTTCGAACGGGATCGCGGCGTCCAGCAGCACCACGACGACCTCGGCGAATTTGACGGCGCGCAGCCCGTCCGAGACCGACAGCTTTTCCAGCTTTTCCTGCACTTTGGCCTTCTTGCGCATGCCTGCAGTGTCAAAGATGCGCATGGGCGTACCGTTCCAGTCGATGCGCAGGCTGATTGCATCGCGGGTGATCCCGGCCTCGGGGCCGGTCAGCAGACGGTCTTCGCCCAAGATCTTGTTGATCAACGTGGACTTGCCCGCATTGGGTCGGCCGACCACGGCCACTTGCAGAGGCTTCGCGGCGGTGATCGCGGGGGTCTCGCCCTCGGTCTCTCCGGCCTCGTCCAGATCAACGTCGGTATCGGGGGCCTCCTCGGCCTGCTTTTCCTCCATAGCGTCGGCCAAAGGCATCAACGCAGCGTAGAGGTCGGTCATGCCCTCGCCATGTTCCCCCGACAAACGGATCGGCTCGCCCAGTCCAAGGCCGTAGGCCTCGAGCACGCCAGCATCGGCCGCCGCGCCCTCGGCCTTGTTGGCCGCCAGGATCACGTGCTTTGAGCGTTTGCGCAGGATCTCGGCGAACAGCTCGTCGGTGGGGGTGACGCCCGTGCGCGCGTCGATCATGAACAGGCAGACATCGACCATATCCACCGCGCGTTCGGTCAGGCGCCGCATCCGGCCCTGAAGGCTGTCGTCAGTGGCGTCCTCCAGCCCCGCGGTGTCGATCACGGTAAAGCGCAGGTCGCCCAGCCGCCCCTCGCCCTCGCGGAGGTCGCGGGTGACGCCGGGCTGGTCATCGACCAGCGCAAGGCGCTTACCCACAAGGCGGTTGAACAGGGTGGATTTGCCCACATTGGGGCGCCCCACGATGGCGAGGGTCAAAGACATGATACTCTACTTTCAAGACTCAGACGCGCCCTTTAGCGCATCTTGCCGTTAACGGAAAGCGTGCAGTTGCCCCTTGGTCGAAACCACATAGAGGGTCTGCCCGGCAACGACCGGGGTCGTGGTGGCGCCGCCCGGCACCTCGACCTGGTGCACCAGGGCACCGTCCACCGGATTGAAGAACCGCAAATACCCGTCATTCGAAGCGACGACGATCCGACTGCCGGCCATGATCGGGCCGTAATGCGCGAAGATCGGGCCACGCTTGCCGGGCTTGTCCTTGACGAAGCCCGGAAGATCAACGGCCCAGACCACCGAACCGTCGGCGGCATCGAGCCGCACCAGTTGGCTGCGGTCGCTGATCAGGAACACGCTGTTGCCGGCCGGCCAGACGGTATCGACCGCGCCCTCGAAAGCCGTCCACTTGCGCTCGCCGGATTCGGCCTCGAGCGCGACGGTGCGGCCGGAATGGTTGCCGATATAGATCGTGTTTCCTGCCACGATCGGCCCGCCGGTCACATCCAGGATCTGCGCCGCGGCGCGCCCGCGCCGCCCACCGGCGACCGAGCTGTTCCAGCGGCGGATGCCGCCCTTGCGGAAGGCCGCGGCGACGTCGCCGGACCCGAAGGCAAAGACCACGAATTCCGAGGCCAGCACCGGCGCCGGCGCCCCCAAAACGTTGCCAACGCTGGGGATGCCCTCGATCTGCCACAGAACGCGCCCGTCCTTTATGTCGATGGCCCAGCCGGTCTGGTCTCCGGCGACCAGATACAGCAGACCGCCGGACACCAGCGGTGCGCCGCTGCCGGTCGCGTCCAGTTTCTGCTGCCAGCGGATCGCGCCCGTCTTGGTGTCAAGCGCCGTCAGCCGGCCAAAGCCCGACGAGACGTACAGAACGCCGTCGGCATGGGCCAGACCGCCACCGGTGGCCTGATCGTCCCGCTCGGTCGGCGGTACCAGGTTGGTGCTCCACGCCACCTGCCCCTGCGGGGACACCGCTGAGACCGTCGCACCGGAATCCAACGTGTAGATCAGGCCGCCCGCCACCACCGGCTCGGCTGTGATACGCTGCTTGCGCCCATCACCCTTGCCGATATCGACGGACCAGACACGCTGAGGTGTGGCTGACAGCGCCGCATTCGTGGTGCGGAAGGACTGGGTGCCGGGGCTTTGCGCCCAGGCAGTGTTGCGCTGCGATGCAGGCAGGCTGATCGGTTTGGCCCCGCTGCGCTGGACGGTTTCAAGATCCTGGGACGGGCGAATGTCTTCGCGCTCTCCGGGCAGGATGACTTCGGGCTCTTCGCAGGCACTCAAAGCAGTCAGGGCGATTGCCGCAACCGTCAAGCCAACGCGGGAAATAAGTGGTTTTGACATGGAAATCGGTACTCGCCTGTCTTGCGTTGCGTGCTGGCTGTCGCGCCTCAACCCTGTTGAGCCACGACCGGTTCGGGCGTGCCGCCCAGTGCAACGATCAGTTGCCCGGCCCGCTGCCGGATTTCGGTTCCGGCCTCGGCATCCTGGCGCAAAGCCTGCAGCCGGTCCAGCGCGGCCTGTACGTCACCCTCGGCGACGTCGATCAGGGCCAGCTGCTCTTGGGCCAGCAGGCGCAAAGGCGCGCCCGGCACGGCCAGCGCCTCGAACTGCTGACGCCGATCCGCCGCCGGCAAGGTATCGGCCTGCAGCAACAGCGCCTTGAAGCTAGCGATCGCGCGATAGATCTCTGGCAGGTCACCCTGTACGGCTATGGCGTTCAGACGCTCGACCGCTTGGGGAGCCGACCCCGCCTCAGCCCGCGAGGCCGACAAAAGGAAGTTCACCACCGTGTCGCCGCCGGGCGCATGGGCCTCGATCCCCTCGAGCGTCGCCGCGCGGTCCGCGGGTTCGTTCTGAACCATCGCCGCCACAATCGCGTCGCCCAGATCCTGGGCCTGAGCGGTGCTGCGGGCCTTGCGGTATTCGTTGAAGGCGGCGCCCCCGACGATCAGCACCACCAAGGCCACGCCGACCCAGCCCCACCGGCGCAACAGCATGTAAAGCCTGTCGCGGCGCACCTCTTTGGTGACTTCATCAATGAAACTGTCGACGTCGCTCATTCCTGCCCCCGGGGGATTTCGTCATCTGTCTGGCGACATGTCATACCCCGCCGCCACCATCAAGCCAAGTGGCACAAATGCACAAATGCATGGCGTGCGGCCCCTCTTGCGAAAGAAATTGAACCGAACTATTCAGTTCAGTATGGACAAGTGACCCGGTCCACCCCATCTCTTGCCACACGTTTGTGGATTTAAGGCCCCAATTTCAAGGAGAGACACGGCATGCGGTTGATATCCCTGATCAACGCCGTTCTGGTCATAGTAGCGTTGTATTTTCTGGTATTTGAACGCGATGCCCTGTTTGCCTTTGCCGGCCGCGAAGGTCCGGCCACTCAGACCGAGGCCTCGGCCGAGGCCGTCGAAACCGCCCCGACCAAGGCCATTCGGGTCGTGGCCCTGCGCTCGACCGCCCGCGAGATCGACAGCGCCGTTCTGCTGCGTGGCCAGACCAAGGCCAACCGCCAGGTGCAGGTCCTGGCCGAAACCACGTCGACCGTGATCTCGGAACCGATGCGCAAGGGCGCCTTCGTCGAGCCCGGCGACGTCATGTGCCAGCTTGATCCCGGCCCGCGCCCGGCCCAACTGGAACAGGCCAAGGCCACCCTGGCCGAGGCGCAAAGCCGCATCCCCGAGGCCGAGGCCAAGTTGCAAGAGGCCACTGCGCGCGTCGCCGAGGCTGAAATCAATCTGCGCGCCGCCCGCAAACTGTCCGAGACCGGATTTGGATCGGAAACCCGCAAGATTTCCGCCGAAGCAGAAATGGCCGCCGCCCTGGCCGGAGTTAAATCGGCCGAGGCACAACTGAAATCGACCCAAGCCAGCATCGAGGGGGCCGAAGCCTCGGTGGACGCGGCCCAGCTTGAGGTAGACCGCCTGACGATCAAGGCGCCGTTCCGGGGCCTGCTGGAAAGCGACGCCGCCGAGCTGGGCAGTCTGATGCAGCCCGGATCGCTGTGCGCGACCGTGATCCAGCTGGACCCGATCAAGTTGGTCGGGTTCGTCCCCGAAACCTCGGTCAACCGCATCACGGTCGGCGCCCCGGCGCAGGCACAACTGGTGACCGGCCTGCAGGTCGAGGGCCGCGTGACCTTCCTCAGCAGGTCCGCCGACGAGACCACCCGCACCTTCGAGGTGGAAATCACCGTGCCCAACCCCGAACTGCTGATCCGCGACGGGCAGACCGCCAGCATCCAAATCGCCGCCGAAGGTGCCAAGGCGCATCTGCTGCCGCAATCGGCGCTGACCCTCAACAACGAGGGTCAATTGGGCGTGCGCACCGTCGGATCGGGCAACATCGTGAACTTCCTGCCCATCCGCCTGCTGCGCGACAGCGCCGACGGGGTTTGGGTGGGCGGACTGCCTGAAACCGCCGACGTCATCGTGGTCGGCCAGGAATTCGTGACCGCCGGCGTTGCCGTCGAGCCGACCTATCGGGATGCGTCGCAATGACCGGTATCGTCTCTTGGGCCGCCGATCGGGCCCGCATGGTTCTGGCGTTCATCGCAATCTCGCTGATCATCGGCGGCTATGCCTATGTCGGCCTGCCCAAAGAGGGCGAGCCGGACATCGAGATTCCCGCCTTGTTCGTGTCGGTGCAGTTTCCCGGCATATCGGCCGAGGACAGTGAAAACCTGCTGATCAAGCCGATGGAAACCGAGCTTGCGGATCTGGACGGCCTGAAGGAAATGACCGCCACCGCCGCCGAAGGTTACGCCGGGATCGCGCTCGAGTTCGACTTTGGTTGGGACAAGACCGCCATCACCGCAGACGTGCGCGACGCGATGAACAGCGCCCAGGCCAAGTTCCCCGAAGGCGCCGAGCAATACACGCTGACCGAGATCAACTTCTCGGAATTCCCGATCGTCATCGTGAACCTGTCGGGCCCGGTGCCCGAACGCACCATGGCGCGCATCGCGAAAGATCTGCAGGATGACCTCGAAGCACTGGATTCCGTGCTCGAGGCCGGGATCGCGGGCAACCGGGACGAGATGCTGGAAGTGATCATCGATCCGCTGCGGCTTGAGGCGTACAACGTCACCGCAGCAGAGCTGATCAACGTGGTACGGAACAACAACCAGCTGATCGCCGCGGGCGAAGTCGAAACCGAACAAGGTGCGTTTTCGGTCAAGATCCCATCGTCGTTCAAGACGCCCGAAGACGTCTACGGCCTGCCGATAAAGGTCAATGGCGACCGGGTCGTGACCCTGGGCGAACTGGCCGAGATCAACTACACCTTCGAAGACCGCGAAGGGACCGCCCGGTTCAACGGCGAACCGACCGTGGCGCTGCAGGTGGTCAAGCGCAAAGGCTTCAACCTGATCGACACCGTGGCCCAGGTGAAGGAAACCGTCGCCAAGGCCGAAACGAAATGGCCCCCCGAGTTGCAGGCGGCGGTGGATGTCGGCACGTCGAACGACCAGAGCCGCATCGTGGGTTCGATGGTCAGCCAGCTGGAAGGCTCGGTCCTGACGGCCATCGCACTGGTGATGATCGTGGTTCTGGCTTCTTTGGGTACCCGGGCGGCGCTGCTGGTGGGCTTCGCGATACCGACCTCGTTCCTCTTGTGCTTTGCCTTCCTGGCGATCATGGGGGTCAGCATCTCGAACATCGTGATGTTCGGCCTGATCCTGGCCGTGGGGATGTTGGTCGATGGCGCGATCGTGGTGGTGGAATATGCCGACAAGCGCATCGCCGAGGGTGTCGGCCCCATGCACGCCTATGTCGAGGCCGCGCAGCGGATGTTCTGGCCTATCGTCTCGTCCACCGCGACGACGCTGTGCGCCTTTCTGCCCATGCTGTTCTGGCCCGGCATTCCGGGCGAGTTCATGGGGATGCTGCCGGTCACGCTGATCTTCGTTCTGTCGGCCTCGCTGATCGTGGCGCTGATCTATCTGCCGGTGATGGGCGGTGTATCTGGCCGGTTGAGCCGCGTGTTCGACCGCAGCTCGAACTGGCTGCGCGCGCGGACGCCCTGGTGGGTGCGTGCCATCATGGTGCCGCCGGCGGTCTACATGATCTTCCTGGGCGCGATGCAGTTGCTGAATCCCACGTATCTGTTGCCGGAAGGCGCAGGCGGTGGGTTCTTGCTGGGCGTGGTGCTATTCCTGTTCGGCGCCTTTGCCGGATCGGTCACGCTCAGCGCGGCCAGGATCGAGCGCAAGCCGGATGAGCGCGTGCAAACGGCCAAGGAACATACGCCCTTTGGTTATGTCATCAAGTTTCTTGTCGGCAATCCGATCATGCCCATCGTCTCGATCGTGGCAGTAGGATTCGCGGTGATGACAGTGATGACCATGTACGGCCAGAACAACCGCGGTGTCGAATTCTTCGTCGAAAGCGAGCCGGAACAGGCCACCGCCTATGTCCGCGCACGGGGCAACCTGTCGCTGGCCGAAAAGGACGCGCTGGTCTTCGAAGCAGAACAGGTGATCAGCCAGCATCCGGCGGTGATCAACGTGTTCTCGTTCGCCGGTGAAGGCGGCCTGAACCAGAACACCGGCGGGGCGCAGGCTCCGGCGGACACGGTGGGCCGCGTGCAGTTCGAGATCATCCCGTGGGAGGATCGCCCGAACGTGTCAGAACCTGTCGCAGGCGGATTGTTCGAGAAGCACACCGTCGCGCCCGAGTATGACGGCGATTTCGTGATCGACCAGTTGAACGCCGAACTGGCCAAGCTGCCGGGTTTCGTGGTCGAGATCCTGCCTCTGGAACAGGGTCCGGCCTCGGCCAAGCCCGTGCACCTGCGGATCAAGGGCGACGACTGGGATGACCTGACCAGCGCGACGCTGACCGCGCGCGAAATGTTCGAAAACACCCCGGGCCTGATCAAGATCGAGGACACCCTGCCCCTGCCCGGCATCGACTGGCAGATCGACGTCGACGTGGCCAAGGCCGGCCGGTTCGGTGCCGACGTGGCCACCGTCGGAGCGATGGTGCAGTTGGTGACCCGTGGCATCCTGCTGGGCGAAATGCGCCCCGAAAGCGTGGATGAAGAGATCGAGATCCGCGTGCGTCTGCCCGATCAGGATCGGGTCCTTTCCACGTTGGATACGCTCAAGGTGCGTACTCCGGACGGGCTGGTGCCTTTGTCGAACTTCATCACCCGCAAACCGGTGGCAAAGCTGGCCCAGATCAATCGGGTGGATCAAGAGCGCTATTACGACGTCAAGGCCGACGTGGAGTCCGGTCTGAGCAAAGTGGTGATCGACACCCCGGACGGAGAACAGCGACTGGCCGTTGTACGCGAAGTGACCGAAGGCTCGAAACCTGAAAGTGCGACGATCAACGGCGCGGATGGCACGGCCTATACTCTGGTTCAGTTGACCGGTGCGGACAGCTTGCAGGAGGTGCAGACCGCCATTGATGACGGCGACGCCCGCCTGACTCTGATCAACCCGAACGAACGGATCGCGGTACTGACCGAGTGGCTGGACACTCAGCCCTTTGCCAACACGATCACCTGGGAATGGACCGGAGATCAGGAAGACCAGGCCGAAAGCCAGGCCTTCCTCTCCAGCGCCTTCCTGGCCGCGCTGGGTCTGATGTTCGTGATCCTGCTGGCACAGTTCAACTCGTTCTACAACTCGGTGCTGGTGCTGCTGGCGGTGGTTCTGTCCACCACCGGCGTGCTGATCGGGATGATGGTGATGCAACAACCCTTCTCGATCATCATGACCGGGACGGGCATCGTGGCGCTGGCGGGGATCGTGGTGAACAACAACATCGTTCTGATCGACACCTACCAGGAATACAGCCGCTACATGCCCCGGATCGACGCCATCGTGCGCACGGCCGAGGCGCGAATTCGTCCGGTTCTGCTGACCACGTTGACCACGATGGCCGGCCTGACACCGATGATGTTCGGCCTGTCGCTGGACTTCATCAATGGCGGCTATTCGATCGACAGCCCCACCGCGTTGTGGTGGAAACAGCTGGCGACGGCGGTGGTGTTCGGCTTGGGTATCGCCACGGTTCTGACACTGATCGTGACGCCCTCGTTCCTGGCGTTGCGGGTGTGGGTGACCACCTATGCCATATGGCTGGGCAAGCTGTTGGCCCGCGTGACCGCCGGCCGATCCAGCCAGATCGCGCAGGACATGGCGATCGGAGACACGGCCCGCCGGATGCAGGCGACGGAAATCGTCTGGACCGAGGATGAGGGTGCCGATGCAGATGCCGAGCAAAACCCGGGCGACACACCGGGGCATCCGCTGAAAGCGGCAGAGTAACACAGGAAACGGGCCGGTTCTGCCGGCCCGTTTTCGTTTGATCCATAACCGCAGGGGTTTCAGGCCGCTTGAGTATCCGATTGCTGGCGGTTCCACAGCTGGGCATAACGCCCTTCACGGCGCAACAGTTCGTCGTGGGTGCCCTGCTCGATGATCTCGCCCTTTTCCAGAACAACGATCTGGTCGGCCTCGGCAATCGTGCTCAGGCGGTGGGCGATGGTGATCACCGTGCGCCCCTCGCCTGCGCGGGCCAAGGCATCCTTGATGTCCTGCTCGGTGTCGGTATCCAGCGCGCTCGTGGCCTCGTCCAACAGCAAGATCGGCGGGTTCTTCAACAGCGTCCGCGCAATGCCCACGCGCTGTTTCTCGCCGCCTGACAGCTTCAGGCCACGCTCACCCACCTTGGTATCGTACCCCTCGGGCAGCGAGGTGATGAATTCGTGGATCTGGGCGGCCTGTGCGGCGGCTTCGATCTCGGCCTGCGAGGCCCCCTCGCGGCCATAGGCGATGTTGTACCGGATCGTGTCGTTGAACAGCACCGTGTCCTGCGGCACCACGCCGATGGCGGCGTGCAGGCTTTCCTGCGTCACGTCGCGCACATCCTGCCCGTCGATCCGCAACGCGCCTTGGGTTACGTCGTAGAACCGGAACAGCAGGCGCCCGATGGTGGATTTGCCCGAGCCGGTCGCGCCCACGATAGCCACGGTCTGCCCCCCCGGCACCACCAGAGAGACGCCGCGCAGGATCTCGCGGTCCGGGTCATAGCCAAAATGCACATGGTCCAGTTCGACCCGGCCTTCGGTGATTTGCAGGGGCTTGGCGTCTGGCCTGTCCACCACTTCGGCCGGCTGCTCCAGCAGCTGAAACATCTGGCCCATGTCGACGAGGGCCTGACGGATCTCGCGGTAGACGGTGCCCAGAAAATTCAGCGGCACGGTGATCTGGATCATGTAGGCGTTGACCATCACGAAATCGCCCACCGTCAACTGCCCGTTCTGAACGCCGATCGCGGCCAGAACCATCACCCCGATCAACCCACAGGTGATCAGGAAGGACTGACCGAAATTCAGGAAGGCCAGCGAATATGCCGTTTTCAACGCGGCCTGCGCATAAGCCTTCATCGACACGTCATATCGTTCAGCTTCGCGCCGCTCGGCGTTGAAATACTTGACGGTTTCGAAATTCAGCAGGCTGTCGATGGCGCGCTGGTTGGCCTCGGTGTCCTGGTCATTCATCTCGCGCCGCAGCTTCACGCGCCATTCGGTGACCGTGAAGGTGAACCAGATGTACAGCGCGATGGTGACGGCCACCACGACCAGATACCAGACGTCAAACAGCCACATCAAAACCACCGCCACCAGCAGCAGTTCAAGGATCAGCGGGCCGATCGAAAACAGCAGGAAGCGCAGCAGGAACTCCACGCCCTTGACCCCGCGCTCGATGATCCGGCTGAGGCCGCCCGTCCGGCGGGTCACATGGTAGCGCATCGACAGCTGGTGGATGTGCTGGAAGGTTTCCAGCGCCAGAGCCCGCAGAGCGCGTTGCCCCACCGGCGCGAACAGCGCATCGCGCAACTGCTGAAACCCCACGGTCATCATCCGCGCCATACCATAGGCCACGGTCAGCCCAACGGCGCCCAGCGCCAGCGGCGGCACACCCTCGCCCGCCAAGGCATCGACCGCGCCCTTATACAGGATCGGCGTATAGACCGCGATCAGCTTGGCCAGCACCAGCATGGCCATGGCCAACACCACGCGCCGCTTGACCCAGGGCTCGTCCGCCGGCCACAGATAGGGAGCGACCTTGCGGATGGTTATCCATCCCGACTTGCGTTCGTCCATCTGTGGCAGGTCATCGGAATGCATCGGCGCAAGTCTTCTCATGTGGCTACTTAAACACGGTTGCGGCCGGGAAGCCCCGGCCGGCACCAGACCTACGCCTTTATTCGGGAATGGTGAAGACCTGCCCCGGGTAAATCAGATCCGGGTCGCGGATCAGGTCGCGGTTGGCCTCGACCAGGCGCACGTACAGTATCCCATCGCCAAACCGCTCGCGCGAGATCGCCCACAGGGTATCGCCCTTTTGCACCGTGACGGACCGGATCGGAGCCGACGGTTCGACACCGGCTTCCGGCCCTTGCGCACCTGCCGCGCGCAGAGCTTCGACCGGCTCGCGCTTGAACGGAGTTTCCACGCGGCTAAGCACCGTGCCGTCCGTGTCCACCTCGTCGACGCGCAGGGTATATAGGCCGGGATCGATCCCCTCGATCTGGCCGCGCCAATCGCCGTCCTGCTCTGGCGTGATATCGGCGACCAGGCGGTTGTTCAGGTACAGTCGCACCGCGGCACCCTCGGCGACGCGGCCCGTCAATTGAACGTCGCCCAGTTCGGAATAACCGATCGTATCCAAGGCAACCTGATCGGGCGCCTGACTTCGGACCGAAGGCGATTGCACCACCGATACCCCCTCTTCCCCCGAGCGCAGAACCGCAACCTGCCGCTCTTCGTCGGCATCTTCGGGCGTCACCGCAGGCGGTGCCTCGGGGGCCTGATCCGCAGGCGGGGCATCCTCGGCGGTCGTGTCCTCGGTCTGAGTCGCACCCGTCGCAGCGGGGACCGGGTGCTCTTCGGTTTCGCTGGTGGTCGAGCCATCGGCGCTGGCGATATCGTCGCCGACCGGGGCCGCCTCTGCCGGTTTTGGCAGGGCCGCGATCAGATAGTCGTCCGACCGCGCCGTTCGGTCACCATCGGTGGTTTCCAGTACCAGGCCGCGCGCGGTCTCGCTGAAGGGAATGGCTACGAATTCGGCAAACTGTCCGCTGCCATCGACGGTGAAACTGTGCACCGGCGCCCCGTCCAGCAGGATCCGAACCCGGCTGCCGGGCTGGGCCGAGCCGGACAGCAGGGCGGTGCCATCGGGTTCAACGAAGATCTGGTCCAGCACGGGGTGGGGCAACTCAACCTGCGTGTTCTCGTTTTCGGATTCGGTTTCGGTCGCGTCCGCCTGTTCCGCGCTTTTGACAGGTGCTTCGACCCGCGTATCGTCGGGCGTCGTTTCGTCGGCCTCTGACGGTACGACGGCGACTGCGTCCTCGTCCTGTTTCTGCGGCGTTTCGGTCAGCGGCTTCGGCTGCACGGCTCCGGCCTGCTGGGGCTGTTCCTCCGTCGAAACCGAGGCGTCTTCGGGCGCCGACGGCGAAGACCCAGAGAACACACCCAAAAGATAAAGCCCGGCAGCAACCAGGATCGCCAGAACACCGGCCAGAACCCCCAGGATGAAGGATCCTGACCGTCCGCTTCCCGATTTGGCGTCCATGTTTCCCCTTTCACTCTGCCGCGCAACCGCTTTGTCTGAAAAGCATTCCTGCGGGCGGTTGAGCCAATCTATCAATCCCGCTATCACGGGTCAAAACCTCTGACACAACCCCGGAGTCGCCTTTCCATGCCCCAGAAATCCGTCTGTGTGTACTGCGGGTCACGCAATGGCGCCCGCCCCGCCTATTCCGAACAGGCCCGGAGCTTTGGCACACTTCTGGCCCGCGAAGGCTGGCGGCTGGTCTATGGTGCGGGCGACGTGGGCCTGATGGGCGAGGTTGCCCGCGCCGCGCAGGCCGCCGGAGGCGACACATTCGGCGTGATTCCGGTGCACCTGCTGCGCCGCGAGGTCGGCAAGACCGACCTGACACGTTTCGTGGTCACCGAAACCATGCATGAACGCAAGAAGGTGATGATCATGAACGCCGACGCGGTGGTGGTGCTGCCCGGCGGACCGGGGTCTTTGGACGAGCTGTTCGAGGCCCTGACCTGGCGCCAACTGGGCCTGCATGACAAGCCCATTCTCGTGATGAATGTCGAAGGGTACTGGGACAATCTGCACAGCCTACTGGATGAAGTGATCGACCAGGGCTTTGCAGACGGTTCCTTGGCGGGGTTCATCACTTGGGTCGACGATGCGCCCTCGGCCATGGCGGCGCTGCGCCAGATGCTGGCCTGAAGCTCAGGGCGTGTGATCGGCCAGCACTTTCTCGATCTTCCCCAGCGGATGATTGGTCAGGGTCTTGTCGATCTCGGCCACGATCTTTGTCTGAACACCGTCATGCAGACTGCGGCGCAGCAGCCCCAGAACCTGAGGGCTTGCGATCAGCACCAGATGCGAAAAGGCGCCCTTGTGCCCTTCGCGGTTCAGCAGATCGGCCAAGTCCTGCGCGAACAACGCGCGAGCGTGGGTGCGCCAAGTGTCTTCTTCAACGGCCGACTTCTGGTTCGGCCCACCGTCGGCCCGGCGCCCGGGCCGGTCGTTCGGACGGGGCTGCACCGCGTCGGGATCCTGCTGCTCGACCGACAAGACCTTCAGCTTCGGCTCCCAGCCTGCGGCGGTGTTCTCGGTGAACAAGGCTTTTTCGCCATCCGCGATCACAACCCAGGTTCCAGGTACCAGCTTCACCATTTCGTCCTCCTGTCGATCCCAATGCCTGGGTCCGCGACCGTCGCGGACCGTGCAATATTCCACTTATATATCAAAAAGCGACTTGCAACGCCAAAGGGCCAAACTTGTCCGGCCACTTCCTGAGCACAACGAAAAGCCCGCCAGCGTTCAGGCTGGCGGGCCGTGATCCGGACATTCCGGGCCGTGCCGTCACATACGCGAGGCGACGTTTTCCCAGTTCACCAGGTTGTTCAGGAAGTTGTCCAGGTAAGCGGGGCGCTTGTTGCGGAAGTCGATGTAATACGAGTGCTCCCACACGTCGCAGCCCAGCAGAGCGGTCTGGCCAAAGCACAGCGGGTTCACGCCGTTCTCGGTCTTGGTGACGGCCAGCGAACCGTCGGCATTTTTGACCAGCCATGCCCAGCCCGAGCCGAACTGGCCCGCACCGGCGGCGGCGAATTGCGACTTGAACTCGTCGACCGAGCCGAAATTCTCGACCAGGGCCTTTTCCAACTCGCCCGGCATCTTGGACTCGCCCGGCCCCATCATTTCCCAGAACTGGTTGTGGTTCCACAGCTGGCTGATGTTGTTGAAGATGCCGTTCTGGGCCACCGCGCCGGCCTGGTAGGTGCCGACGATGATCTCCTCCAGCGACTTGCCTTCCCACTCGGTGCCGGCGATCAGCTTGTTGCCGTTGTCGACATAGGCTTTGTGGTGCAGGTCGTGGTGATATTCCAGCGTTTCGGCCGACATGCCCTTGGATGCCAGCGCGTCATGTGCATAAGGAAGGTCTGGAAGTTCAAAAGCCATCTTGGCCCCCTGTCAAAATATGTGTTGCGTTCCCACGTTTACATGCTTTGGCAGCCAGTTGAGGTCAAGGGCCGACAGGACAAAACAATGAACCCGGAGGCAGGACGATGCTGACCAAAGCGCGCAAGATGTTCTACCGCGCCCGAGGATACTACGCGGGTCAGCTGAATGGCGAAGCCTTCCGGCTGGATCCCTATCATTCGAAATTCTGGCGCAAGGCCTCGGCCGGGAACTGGGAGCCCGAGACTTTCGCCGTGCTGGACCGCCACCTTTCGCCAGACCGCGACTATCTAGACATTGGCGCATGGATCGGCCCGACCGTTCTCTATGGTGCCCGTAAGGCGCGCCATGTCTGGTGTTTCGAGCCCGACCCGACCGCCTATCGCCACCTGGCGTGGAACCTCGACCTGAACGACATCCGAAACGTCTCGGCCTTTGGCGTAGCATTGTCCGACCGGTTCGGCGTGGCCCGCATGGCCTCGATGCGCGGAGAGCCGGGCGACTCCACCAGCTCGCTGCTGCATGACGGCGCGCATGGAACCGATGCCCTGACCATCGCATGGGATCAGTTTGCCTCTGCCACTGACCTTTCCGGTGTGTCGCTGGTCAAGATGGATATAGAAGGCGCGGAGTTCGCCGTGCTGCCCACGTTGATCGACTGGTTGCGCGAACACCGCCCTGCGCTCTACCTGTCCACCCACGCGCCGTTCCTGCCCGCCGCAGATCGCGCTGCGGCCATGGCCCGCCTCGGCGAAGCCCTGTCCTTTTACGACATCTGCCTTGACGAAGCCGGCCACCCCGCCGACCTCGCGGCCACGGACGCACAGGACCGCTTTCGCAGCTTCCTGTTCACCGGCTGACCGGCACCTTCATCTTTTCGAAAATACTCCGGGGGAGTCGCGCAGAGCGCGACGGGGGCAGAGCCCCCGCCGACCCGGTCAGTAAATGCCGACTTCGCTGCCGGGCTGCGCCGCCACCTTGAGCAGCTTGAAGACGTAATCCGCCGCCGAGCGGAAGCAGACCACGCGGAAGTCATCCTCGCCATCCATCCAGAAGGCGCCGGCCACCTGCGCCAGCCGCGAGCGGCGGATCTGGCCGGGCTGGAACGCATCCCGCGACAGATCGACCGGCGCCACCTTGGCCAGCACCTCGCGCGCCGAGGCGCCCGAGACCCGGAACACCGCCCGCGCGTCCGAGACGTTGACCGCCATCGCGTGAACGCCGCTCAGCGCGCCCTTCATGGCCGCCAGTTTGGCCTCGACCTCGGCGTAGGGAACAAGCACCAGCAGTTCGTCCGGCGACATCCAGCAGACACCTGTTTCACCATCGACGAAAGCCTCACGCTGGCCGGGCATCTTCTGGCCGGTGGCGTCCTTGACCGCCTTGATCACGACCTTGTCGGACAGGTCGCCGCGTAGGGTGACCATCCCCTGCAGGCCGCATTCCTCGATCCGGGCGATGCCGTCATAGCTTGCGTGGTTCAGTGCGCTGATGGGTTCAGACATTCTGCTTCTCCCCGTCCTTGTCGTAGAACACAGGGTCCACGATCTTTGCCTTGTAGATTTTGTCGTCGGTGCCCGGGAACTCGATCACCTCTCCCATGCGGTTCGGCCCGTTCTTGACCAGCCCCATGGCGATGCCGCGGCCCAGGTTGGCCGAGTAATAGGTCGAGGTGACGCGCCCGATCACGTTGCGCTGACCGTTGGCATTCACGCCCTCGCCCACCGCATAGGCACCGTCGGGCAGAACCGATCCATCCACAGTCTCGAGACCCACCAGTTTCCAGCGGTCCGGGTCGGTCATGTGAGAGCGTTCCTGCGCGCGCTTGCCCAGGAAATCCTCTTTCTTTTTCGAGATCGCCCAGTGCAGCCCCAGGTCCTGCGGGATCACGGTGCCGTCGGTCTCGTCCCCGATCATGATGAAGCCCTTCTCGGCCCGCAGAATGTGCAGACATTCCGTGCCATAAGGCATCACGCCGAACTCCTTCCCGGCCTCCATCAGGGCATCCCAGAAGGCCTGACCCTGGCTGGCGGGCACCGCGATTTCATAGGACAGCTCGCCCGAGAACGAGATGCGGTAGGCGCGGCAGTCAAAGCCGCCGATTAGGCCGTCGCGCCACTCCATGAAGGGCAGCGCCTCGCGGCTGATATCCATGCCGCCGAGCTTTTCCAGCACCTTGCGGGCGTTGGGGCCCACCACGGCGATCTGAGCGTATTGCTCGGTCACGTTGGCGACATAGACCTTCCAGTCCCACCACTCGGTCTGCAGCCACTCCTCCATGTGGGCATGGATGCGCTCAGCCCCGCCGGTGGTTGTGTGGCACAGCCACGTGTCCTCGTCGATCCGGGCCACGACGCCGTCGTCGATCAGGAAACCGTTTTCCGAGCACATCAGGCCATAGCGGCATTTGCCGACCTTCAGCGTGGACATCATGTTGGTGTACATCATGTCCAGAAACTTACCCGCGTCCGGCCCCTTGACGATCAGCTTGCCCAGGGTCGAGGCATCCAGCAGACCGAGGTTCTCGCGCGTGTTCTTGACCTCGCGGTTCACGGCGTCATGCACGGATTCCCCGGGGCGCACATAGGCGAAGGGGCGGCGCCACTGGCCAACCGGCTCCCAATCCGTGCCATTCCGGTCATGCCAGTCATGCATCGGCGTGCGGCGGATTGGCTGGAAAACCTCGCCGCGCGCCTCACCCGCGATGGCCCCCATCGAGATCGGGGTATAGGGCGGGCGGAAGGTGGTGGTGCCGACCTTGGGAATCTCGGCATCAAGCGAGTCGGCAAGGATCGCCAAGCCATTGATGTTGCTAAGTTTACCCTGATCGGTCGCCATGCCCAGCGTGGTGTAGCGCTTGGTGTGTTCGACGCTTTCGTAGCCTTCGCGCGCAGCCAGTTGCACATCCGACACTTTGACGTCGTTCTGGAAATCCAGCCACGACTTCATGCGCAGCTGCACCTCGGCCTTGGCGGGCATCAGCCAGACGGCCTGCATGGGCGCCTCGGTCTCGGCCTCGCCCTGCGGTGCCTTGGTGTTCTTCGGCTTGAACCCGGCTGCCTTGGCCGCGGCCTTGCCCGCGGCGTGGGCATCGGCCAGGACCTCGCCCAACGCCAGCGGCCCGTTGGCCGACCCCGCCGGCACGACAAAGCCTGCGCCATCCGCGCCCAGTGGCGGACGGTCGGGGTCGGGGCGGAAATGGGCGTTGGCTTCGTCCCAGATCAGCTTGCCGCCGCAATGGGACCACAGGTGCACCACCGGAGACCAGCCGCCCGACATGGCGACCGCATCGCATTCGACCTCTTCCCGAGCACCGCCGATGCCTTCCTGGTTGCAGATCGCGACCTTCTTGACCCGCTTGCCACCCTTGACTTTGGCGATGGCCTTGCCGGGGTCGACCCGGATGCCGAGGCTGCGCGCCTCGTCCGCCAGCGGCCCGGCCGAGGGACGGGCATCGACGACGCGTAACACATCCACACCCGCCTGTTTCAGGATGATCGCGGTGCGGTAGGCGTCGTCATTGTTGGTGGCGACGATCACGCGCTCACCCGGGGTCACGCCCCAGTTGACCACATAGTCGCGCATGGCCGAGGCCAGCATCACCCCCGGCACGTCATTGCCGGCAAAGGACAGCGGGCGCTCGATCGCGCCGGTCGCCGTAACGACCTGCTTGGCGCGGATGCGCCACAGACGATGGCGCGGGCCTTGGGTGCCCGGTTTGTGGTCGGTCAGACGCTCGTATCCCAGCACGAAACCGTGATCATAGACCCCGGCCCCCATGCAGCGCGACCGCAGGGTGACATTGCTCATTGTTTCGAGTTCGGAAACCAATTGTTCCACGAACTTATCCACAGGCTCGTCGTTGACTGTGCCCCCATCGACAGGCGCGCGGCCACCCCAATGGGCTGTCTGTTCGATCAGCATGACCTTGGCGCCCGATTGCGCCGCGGCTTTAGCCGCCTGCAGGCCTGCAACACCGCCGCCGATCACCAAAATGTCAGTGAAGGCATAAAAGTGTTCATACGTATCCGCGTCGCGGCTGTCCTTGTCGGGCGCCTTGCCCAGACCGGCTGACTGGCGGATGAACGGCTCGTAAACATGTTTCCAGAACGGTTTGGGGTGGATGAACGTCTTGTAGTAGAACCCTGCCGGCAGGAACCGCGCCAGCGCCGTGTTCACCGCGCCGATGTCGTATTCCAGGCTGGGCCAGTGGTTCTGCGAGATCGCGGTCAGGCCATTGAACAGCTCGGTCGTGGTGGCGCGCTGGTTCGGTTCGAAACGGTTGCCCTGCCCCAGACCGACCAGCGCGTTGGGCTCCTCGGCACCGCTGGCCACGACACCGCGCGGACGGTGGTATTTGAACGACCGGCCGACCATCATCTGATCGTTGGCCAGCAGGGCCGACGCCAGCGTGTCGCCCTGATAGCCCTGCATCGCAGTACCGTTGAAAGTGAAGGTGACCGGTTTCGACCGGTCGATCAGCCGGCCTTGCTTGGCGAGACGGGTGCTCATGTTTCGGACCTTTCGCGGATAGAGGGCATGGTGCCTCCGGCGGGAATATTCTTGAATGGGCGGGGCATCAGGAGAACTCTCTCCAACTCCAGCCCGGGCGTTTGGCCGAGATCGCATCGCGGATCTCCTGGGGCGGCTCGGTGACCTGGGCCGAATAGGTGCCGAACACCTCGAGCGTGGCAGTGCACCGTGCGGCGTGGAACCACTTGCCGCAGCCGTTGCTGTGGCGCCAGCGTTCGAAATGTACGCCCTTGGGGTTTTCGCGCATGAACAGATAGTCGTGGAACTCGTCATCCGACGAGCCGGGACCGAAGCGTTTCAGATGCGCTTCGCCGCCGGCGGTCAGTTCGGTCTCTTCGGCGTCGACGCCGCAATAGGGGCAGGTCAGGATCAGCATCGGGTCAAAACACCTTTGGTCATGGATTCAGTTCGACCGTTTCTTGGACGGTCAGCGGAACAAGGTTGTTGAAGTGGAACATCGCCTCGATCGGGATGGTCACGCGGCCCGGACGCAGGGCGACGATGTCGTTGGCCAGCCGATATGCGACCAGCCCGGCCGCGTTCAGGGCCGAGACGATCGCATCCTGTTCGGCCGGGTCGCCGGCGTTGCATTCAACGATGGCCAGCGACAGCCCCAGGCGTGCGGGATCAAAGCTGTCGAGGACAGAGCGTTCGTGCCCTTCGACGTCGATCACGAGGATATCGGCGGCGGAAACACCCGTTTCGGCCAGAATCCCGTCCAGCCGCCGCGCGGCGACGGTTGTCTCGGCCACGGCCGAATGGGGTACGTCCGCCCCCGTCTTGCGGTTGGCGCGGTCGATTGCGGCCACCATCCGGCCACGGTCCAGCGACGCGCAGCCGCGCAACCAGCCCGGATAGGCACCGGAATAGGCCTCGTCGAGGTGATACAGCGTGATGCTGCCCGCAACCTGCGATACAGCGGCATTGACCAGCTTAACGTTCGGATTGGCCGCATGCAGCGACGCAAGGGCCGAAAAATACAGCGGGTGCGGCTCGATCAGGACACCTTTCCAATGTGGTTTCGACCAGTACGGCAATATGGGATCATCCAGCTTGCCGTCATTGGCCCCGACCTGCACCACCTGAACGCTGTCGGACTGCGCGTCGAAACACGCCAGCAGAAAGTCCAGCAGCGCAAGCCGGCTGCGGCGCGGCCGGTCTGGTATGGCGGTGGGAAGGGATTGGATGTCCATCAATGCGCGACCCCGGCGGCAACGCTTTCGTCGATGAAACGGCCCTCTTTGAACCGGTCCAGCGAGAAGGCCTCGGCCAGCGGGGAATGCCCGGTGGCCATCAGCTGCGCCATGCCCCAGCCTGAGCCCGGGATGGCCTTGAACCCGCCGGTGCCCCAACCGCAGTTGATGAAGCAACCGCCCAGCGGCGTCTTGGACAGGATGGGCGAACGGTCGCCGGTCATGTCCACGATGCCACCCCACTGGCGCAGCATCTTGAGGCGCGAGATCATCGGGAAGGTCTCGACCAGGGCGCGGACGGTTTCCTCGATATGGTGGAAGCTGCCGCGCTGGGTGTAGTTGTTGAACCCGTCGGTGCCGCCGCCGATCACCATCTCGCCCTTGTCGGATTGCGACATGTAGCCATGCACGGTGTTGGCCATCACCACCACGTCCATGCAGGGCTTGATCGGCTCGGACACCAGCGCCTGCAGGGCCAGTGCCTCGACCGGAAGGCGGAAGCCCGCCATCTCGGCCAGCTGGCCCGAGTGACCCGCTACTACGATGCCCAGCTTGTCGCACTCGATGGCGCCCTTGGTCGTCTCAACCCCGGTGACGCGGCCGTTGGCCGAGCGGATGGCCGTGACCTCGCATTGCTGGATGATGTCCATGCCCATGTTCGAGCAGGCCCGGGCATAGCCCCAGGCCACCGCGTCGTGGCGCGCGGTGCCGCCACGTTCCTGCCACAGCGCGCCCAGAACCGGATAGCGCGGGCCGTCGATGTTGATGATCGGTACCAGTTCCTTGACACGTTCGGGTCCGATCCACTCGGTCTTGACGCTCTGCAGCGCGTTGGCGTGCGCCGTGCGCTTGTAGCCGCGCACCTCGTGCTGGGTCTGCGCCAGCATCATCACGCCGCGCGGGCTGAACATGATGTTGTAGTTCAGCTCCTGGCTCAGATCCTCGTACAGGCCGCGCGACTTTTCATAGATCGCCGCCGACGGGTCCTGCAGATAGTTCGAGCGGATGATGGTCGTGTTCCGGCCAGTATTGCCGCCGCCCAGCCAGCCCTTTTCGATCACCGCAACGTTCTGGATGCCGTAGTTCCGGCCCAGGTAATACGCCGTCGCCAGGCCGTGCCCGCCCGCGCCGATGATGATGACGTCATAGCGCTTCTTGGGTTCGGGCGAACGCCAGGCGCGCTCCCATCCGGTGTGATAGCGCAGCGCCTCGCGCGCCACAGCAAAGGCTGAATAGTGTTTCATGAGCGAATCCGTCCGGTTCGTGTTTGGCCGAAGATATGCCGTGCAGCGGCAGAATACCCCTGCCATGCAGCGCCGCAATATCGCACTATTGCGACATGTAGGCCATTCGCGGCCTTTTGTCCCTTTTGTCGGACCGCAAGCAGGTCTAAGTCAGGGCAACCATTGTCGGAGGGACCATGACGTTCTGGGTTCTGCTCATCTTGTTCGCGCTGCTGATCGCGGTCTTTTTGGCCTATGGCATGCTGCGGGAACGCCGCCGGGAAGAACCGGCGGCGGCCTATGACCTGCGCGTCTACCGCGAACAGCTGGCCAGCGTGGACCGTGACTTGGCCCGCGGCGTGATCGACCAGGCCGATGCCGAGCGGGTACGGACCGAGATCTCGCGCCGCATTCTGGCCGCGGACGCGCAGATGCAGGCGGCCGCGACAGTATCCGGCCCGTCACGGGTGATGCGCGTGGCGGCACCGGTGGTTTTGGCCCTACTGCTGGTGGGCGGGGCCCTGGCGTTGTATCGACAACTTGGCGCTGCTGGTTACCCCGATCAACCGCTGTCGGCCCGCTTGGAAATGGCCGACGACTTGCGCGAAAACCGCCCCAGCCAAGCCGAGGCCGAAAGGGCCGCCCCCCCGGTCGAGCCGCCCCAGCTGGAAGAAAGCTATGCCAAGCTGCTGGACCAATTGCGCGAAACAGTGGCAAGCCGCCCCGACGACCTGCAGGGGCACATGCTGCTGGCCCAGCATGAAACCAATGCCGGCAACTTCAAGGCCGGGTACGAGGCGCAGAAAAAGGTCATCGAGCTGTCGGGCGCGGATGCCCCTGCGGATGCCTATTCGAACCTGGCCGAGATGCTGATCCTTGCGGCCGGCGGCTATGTCTCGCCCGAGGCCGAGGACGCCCTGCGCGAAGCCTTGAAACGCGCCCCCAACCATGGCCCGGCGCGGTATTACTGGGGGCAGATGCTGGCCCAGATCGGCCGACCCGATCTGGCCTATCGGGTGTGGGCGGATACGCTGCGCAGTTCGCCGCCTCAGTCAACTTGGGCGCAGGCGATCCGCGCACAGATCGACGATCTGGCCTGGCGCGCCGGCGTGTTCAACGCCCCCGATCTTTCGACCGCTCCGGCGGCCCCCGGCCCCAGCCAGGCCGACATGGAGGCCGCCGCCGAGATGACGGCCGAAGAACGGCAGGAGATGATCCGCGGCATGGTTGACGGGCTGTCCGACAGACTGGCGACCGAGGGCGGCTCACCTCAGGAATGGGCGCGGCTGATCTCGGCGCTGGGTGTTCTGGGCGAAACCGAACGCGCCAGCGCGATCCGCGACGAGGCGCTGACCAAGTTCGCCGACAACCCCGAGGCGCTGGAGATGATCGCCTCGGCCGCCCGCCGGGCTGGGATCGCGCAATGATCCACGACGGGTTCGAGGAGTTTGCCGCCGCCCTACCCCCGATGCAGGCACTGATGGGGCTGGACTTGGGCGAAAAGACCATCGGCGTCGCCGTGTCGGACCGGATGCGCGGCGTGGCCAGCCCGCTGGAAACCGTGCGGCGCAAGAAATTCAAGCTCGACTCTGCGCGCCTTTTGGAAATCGCGACCGACCGGGAAATCGGCGGGATCGTCCTGGGCCTGCCGCGCAACATGGACGGGTCCGAGGGACCGCGGTGCCAATCCACCCGCGCCTTTGCGCGCAACCTGTCGCAGCTAACCGATATTCCAATCGGATTCTGGGATGAACGCCTGAGCACGGTTGCGGCGGAAAAGGCACTGTTGGAGGCGGATACGACACGAAAACGTCGCGGACAGGTGATCGATCACGTCGCGGCGGGGTATATTCTGCAAGGGGCGCTGGACAGGCTGCGCTTTCTGTAACGGGTCGGAGACCGCGCATGACGAACATGATCTGGAAACGGAACGAGGTCGAAAGCCCCTGCGTGCAGATCTGCGTGGTGCATCCGACCGAGAGGATCTGCACCGGCTGCTACCGCACCATGGACGAGATCTCTCGCTGGTCGAAGATGGACAGCACCGAACGCGCCGCCATCATGGAAGAGCTGCCCAGCCGTAAGCCCCGCCTGGCCAAACGGCGCGGTGGGCGCGCAGCCCGGCTGGTCCGGTCATAAGGCCATCGTCCCGTCAGAGCCTTTTTTTAAGGGTTTTGCCTCGCGCACGGCGGCCATTTGCCGATTGGTCACTCTGTCGCCCGCCTTTTTGGCCAAGAGTTCCCGCTGGAAAAGTCGTGTGATCTCGGCACGGTTGGTTTTTGCGCGGACTTCCGCCGCGGCGTCGGCCTGAGACGTGTCCACCGAGGAACGGCGCTTGGTTTTGGCCTTGCCAGAAAACAGTTTGAACAGTCGCATGACAGCCCCCTTGAACAGCTCGGCGCCGTTGCGATCCAGCCACCCCCGCGGGGCAAGGCCTATACCGAAACACACGGATAGATTGCAGCAGCGACCTATTCCTACCGTGTCGAGTAGCTTTGAATAAGGGGGAAAACCCCGCCGCGAAACGCAAAAATTTGTCCAACAGGACAAAAATCCTTCAAGTCCGGGCGCTTGCACGCGCGCCCCTGTCCACGAGTGCGCGAAACGGACGTAGCGTAACAAATCCAATACCTTCGGCACAGCCTGGGGTAACCCAGGGTCAGCCGGTGCAAATCAAGGCCCATCAGCCGCGCCGCGAATCGCGGCCCCGAGCGGATCAGCCGGACGCCAGCCAGGTCTTGGCCTCTTCATACGCTTCGGACGGGAAATACTGGGTACGTGTGCCCAGGATGTGCCGCGCGACGCGCTGCGCCATGTGCTGCCAGGCCTTGTCGCCCACGATGGCGGCCCGGTCCAGCATGCCGATATGATTGCGCGCCAGACGGAAATGCGCCGCGAGCGCCGACAGGCCCTGCCAGCCGTCGAACTCGCGCAGATCGATCAGCAGACGGAAGCCCTCCTTCTGGCTCAGCAACGTGTCCAGGCGCTGCTCGGCCTCTTCGTATTCCCTGGGGTCCACCTTGCCCAACAGGCTGATCTGCACACAAGGCCCGCCCAGATCGACGACGTGAATGGCCCCGAGGGACTCGCGCAGCCACAAGCGCGCCTCGTCCAGATGCGACATCTCGAACACCTGCACAGGGCATGGCATCAGCGGAGCCGCGAGCCGCGCGCTGGTCTTCACCCAAGCTTTGTTGGTGACCACCGCGATCCGGTCGAACCCGCGCCAATGGCTGAGGCCCAGCTTGGTGTCCTCCCACGCGGCGCCAAGGTCATAACCTTCGAAGTCGGGGCCGGCGATCACCAGCATCCGGACCTGGTCGTGCTCTTGCAGCGCAGCTTCAATCGCGGGAACCAAGGAGTTGGTATAATCGGCACTGGTGACTTCGCCCGTCAATTCGATCTCAAGCAGTGCACCGTCAGACGTCTTGTGAATCGTAATCATCGAATGCCCTCCAAATCAGAGAATGGCCCGAGGTTACGGCGTTTCGATCCATTCGGCCACACCGCCGGGCAGTTCAGGCCGGAAATAGGCGACCATCCGTCCGTCGGGTCCGGCCGTTGCTCCGTCACGCCAGGGGGCCACCCCGTGCAGACAATGCCTGTGCAGTGCGATGGCCTCTCCCGGCCGGGCCGGGATCTCGATCCGCAGGCAGGTTTCGAACACCTCTCGGCGGGCGTCCTGATAGGCTTCGGTGATGTCTACCATTGCCCAATCCGCGCGCGCGACGCCGGCCAATACCCGGCGAAACGCTGCCTGCATGATCCGGTGGCTGCCATCCCAGACGACCAGCGGCGCCGCATCGGCGCTGGCCGCTGTCAACGGCAGCCCCAGAATCCAGGCGTGCGGCTCGTCGATATGGCGGCGCCGATCCGGCCCATTGGGTTTGAGCCCGTCCACATGGGCCCCATCGCGCCGGACCCGGTATCGGGCGGCGGCTTCGCCCTCGCCCCGGCGCGGCCGTGGATAGCCCGGATAGACCACCGAGACCTGCCCTGGGTGCAGCGCGACCGAACCGTATTGCGCGCGCAGGAAGTCAAGCGCCGCGCCGCCCAACGGTCCCGAGCCGCCAACCCGCCCCGCCACGTCGTTGGGCAGGGCATCGACGCCGATGAACCACGTCTCTTCACAGTCAAGCCAGTGGAGATGGGCCGGGTCCCGCACCGCCGCGCGGGCGGCGGGCAGCGCATGCGCCACCCAGTCGGCGACGGAGGGCTCGGCCGGGAAAACCTCCCACCCGCGCGCCCAGAATGGCCTCACCACCCCAAGGCCTTGCGCAGCATGTTCAACGCCACGAGGGTCAGAAAGACCGCAAAGACGCGTTTAAGCGGTTTGGGATCCATAGCATGGGCCAGCTTCACGCCCCAGGGCGCGGTGATCATGGTCATGGCAACGACCACGCCAAAAGCGACCAGGTTGACGGCCCCGATCGTGAATGGCGGGCGATAGTCCGGCGCGATGGGCAGGAACAGGAAGCCGATGACCGACGGCACCGCGATGATGACGCCGAACCCGGCCGCGGTGGCGACGGCTCGGTGAATGGGCGTGTTGTACAGACTCATCAGCGGCACGCCGAAACTGCCCCCGCCGATCCCCATCAAAACCGACAGAAACCCGACCATCGGGGAAATCAGCAATCGCCGCAGCCCGCCGGGCATGGCATCGCCCAGCCGCCATTCGGATTTTCCCAGGCCCAGATAGGCCCCGATGCAGATGCCGAGAATGCCAAACAAGGCCTGCAGCGCCTCGGTCCGTAGGGCGGACGCGACCATGACGCCCAAGATGGCCCCCGCAGCGATCCCCGGCCCCCAGCCGCGCAGGATCTGCCAATCCACCGCGCCTTTCTTGTTGTGACTCAGGACCGAGCGGACAGAGGTCACGATGATCGTGGCTAGTGAGGTCGCCAGGCACATCTGCATCAGTTGCGGGCCGCCATAGCCCAATGTCTGGAACGTATAGAAGAACGCGGGCACCAGAACGATCCCTCCGCCCACGCCCAGCAGGCCCGCCAGCACCCCGGCCAGCGCTCCGATCACAAGCAACAGGCCCAGCATCTGGACCAGCAAAAAAGTCTCGGGCATCCGTCCCCCTTGGATTGCGGCCCTTCGGCCCTGTCAAATTGCCTGTGCCGCGACGGCGTCCGGAGCCACGCGGGCCAGCGCCTCCAAAACGACCTCGGAACCGGCATGGTCCCGGACCGCCCCTTCCGACAGGACCCGGCGCCACCCCCGCGCGCCCGGTCGGCCCGCGAACAGACCCAGCATGTGCCGGGTGATCTGGTGCAACCGCCCCCCCGCGGCAAGGTGTCGGTCGATATAGGGTAGCATCTTATGCACGACGTCCACCGGATCGGCGGCAGCCCCGGTGCCAAAGATCAGCGGATCGGCCTCGGCCAGAATGTCGGTGGGTTGGTGATAGGCGGCCCGCCCGATCATCACCCCGTCCAGTCCGGCCTCCAGATGCGCGCGCGCCTCGGCCAGAGACGCGATCCCCCCGTTGATCGAGATGTGCATGTCGGGAAACGCGGCCTTCATCCGATGCACCAGGCCATAGTCCAGCGGCGGGATATCGCGGTTTTCCTTGGGGCTCAGCCCCTGCAGCCAAGCCTTGCGGGCGTGGATCGTGACGCGCTGGCATCCGGCGGCTCGAATCCTCTCCAGAAAGTCGGGCAGCACCTCCTCGGGGGTTTGCTCGTCCACTCCGATGCGGCATTTCACCGTCACCTCGACGCGCACGGCCGCGCGCAACGCCGCGACACAATCCGCCACGCGCGCCGGGTCCTTCATCAAGACCGCGCCGAAGGTGCCCGACTGCACCCGGTCGGACGGGCATCCGCAATTCAAATTGATCTCGTCATACCCCGCCTCGGCCCCCAACATGGCGGCCTGCGCCAGTTCCTCGGGGTCGGACCCGCCCAGTTGCAGGGCCACGGGGTGTTCTTCAGGGCTGAACTCCAGCAGGTGAAGCGCCCCACCTCGGACAAGAGCGGGCGCGGTCACCATCTCGGTATAGAGAAGCGCATTGGAACTCAGCAGTCTGTGCAGGTACCGGCAATGACGATCTGTCCAGTCCATCATGGGCGCCACGCTTAAACGCGCCGCTTTTTGTGCGTTATTTTTCAAAGAGTTAGCTCCAAATTTCCCTCACCCGTTGCAGCACGGCTACCCCAGACTTCTGGCGAATTCGGCGGTTTTCGATTCTGCGTTGCCATCGTGTAGCACACCCGAGCCGACAGGACACTGCCGCTTCTGGAGGATGTTCAGCAGTAAGCCGTATCGACCGCAAACGCCAAGTCTAAGGCAGCTGAAAGCGATCAGCCCAACAATGTCGCGGCAAAGATGATTGGTGTATCGAGATTGGTGCGGTCGAGAAGACTCGAACTTCCACGGGAGTTACCCCACAGCGACCTCAACGCTGCGCGTCTACCAATTCCGCCACGACCGCACTGCCAATGACTTGGTACGGCGGCGTATAGACGTTTGGCGAATGGATGTGAAGAGGCAAAAACGACCGCATTGGAAATCCCCTGTCTCGACCATATCTGTGCCATCTGGAAACCGACGACCAGCCCGACAGGAGCTTGACATGACTTCGCTCGACCCTCGCCCCACCGTACAGATCGACATCGTGTCGGACGTCGTGTGCCCCTGGTGCATCGTCGGATTTCTGCAACTCGATCAGGCCCTGACGCGCGAGGGCGTCCAGGCCCGGTTGCGCTGGCATCCGTTCGAGCTGAACCCGGCAATGGGACCCGAGGGTCAGAATCTGCGCGATCATATCATCGAAAAATACGGCACTACCGTCGCGCAAAGCCAACAGGCGCGCGCACAGCTGAAGGCGCTGGGGTCCGATCTGGGCTTTGCCTTCAATTTCACTGATGACAGTCGCATCGTGAACACCTTCGCCGCTCATCAGCTGTTGGACTGGGCCGAAGAGCAAGGGCGCCAGCACCTGCTTAAGCTGGCATTGTTCAGCGGATATTTCACCGATCAGAAGGATGTCTCGGACACCCAGGTTCTGGTGGATGCGGCCCGGTCCGTCGGGCTGGACGGCGATGCGGCCCGCGCAGCGCTGACCTCGGGCGCGCATGCGGGACCCCTCCGTCAGAAACAGCAATTTTGGACAAGCCGCGGCATCAGCGGCGTTCCCGCCATGGTCTTCGGCGGGAAATACCTGCTGACGGGCGCGCAAGGCCCGGACACCTACGCCCAGGTGCTGAGACGCTGCCTGTCCGAGGCCGCCTGACGCTTTCCCTTCGCCGGGAACCGGGGTAAGAGGCACGCATGGAATGGAAGATCACAGACGGGCTGACCGACTATGACGCCGCCGTCGCCTTCATGGAGGCGCGCGTGGCCGAAATCGCCGCCGGACAGGCGGACGAGTGCATCTGGCTGCTGGAACACCCGCCGCTGTACACCGCCGGGACCTCGGCCAAGCCCGAAGACCTGACGGACCCCGACCGTTTTCCGGTCTATCCCAGCAAGCGCGGGGGCGAATACACCTATCACGGGCCCGGCCAGCGGGTGGTGTATGTCATGCTGGATGTCGGCAGACGTGGCCATGACGTGCGCCGCTTCGTCAAGCAGCTGGAGGCTTGGGTGATCGCCGCTCTGGGTGAGTTCAATGTCCACGGAGAAATCCGCGAAGGCCGCGTCGGCGTTTGGGTGCCGCGCAAGGACAAGCCCCTGACCGCGTCAGGCAAACCGACCGAGGACAAGATCGCCGCCATAGGGATCCGCCTGCGCAAATGGATCAGTTTCCACGGGATCTCGATCAATGTCGAACCGGACCTGGAGCATTTTTCGGGCATCGTACCCTGCGGCATCCGGGAATATGGCGTGACATCGCTTGTGGATCTGGGCCTGCCCGTGACGATGGCCGATGTTGATGTCGCCTTGCGCAAAACCTTCGACGAGGTTTTCGAAGCAGCACCCGCCGGGTGATTCTCGGCACCGGCATGCCGGATAGTGACACAGGGCAACAACAATGCCTTTGTCACGTGGCCGCTGTTTCGCAAAGCAGATGGCTTTTTCCCAAATGTGTCTAAAAATCAGGGTTAATTAACCCAAACACCACTTTAGGTTCACACAATGGCCTCAGTCTGAGGTATTATGAAGAGACCGTTCAAGAGTGAGTGGTATGTTAACCGGTGATCGCGGCCAGCCCGCGAAAATCGATCAAGTGTTTGGTTACGAGTCTGCCGTTCCGACCCCAAATCGGAACGGCAATTCTCGTTTCAGGCCCAACCTTCAATAATTCTCGTTTCAAGCCCTTCCGTCAATTATGCCCGAACCGCGGCGGGGTCTCGCAACCCTGCCCGGTCCGTTCCATCTCGAGCGTCGTGTGGCCAATGGCAAATCGCTCCTGCAAGATCTGCCTGACCGAAGCGCGGATGCGCTCGGCCGCGGGCCAAGCGTTGGCCGCGATGACCAGATGCGCGGTCAGGGCCGGCTCGCGCTCCTGCATGCTCCACAGATGGACATGGTGCACGCCGTCGACGCCCTCGGCCTCCTCGATGGCGGAGGCGACCTGTTCGGGGTCCAGCCCGGGCGGCGCGCCCAGCATCAGAACGCGGATCGCCCCGGTGATTTCCGCCTTGACGTGCCACAGGATGTAGAACGCGATCAGGATCGTCACGGCCGGGTCGACCCAGGTCCAGCCGAACAGGATCACGGCGCTGCCGGCCAGGATCACCGCCACCGACCCCAGGGCATCGGCAAGGTTGTGCAGGAAGGCCGCCCGGATGTTCATGCTGGTCTTGGCCATCGAAAAGGTCAAAAGCGCGGTGACCGCATCGACGATCAAGGCCAGCACCGCGATCCAGACCACGATCCAGCCGTCGATCGGCTCGGGCTGAACGATGCGCATCACGCCTTCGTACATCAGGTAGATCGCCAGCACGACCAGCGTGGTATAGTTGACCAGAGCTGCCACCACCTCGGCCCGACCATAGCCGAAACTCATGTGGGGATCAGACGGGCGGCGCGCGATCCTGCGGGCGAAGAACGCGATGATCAGTGCGACCGCATCCGAGAAATTGTGCAGCGCGTCGGCGATCAACGCCAGCGACCCGGACAGAATGCCGCCGACGATCTGAGCCAGCGTGAGGGCTAGGTTGACGGCGATGGCCCAGGCCACCCGCGCATCCCCCGTGCTTGGGTCGATCTGGTGGTGATGATGCCCGTGGTCGTGTTTATGCGCCATGGAAATCGGTCCTTGTCTGGGTCATGACCAACACCTAATTCCTCTAGTGACTAGAGGTTCAAGGGGGGCCGAAAATGTACACGATCGGAGAACTGTCGCGCCGCACGGGCGTCAAGGTGCCCACCATCCGGTTCTACGAAGACAAGGGCCTGCTGCCGCAACCGGAACGCACAGCGGGCAATCAGCGGCGCTATGACGAGGCGGCGCTGGACCGCCTGCGCTTCATCCGCCACACGCGCGACCTTGGACTGCCGCTGGCCGATGTCGAGGCGCTGCTGTCGCTCGAGGGCGCGCAGGGCGACGACCTGAACCGGGCGCACGAGATCGCACGGCGGCAGTTGCATGATCTGCGGGAACGCATCGGCAAGTTGCAAAGGCTCGAGTCCGAACTGGCCCGGATCGCCACTGCCTGTGACGGGCAGCACGATCATGTCTGCGCGGTTCTGCACGCCTTTGGCGCCCATGACGATTGTTCAGGGCCGCACTGAGCGCCGGATCAGTCCAGCGCCGCCCGGATCCGCTCGGCATGCGCGGCGATTTCGTCCAAATCGCCCATCTTGCCCGGCGGCCGCATGGGCAGGCCTTCACGGCGCGGAAGAACATGGAAATGCAGGTGAAACACCTCTTGCCCGCCTGCGGCCTCGTTGAATTGCTGGACGGTCACACCGTCGGCGTCAAAGGCTTTCATGACGGCGCGCGCCAGTTTCTGCACGGTGGCCATGACTGCGGCCAATTGCGCGGGGGTGGCGTCAAGGATGTTGCGACAGGGGGTCTTGGGGATCACCAGCAGATGCCCGTCGGCGCGCGGCATGATGTCCATGAAGGCCAGCGTTTCACCATCTTCGTACACACGGGTCGAGGGGATCTCGCCCCGCAGGATCTTGGCAAAGATGTTTTCGGGATCATAAGTGGACATGACAGGTCTCCGGCAATGGGGCTGCGTGTTGTTCTGCGGCCAAGCCCGCGGCGGGTCAAGGCGCGATTCCGCCCTCGGGCAGCCCCAGCCCTTGCAATTCACCCGATCATCCCCAGCTACCGCTTGGTCAGGGCCAAATTCGTGTGGGTGACCTCCTGCCCCGCGACAATTATTCTTGATCCAGATCAAACTCGGCCATTGAAGGCCGCCCCCTTGCATTCTAAAACCAGCAGGAATCCCGCGCGCCGGAGAGGTCCGGCTGCGCGGTCTATTTGCAACAGGAGGCACCTAAATGGCAGACGCAGCCATTCATGGTCACGATCATGAAGACCAGCGCGGGTTCTTTACCCGGTGGTTCATGTCGACCAACCACAAGGATATCGGGATCCTTTACCTGATCTTCTCGGCCTTTGCCGGGTTCATCTCGGTCGCGATGACCATCTACATGCGGCTAGAACTGATGCATCCGGGCGTTCAGTACATGTGCCTGGAAGGCTTCATGGCCGATCCCTGCACCCCGAACGGACACCTTTGGAACGTGATGATCACCTATCACGGTGTTCTGATGATGTTCTTCGTGGTCATCCCCGCGCTGTTCGGCGGTTTCGGCAACTATTTCATGCCGTTGCAGATCGGTGCGCCGGACATGGCCTTCCCGCGGATGAACAACCTGTCCTTCTGGCTGTATGTCGCCGGCACCTCGCTGGGCATCGCTTCGCTGCTGGCCCCCGGAGGCAACGACCAAGCCGGCTCGGGCGTGGGCTGGGTTCTGTACCCGCCGTTGTCGACGACCGAAGGCGGCATGTCCATGGACCTGGCGATCTTTGCCGTGCACGTATCGGGCGCCTCCTCGATCCTCGGCGCGATCAACATGATCACCACCTTCCTGAACATGCGTGCCCCGGGCATGACCCTGTTCAAGGTGCCGCTGTTCAGCTGGTCGATCTTCGTCACCTCGTGGCTGATTCTGCTGTCGCTGCCCGTTCTGGCGGGCGCGATCACCATGCTGCTGATGGACCGCAACTTCGGCTTCACCTTCTTTGACCCGGCCGGTGGCGGTGACCCCGTTCTGTATCAGCACATCCTGTGGTTCTTCGGTCACCCCGAAGTGTACATCGTGATCCTACCCGGCTTCGGCATCATCAGCCACGTGATCGCCACCTTCTCGCGCAAGCCGATCTTTGGCTATCTGCCGATGGTCTGGGCGATCATCGCAATCGGCGTGCTGGGCTTCGTCGTGTGGGCACACCACATGTACACCGTCGGCATGTCGCTGCGTCAGCAGGCCTACTTCATGCTGGCCACGATGGTCATCGCGGTTCCGACGGGCGTGAAGGTGTTCTCGTGGATCGCCACCATGTGGGGCGGCTCGATCGAGTTCAAGACGCCGATGCTGTTCGCCTTCGGCTTCCTGTTCCTGTTCACCGTCGGCGGTGTGACCGGTGTGGTTCTGTCGCAGGCTGGTATCGACCGCGCCTATCACGACACCTACTATGTCGTCGCGCACTTCCACTACGTGATGAGCTTGGGCGCAGTCTTTGCCATCTTTGCAGGCGTGTACTTCTACTTCTCGAAGATGACGGGCCGTCAGTACTCGGAGTTCTGGGGCAAGGTGCACTTCTGGATGTTCTTCATCGGTGCAAACCTGACCTTCTTCCCGCAGCACTTCCTGGGCCGTCAGGGCATGCCGCGCCGTTACATCGACTACCCAGAGGCATTCGCCCAGTGGAACTTCGTCTCGTCGATCGGTGCGTTCATCTCGTTCGCTTCGTTCCTGCTGTTCTTCGGCATCGTGTTCTACGCCCTGTTCCGTGGTGCCAAGGAAACGCGCCCGAACCCGTGGAACGAATACGCGGACACGCTGGAATGGACCCTGCCCTCGCCGCCGCCCGAGCATACGTTCGAGCAGCTGCCCAAGCAGGAAGACTGGGACAAGAGCCACGCGCACTAACCCCGGTTTCAAAATAACAAAACCCCGCCATTTCGGCGGGGTTTTTCTTTGCCCCCACGGCCGCCATCGCCAGATCGGCAAAAATCGGGTAATCTGGTCCCTGCCCGACAACTGCGGCAACCTCGGGGGATGCCATGGCCGATATTGATTTTTGGTACTCGATCGGCAGCACCTACAGCTTCCTGACCATCATGCGCTTGGACGCGTGGTGCGAGGAAAACGGCGCGACGGTCAAATGGCGCCCGTTCAACGTGCGGGCCGTGATGTCCGAACAGCGAAACATTCCCTTTGCGGGCAAACCCGTGAAATCGGCCTATATGTGGCGCGATATCCAGCGCAGGGCGTCCAAGTACCACATCCATGCGCGCCTGCCCGCGCCCTATCCAATCTCGGATCTGGAGCTGGCCAATCAGGTCGCGCTGCTGGGCATGTCCGAAGGCTGGGGCAAGGGCTTTACCCAGGCGCTGTACCGGATCTGGTTCGAAGAGGGGGTCGAGGCCGGCAGTGAGCAGGCCATCTCCGAGGCCCTTTTCCGCTGTCAGCAGGACCCGTTGCCGGTACTGGCTCGCGCCCGCACCCCGCAAGCCGAGGCCGCGCTGCAGGCCGAAACCGACACCGCCATCCGCCTGGGCATTTTCGGCGCCCCAAGCTTTGTCGTGGGTGGCGAAGTGTTCTGGGGCGATGACCGGCTGGAAGACGCGCTCTCGTGGGCGCGGGTCGGGCATGTCGTGTGAAATTGCCCATCGACAACACGGGCACGGCCGCTATTTTTTGTCGTGATGCCGTATCACTGGGAAGACACATCAGATGCCGAGCAGCGCCTGCGCCTGTGGCCGCACAACTCGTTGCCGCCGCGCGGTGCGATGGCCGTCGTTCTGGCGGTCTTTCTGTTTGGCCTGATCCCCCTGCTGGCGGTTCTGGGATCAGTCCTTCTGTGGGGGCTTCTGCCGTTTCTGCTGCTGACCGTGGCCGGGCTGTGGCTGGCGTTCGAGGCTAATTACCGCGCCCGCAGCGTCCACGAGGTTCTGACCCTTTCCGGCACCCAGGCCCATCTGGTGCGCCATGCCCCACGAGCCCCTCGGCAGGAATGGCAGTGCAACCGATACTGGGCCCGCCCCGAGATCCACCCGACCGGCGGGCCGGTGCCAAATTATGTCACCCTGTCGGGCGAAGGCCGCGTCGTCGAAATCGGTGCCTTCCTGTCCGAGGAAGAGCGCGTTTCCCTCTACGACGACCTGGTGAAACGCTTGCGCGATCCGGCGGTCGGCTGAGACAGCCTCAGCCGCCGTTCGAAACGCTGCACAGGTGGTCTTTGACCAACGGCCCGACCTTGCCGAAATCCATCCGGCCAGCATAGCGCGATTTCAGAGCGCCCATCACCTTTCCCATGTCGCGGATCGAACCGGCTCCGGTCGCGCTGATCGCCGCCTCGATCGCGGCGGCGACTTCGTCGTCATCCAATTGCTTGGGCAGGAATTCCTCGATCACCTCGACCTCGCGCAGTTCGCGTTCAGCCAGGTCGAGGCGGCCGCCCTCCTCGTAGGCGCGGGCGCTCTCCTTGCGTTGCTTGCTCATTTTCCCAAGGATCTCAAGCACATCCGCATCGCCGCAGCCGTTGGCCTCTTCGTTGCCCTCGGCGCGCTTGGCAATGTCGCGATCCTTGATGGCGGCATTGATCAGCCGCAGGGTCGACAGGCGCTCGGTGTCCTTGTCTTTCATTGCTTGCTTCAGGGCGGTGGTGATCCGCGTTCGCATATCCATCTGCTCAATTCATCCCCATGGCAACGGAACCCCGAACATATCCAAACAGTTTTCATGACACAACACCCTTGGACTTTTGTTAAGCCATTGAAAAACAACAAAAGCCCGAAAATTGAACAGGGTTGACCCGAGGCACCAACCCCCTTAGTTATGCGCCGATTTACCCAAAAGGAGAGTCGCGCCATGGCTCACAACGCCACGTCCAAGCCCACCGCATGTCTGGCACTGGCCGACGGAACGCTCTTCTTCGGCACCGGTTTCGGCGCCACGGGCCAGACCGTAGCCGAGCTGTGTTTCAACACCGCGATGACCGGCTATCAGGAGATCATGACCGACCCGTCCTATGCCGGTCAGATCGTGACGTTCACCTTCCCGCATATCGGCAATGTCGGCGTCAATCCCGAGGATGACGAAACCGCCGATCCGGTGGCGGCAGGCATGGTCGTGAAATGGGACCCGACCGAGCCATCGAACTGGCGCTCGGCCGAGCGGCTGACCGACTGGCTGGCCAGGCGCGGCCGGATCGCCATCGGTGGGGTCGATACCCGCCGGCTGACCCGCGCGATCCGTCAGCAGGGCGCCCCGCATGTGGCCCTGGCCCACGACCCCGACGGCAATTTTGACATCGAGTCGCTGATCGCTGCGGCGCGTGGTTTTGCCGGGCTGGAAGGGATGGATCTGGCCAAGGAGGTGACCTGCGCCCAAAGCTACCGCTGGGACGAGATGCGCTGGGCCTGGCCCGACGGCTATCAGCGGCAACAGGCACCCCTGCACAAGGTCGTCGCCCTGGATTACGGCGCCAAACGGAACATCCTGCGCTGTCTGGCCTCGGCCGGGTGCGACGTGACCGTGCTGCCCGCAACCGCCACCGCGGCAGAAGTTCTGGCCCATGACCCCGACGGCGTGTTCCTGTCCAACGGTCCGGGCGATCCGGCCGCCACCGGGGAATACGCTGTGCCGATGATCCGCGAAATTCTCGACACCACCGACCTTCCGGTCTTCGGGATCTGCCTTGGCCACCAGATGTTGGCGCTGGCGCTGGGCGGCCGAACGGTCAAAATGAACCACGGCCACCATGGCGCGAACCACCCGGTCAAGGATCTGGAAACCGGCAAGGTCGAGATCACGTCGATGAACCACGGGTTCGCCGTGGACGCGCAATCGCTGCCCGAAGGCGTGATCGAAACCCACCGCTCCCTGTTTGACGGTTCGAACTGCGGCATCCGCATGACCGACCGTCCCGTCTATTCGGTTCAGTACCATCCCGAGGCGTCCCCCGGCCCGCAGGACAGTTTCTACCTGTTCGAACGGTTCGCGCAGGCCATGGCGGACAGAAAAGCCCACGCTTAAACCACGTTGGCTGCGATATGCGCAGCCGTTAACCTGGGATTAACCTTGATTGAGCAACTCTGCCCGCGTGACTTCGGGCAGGGTATAAATATGGTTGAGTTGAGTTTTTCGGATCAGGGCCCCGCGACAGCAGTGGCCGGATCGGAGATTTGGAAGCCCCTTGGCGCCTGTTTGGTCGATGCGGGAACGATCACGCCCCAACAACTGGACGCGGCGCTGCAATCGCAAAAGCGACAGAAGGCACCGTTGGGCGAGATTCTCGTCAGCGAAAACTGGGCCACGCGCAAAGATGTTCTGTGCGCTTTGCGGCATCAACGCCGGTTGCAATTCGCCGATCTCGAGACCACCCCTCCGCCTGCCGAACTGTGCGCCCTGCGCCCGGTGCAATTCTGGATCGAACACAACGTCGTTCCGTGGATGCGGGTCGGGCCGATCCTTATGGTGGCCACCGCCCGCCCCGATCGGTTCGACGTGGTGGCCGATCGCCTGCGCGACTGCGCGCAAACGGTCCTGCCGGTCTTGGCCCAAGCGGACCAGATCGACAATGCGATCGCGGACCGGTACAAGACGCAGCTGGCCCAGGCTGCAGAAACCCGCGCACCACTGAGCCAGAGTTGCCGTGGGTGGAATCTCGGTTCGCGGTTCAAGCCGGCTGTTGCGTTTCTGATGGCCGTCGCCGGGCTTGCCGCCATCCCGCAGCTTGGTCTTTCGCTGCTGTTCTGGGCCGCGGTCGGCACGTTGACATTGTTTCTGGTCCTGCGTCTGGCTGGCGTGGCGGCCTATTTCGCTCCGCGAAGAACACGCCAGACCGAATTGATGGAATCGCCTGCCCGGCTTCCCAGCGTTTCGATCATGGTTCCATTGTACAAGGAACGGGAAATCGCTGGCGCTCTGGTCCAGCGTCTGCAACGTCTGACATACCCCAAGGCGCTGCTGGATGTCGTCCTCGTGCTGGAGGAGAAGGATGGCGTCACGCGCGCGGCGCTGGAAAAAGCCGATCTGCCAAGCTGGATGCGCACGATCGAGGTACCGGCCCTGGGCGATTTGACCACCAAGCCCCGCGCCATGAACTATGCGCTGGATTTCTGCCGGGGCGAGATCGTGGGCGTTTGGGATGCCGAAGACGCCCCCGTGCCGGACCAGCTCGAGACCGTGGCTCGCCATTTCGCAAAGGCGCCCGAAGACGTGGTCTGCCTGCAGGGGGCACTGGATTTCTACAACCCGCGAACCAACTGGCGCGCCCGTTGCTTCACCATCGAATACAGCGGCTGGTTCCGAGTGATCCTGCCCGGAATCGCCCGGCTGGGGCTGGTCGTGCCGCTGGGAGGAACGACGTTCTTCTTCCGCCGCGACAAGCTGATCGAGCTTGGCGGCTGGGACGCACACAACGTCACCGAGGACGCGGATCTGGGCCTGCGCCTGACCCGCGCTGGCTATCGCACCCAGATCGTGGACACCACGACCTATGAAGAGGCGAATTTCCGCGCCTGGCCTTGGATCAAGCAGCGGTCACGCTGGCTCAAAGGCTTCATGGTCACCTACCTGGTGCATATGCGGTCTCCGACGCGGCTGCTGCGCGACCTTGGGGCGTGGCGGTTTTTCGGGGTTCAGGCCTTCTTTCTGGGCACGGTCGGGCAATTTCTGCTTGCCCCGGTGCTCTGGGCCTTCTGGCTGGCCTCGGTCGGGTGGCCGCATCCTTTCCAGGGCGTCATAGCGCCGGAAATCCTGCGCGGTTGCGTCTATCTGTTCCTGACCGCCGAAGCCGCGAACATCATCGTGGGCACACTGGGCGTGCTCTCGGGCGGCCGTCGGTTCCTGATCCCATGGGTGCCCACCATGGCGCTGTATTATCCGCTGGGCGTGATAGCCGCCTACAAGGCATTGTGGGAACTGGCGGCCAACCCGTTCTTCTGGGACAAGACCCAGCATGGCCAGGCAGCCGAAGAAAACCTGCCCAAGCCTACTTTTCGCGCCGGATTGCGTCCTGTTTCAGACGGGTCATGAACGCGACCGAGATATGCTCTTTCAGCGCCCGGTCCGCGGCCTCCTCGTCGCGGGCCGCGATGGCGTCAACGATCGCCTTGTGCTCGTTCTGGGCGATCTCGCCCCGACCTTGCGCTGCCAGCGACGTGGTGGCCATAAGCGCCATCGTGCGATGCACAAGATCCAGCTGCTGCACGAGATAGCGGTTGTGCGACGCCAGGTGGATCTGTTCGTGGAACCGTCGATTGGCGCGCGACAGGGCGACCGGGTCACCCACAAGTGCGTCGTCGGCCGCGACCATGTCCTGCAATACCTTGATTTCTTCCTCGGTCGCATGCCGCGCGGCCAGCCGGGCCGCCAGCCCCTCCAATTCACGCCGGACGACATAAAGCTCGGCCATCTGGTTGTGGTCCAGCGAGGCCACGATCAGCGACCGCCCGTCACGTTCAAGCAGCGACTGCGTCTCAAGCCGCTGTAGCGCCTCGCGGATCGGGGTGCGCGACACGCCGAACCGCTCGGCCAGTTCACTTTCCACCAGCCGGTCACCGGGTTTGTACACCCCTACGTCGATCGCTTCGAGGATCAGGCTGTATGCATCGGTCTGGGGCTGTCGGGACTGGTTCATTGGGTCAGGTCTCTCCTCGTTCGGACCTGTCTATCCGGGCCATGGGTCTGCAATCAAGTGCGCCATTGAAAACCCGGTGGCCACGGCCTAAACCCAACCCCATGGTCAAGCCTGCGTTTTCGCATGTCACTCAGTGGGTGTTCGATCTGGACAATACCCTGTATCCGCCGCACATGCGCCTGTTCGATCAGATCGAGGTGCTGATGACGGAATACGTGGTCGAAGCCCTGCGCGTCGACCGGGCCGAGGCCGACCGACTGCGTCAACATTATTGGCGTGAACACGGCACCACGCTGGCCGGGCTGATGGCCGAACATGATCTGGACCCCGAGCCCTATCTGCACGCGGTTCATCAGGTCGACCTGAGCCACATGGAGCCCGACCCTGCGCTGGCCGCGCATATCCGGGCCCTGCCCGGGCGGCGCATCGTCTACACCAACGGCAGCGCGCCCTACGCCGAGCGGGTTCTGGCCTCACGCGGGTTGAATGGGCTGTTCGACGCGATCTATGGGGTCGAACATGCGGGGTATCGCCCCAAACCCGACAAGGCCGCGTTTGAAACGGTCTTTGCCCGCGACGGCATCCACCCCGACCGCGCCGCCATGTTCGAGGACGAGCCGCGCAACCTGAAGGTCCCGCACGACATGGGCATGCGTACGGTGCATGTTGCGCCCGATCCTCATGACGCGGATCACATCCACCACCACACGGATGACCTGACCGCCTTTCTCGCGCGCCTGATCTGAACCACCCGAGACTGCGACGAAATACGCCCGCGCGCAGCCCGAAACTGCGACGATCCGCGCATTCTACAGGTGCAAAGTCGTTCCTACATCAGGCTCAGCGACGAACAGAACTGGAGACCCCGATGACCGCGATCGAGATGCCCGGCCGCCTGCCCTTTTGGCAGCGCCTGCTTTTTGCAATTCCCCTGTTTGGCTGGCTGGCCCGCGATGCGGCCAATGGAAAGCCCGAGGATCTGGGCTATACCGTTGCGGCGCTGGTCAGCATGTGGGGCTGTTCCGCCCTATTGTTCGGCCTGCCGGGCCTGTATCTGCCAGCCCTGGCGATGGTGCCGGTGATGTTCCTGATTCTGGTCCTGATTTCACGCGGCTAGACCACGGGACAGGATGTCACTTGGCGCAGGCCCCAGAACCGCACTAGGGTCCGCAGGCAACGGAGAGTGACGCGATGACCGACAGTTGTGACATCCTGATTTCCGGCGGCGGCATCGCCGGGCTGACCGCGGCGGCCGTATTCGGCGCCGCAGGGTTCGACGTGATCTGCGTGGACCCGACCCCACCCGTCACCGACCGAGACGCCGACGGGTCCGACCTACGCACCACCGCGTTTCTGCAGCCGGCGCTCGGCCTGCTGCAGCACTGCGGATTGTGGGACCGGCTGGAAGCCCACGCCGCGCCGTTGCAGATCATGCGCATCGTGGACGCGGGCGGCGACATCCCCGAGCCGCGCGTGGTGCGCGATTTCAACGCCGCCGATATCTCGGATCAACCCTTTGGCTGGAACCTGCCCAACTGGCTGCTACGGCGCGAGATGGTGGCCCGGCTGCACGAACTGCCGAATGTCGATTTCCGCCCCGGCACCGGCACCGTCAGCCTGTTCACCCGCACCGCCGAGGCGCGTGTGGGTCTGTCCGACGGCACGCGCATCCGCACCAAGCTGGTGATCGCCGCCGACGGCCGCAACTCGCCGATGCGAGAGGCTGCGGGGATCAAGGTCCACACCACGCGATACGGGCAAAAGGCATTGGCCTTTGCGGTGACCCATCCGATCGCCCATGAAAACGTCTCGACCGAGATCCACCGGTCCGGCGGGCCGTTCACTCTGGTCCCCCTGCCTGACTGGCAGGGCCAGCCCTCGTCGGCGATCGTGTGGATGGAGCGCGGCCCACGCGCGGTCGAACTGCTAAACCTGCCCGAGGCCGAGTTCGAAGCCGCGATGACCGAGCGGTCCTGCGGCCTGTTCGGACCGCTGAAACTGGCCTCACGCCGGACGATCTGGCCGATCATCAGCCAATCGGCCGAGCGCCTGTCGGCCCAGCGCGTGGCGCTGATGGCCGAGGCCGCCCATGTGGTGCCCCCGATCGGCGCGCAGGGGCTGAACATGTCACTGGGGGATCTGCGCAGCCTGCTGGACTTGGCCAAGGCCCGGCCCGAGGGTCTGGGAGATGCCCAAATGCTCGACGCCTATCACAAGGCCCGTCATTCCGAGATCGAGCTGCGCGTCAAGGGGATCGACCTGCTGAACCGCGCCTCGATGGTCGAGGCACGGCCGTTGCGCGATGCGCGCGCCGCAGGGCTCAACGCGCTTTATTCGATGCCGGTGGTGCGCAAGACGCTGATGCAGATGGGCCTCGGCGTGCGCTGAGGCCCGTTCGGGCCTAAAGCACCTGATCCAGCACCCGCTTCAGCCGGGCCACCGTGCCATCGACATCATAGAGCTTGTCCAGCCCGAACAGGCCTAGACGGAAGGTGCTGAACCCTTCGGGCTCGTCACATTGCAAAGGTACCCCGGCCGCGATCTGCATGCCCAGCGCGGCGAACTTCCTGCCGTTCTGCACCTCGGGGTCGTCGGTATAACTGACCACCACCCCCGGTGCCCCAAAGCCTTCGGCCGCGACCGAAACGACCCCCTTGTCGCGCAGCATCGCCCGCACCGCATTCCCCAGCAGCCATTGCGCGTCACGCAGCTTGTCGAACCCATAGTCACGGGTCTCCAGCATCGTGTCCCGGAACGCCCGCAGCGCATCGGTGGGCATGGTGGCGTGATAGGCATGGCCGCCGCCCTCATAGGCCTGCATGATCTGGCGCCATTTCTTCAGGTCCAGCGCGAAACTGTCCGAGGTGGTCTCGGCCAGCCGCGCCTCGGCGCGTTCAGACAGCATGACCAGACCAGCACAGGGCGAGGCGCTCCAACCCTTTTGCGGCGCCGAGATCAGAACGTCCACGCCGGTGGCCTTCATGTCGATCCAGGCACAGCCCGAGGCGATGCAGTCGAGCACCATCAGCGCACCGACCTCGTGCGCTGCGGCAGCCATCGCGTTGACATAGTCGTCCGGCAGAATGACCCCGGCCGAGGTTTCCACATGCGGCGCGAACACCACGCCGGGTCGCTGGCTGCGAATGGTTTCGACCACCTCGTCGATCGGCGCAGGCGCAAAGGGCGACGGGCTGGAATTCCCCGTTTGACGGGCCTTCAACACGGTGGCTGACGCCGTCAGCCCCCCGGTTTCGATAATCTGGCTCCAGCGATACGAGAACCAGCCGTTGCGTACCACCAGCACATTGGCGCCACGGGCGAATTGGCGGGCCACAGCCTCCATCGCGTAGGTTCCGCCACCCGGCACAATGGCCACGCCATCCGCGCCATAGACGCTCCGCAGCATCCCTGAGATGTCGCGCATCACCTGCTGAAAAGCCTGCGACATGTGATTGAGCGAGCGGTCGGTGAACACAACCGAAAACTCCTCAAGCCCCTGTGGATCGACGGTTTCCAACAATGCGGGCATGGAGGCTCCTTTCAAGTTTTGATTTTTTAGAAATAAGACACAAACTATGGGAATGGGCTGGCCATTATCAACAATTGACCCAAGGAAAATGTCATTTTGATATTCTCGAATGCAACAGTATCGGCCGGAACGGCAAAAATGACGCCAACCAGTATCAGGTGATCTTTACACTCTGGCGTGTTTCTGAACAGATACGCTCAGCCGGAACCTGAACAGGAATTTCCCGACAGTGAATGCTCACAAGCGTATCAGTTTTCAGTTTGTTCGTGACGAAGTCAAAAGGCGGATTGAAACCCGTGTCTGGCCACAAGGCGCATTGCTGCCGACCGAGACACAGCTGGCCGAGGAATTCAACTGCGCGCGGGCAACCGTGAACCGGGCGCTGCGCGAACTTGCCGAACAGGGCTTTGTCGAACGCAAACGCAAAAGTGGCACTCGGGTCAAGAAATTGCCCAGCAAGCAGGCCAAGCTCGAGCTGTCTGTGGTCAAGCAAGTCGTTGAAGACCAGAATGCCGCCTATCGCTATTCACTTGTGGAACGGAATGTGGTGCCCAGCCCCGGTTGGCTCAGCTCGCAACTCAGCCTGCAGGCAAATGCGCGGGTGCTGCACGTGGTCTGCATGCATTATGCAGACAACCGTCCTTTTCAGCACGAAGAACGGTGGGTCAACATCGCCGCCGTCCCCGAAATTGAAGCGGCTGACCTAGAGCGGACATCGCCGCATGAATGGTTGCTGGACGCCGCGCCGTTTTCGGTTGCCGAAATCGCCTTCAGGGCAATTTCCGCCGACAGCGGCCTTGCCGATTATATGGGTACAACGACCGCAGCGGCGATGATGCAACTGGAGCGAACCACCTGGAAGGACGGAGTGCCACTGTCCTTTGCGCGCATGACCTTCCACCCCGGATACTGCATCCGCACCCAGTACTGAAACCTAGCCGATGGGCCCCGGTCGGCGTTCTTCGCTCAGAAGCACGTTGGCTTCGACATCTCCGGCCCCGGGCAGTGTCATGATGCGGCGGCGCAGAACACGCTCGAAATCCGCCAGGTCACGCGCCACCACTCTCAGCCGATAATCATACAGGCCCAGAACGTGTTCCACAGTCTGCACCTCGGGGATGGCGCTGACGGCGCGTTCGAAATCCTCGAGGCTGACCTGCCCTTTGCGCGCCAGCTTGACGCCCAGAAATACGGTGACGCCGAACCCCAGCGCCTCGGCGTTCAGACGCAGCCTGCGCCCCTTGATAATGCCCGCCTGCTCCAGCCGCCGGATCCGGCGCCATGTCGCGGGCTGCGACAGCCCGAAACGCCGCCCCAGCGCACCCGCGCTCTGCGTGGCGTCCTGCGCCAAGGCGCGCAGCAGCTTGCGGTCAAGATCGTCTAGTTCGATCATACCGGCAGCACCTCGTCCCGTTTGACCCGCGCGATGTGCATCAGGGCCTCGATGTCGGCGATATGCGGCAAGGTCAGGATACGGTCGCGATAGACCTGCTGATAATGCGCCATGTCCCGCGCGATGATGGACAGGCGAACATCCACCCGCCCCAGAAAGGTCTGGATCTCGATCACCTCGGGTACCTTTCGGGCCGCCGCGGTGAACTCGTCGAAGGCGCGCGGCTGGGTCTTGTCCAGCGTCACCCGCAGCGACACCTCGACCGCATAGCCCATGGCGGACCAGTCAATCACGGCCTCCTGCCCCTGAATGATCCCGGCGGCCTGCATCTTCTCGATCCGGCGCCAACACACGCCATTGCTGATCCGGCACCGCTCGGCCAGTTCGGCGGTGCTCAGGCTTGGCTCGGCCTGAAAATGGCGCAGGATGCGGCGGTCGATATCGTCAAGCATGAATTTTTTGTTTTTTCTTATTTCCAAGAATTATTGTTTACATCTTTCGTCAATATCCAATCCCAACGCTCTCGCCAATAGCAATCGTCACAGATAGAACCGCATCAATCGAAACAGAAAGGACCGGCAAAATGCGCGTCTATTACGATCGCGATTGCGACATCAACCTGATCAAGGACAAGAAAGTGGCCATCCTGGGCTATGGCTCCCAAGGCCACGCCCACGCGCTGAACCTGCGCGACTCGGGTGCCAAGAACCTGGTCGTCGCCCTGCGCGAAGGCTCGCCCTCGGCCAAGAAAGCCGAAGCCGAAGGCCTGCAGGTGATGGGGATCGCCGAAGCCGCGGCCTGGTGCGACGTCATCATGTTCACCATGCCCGACGAGCTTCAGGCCGAGACCTACAAGAAATACGTGCATGACAACATCAAGCCCGGCGCGGCCATCGCCTTTGCTCACGGCCTGAACGTGCATTTCGGCCTGATCGAACCGAAAGAGGGCGTGGACGTCATCATGATGGCCCCCAAAGGCCCCGGCCACACGGTGCGCGGCGAATATGTCAAAGGCGGCGGCGTGCCCTGCCTGGTGGCCGTTCACACCGACGCGACCGGTAAGGCGCTGGAAATCGGCCTGTCCTACTGCTCGGCCATCGGCGGCGGCCGTTCGGGCATCATCGAGACCAACTTCCGCGAAGAGTGTGAGACCGACCTGTTCGGCGAGCAGGCTGTTCTGTGCGGCGGTCTAGTCGAGCTGATCCGCTGCGGTTTTGAAACTCTGGTCGAGGCCGGCTATGCGCCCGAGATGGCCTATTTCGAGTGTCTGCACGAGGTGAAGCTGATCGTGGACCTGATCTATGAAGGCGGTATCGCCAACATGGACTACTCGATCTCGAACACTGCGGAATACGGTCAATACGTCACCGGGCCGCGCATCCTGCCCTATGAGCAGACCAAGAAGGCGATGAAAGAGGTTCTGTCGGACATCCAGCAGGGCAAGTTCGTGCGTGACTTCATGCTGGAAAACCAGGTGGGCCAACCCTTCCTGAAGGCCTCGCGCCGGGCCAATGACGAACACCAGATCGAAGAAGTCGGCAAAAAGCTGCGGGGCATGATGCCCTGGATTTCGGCCGGCAAGCTGGTCGATCAGGAAAAGAACTGAGCCGGAACGGTTGAAACCAAAGGGCGGCCACAGTGGCCGCCCTTTTCATGCACAACGGATGAACGGCCAGCGATGGTGCATCAACCCGACATACGCGACTGGAGCGGCGTCATTGCCCTGGGCCTGATCTGGGGCGGCACCTTCATGGTTGTCGCGATGGCGTTGGAAGGCTATGGCCCGATCACGGTGGCCACGGCGCGGACGACTCTGGGGGCGGTGATGCTTCTGGCTTTGATGGGGCTGGCCGGGCGGCGCATCCCCAGCCTGACACCAAGTCTGGCGTGGTCGGTAATCCTGATCGGCATCCTGTCCACCGCGCTGCCTTTCGTGCTGCTCAGCTGGGGGCAGCAATATGTGCCTTCGGCTTTTGCCGGGCTGTCCATGGCGGCAATTCCGCTGATGGTGCTGCCGCTAGCGCATTTCTTTTCGGATGAACCCCTGAACGCACGCCGGTTCGTGGGGGTATCGCTGGGATTCACCGGAGCGCTGACGCTCATCGGCCCAGGGCTGGCGCAACTAGGCAGCGGGGCCGAACCGCTGGCACAGCTGGCCTGCATCGGGGCGGCATTCTGCTATTCCGTGGCGTCGATCCTGACCCGGCGCTGCCCGCCGATTGACCCGGTGGTTCTGGCCGCGCTGACATTGGCGGTGGGCGCAGTGATCCTGCTGCCGATCATGATGGCGACCGAGGGCGTGCCCGCCCCGCAGGGCTTGCGCCCAACTCTTGCGCTGATCGTACTGGGGCTTGTGCCCACGGCCTTTGCCACCCTGATGCGGGTGTCGATCATTCGCAGCGCCGGGTCGGTCTTCATGACGCTGGTGAACTATCAGGTGCCGGTCTGGTCCATGATCTTCGGCGCGTGGATCCTGTCCGAGGCGCTGCCGTTGCGGTTCTACATCGCGTTGGCGCTGATCCTGACCGGAATGGCGATCAGCCAATGGTTCAGCCTGCGCAAATTGCTCTTTGGCTACTGACGCGCTGCAGCTTCGACCTCGGCCACGATCCCATCGACCACCTGCGCCAAAAGGGCGTCATCCTCGCATTCCGCCATCACACGGATCAACGGCTCGGTACCCGACTTGCGGATCAGCAGCCGCCCTTGCCCGTTCAGCCGCGCCTCGGCTTCGGCGATCGCGGCCTTGACCGTGTCCGTTTCCAGCGGGGCCTGCCCCTCGCCATAGCGCACGTTCTTCAACAGTTGCGGCACGGTCTCGAACTGCTGCGCCAGATCCGAGGCTTTGCGTCCGGAAATGACCATCTCGGCCAGGAAATGCAGCCCCGCCATCAGGCCATCACCGGTGGTGGCATAGTCGCTCATGACGATGTGGCCGGATTGCTCGCCGCCAAGGTTGAACCCGCCTTCCCGCATACGCTCGACCACATAGCGGTCACCGACCGCCGTCCGTTCCAGCCGCAGCCCGCGCGCGCCCAGGAACCGCTCCAGACCCAGGTTCGACATGACGGTCGCAACAAGAGCGCCGCCTTTCAACCGTTCGGAAGTGGCCCAGGCGGTGGCCAGAAGGGCCATGAGCTGATCACCATCGGCGACCTGTCCGGTCTCATCCACGATCACCACCCGGTCGGCATCACCGTCGAGGCAGATGCCCACATCCGCCCCATGCGCCACAACGGCCTCGGCCGCCACGCGCGGCTGGGTCGAGCCGCAGCCCAGATTGATGTTCGTGCCGTTGGGCGCCGTTCCCACCGGGATCACCTCGGCCCCCAATTCCCACAGCACCTCGGGCGCGGTGCGGTGTGCGGCCCCGTTGGCACAGTCAATCACCACCTTCAGACCGTCCAGCCGCAGATCGCGCGGCAGAGATGACTTGACCCGCTCGCCATAGCGGAAGCGCGCGTCATCGACACGCCGGGCGCGCCCGATATTCTGCGCCCGCGCGGGTTTGACACCGGCTTCGATAAGCTGTTCGATCTCCAGCTCGGCCTGGTCGGACAGTTTGAACCCATCTGGGCCGAAGAACTTGATCCCGTTGTCCTCGGCCGGGTTGTGGCTGGCCGAGATCATCACACCCAGATCGGCCCGCATCGACCGGGTCATCAGCCCGACCGCCGGTGTCGGCACCGGCCCCAATAGCAGCACGTTCATGCCGGTCGATGTCAGACCCGCCGTCAGCGCACTTTCCAGCATATAGCCCGACAGGCGCGTGTCCTTGCCGATCACCACCCGGTGAACGCCCGAGCCATCCCGGCGGAAGTAGCGCCCCGCGGCCGCGCCGATCCGCAACGCCATCTCGGCCGTCATCGGATAGGTGTTGGCGGTGCCCCGCACCCCGTCGGTTCCGAACAGCTTGCGCATTCCTGCTTTCTCCGGTTGGTCCTGACTGCGACCCGATTACCGGACAGCGGCCCACAGGCGCAAGGCCTGAGCGGTCTCGGCCACGTCATGTACCCTGATGATCTGTACACCTTGCGACAATCCAGCCAACGCCACGGCGATTGATCCCGGTGCGCGGGCATCCTTGCGCGGTTCCTTGCCGATCCGGCCGATGAAGCCTTTGCGTGACACGCCCAGCAGGATCGGGCAGCCCAACCCGTGAAACAGGCTGAGATTGCGCAGCAAGGTCAGGTTGTGTTCCTCGGTCTTTCCGAACCCGATACCCGGATCAACGATGATCCGGCCCCGATCCAGCCCGAGGCCTTCCAGCCAGGCCACCTGCCCGGACAGGAAATCGTATACGTCCAGCAGAACGTCGTCATAGGTCGGGTTGTCCTGCATCGTGGCCGGGTCGCCCTGCATGTGCATTACGCAGACCGACGCATCGATCTCGGCGCAGAAAGCGCCAAGTGCAGGATCGAAGGTAAAGCCCGAAACGTCGTTGATCAGCCCCGCACCGGCCTTGACCGCAGCCCTGGCCACGGCGGATTTGCGCGTGTCGATCGAAATCAGCGCCGGTGTCTCAGCCCGGATCGCGCGGATCAAGGGCTGGGTACGGGCGATCTCTTCGTCCTCGGGCACGAAATCCGCACCGGGGCGGGTGGATTCACCGCCGATGTCCAGAATGGTTGCTCCGTGCGCGACCATATCCCGGGCCGCCGCCCGCGCGGCATCAGGCGTGTTGTGCTTGCCACCGTCGGAAAAGCTGTCGGGCGTGGCGTTCAGGATGCCCATGATCTGCGGCTGCGTCATATCCAGCCCGGCAATCGCGGCGCGCGGTTGCGTCAGTCGGTCGAGCCACGTTTTAGGGATGTCGGCGGCTGCAACGATCCGGGGTGCCGCGTCACGCCGCAGGCATTCGGCATGGGTGAACCACAAGCCCTGCCCCGCCAGCGGCGAGGCCCCGTCCGGGCGCACAGGCCCGTGTTGCACCAGTGGGCGATAGTAACTGGTCACAGTTGCGCCTGCTCCACCGGGACCGCCCGCAGCGGTGTCTTGGGCGCCTCGGGCAGTTGCCCACCGATGACCAGCATTTCGCTGGCTTCGAAAGTGGCGGCGAACCAGGCCGCCAAGGCCACCGCATCGGACGGTGCCGCCGAAGGCCCATCGACCGCATCCAGCACGATCTTGGACGGTGCCCAGACACAGATCTGGCCGTTCTTCATGGCCCAGTTCAGCTCGGTCCGGGTCGACACGACGACACAGCGCGGGTCGCGCGCTGCCAGCACCCAGGCGTTCTGCTCGATCGCCAGCAGGTCGATCCGGCGCTGGGTCATGGCGTGGCCGGTCTGCGGCACTGGCAGATCGGACGCGCCGACGCACAGGATCAGCGGCCGCTGCCGGCTCTCCAACTGGTCGATCCAGCCCGACAAATTGTCGGACTCAATCGCTGCGTTCGACAGAAAGACCAGCCTGGGATGGGGACGCTCTTCCTCGATGACATCGTGGTGGACGGCATCCTTGCCACGCACGATCTCGACCCCCAAAGCGCCGGGGCCCCGATCCAATTTTTCGATTCGAACAAAAGCTCTTACCGCCTGAGGTTCAAGCAGAATCCGCTCGGCGATCCGTTCGGCCAGCGTTTCCAGAAGGTTCAGACGCTCAGCCGCCAATTCGTAGGCGATGGCCTCGGTCACCCGGTCGTAGGACAGGATGCGGTCGACGTCATCGTCGATCTGCTCGGTCAGCGGGCGCACCTCGACCACGATGTTGAAGCAGATACGCTGGGTGGTGCCCCGCTCGGCCTGAAAGGCGCCGATCTCAACCTCGACGATGTGATCGCGCAGGGAAATGCGATCCAGCGGTCCGCGTGGCGCGGTCGCCTCGGACCGTTCGGACGGATGCGCAAAGGCAAGGCGGATTTCAGAGCTCATGGCACAGGCCTTTTCGGGCAGCTTGGACAGGTTTGCCCAAATTATTCGTTGGGTGCGGCTATAGCACTCAAACAAACGCCATTCCAGCCGCCGAAAGCGGCGTCAGGTGACGCGGTACCAGCTCATCATACCAGACGCGGCATGGCCCAGCATGTGACAATGCAGCAACCAGTTGCCCGGGTTGTCGGTGACCAGCGCGATCTCGCGAGTCTCGCCGCGTTCGACCAGAACCGTGTCACGCCACGGGCCAAGACTTCCGTCCGGCAAGACCAGACGAAAATGGTGGCCGTGCAAGTGCATGGCGTGCGGAAAGGCGGTTTCGTTGACAAAGGCGATCCGGTGAAGGCTGCCAAGGGACGCATCCAGAAACGGGTCGTCGGAGCGTTCGGCATAACCGTTCAACGCCCAGAACCGGCCCAACTGCGCCAGTTCGCGGCCAGACAATTCCGTATCGCCCAGCCGGGCACTATCCAACCAGCGCATGGCCCCGCCCTGCAGTGTCATGCGGTGACGCGGAACGCCATCCAGCCCCCTGATCTCGGGCAAAGGATTTGGCGGCAGCGGCTGAACACTTTTGCGGGGCACCGACGCGGCCTGCCCCGAAACGTCCAGGCGCACGACGCCAAAGGCGCCGTCGCGTTCCCGGCTGAACAGGCCGGCCGCGCTGCCATCTTCGGCCACGACGTCGACGATCAGGTCCGCCCTCTGCGCGGGCGCCAGCGGGAATGTGTCTTCGATCGCGATCGGATCCGACACCGGCATGCCGTCCAGCGCGACGATCCACCCCGCCAAACCATCAAGGCCCAGATCGAAAATGCGGGCGTTCGCGGCGTTGATCAGGCGCAACCGTAGGCGTTCGTGGCGCTTGACGGTATAGGAGGGGTCGAAACGTCCATTGACCGTCACAAGGTTGCCAAGGCGTCCGGCATGGCTGAGGTCGTGCCCATTTTCGAAATCACCGGTGATCTGCGCGGTTTCGGGGTCGAGCCGCCAGTCGTCCAGCATCAGGGTCAGATCCTGATCGACATCCGGCGCCTGGGGCTCTTCGACGATCAAGGGGCCATAGAGCCCGCGCGCCACCTGCTCGACCGATTTATTGTGGGCGTGGTACCAAAAGGTGCCCGCGTCCGGCGCGACGAATTCATAGTCGAAAACGCCGCCCGCCGGCACCGCATCCTGCGTCAGCCCGGGCACACCGTCCATGTCGTTGGCAATGCGGATACCGTGCCAATGCACCGAGGTGGCCTGCGGCAGATCATTCACCAGACGGCGCTGGACCCGCGCACCCTGTTTCACCTGTATCGGCAGGCCTGGTACCCGACCGCCATAGCCCCAAACACCAGTCTGTGGGTAACCCTCGGGCGCGATCAACTGCGTTCCCTCGCGCGCTTGCAGGGTCGGCGGAGCAGCTTGGGCAAACGTCGGATAAGCCGCGAAGGCTGCAGCAGATTTCAATAGGTCTCGGCGGCTTGGTTTCATCACGGGTCTCCTTTCCCGCAACATAGCCTGCCTTCACCCCCGCGCCATCAAGCGTACAGCGCGGGTGCGTCAATTCGCGCTAGTTGCTCGCTGTCCGGTAGTTGTGGCGATAAAAGATGTGCACACCGATCCTCGCGGTCTCTTTGTAGACCCGCGCCCATGACGGGCGAACAGCCTTGGTGTGATAGTGCGTTGCGCCCGAAGTGAGCGGTTTACCAACCCCATCCATGGCCAGACGCGCCACCTTGGCAACACGCTCATAGGCCTTCTTTTCACGGATCACCTCTTTGCGGCCGTCGCAGGTATAGGTAAATTGGCACTGATACTTCTTGCCGGTACCCTGACGGATCACTCCGCAAACCGAATTGGGGAAGCGGCTGCTTTCAACCCGGTTCAGAATCACCTCGGCAACCGCGAACTGGCCGCGGACGCTTTCACCGCGCGCTTCGAAATACAGAGCTTCGGCCAAGCATTTCCAGTCCTCTCCGCCGGCCGCCTTGGGCAATTGATCGAGCCATCCTTTCGAGTAGGTAACCTCAACCGGCTTGACCTCTTTGCGTGGTTGGAAAAGCTTCAGGTAATCACGGAAGCCTTGCCCCGGCAGCTCGTTGCGGGACACCAGTTCACGCTTGGCGGAATCGGTGGTCTCTCTCTCGGCGACGGACGCACTCGGCAGCACGGTTGCCGCCGCAATGGCAACAGCCAGTATGTAACGTATCATCAGATAACCTCGCACAGGCACTTCGCGCGCCATACCCTCCCCCGGCGGGCGCGAGGGGGGTTTACCCCAGACGGGGCGAAACGTCCAGTTTTGAGGATTCGGCAAGAGAAATCTTGCCCGTCGGGCCAAAAAAATTGGCCACAGGTCCACCCCAAGCCCACTATTCTTAGGGCTCGGAGGGCAGGTCAACCCCCAAGTTTTGACGCAATCGCCAATTGAGCGGAAGCCAGCCGAGCGACCGGAACCCGGAACGGAGAACAGGACACATAGTCGAACCCAAGGTCCCGGCACAGGGCGATTGATTCGGGGTTACCGCCATGTTCACCGCAAACCGAAAGCGTAACATCCGGCCGGGCCGCACGCCCGCGTTCCGAGCCCAGCTTCAGCAGCTCCCCCACCCCGTCGGCATCCAGAACATGAAACGGATCCTCTGAAAATACGCCCTGCCGGACATAGGCCGACATGAACCGTCCGGCATCGTCCCGCGACAAACCATAGGTCATTTGTGTCAGGTCGTTGGTGCCAAAGCTCAGGAACGACACATGCGGCGCGATCTCTTCCGCGCGCAGGCAGGCGCGCGGCGTTTCGACCATCACGCCCAGGCGGTACTCAAAATCCTGCCCCCGCTCGGCCGCGACGGCTGCGGCCACCGAGTCGATGCGGGCCTTGACCAGCTCGACCTCGCGCTTGGCCGACACCAGCGGGATCATCACCTCGGGAACCACCGGGGCGCCGTTCTTGCTGGCCTCGAGCGTCGCCTCGAAAATCGCGCGGGCCTGCATGTCATAGATTTCGGGCACCGTCACGCCAAGGCGGACGCCGCGCAGGCCCAGCATGGGGTTGTATTCGCTCATCGCCTCGACCCGGCGCTCAACATCCGAAACCGGCAGGTCCAGCGCCTCGGCCAGTTCACGCTGGCCGCTGCGGGTCGTGGGCAGGAATTCGTGCAGCGGTGGGTCGAACAGGCGGATGCAGACGGGCTGCCCTTCCATGATTTCGAAAAGCTGTACGAAATCCGCGCGTTGCATAGGCAACAGCCGCGCAAGCACCGCCGCGCGACCGGCAGGGGTCTCGGCGAAAATCATCTCGCGCATCACGATCAGGCGACCGGGGTCGAAGAACATGTGCTCGGTCCGGCACAGGCCGATCCCCTCGGCCTGGAACCGGCGCGCGACCTGCGCATCGGCGGGCGTGTCGGCATTGGCGCGAATGGCGATGTCGCGTTCAGCATCGGCCCAGCCCATCAGGGTCTGGAAACAGTCGTCCAGCGCCGCCTCGAGCATTGCCGGCTCACCCGCCAGTACCTGCCCGGACGTGCCGTCGATAGTCAGAGTGTCGCCGGTCTTGAACACGCGACCGTCCGGTGCCACCAGATGTTTCTTCTTGGTCTGGAACCGCATCTCGGACGCCCCGACAATACAGGGCAGCCCCAGACCGCGGCCAATCACGGCGGCGTGGCTGGTCATCCCGCCCTTTTCGGTCAAAACGGCCACGGCCGCATGCATGCCCCGCACATCCTCGGGCGAGGTTTCGCGGCGCACAAGGATGCAGGGCTCGCCACGCGCGGCGCTGGCCTGCGCTTCGGCCGAGGTGAACACGATCCGCCCACTGGCCGCCCCCGGGCTGGCCCCGATGCCGGTAGTGAGCACGTCACGCTTGGCCTCGGGATGGACCTGCCGGTGCAGCAACTCGTTAAGAGAATGCGGATCGATCCGCATCACCGCCTCTTGCGGCGGGATGATTCCGTCTTCAGCCAACCGAACGGCGATGCGCATCGCGGCGCGGGCGCTGCGCGGTACGCGCACGCCGTCCAGAATATGCACCTTGCCGTTCTCGATCACGAATTCAACCTGCATTTCCTCGCGCAGCTTTTTGCGCATCAACGCGGCATGTGCCTTGAGGTCGGCAAAGGCTTGCGGCGCCACATCCTCGAGCGACGGTCCGCGGGGGTCTTTTTCAAGATAAAGTGCGGAAACGCCTTCGCCCAGCGCGTCGCGGCCCTGGCTCTGGCTCAGATAGCGGCCCGTGATCTGCGGCAGACCCGTCGTGGGGTCGACCAGTTGCAGAACACCCGAGCCGCACTCGCCCTGCCCGACGCCCGGAATCATCTCCTGGATCACCAGACCCAGCCCGGCATCGGCCGGCGCCCCCTTGGCCTGACGCAGCAATCGTGCCGACGTTCCGTCCCACGCCCGCGCCATCGAGCGCAGCACCCCGATCAGCTGCTCGCCACGGTCCTGTGGGAACTCCTCGTCGGTCTCGTCCTCGTAGGCGCGCAGGGTCTGGCGCAGCCCGCTGCGGCCGTCGCCCTCGATATCGTCGAACACATCCGGATCCAGCCGAGCGACGTGGATCGCATAGCTTTGCACGAACCGCAGATACAGGGCGGCGGCGGCCTCGGCCCCCATCTTGTCGGACAGCTCGACATAGCGCGCGTCGTTCATGCCGATGTTCAACACCGCGCCCGGCCCACCCCAATCGGGGTCCTCAGAACTGGGCCGGACGCACAGCAGCGCCGAAGCATCGAATTGTTCCAGCACCGCCTCGATGTCGGGCACCTCGCCATCGGCGATCCGCTGGACGGCGTCGAAAGACAGCGCCACGGTGCGCGGCACTGGCAGGTTCAACCGCACCAAGCGTTGCAGGCATTTCGCCCGCCCGCCATGCGTATTCGCGGCGATGGGCGCATCGGGTGTGACAAGCGTTGTATGTGGATTATTCTGCACTGCGGCACCTTTTGGTTTCTCCGCAGCATAAGCGCCTGCGCCGGTCGCGCAAGGGCCGAGTGGGCGCGCCGCGGCGCGCCCGTGGGCCTCAGCCTTCGATCTTCGTCAGGTCCGCGACGCTGGAACAGATCTGGCGGATCTGGCTGAGAAGGTTCAAGCGGTTGCGGCGCAGCACGGCATTGTCGGAATTGACCTGAACGTCCTCGAAGAATGCGTCGATTGGCCCGCGCAGCGCGGCCATCGCTGCCATCGCCGCCGGGAAATCCTCGGCCTCGAGTGCCGGCGCGATCTTGGCCTGCGCCTCCTCCAGCGCGGTGAACAGGGCCTTTTCGCTGTCGGTTTCAGCAAATTTCGGATCGGCCCCGAAGGAATATTCCACGCCGTCCTTTTCCTCGGCCTGGGTCAGGATGTTGTTGGCGCGTTTGAATCCCTGCACGAGATTCTCTCCATCCTCGGTCGCGATCACCACATTCAACGCGCGGGCGCGTTTGACCAACAGGTTGATGTCATCATTCCCGTCCATCGCGATACAGGCGTCGATCACGTCGTGGCGTATGCCTTCGTCACGCAGAAAGACCTTGAGCCGGTCGTGGACGAAGGTAAGCAAATCTTCCAGGATCACCGCATCTTCGCGAAAGCTGGAGTTCCGGTCATTCAGCGTGTCCCACAACGTACCGAGAATTCCACGCTCGGCAATCATCGACGCCAATGCCTCGATCCCCAGATCATGCAGTTTGTCGACCTCGACTCCCATGATCCGAGCGTATTCCGCGCGCTTTTCCTCGACGGTTTCACCGGCCGAGGTGTCACGCTTGAGAGCGTGCGGGAAGTAGGCCCAGACACAGGCCTCTTTCAAATCCAGCCTCAGATCGTTCTCTAGGATCAACCGGATCACCCCCAGCGCCGCGCGGCGCAGCGCGAACGGGTCTTTCGAGCCGGTGGGCTTTTCATTAATCGCCCAGAACCCGGTCAGCGTGTCCAGCTTGTCAGCCAGCGCCACGGTCATCGACAGCGGTGCCGCCGGAACATCATCCGACGGGCCCAGCGGCGAGTAATGCTCCTGCGCCACGGCGGCCACGGCGGCGTCTTCACCGGCGGACGCGATGTAATAGCGGCCCATAAGCCCCTGAAGTTCGGGGAATTCATACACCATTTCAGAACTCAGATCGGCCTTGGCCAGCCGCGCGGCCTTTTCAGCCTGATCCGGGTCGGCACCCGTCACCGGGGCCAGTTCGCGGGCCAGCGCGGCAATGCGGTCGATCCGCTGGGCCTGGGTGCCCAGCTTGTTGTGGAAGGTCACGTTCTCAAGCGCGCGGGTCCATTGCGTGATGTCTGCCTTGGCAACGCGCAGATCATTTTCCCAAAAGAATTTTGCATCGGCCAGACGGGCCGACAGCACCTTCTGGTTTCCGGCCAGAATGGTCGCGCCATTGTCGCTGGTATCGCGGTTGGCGACGGTGATGAACCGCTCGATCCGCCCCGTCTTGGGATTGCGGACCGAGAAGAATTTCTGGTGCTCTTTCATCGAGGTCTGCAGCACCTCGGGCGGCAGGTCGAGGAATTCATCGTCGATCTGCCCCATCAGCACCACCGGCCATTCGACCAGCCCGGCCACCTCGGCCAGCAGGCCCTTGTCCTCGACCACCTCCAGACCGGCAGCAAAGGCCAGGTTCTGTGCGTCGTTCCAGATGTGCTCGGCCCGTTCCTCGGGCGACAGCACGACAAAGGCGCGCTTCAGCTTTGCGGCGTAATCCTCGAACCCGGTCACGGCAAACCGGCCGGGCGCCATGAAGCGGTGGCCCTCGGTGGTGTCGCCAGCCGTGATCCCGTCGATCTCCATCGGCACGACCTGCGCACCGCTTTCATCGCTGAGGATGCACAGGATCGAATGCAGCGGGCGCACCCAACGCAGCGAGGAACTGCCCCAGCGCATCGACTTGGGCCAGGGGAAGTTGCGGATCGTGTCGGCCAAAACCTCGGCCACGATCTCGGCCGCCGGGCGACCCGATTTCTCGATGGTGGCAAAATAGACCGCGCCCTTGGGCGTCTCGCGCTCTTCCAATTGGTCGCGGCTGATCCCCGCGCCACGTAGGAAGCCTTCGATGGCCTTGTCCGGCGCGCCAACCTTGGGGCCCTTGCGCTCCTCGCGGATGGTGGGGCTTTCGGCCAGCAGCCCCTCGACCGCCAGCGTCAGGCGGCGCGGCGTGGTCAGGGCGTGGGCGTGGGCATAGGTCAGACCGGCCTCTACCAGACCGTCGGTGATCCGTTTTTTCAGATCCTCGCCGGCGCGGGTCTGCATGCGCGCGGGGATTTCCTCGGAAAACAGTTCGATCAGCAGGTCGGGCATTTTCGATCCTTAGAAATTGACGATCGTCTGGATGACGATGGCATTGGCGATATCCACGAAGAATGCGGATACAAGGGGGAGCACGATAAAGGCAATAGGCGAAGGCCCGTATCGCTTGGTTACGGCGGTCATATTGGCAATTGCGGTCGGTGTCGCGCCCAGCGCGAAGCCGCCAAACCCCGCCGCCAGCACGGCCGCGCGGTAGTTGGCGCCCATGACTGGGAACAGAACCCAGATCACGAAAGCCACTGCAAACAACGTTTGCGCCGTCATGATCACCACGATCGACAGGCCCAAATCTGCGATGGTCCACAGCTGCAGGCTCATCAGCGACATGGCCAGAAACGCGCCCAGCGCAAACTCCGAAATCAGCGCCAGCGACGGCGTGCGCGACACAGGCGCAGCGCGCGGGGCCAGCAGCGGACGCAGGTTGCCGATCACGATGCCCATGATCAGGCACGGCACGAACAACGGCAGTTTCAAACCCGCGGCCAGGATCACCTCGGACAGAGCATAGCCCGCGATGATGGCCATGTTCAGGTACAGCAGCACCCGCATCACCGTCAGGTGGTCGATCTTCGCGGCAGCGTCTGACGGCTCGTCGGGCAAGCCGATCGTGTGTTCCTCGTCCGGGCGGTTTGGCGACAAGTCGCGCCCTTCGATCAACAGACGCGCGATGGGGCCACCGACCAGCGCGGCCAGAACAAGCCCGAGGGTCGCAACGGCCACCCCCAACTCGGTCGCGCCCTCAAGCCCGGTGGCCTGCGCGACCTCGGGCGCCCAAGCGATGGCGGTGCCGTGGCCGCCGATCAGGGCGGCCGACCCGAACAGAACGCCGGACTGCGCCGGATAGCCAAAGGCCGCCGCCCCCGCCGCGCCGATCAGGTTCTGCGCCACGATCGTCAGCAGCGTGAGGATCAGCAGCAGCACCAGAGGCTTTCCGCCTGCGATCAAGTCGGACAGCCGGGCGTTCAGGCCGATCCCGGCAAAGAACAGCACCAGCAGGAAATCCCGCGTGGTCAGGTCGAACTCCAGTTCGATCCCGAACAGCAAATACAGCGCAAGAACCACCAGTGAGGCCAGCAGGCCTCCGGTCACAGGTTCGGGAATGTTGAACCGACGCAGAACCTCGGCGCGGGCGTTGATCTCGGCGCCCATCAGGTAGACTGCAAAACCCAGTGTTGCCGTTACGAAACCTGGGATATCCAAGTTGAACCCCATCCTGCCGCTCAGCTTTCCGGGCGGGGCGGACATTCCTCGCCGACCACGGTGCCGTCATAGGCCTTTTCGCCGCAGTTGTTCAGGACGTGCCAGGCAAAGCCGCGCCCGTCCTGGGTGACCGCAACCACCCGGTCCACGCCATAGTGGATATTCTTGACGCCGATGAACGCGCGGGCCGAACCGCTTGCCAGCGCCTTTCCCAACGCCTCGGCGTCGTAGCAGTCGAACCAGCCCGGTGCCGTCAGCGGCTCGGCCTTTTCGGCGGGTTCGAACTGCTGGGCCAGTTGATCCGGTGTCAGATCCGTCGTGAAACAGGCCCGGTACCGGATCGGAGAGCTGTCGGCGTCGATGGCTTGAAACCCGTCATAGGAAATGGGCACCGTCGCGCCGCTTTGCCGGTCGGTCAGAACGACATCCCGGCCGGGGGTCGGCGTGACGGTGTAGTAGTACCCGTAGACCTGCAGGTAATACATGGCCACGCCCGCCATCACCGCGCAGATCACAATGAGAATTGCCAGCAGCTTTCCGGTCATAGATCACGCCTCCTGTTCACGCAGCGTCTTTCAAGTCGTCCGAAAATGAGACAGTGTCGGAACCTGAACCTGATATCGTAAGGCTATTTGCATGGATCTGACACTGGCCACCGGATTTTTCGGCGCGCTGTTTGCGATCATGAACCCGATCACCAACCTGCCCGTTTTCCTGACCGTGACCGAGGGCCTGGACCTGGGCGACCAGCGCAAGGTTGCGGTCAAGACCGCCGTGTACTGCCTTGTTCTCGGGGGTCTTTTCGCCATCCTCGGCAATCATATTCTGGGGCTGTTCGGGATCAGCGTCAATGATCTGCGGGTCGCTGGCGGCCTGGTGGTTCTGCTGTTCGGGCTGAACATGCTGAACGGTGGCGAAACCAGCGCGCATCACGGGACGGACAGCGAAAAACAGGCCTACCCGGCGCCCGAGACTGTCGCCTTCTATCCGCTGACCTTTCCCATTCTCGTGGGGCCCGGCACCATCACCACGGTCATCCTGTTTGCCCATCATGTCAGCAACGTTGCCGATGCCATGCTTTATGCCGGGGTGTTTTTGGGCGTGACGCTGCTGTTGCTGGTCACGTTCTGGAATGCCGCGGCCCTCGGCCGGCGCCTGTCGGACAACGCCCGCGTCATCATGAGCCGTCTGATGGGCATGATCCTGTCGGCCATCGCGGTCGGCATGATCGCGGACGGCCTGAAGACCCTGCTGCCGGGATTGGCCTGAGCGGCCCATCAGGCCTGGTACCCGGCCGCCTCGGTCTGCACGAAGGCATCGGCGCATTGCTTGGCCAGCGCCCGCACCCGCCCGATATAGGCCTGCCGTTCCGTCACCGAGATCACGCCGCGCGCGTCCAGAAGGTTGAAGATGTGGCTGGCCTTGATGCACTGGTCATAGGCGGGATGCGCCATGATGATGCGCTTGCCCGTCTTGGGGTCCGCATGCTCCTGGCTCAGGATCGCAGCGCACTCGGCCTCGGCCTCTTCGAAATGGCGCAGCAGAACCTCGGTATTGGCCACGTCGAAATTCCAGCGGGCGTATTCTTCCTCGGTCTGCTTGAAGATGTCGCCATAGGTCAGCGGGATCGGCGATTGTGGATCGTTGAAGGGCATGTCCATCACGTGATCGATGCCCAGCACATACATCGCCAGCCGTTCCAGCCCATAGGTCAATTCGCCTGAGACCGGCGCGCAGTCATGGCCGCCGACCTGCTGGAAATAGGTGAACTGGCTGACTTCCATCCCGTCACACCAGACCTCCCAGCCCAGGCCCCATGCGCCCAAGGTGGGGCTTTCCCAGTCATCCTCGACAAATCGGATGTCATGCAGGTCCATGTCGATGCCGATGGCCTGAAGGCTGCCCAGATACAGCTCCTGAAGGTCCGGCGGGCTGGGTTTGATCAGCACCTGGTACTGGTAATAATGCTGCAGGCGGTTGGGGTTTTCGCCATAGCGGCCGTCGGTCGGGCGGCGCGAGGGCTGCACATAGGCCGCAGCCCAGGGCTTGGCGCCAAGTGCGCGCAATGTGGTTGCAGGGTGGAAGGTGCCGGCGCCGACCTCCATGTCGTAGGGCTGCAGGATGGCGCAGCCCTTCGAGGCCCAGTAGTTTTGAAGCCGCAGGATGATTTCCTGAAATGAACGTGGTGCGCTTGACGGTTCGGTCATGACATTCCCTTTGGGCGCGGATGTGCCCGGTTCCGGTCGGTTTGGCCCTTCCTATGCAAGGGGCCAAAGGGCGTCAACGGGCCAATGGCCGCTGGCTGTCACTGTGCCGCCACACTGGAAATTCCCCGTGGCCGGGCCATGGCTTTCGCCCTGGTGAATCGCGTAACCTGTTCCTTGACCAAGACACCGCACCAACGGGCAGAAAATGACACGTATTCTAGTTGCATTTATTTTCACGATTTCCTTCGGTCTGCGGGCCGCGATCGCTCAGCAAGGCACCGACCCCGGCGTCTGGGTGCAGATCGAGGCGCAGCCCTCGCTGCGCGAGGCGCAGGAGCGCGCCCAGGCCTATGCCAGCGATCTACCCGACGTGAACGGGTTTCGCCTGAACAGCGGCTGGTACGCCATCGTCATCGGCCCCTATCTTCGTGCAGATGCCGAACAGGTACTGCGCGTCTATCGGGCCGAGCGTCAGATCCCGTCGGACAGTTTCATCACCTTTTCCTCCGCGCTGGGACAGCAGTTCTGGCCCATCGGCGCGAATGTCCTGAACCGGGGCGCCATCACGGCCCCCGTCCAGCCCGAACCCGAACAGCCCCAGACCAGCCTGACCCAGCAACCGTCGGACGAAACCCGCGCCCAGGCTCTGCAGTCCGAACGGCGGCTGAGCGCGCAGGAGCGCAAAGACCTGCAGACCGCCCTGCAGGCCGCGGGCTTTTACAACGCCACGATCGACGGCGCATTCGGACAGGGCACCCGCCGGTCGATGGCCGACTGGCAGCGGTTCAACGGGTTCGAGCCTACCGGCGTTCTGACCACCGCACAGCGCAAGGTGCTGATGGATGACTACAACGCACCGCTCATCAGCGTTGGCATGCAGCGCCATGTCGATGACCGCGCCGGGATCTCGATGGACCTGCCGCTGGGTGTCGTGGCCTTTGACCGGTACGAGGCTCCATTCGCCCATTTCAACCCGACGGGCGATCTGGACGCCCGCGTGCTGTTGATCAGCCAAGAGGGCGACAACAACACCCTGCGTGCCCTCTACGAGGTGATGCAGTCGCTGGAAATCGTCCCCCTGAACGGCCCGCGCGAGAGCAGTCGAAACCGCTTCTCGATCGAAGGTCGGGGCAAAGGGATCGTGTCCCATACCCAGGCCGAGTTGAAGGATGGCCGGATCAAGGGTTTCACCCTGGTCTGGCCCGAGGGGGACGAGGCCCGCCGCACCCGCGTTCTGGCCGCCATGACCACCAGCTTTGCCCGGCTCGACGCGGTGCTGGAATCGTCCGCCGGTGCAACGGCCAGCCAGAGCGTCGATCTGATGTCGGGCCTGCGCATCCGCAAGCCGCGCCTGTCACGGTCGGGCTTCTTTGCCGACCCGAGCGGGCTGGTCCTGACCGTAGCCGAGGCCGTCCAGAACTGCAGCCGCATCACCCTGGATGACGATCAGGACCTGGAGTTGGCCCACAGCGACCCGGATCTTGGTGCGGCGGTGCTGCGACCGGCTCGCAATCTTGCGCCGATGGCCGTGGCGGCCCTGAACGACGCACCTCCGCGGCTGCAGTCCGAAGTAGCCGTGGCCGGGTATTCCTACGAAGGCGCGCTGGGTGCCCCGACGCTGACCTTTGGCAAGGTCGCAGACATCCGCGGGCTGAACGGCGAAACCGGCGTGACCCGCCTGAACCTTGCGGCGCAACCGGGGGACGCCGGCGGGCCGGTCTTTGACGATCACGGCAATGTCGTGGGCATGTTGCTGCCCACCCGGGCCGAAGGCCGCACCCTGCCACGCGATGTCAGCCTGGCGGCCGCCGCCGACCACCTGCATGACCTTCTGTCAAAAGCAGGTGCCACGGCCCAAACCGCGCAGGAAACCGGACAGGTCTCGCCGGACGAACTTAACCGCCGGGCAATCGGTATGACGGTCCTTGTGAATTGCTGGGACTGATCCGGGCCTTGTGAACCGACCGAGGGCGCCGCAGTTCCATGCGGCGCCTTTTGCGATCAACCGTTCAGGATTTCGGGCGTCACATATATCAGCGTGGGCCGCGGCGCCTCAAAGGCCGTCCGCACGGCATCCTGCATGTCGGACAGTGACGCAGGGGCCGTTGACAAGGCACCGAATGCCTCGGCCAGTTTGCAGAAATCGGGGTTGCGCGCCACCACGGCGCTGGGGGCGATCTGGCTGCTGACCATGCTGTCCTCGATCTCTTTCAGCTTGCCGTTGTCCCACAGGATGATCGGCAGCGACAGAGCCAGCTCTACTGCGACGCCCAGTTCCTGCATCGTGTAGTGAAAACCGTAATCCCCCGCGATCACGGCGGTCGGCTTGCCGCGCCGCGCCACCGCACCACCGATCCCCGCCGGCAGGGCATAGCCCAGGGTGCCGAACCCGGTCGGATGATGCCAGTGGTGGGGAAAGGCCATGTCCCAGACCTCTTTCGCGGCATAGGCGAACTGGGTCATGTCGGAATAGATCATCGTGTCGGCCGGCATCGCCGCGCGCAGGGCATCGGCCACGGGCACGATACCCGGGCGCTCGGCATCGACCTCGGCCCGCCAGCGCGCGCGCGCCTCGGCCACCTCGTCGGGGCTCCAGCCGGTTGCGGGCTTGGCGGCTTCGGTGGCCGCCCACAGGGCCAGCGCAAAGCTCTCGGCATCGGCCTGCAGCTTGACCGCGGCCCGGTGGCGATCCGACAGCACCTCGGGGTCAAGGTCCACCCGCACCAGAGTCGCCTTGTGGCCCAGGTCGTCGCGCCACAGATCCACCTCTCCCAACTCGGCCCCAACCGCGATAACCAGATCGGCGGACCCGATGATCTCGGCGCTGCCCGGACGCGGCAGCATGGAGCCGAAATCCAGCGCGTATCCCGTGCCGACCAGCCCCCGCCCGGCATAGGTGGTGAAACAGGCCGCGCCCAGATTGATCAGGATCTGGCGCCACAGGTTCGACCGGGCTCCGCCTCCCAAAATGAACAAAGGCCGGCGCGCGATGTTCAGCAGCGACAGTACCGGGGCGATGTCGGGCGCCAGCGCGCGCACCCGTTGCGCGTCCTGGTTGGGAAACGGCGCAGGATCGGCCTCGGCCTCGAGCCGGCCGATCGGCACCTGGATATGCTTGGGACGCGGACGCTGAAGCGCGAATTCCTCGAAGGCGCGCTCGATCAGGCCATAAACCGCTTGCGCGTCGTTGGCCTGGCACGACCAGTCGGCCACGCAGCCCGCAGCGGCGCGCTGATCCTTCATCTGGTGCAACTGGCCCCGCTGGGCTTGGGACTCGTCCAGGCACGAGGACAAAACAAGCATCGGCACCGAGTCCGTGTACCCCTGCCCCATCGGCGTCAGGATATTGCACAGGCCCGGCCCTGTGATCACATAGGCCACGCTCGGCTTGCCCGTGGCGCGTGCGTAACCGTCGGCCATGAACCCCGCGCCCTGTTCGTGCCGGGCCAGGACATGGGCAATACCTGCCTCTTCGATCCCGCGAAACATTTCCTGATTGTGCACGCCGGGGATGCCGAAGATGACCTCGACCCCCCGATCCCTGAGCATGTGGGAAATCTGCGCGCCCAGCGGTCTTTTCATCAGCCTCTCCAGAACCTTATGGTGAACAGGACATAGACGGCCATCAACTCCAGCCGCCCGGTGAGCATGCCGAAGGTCAGCAGCCACTTGGCCGTGTCGTTCAACCCGGAAAAGTTTCCGGCCGGGCCGATCTGATCGCCCAGACCGGGGCCGACATTGGCCAAAGCCGTGGCCGCGCCCGAGACGGCGGTGATGAAATCCAACCCGGTCAGGGCCAGTGCCCACGACAGCCCGCCCAGCGACAGTGCGAAGAACATGAAAAAGCTCATGACCGAGGTCAGCACGTCGCGGCTGATCGGGCGGCCGTCATATTTGGGGATGAACACCCCATGCGGTGACCGGATGCGCTGAATCTGCGCCTTGATCGAGGCAAACAGCAACTGATACCGGAACACCTTGATCGAACAGGCCGTCGAGCCCGCACACCCGCCGATCAGCCCGATCATGAAGAACATCATGATCGGAAAACTGCCCCAGGCCATGTAATCGACGCTGGCATAGCCGGTTCCGGAAATAATCGAGGTGATGTTGAACAGCGACTCGCGCACCGCCTGTTCCCAATGATGCGGAAAGACCGAGGTCAGGAAAACCGCCATAACCATCACCAGCACGGCGATCGTGGCCAGGAACACGCGGATCTGACTGTCCTCCCACAAGGAAGTGGTCCGGCCGTTCACGAATTGCACGTAGCGCACGAAGGGCAGCGCCGCGAGGATCATGAAAACGGATGCCGCATATTCTGCAGGCCCAGAAAAGGTGCCAAAAGACGCGTCATAGTTCGAAAATCCGCCGGTCGAAATCGTCGTCAGCGCATGTACCAGCGCGTCAAAGAAACTCATCCCCAGCCCGGCATAAACAAGGCCACAGACAAAGGTCAGAAAGACGTAGATCAGGGAAATCTGGCCCGCGATCTCCTGCGCGCGGGGCAGGATCTTCCCCATGGTCTCGAACCCTTCCGAGCGGAAAATCTGCATACCGCCGACCTTGAGCTCGGGCAGGAAGACCATGGCCACGACGATGATGCCGATCCCACCCAGCCATTGCAGGATTCCACGCCACAGCAGCAAACCGCGCGGCAGGTCGTCTAGCCCGGAAATGACCGTCGATCCGGTGGTGGTCAGGCCGGACATCGCCTCGAAATAGGCATCGACGAAGCGCAGCTCGGTCGCGCCGAAGATGAAGGGGATCGCGCCGAACACAGGCAGCGCGACCCAAACCGCCGTGGTCAGAAGAAAGGTCTGGCGGATCGTTAACCCCTCACCCACGCCGTTCGCGCAGCTCATTGCCAGAACGACCCCGGCCAGAATCGTGATGACGCCGCTTTCAAAGAAAACGGTCCATTCGCCACGGCCTTCGATGACGTCGGCAAGCATGGGCAGAGCCATGGTCGCCCCGAGAATGGCGACCAGCAATCCAATCACATATCCGACAGGGCGAAGATCCATCATGAGGCGCAGGGTTGGCGCGCCCGCCCGGAACTGTCAAGCAAGCGGAGAGAGATCAGTCCGTGGTTGTGACCTTTGGCTCCGGCATCGCCGGCGGCTTGGACGGCGCCCGGGTCCGGCGCGGCGCAGGATTGGCGGTCGCGGCAACCGGCTTGGTCGGGGCGGCGACCTCTGCCGGCGCGGGCACCTTGTTCGGCTGAACGTTCGATGCCGGTTTCGCGGTAACCTTTTGAGGCCGAGCCGGTTCCGAGACCGCACTTTTGGGCGCTGCGTTCCGCTCGGAAACCTTGGCCCCGGCGTCGGTTTTCGGCGCGATGGCAGGAGTCGTGGCTTTTGAAGCAGCGGCTTTCGGCGTCGCTACCACCGATGGCTTGGCCGCCTTTCGCGCGGGTGCCGGCTTCGCGGCGGGCTTCGCCTGCGCTGCGGTGGCTTTAGCTGCCAGCTTGGGCTTGGCCACTTTGGCGGCAGACTTGGGACTAGCTGCGGGTTTCGCTTTGCGAACAGGCTTCGGGGCGGGGCGCTTGGCCGGTGCGGCCGCGGTCGCCTTCGTCCCTGCACTTGGCACGCCAAACGGCGCCAAGGGCAGTTCGAATGCCGAACGAGCTACGATTTCCATAAGTTTCAACTGGCTGGCAACGGCATGGCCCGCTAGGCGCATGGCAGCGGCTTGAAGCTCAAGCTGATGGGCAATCGGATTCATTACATGTCTCTCCTGTAAATGCGAAGCAGCCGGAAACCTGAGGGGCAAAACCCTTGCCACACCGAACCATCGGGCTAACTGACGCGGGGTGCAGTCCAAGGCGATGCACGTCTCGGCTTCCTTTCGGGATGGCACACCCACCCGTGCGGATGCGCCGATGCTGCATTCACAAGAATCGTATCGCATAAATGCCGCATGTGCAGCAAAATTTGCTGCGATGCGGCGAAAAAGCGCTGAACCGACAGATCCTGCGCATTTTTTCAGCAGCTTGCGCCGATCATCCCACGTGGAACAGCGTCGAGAACAGGCGCGGGTCCAGGCTGGATGCGGCGAAAGTCGGCCCTTCGGTCAAGATCGAGACCGCGTCATGGCTGTGCAGGCTTTCCTGGTGGCTGGCGATCACGCGGAAGTCACCGATATGGTGATCGGCCAGAAGCTCAGCGCAAAACAAACGCGCGGCATCTTCGACGAAAATCGGATTGGCGGCATTCAGTTCGGCAAAGGCCTGTTCATCCTCGCGCTTGACCATCACCTGGGTTTCGGTGGGCACGGCCCGGCGGCACAAGGCGATCAGGTCCTCGAACCAAAGGCAATCGGCGTCACTGTCGACCACGACCGAGATCCGCGCCACCGACCGTTGCGAATGCGGCGTTGCCAACTGCCCCCGCACCGATCGGGCGTGTTCGCTGAGTTCCAGCGAACACGGGCATGTCGAAGAATAGACATAGTCCAGATGCATGATCTTCTGACGGACCCCGCCCTGTTCAACCAATTCCAGCGCGATGTCATAATACTGATATCCCTCCAGCCCCGACCGCAGGCTCTTGACCCGTTCGGGGTAGGAAAAGCGCATCTGCAGCCGCGCGTCGAAGCTGTCGAGATCGGTCAGGTAATCGCTCAGCGCGGCCTCCATCACCTCGAAACTGAACGTACGCTCGGAATGTTTGTAGAAGGACCGCATGATCCGGGACATGTTGATGCCCTTTTTGTCGGCCTCGAGGCTGACGGTGCCGGTGACCGAGGTCTCCAGCGTCAGGTCAGGGCCGTTCTTGCTGTGGAACCGGATCGGCAGGCGGAAATTCGAGATGCCCACATGCTGGATCTGCTGTTTGGCACCACGGATCAGGCTGGACGGACCGTTCTGAAGGTCGGGCAAGGCAGATTTGTAGGCGTCGTCGACCTTAAAGTCGTCGGGATATTCACGCGACATCGCAGGGTAGTTTTCCGGCATCAACCCAGGCACCAGGCGCGCCACCGCCGGATCAAGCTGGCTAATCTCGGCCGAGCTTGCGCCTTTTGCCCATTTCCGCAGGACCTTGAGAGCCTCGGCGGCCGCGTCCCGATCAGGTTTCTCGTCAATGTCGCGCGAATGAATGTTCATCGGCTGCATATCCTCAGTGTGTCGTCAGGTCATCTGTGACCACGGCGAAAGCCTCAGTCTAACCCAATACGGTTGAGATAGCAGCCCGGATTGAAAAAACCATCTTAAAACCGCCGCTTCCGAACGGATTGCGCCCTTGTCCCGATCTGCCTTTCGCCGATGCCGATGTGTTCACCCGCCCAATTGCGCCATTAGTCCGCAGCAGCCGACAATGCCTGTCGTATATCCGCCAGCAGATCGTCGGCATCCTCGAGCCCTACGGAAAAGCGGATCAAACCGGGCGTGATGCCCAATTCGTCTTTCTGGGCTTCGCTCAGCCGCTGGTGCGTGGTCGTCGCTGGATGGGTAGCGATGGACTTGGCGTCGCCCAGATTGTTCGAGATCACCGGGATCGTCAGCGCGTTCAGGAACCGGAAAGCCGCGTCCTTGCCCCCTTTGATGTCCAGCGACAGAACCGTACCGCCCTTACCCCCCAGCTGGCTCTGCACCAGAGCGTTTTGGGCATGAGATTTCAGACCCGGATACATGATCCGATCCAGCGACGGATGGCCTTCCAGCGCCTCGGCCAGCTTCTGCGCCGTCTCGGCCTGCGCATTGACCCGCAGCGCCAACGTTTCCAGCCCCTTGAGCATGATCCACGCGTTGAAGGGGCTCAGCGCGCCGCCGGTATGCTTCAGGTAGGGCTCCACCGTGCCGCGGATGAACTCGCGACTGCCGAGGATCACCCCGCCCAGCGCACGCCCCTGCCCGTCGATATGCTTGGTCGCCGAATAGACCACCACATCGGCACCCTGCTCGATCGCCTTGGAAAAGACCGGGGTCGAGAACACGTTGTCCACGATCACCGTGGCCCCGACCGCGTGGGCCAGCCCGGCCACGGCCTGAATGTCGATGACCTCGAGCGTCGGATTGGACATGGATTCAAAGAACACCGCCTTGGTGTCGGGCCGGATCGCCGCCTTCCACTGGTCCAGATTGGTGCCATCGACGAAAGTCACCTCGACCCCGTACCGTCCAAGGATGTTTTCCAGGATATACAGGCACGACCCGAACAGCGCCTTGGCCGAAACCACATGATCCCCGGCCTTGAGCATCGAGGTCAGCGCCCCGTTCACCGCCGCCATGCCCGAGGCGGTGGCGAAGGCGTCTTCGGCCCCTTCCAGCGCAGCGATGCGCTGCTCGAACATCGAGACGGTCGGGTTGCCATAACGGGCATAGATGAACTCATCAGGCCCGGATTCGATGAACCGCGCCTCGGCCTGTTCGGCGGTGTCATAGACGAAGCCCTGTGTCAGGAAGATCGCCTCGCTCACCTCTTTGTATTGACTGCGGCGGATTCCACCATGCACGGCCTTGGTGCGCTTGCTCCAGCTGTCGCTCATCTCGTCCCTTTCCGCCCCGGAACCCGAGGGCAAAAAAAAACCCAATCGCGGTCAAGCGAAAGGGGGCTTTCATCCTGACCTTTTAGCGGTGTTGTTTAGCGTGGCCCGCAATCCGGTAACAAATCGCCACGTGGTTCCTGCGCTGCCCATACGCCGCGCATCCCGTTGCGTCAAGCCTGAACGGGTGCGCGGCCTGCCCCTTGCCGTTTGCCGCAAATGCCTCATGATCACGCTCCGAGACACGGAGGACACATGGCGGACCCGATCGAACTTTACTACTGGCCCACGCCAAATGGCTGGAAAATCTCCATCGCGCTCGAAGAGATGGGGCTGCCCTACACCGTCAACCTGATCGACATCGGCAAGGGCGACCAGTACGACCCGAATTTCCTCAAGATCGCCCCGAACAACAAAATGCCTGGCATCATCGACCCCGACGGCCCCGACGGCGCACCGATCTCGGTTTTCGAAAGCGGCGCGATCCTGATGTATCTGGCGCGCAAGACCGGGCGGTTCTATGGGCAGACCGAGCGCCAGCGGATTGCGGTTGAGGAATGGCTGATGTGGCAGATGGGCGGCGTCGGCCCGATGGCGGGTCAGGCGCATCATTTCCTGAAATACGCCCCATATTTCGACCCGCCGCAGGACATCCCCTATGCCAAGGATCGCTACCGCACCGAGGTCGCCCGTCTTTATGGCGTGCTGGACCGGCGGCTGGCGGAGAATGAATACGTCGCCGGAGACTTCTACTCCATCGCCGACATGGCGATCTGGCCCTGGGCCAGCCTGTGGGAGGGCCAGCAGCAGACGCTGGAAGACAAACCGCACATGGCCCGGTGGCTCGAGGTCATGGCCGCCCGTCCAGGGGTGCAGGCGGGGCGGGGCTTGCACGCCGAACTGCGCGGCGATCACCGCAGCAAAGAGGCGCAGGGGGTCTTGTTCAAGAGGTGAAGCTGCTATCCGGGTTGTCTTGGCCGAGGCTTTCGCTACCGACACCATTCATTTGCAGGACAGATCACCCCTCGGCCGGCTGCACGGCTCGCTGATACAGATGCCAAGTGGTGTGGCCAAGGATCGGCAGGGTAAAGATCAGGCCCAGAAAGGCCGGAACCAGCGACAGCAGCATGGTGACCGCGATGATCGCCGCCCAGCTCAGCATGACCACCGGGTTTTCCCGGACGACCCGAACGGATGTGATCATCGCGGTGATGAAATCGACCTCGCGGTCAAGCAGCAGGGGCATGGCGACGACGGTCACCGAGAACAGCACCGCCGACAGAAAAGCGCCGACACAGGTGCCGATCGCAAGAAAGATCCAGCCCTCGGGCGTAAAGAACACGGTATTCAGGAACCCTTCGAGATCCGAGAAGGATGAGTGTTGAAGGACGATCACCATCACGGTCCGGAACTGATAGAACCACACCCAAGAAATGAATAGGGTGACAAAGGCCATCCAACCCATTTCGCGTTTGCGCTGATTGGCCATGACCGTGAGAATATCACGCCAGCCAAAGTCTTCGCCCTTCTGCATCCGGCGCGACATTTCATACAGCCCGGCGGCGGCAAAGGGCGCGACCAGCGGAAAGCCGACGGCGGCGGGAATGACCATCCAGACCGCGCCCAGCCAGACCAGGGCCCAAACGAACAGTATCCCGAACAGCGCGTAGAACAGGCCGAAAAAGCCGCTCATGACCGGGCGCGCCAGAAAGTCGGAAAACCCCGCTTTCAGCGACTCGGCAATATCATCCGCCGTAACCTTGTTGACCTTGGGCGCAGTCCCCTGCTGCGGCGCCGGGTTGCCCGGCGTGGACCCTTCGGCTTTGGATGCCATGACAAACTCCTCCGCGGGAAAGTTTGCATCAGGTCAGGCATCAGGGCAAGCCGGCCTGCCCATCCCCCCGCACCAGCAGATCCAGCATCCCCGAGATGTCCTCGATCTCTTCCGCGATCACATGGGTCACCGAATGGGCCCGCTGCATCCGTCCGGTGACGCGCAAGAGCCGCCCCGAGATCACCGCCCGGCGGAACCGTTCGTAGATCTTGCGCCAGACGATTACGTTCACGATGCCGGTCTCGTCCTCGAGCGTGACAAAGATCACCCCCTTGGCCGTCCCCGGCCTCTGCCGCAGGATCACCAGCCCCGCGACCATCACCCGCGCGCCCTCGGGCGGCTCCTGCAGCCGGTTGGCGGGCAGGCAGGCGGGCGGGCGCGGCCAGTCCTGGCCTGAAACCGTGGGGGATGCCGAGGTAACGATCATGAGAACAAAAATAGAACATACGCTACGAATGTCCAGACGCGCCACGACGAGTCGCAAATGAGGGTGGAAACGCCTAGATGGCTTGATTAGGAAGATGCGAAACATCGCAAGAGGAAGACGCGAGCAATGGCAAAAATCACTTACATCGAGCACGGTGGCACCGAGCACACCGTCGAAGTCGCCAACGGCCTGACCGTGATGGAAGGCGCCCGCGACAACAACATCCCCGGCATCGAAGCCGATTGCGGCGGGGCCTGCGCCTGCTCGACCTGCCATGTCTATGTCCACCCCGACTGGGTCGAGAAGCTGCCCGCCAAGGACGACATGGAAGAGGACATGCTGGATTTCGCCTACGAGCCCGACCCGGCCCGTTCGCGCCTGACCTGCCAGATCAAGGTGACGGACGAACTGGACGGGCTGATCGTGCAGATGCCGGAAAAGCAGATCTGATGCGACGGCGCATGTCCCGCTCGTCCGGCGGCATGCGTTGCGGCTTCAAAGCGCCGCGTCTGGCGGTGCGCTTTTGGCCGTGCCGCGTGCGCGGCGCGCTGATGGCTGCGTGCCTGTGGCTGGCGGGTCCTGCCTTGGCCGCCGAAACCATAGCGACCGCCCACTACACCGACCCGACCACCCGCTATCCACACGGCGTTCTGGGTGACCGGATCGAATGGGGGACGCTTGAACTCAGGCTTTCGGACGGCGTGCACCGCACCTTCACCTTGCCCGATCATCTCGTCTTCGAAGACCTCGCGCCCCGGGTGGTCGACGTCACGGGCGACGGTCTTCCGGAAGTCATTACGGTGGAGAGTGACGCGCAGCACGGCGCGCGCCTTGCCATCTACGGCCCGCACGGCCGCATGGCGGCGACACCGCATATCGGCACCCGTTTCCGCTGGCTGGCCCCGGTCAGCGCAGCTGACCTCGACGGCGACGGACATGTCGAAATCGCCTATGTCGATCGCCCCCACTTGGCCAAAATCCTACGCATCTGGCGCTTTGCCGACGGCCAACTGACGGAAATCGCCGCGCTTCCCGGCCTGACCAACCACCGGATCGGCGAGGATTTCATCTCGGGCGGCCTTCGCACCTGCAACGAACGGCCGGAACTGATCGTCGCCAGCGCCGACTGGCGACGGATCATCGCCGTCCACCACGAAGACGGCTGGCGCACCAGAGACCTCGGCCCGCTGACCGACAACAAAGCCCTGGCGCGCGCGCTCACTTGCTGACCGCACGCTTCATCTGGCCTCAAATATCCTGGGGGTGAGGCCGCAGGCCGAGGGGGCAAAGCCCCCGTTCCCTGCAGGCATTCAAACGGTCAAAGCGCCCGCCACCCGATATCGCGCCGATAGAAGCCGCCCGGCCAATCGATGGCCTCGACCATCGCATAAGCGTTGTCACGCGCCTCCTGCAATGTTGCTCCACGCGCCGTCACGTTCAAAACCCGGCCCCCTGAGGCCACAATCTGTCCGTCCTGCGCCTTGGTACCCGCATGAAAAACCATATGGCTGCTGTCCTCGGGCAAGTCATCCAGCCCATTGACCACACTGCCTTTTTCATATTCCCCAGGATAGCCCTGCGCGGCCATCACCACCGTCATGGCATGATCGTCGCCCCAGTTGACCCGCGCCTCGTCCAGCCGTCCCTCGGCCGCCGCATGCATCAGGTCCAGCGCCTGTGCCCCCAGACGCATCATCAGAACCTGACATTCCGGGTCGCCGAAGCGCACGTTGTACTCCACCAGCCTCGGTTGCCCGTCCTTGATCATCAGACCGGCATACAGCACGCCCTGAAACGGCGTGCCGCGCCGGGCCATCTCGGCCATCGTCGGGCGTACGATCTGTTCCATCGCACGCTCCTCAACCTCGGGGCTCAGAACCGGTGCTGGAGAATAGGCCCCCATGCCGCCGGTGTTCAGGCCGGTATCGCCCTCGCCCACGCGCTTGTGGTCCTGCGCGGTGCCGACCGACAGGATGTTCGCGCCATCGCACAGTACGAACAGAGAGGCCTCCTCGCCGTCCATGAACTCCTCGATCACCACCTCGGCCCCAGCCCCGCCGAAGGCGCCGCCGAACATGTCGTCCACAGCCTCCAGCGCAGTCGCCTCGTCCATCGCCACGATCACGCCCTTGCCCGCGGCCAGACCATCGGCCTTGACCACGATCGGCGCGCCCTGCTGGCGGACATAGGCCTTGGCCGGCTCGGCCTCGGTGAACCGGGCATAGGCGGCGGTGGGCGCACCGGCCGCATCGCAGATCTCCTTGGTAAAGCTTTTTGAGGCCTCCAGCCGCGCCGCCTCGGCCGAGGGGCCGAACACCAGGATGCCCGCCTCGCGCAGCCGGTCGGCAACCCCGGCGGCCAAGGGCGCCTCGGGGCCGACAATCACGAAGTCGATGGCGTTTTCCTCGGCGAAACTGACCACCGCGCCGCCATTCTCGATATCTAGTGCCGCACAATCGGCGATCTGCGCGATCCCGGCATTGCCCGGCGCCACGATCAGGCGGTCGCATTTGGGGTTCTGCATCACCGCCCAGGCCAGGCTGTGCTCGCGTCCACCGCTGCCGAGAATGAGGATGTTCATGGGGGCTGTCTCCGATCTGCTTGGCCTCGCTTGCGCGGCGTTCTAAGCTGCGCGGACCGACGAAACAAGGCGATGAAATGTCCGACCTCATTGACAGCCCGATTCCGGGGCAAAACCTGCCCGAATACACCGTCTCGGAGATCTCCGGCGAGGTAAAGCGCACGCTCGAAGGCACTTTCGGGCGAATCCGCGTGCGCGGCGAGGTCGGGCGCGTATTCGAGGCGCGCTCGGGGCACCTGTATTACGACGTCAAGGATGACCGCAACGTGCTGGCCTGCACCACGTGGAAAGGCCAGATCTCCGGCCTAGCGGTGATCCCCGAGGAAGGGCTCGAGGTCGTGGTCACAGGCCGCCTCACTGCATTCGGCGCGCAGTCGAAATACAACATGAACGTCGACGAGGTCGTCGTGGCCGGTCAGGGCGCGCTGATGGCCTTGCTGGAAAAGCGCAAGAAACAGCTGGAATCCGAAGGGCTGTTCGCGCCCGAGCGCAAGAAACCCCTGCCCTTCCTGCCACAGATCATCGGCGTCGTCACCTCGCCCTCGGGCGCGGTGATCCGCGACATCCTGCACCGCCTACGTGACCGTTTCCCGCGCAAGGTGCTGATCTGGCCCGTGGCCGTGCAGGGCGCCAACTGCGCGCCCGAGGTCGCCAACGCCATCCAGGGCTTCAACCGCCTGACGCCCGGTGGCGCGCTGCCGCGGCCCGACCTGATCATCGTCGCCCGTGGCGGCGGCTCGATCGAGGATCTGTGGGGTTTCAACGAAGAAATCGTGGCCCGTGCCGCCGCCGCGTCCGAGATCCCGTTGATCTCGGCCGTTGGGCACGAAACCGACACCACGCTAATCGACTATGTCTCGGACCGCCGCGCGCCCACGCCCACAGCCGCCGCCGAACTGGCCGTGCCCGTGCGGATGGAACTGCTGGCCTGGACCGGCGAACAGGGCGCCCGCCTATCCCGCGCGGCCACCGACGCTGTGCAGCGCCGCGCCCAACGCCTTCGCGATCTGTCGCGCGCACTGCCGCGCCCCGAAACTCTGCTGGATGGTCCGCGCCAACGGCTGGACCTGATTGCCGATCGTCTGGCTCCAGCGTTGCAACGCGGCGTGCAGAACCGCCGCCTGCAAGTGGTGGAACTGTCGGGGCACCTGCGCCCGTCAACGCTGCGCAGCCTCGTGGCCGCGCGGCGGGACACGCTGCGCAACCTGTCCTCGCGCCTGTCGATCCGCCCGATCCAGCGCGACATCCAGCAGCAGCGCGACCGGGTCAACCAGCTGGCCCAGCGCATGATGGCCGCGCAGACTCTGCGGATGGACCGGCTTCGCCAACAACTGGATGCGACCGACCGACTTAGGGAAACGCTCAGCTACAAGGCCACACTTCAACGCGGCTATGCCGTGGTGCATGCCAAAAGCGGCGTGGTCACCACAAAGTCAATGGCCAGCAAGCACTCCACTCTGACTATTGAGTTCGCGGATGGAAACTTGAAGGCAGCACCGCTGTCCGGAACGGCCTCAGCCGCGAAGAAACCATCCAAGCCACCAGCCCCGGATCAAGGGTCGCTGTTCTAGAAACCCGAGCGATCAAACCCCGACATCCGGGCCATAGCAGATCATCTCTTCGTCGATGTCGCCCGCTTCATACAACTCGGTTGCCTCGGGGTCGCCTTCGAACTGGGCGACCAGCCTGCCCCCCGATTGCCTAAAGACCCAGCATTGCGGGTCCGGGCGATCTTCGTAGACAAAACAGATCTGGCCGTCCTGTTCATACCAGACGCCCTGTTTGCAGTCGCCATCCAGGAATGACCAGATCACCCGCCGGTCCGGCAGGTACCGCTCGACCCCGTAGGCAACGCCGTCGAACCCGTAAAACAGGGTCTTGCCCCGGGTGTAGGCATCGAATTCGGCGCCCGACAAGGGCTGGGCCACCACCGATGGGGCCAGCACGGAAAACAGAATCGCCGCTCGCGTGAACATGGGGGTATCTTGGCAGATGCCGCCGCCCTGTGCCATCGCCCGTTTGGCCGCCGCATGCCATGCCCCCACGTTACGGGTTGAGGATTTGCCCCGCTTACGGCGAAACTTTCCGGCGCAGGCGGAAACCGGAGGCCAAAGATGACCATTCTCGTACTCGCAGCGCTGGCCTGTGCCCTGGCCTACCTGGCCTTGACGGCTCGTCCGGCCAGCCTGCTACGCACGGCGCTGAAAACCGCCAGCGTCGCCCTGCTGGCCGTCGAGGCCGCAGTGCAGTCCGGCCCTCTGCTTCTGGTCCTCGCGCTTTCTCTCTGCGCCTTTGGAGACGCGCTTCTGTCGCACGAGACAGAAGGCGCATTCATGGCCGGCATCGGGGCGTTCGCCGCCGGGCATCTGGTTTACATCGCTCTGTTCTTGACCCATCCGGCAAGCGACACCGCGCTGATCTTGGACAAACCCGGATACGCCTGGACGCTGGTCGTTCTGGGGATCGTGATGGCCACGCTGCTAGCCACTCGGGCCGGGGATCTGCGCGGACCGGTCCTTGCCTATATCCCGATCATTCTGGGCATGGGCATCACTGTTCTGACCCTGCCCGAGGCCGGGGCGCTGCGCTGGGCTTTGCCAGCCGCGATGGCCTTCATCGCCTCGGACCTGATCCTGGCAACCGAAAGGTTCCTGCTGCCGCCAGGCCACCCGGCCCTGCGGCTGACGCCCTATCTTGTATGGCCGCTCTACTGGGGCGCACAGTTCGGCTTTTTCCTGGCCTTCACCTGACCCTTTGCAACTGCCGCCATTCCGCATTAGGTGAAGAGAACACCTGCGGAGACCACTATGGCGTTTTTTACCAAGCTCAAGGACCGGCTGTTCAAATCCTCGTCCCGCCTCGAACAGGGGCTTGAGGCAATCGTCGAGGACGGCGGCGAAGAAACCACCGCCCCCGATCCGATGATCCCCCAGCCCGAGCCCGAGCCGCAACCCGTCCCGGAAATCCCCGAACCCGCACCCACACCGCAGCCGGTCGAGACACCGTCGCCCGAGCCGGCCGATCCGACGCCCGCCCCGCCGCCGCCGGAATTGCCGGAACAGCCCCAGTCCAAGGGCCTGATCGGGCGTCTGTTCGGTCGCGGCGATGCCGGGCCGGTGGTCCGCCGCACGCTGGACGACGACATGCTCGAACAGCTCGAGGAACTGCTGATCGCCTCGGACATGGGCGTCGACACCGCCCTGCGCGTCACCGCCAACATGGCCGAGGGGCGCTATGGCAAGAAACTCTCGACGCAGGAAATCAAGCAACTGCTGGCGCAAGAAATCGCCCGCGTGATGGAGCCGGTCGCCAAACCGATGCCGATCTACCCCAAGCGCCCGCAGGTGGTGCTGGTGGTGGGCGTCAACGGGTCTGGCAAGACCACGACGATCGGAAAGCTGGCCAGCCAGTTCAAGGCCGCCGGCAAAAAGGTGGTCGTCGCCGCGGGCGACACCTTCCGGGCCGCCGCCGTGGAACAGCTGCAGGTCTGGGGCGATCGCGCCGGTGTACCGGTCCTGACCGCGCCCGAAGGCTCCGACCCCGCCTCGCTGGCTTTCGACGCCCTGACCAAGGCGCAAGCCGAAGGCGCCGACCTGCTGATGATCGACACAGCCGGCCGCCTGCAGAACCGCGCCGATCTGATGGAGGAACTGGCCAAGATCGTCCGCGTCATCCGCAAGATCGACGAGACGGCGCCCCACAACACGCTTCTGGTGCTCGACGCTACTACCGGTCAGAACGCGCTCAGCCAGGTGGAAACCTTCCGCAAGCTGGCCGATGTCTCGGGCCTGGTGATGACCAAGCTCGACGGCACCGCCAAGGGCGGCGTGTTGGTAGCGCTGGCCGACAAGTTCGGCCTGCCGATCCACGCCATCGGCGTCGGCGAACAGATCGACGATCTGGCCCCCTTCGACCCCGAGGAATTCGCCGCCGCCCTGACTGGACTCGCCCCCAACTGACCTTCATCTGGGCCAAAATATCCTCGGGGGTCTGGGGGGGGAAAACCCCCAGCCTCTCCACCATCGAAAGACCCGCAGCGTGAGCGACTGGCTGATCTCCCTCGAAGGCACCGAGGCCGGACACAGGCTGGCCCTTGGCCTCGCCCTTATGGCGGCCTTCCTACACGCGGTTTTCGGCGCGCTGCAGAAGGGTCGGCATGACCCCTGGCTGTCGCGCGGGGCGATCGACGCCTGCTATTGCCTGATGGCCGCGCCCTTTGCGTTCTTCGTCGTGCCCTGGCCCGAACCTTTCATGTGGCCGATATTTGCCGTGGTCTGGCTGATCCATGTCGCCTACAAGACGCTGCAGGCGATGGCCTATACCAAGGGGTCCTACACCGTGGTCTACCCGGTGGTGCGCGGCACCGGCCCGCTGTTCACCGTCATCGGTGCCTATCTGCTGTTCAACGAAACCTTCTCGCCCACCCAATGGCTGGGCGTTGCCGTGCTGCTGACCGGTATCTTTGGATTGGCTGCCTACAATTTCCGCTTTCTGGAAACCAACCGCGAGACTTTGGGCATTGCATTGGCCCTTGCGGTTGCAACCGGCCTCTTCGTGGCGCTCTACACCACCTATGACGCCTACGGCATCCGCGCCACGGCTGATCCGTTCACCTTTCTGGCCTGGTTCTTCATGATCGACGGGGCGACAATGCCGATCTACGCCTTCCTGCGCTGGCGGGCGATGATTCACCGCCCGGCGATCGGGCCGTTGATGCTGCGGGGGCTTGCAGGCGGGCTGATCGCCCCCATGTCTTTCGGAGCGATCATGCTGGCCACCCGGCTGGACAAGGTCGGCGAAGCCGCGGTGCTGCGTGAAACCTCGACCGTCTTTGCCGCGCTGATCGGCTGGCTGGCCCTGAAAGAGACCGTGGGGCCTCGGCGCATAATCCTGATGGCATTGATTGCATTGGGCGCGGTAATAGTTGAAATGGGCGGGTGAAAGGCAGGACGACAGGCATGGCAGACAAGAAAGAGATCAATCCGTTTCTGAAACAGGTGCTGGAACTGGGACCACCGCTGGCCTTCTTCTTCATCTACCTGCGCCTGCGCGACGACAGCTTTCTGATCGGCGGCACGGAGTATTCCGGCTTCATCGTGGCCACCATCATCTTCGTTCCGCTGATGTTGGGGGCGATGGGTATCCTGTGGTACCTGACCGGCAAACTCAGCCGGATGCAGATCTTCACCGCCATCATGGTCATCTTTTTCGGCGGCCTGACCGCCTGGTTCAACGACGAGCGGTTCTTCAAGATGAAAACCACGTTGGTCTACGGATTCTTCTCGCTGACGCTGGGCATCGGTCTGCTGCAAGGGAAATCCTACCTCGCCTATGTGCTGGACGAGATGCTGCCCATGCGCCACGAGGGCTGGATGATCCTGACCCGCCGCCTATGCGCCTGTTTCGCCGTTCTGGCGGTGGCAAATGAACTGGTCTGGCGCACACTGTCCACCGATCTGTGGGTCAAGATCGAAACCTTTGGCTTCCCGATCGCCTTGATGGGGTTCCTGATGCTGCAATTCAGCATCCTGCAAAGCTACATGGACGACCCGGACCAGAACTAAGACACCGACCGGCGGGCCCAACATCGGTGGAAAACCTCACAAAATCCTTGGCTTGACGCGCAAGCTGTGGAAAGCTGACGCACCACCACCCACCAAGTTCCCGGCCGAGGCCTCGTGTCGTCCATGACAGCATTTCCCAACAGCGGGTTTCTTTCCGAAGCGTCCGAACGGTTGCGCGTCATGCTGTCCAGCCTGGCAACCCCCGTATTCCTGTCGCAGGGAGAGGTTCTGTTTGAACAGGGCGACGAGGGCGATGCGCTCTATGCCCTGATGGAAGGCATGCTCGAGGTTTCCTTCCTGGCCATGAGCGGGCGCAAGCTGGCGCTCAGCCTGATGCGGCCGGGCGAGGTGTTTGGCGAGATTGCCCTGTTCGACAGCGGCCCCCGCACCGCCACCATCACGGCGGCCGAGCCGTCGCGGGTGCTGCGCGTGCGCCGCAATGACGTGATGAACCAGATCCGTGCACACCCGGACCTTGCGGTGGATATGATCCGGCTGGCCGGGCTGCGAATGCGCTGGATGGGGGTACAGTTGAATGAGCAGGTCTTCCTGCCCATGCCCGTGCGCCTTGCGCGCAAGCTGTTGCACCTTGCAAACCAGCAAGAGGTACCCAGCGCCCGAATTGCCCTGTCGCAGAGCGAACTGGCCGAATTCGTCGGTGCCACACGCGAGGCCGTGTCCAAGACCATCGCCACCTGGAAACGCAGCAAAGTGGTCGAAGCAACGCGCGGGGGGGTGCAGATTCATGATTTCGATGCCCTGCGCCAGCTTGCGGAATCCGATCTGATCTGAGGTTTCGGAAAACCACGGCCGATGTGATCCGCTTCACATACAGGGCACGGACAATAGATTACACCGATAGACGTTACCGTAGGGGGCCAGCGTATCATCCCCGATATCTGTCCACTGGCCTCTCCCTGCACCAGAGCCATGTGCCTCCCCGGCATGTGGCTCTTTTGCGTTCGGGACCGATAAAAAATGGCCGGAGCGTGAAGCCCCGGCCATGCCGTCCATTCTTGGAGCGCCTACTCCTCGAGGCTCAGCGCCACGAACCGTGGGTCGCCGCCGCGCCGTACCAGCAGCAACAGCGACTTGCGCCCGGCCTCGCGGGCCTCGTCCATGCGGGCCTCGAACTCGGCAATGGTGCTGACCTTCTGCTGGCCCGCCTCGGTGATGATGTCACCGGCCCGCAGGCCCTTGTCAAAGGCCTCGGACGCCTCGTCGACATCCATGACCACAAGGCCCTCGCCACCCGCATCCAGCCCCAGATCCTCGCGCAGCGCATCCGTAAGCGGTGCGATCGTCAGGCCCAGAACAGTGGCGTCCTCCTCGACCGGCGCCTGAGAATCTTCAGCGACGCCCTGTTCGGCCCGCTCGGCGTCTTCGCGGCGGCCCAGCGTGACCACCACGGTCTTGGTCGCCCCGTCGCGCATCACCACGACGCGCACCGCCTTGCCGACCGGGGTTTCGCCGACCTGGCGCACCAATGCGCGCGTATCCTGCACTTCGACCCCGTCAAAGCTCAGGATCACGTCACCCGGTAGCAGGCCCGCCTCTTTCGCGGGGCCGTCCGGCACATCGCTGATCAGCGCCCCGCCGGGCTTGTCCAGCCCCATCGCCTCGGCCATGTCCTCGGTCACGTCCTGGATGCGCACACCCAGCCAACCGCGACGGGTTTCGCCGAACTCGCGCAGTTGGTCGACCACCTTGACCACGACGTTCGATGCCATCGAAAAACCGATGCCAATCGAGCCGCCATTGGGCGACAGGATCGCGGTGTTCACGCCGATCACCTGACCGTCCATGTTGAACAGCGGCCCGCCCGAGTTGCCTCGGTTGATCGCCGCATCGGTCTGGATGTAGTCGTCATAGCTGCCGCTGAGTTCACGGTTGCGCGCTGACACGATACCGGCCGAGACCGAAAATCCCTGCCCCAGCGGGTTTCCCATCGCGATGACCCAATCGCCGACACGTGCCGTATCGCTGTCACCGAAGGTGACGTACTTCAGCGGCCCCGAAGCCTCGACCTTGAGCACAGCGATGTCGGTTTTTTCGTCGGTGCCGATCACCTTGGCCGGCAGCTCTTTCTTTGGCTGTCCGTCACCCGGGAAGAATTCGATCAGGATTTCATCGGCCTCGGCGATGACGTGGTTGTTGGTGACGATAAATCCATCCTCGGAAATCACGAAGCCCGAGCCCAGCGCGTTGCTGCGGCGGGGACGGTTTTCCTCGCCGCCATTGCGGTCCTGGAATTCGCGAAAGAAATCCTCGAACGGAGAGCCTTCGGGTACGATGCCGCGCGGACCGGCCTGCCCCTCGATCAGGGTTGTGGTGGTGATGTTGACCACCGCGGGGCTGATCCTGTCGACCAGAGGCGCCAGGCTTTCGGGCCGGGCCTGCGCGGCCACGGTCTGGGCCAGCACCAGGATCGCGGCGGCAAAAGACAGCCACATCAACCGCATCATCGTTACCATATCGTCCCGGCGGACGGCCACACTGCGTGCTAATGCCTGCACTTGGTCTCTCCTTGTCGACAATCGCTATCAGGACCGCCTTGGCGCGCCCTGTTTGCAAACAATGTAGTCAGTTTGCACCGCCCCGCAACTCGGTAAGCACAGGAATTCACCTGCGCGTGACCGCGGCGGGTCAAAACCCCGCCTGATACGCGGCCCAGAGCAGAATGAAACCGCTGACCACGCACAGCAACCCTACCAGCCGCCGCGCCGGTTCGGGCAGGCTGCGCAGCGCTTCGAGCATTCGCACCACAAGCGAAGGGGCCAGCGCATAGGCCAGCCCCTCGACAATCAACACCAGCCCGAAGGCCAGCAAGACCATGCCCATCACTCGGCCGCCGTTCCACGGCGCCCGGTCGGCGATCCGAGATAGTTGAAGAACTCGGAATCCGGGCTGAGAACCAACGAGCTATTGCCGCCCTTCAAGGCGTTCTCGTAAGCCGTCAACGACCGGTAGAATTCGAAGAACTCCGGGTCCTTGCCATAAGCTTCGGCAAAAATCGCGTTGCGCTGCGCATCGGCCTCACCGCGGACGATCTCGGCCTCGCGGCGTGCTTCTGACACCAGTTCGACCACGGTCCGATCGGCCTGAGCGCGGATCCGTTGTGCGGCTTCCTCACCACGGGCCACTTCGTCGGCCGCCTCGCGTTCCCGCTCGGCGCGCATCCGGGCGAAAGTCGCCTCGAGGTTGGCCTGCGGCAGGTCGGTGCGTTTCAGGCGCACGTCGATCACTTCAAGACCCAGATCGCGGGCCTCGGCGATCGCGCCGTTGCGGATGCGCAGCATCAGCGCCGCCCGGTCCGAGCTGAGGATGTCATTCGAGCTGACCGAACCCAGAACCTCGCGGGTTTTGGCGCGCAGGATCGAGTCCAGACGCTGCTCGGCAGTGTCGATGCCACCGGCACCCACGGCCTCGCGGAACTGGCGCACATCGGCGATCCGATAGCGCGCAAAGGCGTCGACCACCAAGCGGCGGTCATCCAGCGGCGTGACTTCCAGCGGCCCGACCTCGCGGCTGAGGATACGGTCGTCATAGCGCACGACCTCCTGGATGATCGGAATCTTAAAGGCCAGGCCTGGCTCTTCCTTGACGTCGACCACCCGGCCGAATTGCAGAACCAGCGCCTTTTCGCGCTCGTCCACGATGAAGATCGCCGACAGGGCGATCACCAGAACCACGAAAATGGCCGGCAGGAGAAAGGATGATTTACGCATGTCTTAGTTCCCCTCGCCCGAATTGCGGCGCAGTTCGTTCAGCGGCAGATAGGGCACGACGCCCTGCCCCTGTCCGGTCGCGCTTTCGTCCAGGATGATCTTGTCCACGTCGCCAAGAACCTGCTCCATCCGTTCCAGGTACAGACGTTTGCGAGTCACGTCCGGCGCCTTGGAATATTCTTCCAGAACCGCGCTGAATCGGCTGGCCTCACCCTGGGCTTCGTTCACGACCTGGGCGCGATAGGCCTCGGCCTCTTCCAGCACCTGCGCGGCTTCACCGCGCGCACCGGCCAGAACCCGGTTGGCATAGGCATCGGCTTGCTTCTCGAGCCGGTCCCGTTCCTGTCCGGCCGACTGGACCTCGCGGAAGGCGTCCTTGACTGGCTCTGGCGGGTCGGCCCCGTCAAAGTTCACACGGACGATGTTGATGCCCGAATTGTAGCTGTCCAGCGTTGACTGGATCAGCTCCTCGAGCCGCTCGGCGATTACCGCACGGTCGCGGTTCAGGATCGGCGCCAAGTCCGACTGCGCGATGATCTCGCGCATGGCCGATTCAGACACCGCACGGATGGTTTCGCGCGGATCGCGGAGGTTGAACAGGAAGTCCGCCGGGTTCGAGATGTTCCAGACCACCTGGAAATCGATGTCGACGATGTTCTCGTCGCCGGTCAGCATCAGCCCCGCATCGGTGCCGCGACCGCCCGAGCCGATGGTCTCGGTCTGTTCGACCTTCACCGGGATGACTTCGGCCGTGACCACGGGCCACGGGGCAAAGTTCAGACCTTCGGTGCCGATCCCGGAAAACCGGCCGAACAGCAGTTCAACCGACTGTTCTTCGGGCTTGACCGTATAGGCGCTGGCAAAGCCCCACAGAACCAGGGCGGCAACCCCACCCAGCAGGATCGTGCCCTTGGTGATCGCCGGGCCGCCACCGCCTCCCTGGCCGGACCCGTTGCTGCCGCGACCACCGCCGCCGCGCCCGCCCATCAGCACGCGCAGCTGCTCCTGGCCCTTTTTCATCAATTCATCGATTTCGGGGATCTGCGGCCCGTCGCCTTCGGGCGGACGTCGCCCGCCGCCATTGTTTCCCCGGTTTCCTCCGCCACCGGATGAGCCTCCGCCCCCCCAGGGGCCTCCGCTGTTGCCCGCCATGTGTTTCATTTCCCTTGTTTTGGCCCGTGAGCTCACGGGATCACTTGTAACCTGTGTGCGCGCGCTTGCAAATCAAGCGGTACGCACGGGTTGCCGCATGGTTACCAGTTCTTCGGCCATTACTGGATGAACCGCAACCGTGCGATCGAAATCTTCTTTTGTCGCCCCCATCTTGACCGCGATGCCAGCCAACTGGATCATCTCGCCCGCGCCGGGGGCGACGATGTGACACCCCAGCACCTTGCGGGTGGCCTGACTTACGATCAGCTTCATCAACACCCGTTGCGTGCTGCCTGCGAACGCCTTCTGCATCGGTTTGAACGAGGTCGCATAGACCTCGATCGGCTCCTGCTCGGCGGCGGCCTCCTCGCTCAGCCCCACGGTGCCCATCTCGGGCTGGGTGAAGATTGCGGTCGGGATCAGTTCATGATCCACCGGGGTGGGGTTGCCCTTGAACACGGTCTCGACAAAGGCCATCCCTTCGCGGATCGCGACCGGCGTCAGGTTCACCCGGTCGGTCACGTCACCGATGGCAAAGATCGAGGGCACCGCCGTTTGGCTGTATTCGTCCACGATGATCTCGCCCTTGCGGCCACGTTCGACGCCCAGACCTTCCAGCCCCAGATCGTCGGCATTGGGCGCCCGGCCCGTGGCGAACATGACCACGTCGAACAGCAGTTCCGACCCGTTGGTCGCCTTGACCCAAATCTTGTCGCCCTGCTTTTTCATCTCGAGCACATTGGTGCCCAGATGCACGTCGACACCGTTCTGGCACATCTCTTCGCAGATCAGCCCGCGCGCCTCGTCATCGAACCCGCGCAGGATCTGCGCCCCGCGATAGAATTGCGTGGTCTTGACGCCTAGGCCGTTCATGATCCCGGCGAACTCGCAGGCGATATAGCCGCCGCCGACGATCAGCATGGTCTCGGGCAGCTTATCCAGATGGAAAATCTCGTTCGAGGTGATCGCCAGTTCCGAACCCGGAAACTCGGGCACCACGGGGCGGCCGCCGGTTGCGATCAGGATGTGCTTGGCGGTCTTGCGGGTGCCATCGGCCAGTTCGACCATGTGCGGATCGACCAGTTTCGCGCGCTGGTCAAAGGTTTCGACGCCGTTGTTCTTGAGGATATTGCGATAGATCCCTTCAAGCCGGTCCAGCTCGGCATGCAGCTTGCCGCGGAACTGCTGCCAGTCGAAAGCGCCCGGCTGGATGTCCCAGCCATAGGCGCGAGCGTCTTCGACCATGCCCGAATATTCGCTGGCGAACACCATCAGTTTTTTGGGCACACAGCCCCGGATCACGCAGGTTCCGCCATACCGGTCCTCTTCGGCCAGCGCGACCTTGGCGCCGGTTTCACCCGCCGCTACCCGCGCCGCGCGGACCCCGCCCGAGCCGCCGCCGATGACGAAAAGATCATAGTCAAAGCTCATGCCGCGTTCCTTCTGTCAGCCTGCCTCGAAGTGTCTTGGATATGTGGGGGCGCAGCACAACCTGCCAAGCCCCGGGCATTGATACCACACGGGCGCGTGAACGCCCCGGTCAGTCGGCCAGGTCCGAGAACAGGTTGTCGTCGCCCTCGCCAAGACGATCCAGCTGGATCGTGCCTTCGTTGATGTCGCGCAGCTCGACCCGGCCATCGCCGAACCCGATCACCACCTTGTCGCAGATGTCGATGAACAACCCGTTTTCCACCACGCCGGGGATCTGGTTCAGGGCCAGCGCCAATTGCCGCGGGTTGCCGATACGCTGCAGGTGCAGGTCCAGGATGTGGTTGCCCTCGTCGGTGACGGTCGGGGCCTCGCCGTTCATCCGCAACGTAGCCGACGTGCCCAGAACATCCATCGAATCCAGCAGTTCCTCGACCAGCGTCCGCGTGGTCTGCCAGCCAAAGGGAATCACCTCGATTGGCAGGGGAAAGGCACCCAGAGTCTCGACCTCTTTGCCGGCATCCGCGATCACCACCATCAGGTCGCTGGCCGTGGCCACGATCTTTTCCTGCAGCAAGGCCGCGCCGCCGCCCTTGATCAGGTTCAACTCGCCGTCGAATTCGTCGGCCCCGTCGATGGTCAAGTCCAGCCACCCGGCCTGATCCAGCGATACCACCTCGATGCCCACCTCGCGCGCCAGCTGCGCCGTTGCGGTCGAGGTCGGAACGCCCCTGATCTTCAGGCCCTCGTTCTTCACGCGCTCGCCCAGTCGGCGCACCAACCAGGCCGCCGTCGACCCGGTGCCCAGCCCCACGCGCATTCCGTCCTCGACCATCTCGGCCGCCCGATAGGCGGCGACGCGCTTGGCAGTGTCGATCGGTGACAGTTTCTGGGTCATTGCAACCTCGCAAAGTTCAAAATTCGACCCCTTATAGGCAATCCCTGCTGCGGGTGCGAGGGGGAAGGGCGCGGTTTCCTTCGTCTGCACAAGAATTTCGGCTACGATGGTCCGAAGGGGGCACCATGCTGAAATTCGGAAAATCCACGGCGCAACTGCTGGACATGGCCTATCAGGGCGCGGATGTATCGCGCCGCCGTCGCGCCAATTTCGACGCCCTCGCCCCCGCCCCGGGTGAGGCGATCCTGGATCTTGGCTGCGGTACCGGCCTGCTGACCGCCGAACTGGCCCGTGCGGTGGGGCCACAGGGGCAGGTTACCGGCCTCGACACCAGCCCGGACATGCTGGCCGCCGCGCGCAGCCGATGCAGCGCGTTTGATCACGTTGACCTGGTCGAGGGCTCGGCCTTTGACATGCCGATCCCCAACCAGCATTTCGACAAGGCCGTGTCCGTACAGGTGTTCGAATATTTCGCCGACCCGGCGCCTGCGCTGAGCGAACTCAACCGCGTCCTGCGCCCGGGCGGGCGTCTGGTGATCGGCGACACGCACTGGGACAGTTTGACATGGCACAGCGACCACCCTGAACGCATGCGCCGCATCTGCGAAATCTGGGACGCCCACCTGGCCGACCGCTGCGTTCCGGCCGCGCTGCCCGCGGCCCTGCGGGGCTGCGGGTTTCAACCGGACCACGTGAATCCGGTGACGTTCTGCGACACCACCTTGCGCCCCGACGGACTAGCCCTGATGATGATTCGGCTGATGCAGGACTTTGCCATCCAGTCTGGCGAAATCCTCGAGGCCGAGGCAACGGCCTGGGCCGACGAGCAAAACGCCCTTGCCGACGCGGGCCGGTTTTTCATGTCGATCACCCATTTCGTCTGGGTGGCGCACAAAAGCCGATCCTTGCCATTGACGATTTGATGTGTCGGAAATACGCGTTTCCTATCGGAAACGTCGCAATCGTATGTTCGCGCAACAGGCGGGCTGGATATTTTGGCTCCATGACTGAACGGTATGCCCTGCACTACGCCCCCGACAACGCCGCGCTGGTGATCCGGCTGGCGCTGGAAGAGATGGGCCTGCCCTACCGCACGGAACTGGTCGACCGCGCCCACAATGCGCAGGACAGCGCCGCCTGTCGCGCGCTCAATCCCAACGGGCTGATACGGGTTCTGGGAACCCCGCAGTGCCCGATCTTTGGAACCGCCGCGATCACGGCCGAAGGGCTGGGCACCGCACCGTTTACCGCACCCACCTATGCAAAGCCTCCAGAAGGGTCTGCCACCTGATGTTTCTTTCCGTCTTCGACATGTTCAAAGTGGGCATCGGCCCGTCCTCGTCCCACACGATGGGACCCATGGTGGCTGCCGCCCGGTTCCTGGATCTGATGCGCGCCTCGCCGTTCGAATTCGCGGGGCTGCGCGCCTCGCTGCACGGATCGCTGGCCTTTACCGGGGTCGGCCACGCCACCGACCGGGCCACGATCCTGGGCCTGGCCGGGTTCACCCCCGACACCTATGACCATGACAAGGCCGAGGCGACCCTGGCCGCCATCGCCGACGCCCGCAGCGTTTCGCCCGAGGGCCTGCCCACGCTGCGCTTCGACCCCAAGGCGGACCTGATCTTTGACTATGACAACGCGCTGCCGGGCCACGCCAACGGCATGATCCTGATGGCCACCGACGCGCAGGGCGACGTGATCCTGCGGCAGGTCTATTACTCGGTCGGCGGCGGCTTTGTCCTGACCGAAGAGGAACTGGCCGAAGGCAAGGACACCAACGATGGTCCCCCCGTACCCTACCCGTTCAAGACCGCCGCCGAAATGCTGGAGATGGCCCGCGCCAGCGGCAAGTCCATCGCCGAAATGAAACGCGCCAACGAGATCGCGCGCGGCTGCGCCGACAGTTTCGCCAAGGGTACCGCCCGCCTGTGGGAGGTGATGAACGCCTGCATTGAGCGCGGACTGAACACCGACGGCATCCTGCCCGGCGGCCTTAAGGTACGGCGCCGCGCCAAGGCGATCCACGAAGCGCTGATGGCCGAACGGGGCATGAACCTGAATGCGCCGCACACGATCAACGACTGGATGAGCGTCTATGCGATGGCGGTGAACGAGGAAAACGCCGCTGGCGGTCAGGTCGTCACCGCCCCCACCAACGGCGCGGCGGGCGTGCTGCCGGCGGTGCTGCGCTATTACCTCGACCACGTTCCCGGCGCATCGGAAAGCCATATCGAGGATTTCCTGCTGACCGCCGCCGCGATTGGCGGGCTGGTGAAGTACAACGCCTCGATCTCGGGCGCCGAGGCCGGGTGTCAGGCCGAAGTGGGCAGCGCGGCCGCGATGGCCGCGGCGGGTCTGTGCGCAGTGATGGGCGGCACGCCCGAACAGGTGGAAAATGCCGCCGAGATCGCGCTGGAGCATCATCTGGGCATGACCTGCGACCCGGTCGCCGGGCTGGTTCAGGTTCCCTGCATTGAGCGCAACGGGCTGGGCGCGATCAAAGCGGTTTCGGCGGCGTCGCTGGCCCTGCGCGGGGACGGGCAGCACTTTGTGCCGCTGGACGTGGTGATCGAGACCATGCGCCAGACCGGCCATGACATGCACGAGAAATACAAGGAAACCTCGCTGGGCGGACTGGCCGTCAACGTGCCCAACTGCTGAGACGCATTTGGCCTTTCAACGGCCCGCCGCTTGACCTAGCGTGCGGGCCATGACCCAGGATCGCCCCGTCTTCGGCATCGTCCTGATGCTTGGTTTCTGCGTGCTGGCCCCGCTGGGCGACGCGCTGGCCAAGCTGTTGGGCGAGACCATGCCGCTGGGCCTGCTGGTCCTGGCGCGTTTCGCGGTGCAGGCTGCGCTCCTGATCCCCCTGGTGGCACTGACCGGCCGGCCGTGGCGGATGCGCGGGCGCGTCCTGCGGCTGACCGCGCTGCGCACGCTGCTGCATATCATCGGCATCAGCGCGATGTTCAGCGCGCTGCAATTCCTGCCGCTGGCCGATGCGGTGGCCATCGCCTTCGTCATGCCGTTCATCATGCTGCTGCTGGGGCGCTACGTTCTGGGCGAAGAGGTCGGCCCCCGCCGCCTGATCGCCTGCATCATCGGCTTTGCCGGCACCCTGCTGGTGATCCAGCCCAGCTTTGCCCAAGTGGGCGCCCCCGCACTGCTGCCGTTGATCGTTGCGGTGGTTTTCGCCCTGTTCATGCTGGTCACGCGGCAGATCGCCAAAGAGACCGATCCGATCGCCCTGCAGGCGGTATCGGGTCTGATGGCAACGCTGTTGCTGCTGCCGGTCCTTCTGATCGGCGCATACGCAGACCTGCCTGCCCTGACGCTGACTCTGCCGGCCAACGCCCCCTACGGTCTGCTGCTGTCCATAGGGGTATTGGGCACGGTCGCGCACCTGTTGATGACGTGGTCGCTGCGCTATGCGCCGTCGGCCACGCTGGCCCCGATGCAGTATCTGGAAATCCCCGTCGCCACGTTGATCGGCTGGCTGATCTTCCGCGACCTGCCCAACGGTCTTGCCGCCTTGGGGATCGCGATCACCGTGGGTGCCGGCCTCTATGTCATTCTGCGCGAGCGGGCCACCGCCCTGTCTGCCCGGACGCAAACGCCTGCATGACCTGATCCAGCGCGCCGCGCGGCACCATCACGATCAAGCCCGGCCCGTCCACCGTGAGCGTGACATCCGACAGCGCCCGGTTCGATGTGCCCACACGCCCGTCAGGTTCCAGCACCAATCCGTCGATGGGCCATTCCAACCCCAAGCTTCGCCCGGTCACCCGCCGGAACGGAAACAATGACACCGTGTCGCCTGGCGGGATCTGCAAGGTGACATGCGGCGGCGCGTGGAACACCACCTCTTGCGACCCAAGAAGGATGCAGGGCCGATCCGGCCAACGTACCATGGTATTGAACACCGCCAGCTGGTGATCCAGCCGCCCGCCCAGGAATCCGACACCCAGCACCACCGGTGCTCGAATATTGCGCAGGGCCTTGTCGAAATCGGTGCTGTCCTGTTCGCGGATCGGAAACAGCCGCTCGGCCGGCACCTGCGCACGATGGCGGCTGGAAAGCGAGTCGAAATCGCCGATCACCGCATCCGGAACGCGCCCCGAATCGATCAAACCCGCCGCGCCCCCATCCGCAGCAACGGCCAGCCTGACGCGGCTCAGCGCCAGATCCAGATCGCCGGGGCCGATTTCTCCGCCACCAAACAGCCCGATTGGCCAATCAGAATGAACAATTTCCACGTTTTTTCCAAGATTGACCATTTTTCCCGCTTTTGGACACATTCAGACCACAAAATGATAGGTTCATCAGAACAGTTGCTTGAGCCGATTCTGCGCCGCGGTTGCGAGTTTGGCTGTGTTATTGTGTAAAGGACGTGCGTCTGATGGTACAGAACAACAAGGTATTGACCGTTTCCTACGGGACTTTTTCCTGCACGCTGGAAGGGTTCGACGATTCCTTCGAAACGATGAAGGCGATTGCGGAATATTTCCGCGATCTCGCCGCAGAAGATCGCTATTTCGGTTCTGAACCTCCGCAACCCGACGCCGAGATGCTGGCCCGCATCGCGCAACGAGACACCGCGCGCCACGTCGAGGCCCGCCCCGGCGAGAACGGGTTGCTGCTGCGCGCCTCGGATCGCCCCCCTTCGGCCGCACCGCACCCCATGACTGCTGACACCCGGACCCCCTCCATGACCCCTCCCCTGTCTGACCCGCAAGACCCAGCCGCGCGCCCTGCGGCGCCGCCCCCGGCTGCGGACAGCATCGCCGCGAAACTGCAGCGTATCCGCGCGGTGGTTTCCCACGGCGACCACCCCCCCACGCCTTACGCAGAAGAAGATGAGACCGGCTTTCTGGCTGCAACCGAACCCCAGGTCGACGCCATTTCGGCTGCTTTTGAAACGGGCGCCTTGGCCCCGGACGATCTGGAAACGGTGGCCGGTTCGGATCCGGCGGCAGCCAGCCCCCGGCAGCCCGACACCCCGTCCACCACCGGTGCGGAACCAATCATGGCCCAGCCGGACGACCATGTGGAAAGCGCTGCAGAAACCGGTGCCTCCGTTGAGTTGGTCGATCAGACTGACGTGGAACCCGACCTGCCGCTTCAAGACACAGATGCCGACGACGATTTGTCCGTTGAACCGCCCCAGGCCGAGGCGGCAGAGACCGAGGACAACGGGTCTGACGAGATGGCGCCCGCGGCGCCTTCCACCCCGATCGAACCGGAAGCAGCGGCCGAAGAAGCCCTGTTCGAGGATATCGAGGACGACGCCCAGCCCGATGTCGACGACATCCTCAACATTCTGGGCGAAGACGAAAACTCGGATGACACCAAAGAGGCAACCGGCACCCTGACGGTCGAGGATGAGGAAAACATCCTGCGCGAAATTTCCGCGATCGAGTCCGAAATGGAAGCGCCGGCCGACCACGCGGACGACGACGAACTGGACACGGATGTTCTGCGCCTGCTGCAGAAGGCGGATGCCGAACTGGGTGACCCGGCCACTGCCGACACGCGAGAAACCTATTCGCACCTGCGCACGGCCGTCGCGGCCACCGAAGCCGAGCGCGAGGCGACCGGTGACAATGCGGCTTCCGAGGACGAAAAATACCGCGGCGATCTGGCCTCGGTCGTCAGCCCGCGCCGCCCCGAGATTCGAGTAACCAGCATGCGCCCGGAATCGGATACGGCCGCCCCCCTCAAGCTGGTGGCCGAGCAGCGGGTCGACAAGGACGCCCCAGAGGCGGGCCCGGTGACCCCGCGCCGCGTGACCGCCGAACCGGCGGACTCGTCACCCGATGAAGGCGGGTTTGCCCGGTTCGCGCAAGAACAGGGCGCACAGTCACTGCCCGAACTGCTCGAGGCCGCGGCCGCCTACCTGTCGTTCATCGAGGGCCAGGAACAGTTCTCGCGCCCTCAGTTGATGAACAAGGTTCGCGCCCTGAAGCAAGACGAATTCAACCGCGAGGAAAGCTTGCGGTCGTTCGGCCAGCTGCTGCGCGACGGCAAAATCGAAAAAGCCGGCGGAGGGCGCTTTGCCGCCTCGAACCAGATCGGCTTCCGGCCCGAGGACAAACGCGCCGCGGGCTGACAAGACCCCCACAACTGACCAATCGGGCCGGAGACATTTCTCCGGCCTTTTTTGGTGCGGCTGACATGGGTTCTTTTGGGAAGCCGGTCGCGCCCCGATCACGCGGCTTTGATCAGGGCCAGTGGTGCACTTACTCCTGCTCTTGGTCAGGGTCGGCCTGCCCCACCCCCCTGAACACGAATTTGAACGGAAGCGCCCACAGGATCCCAAGCCCGACATAAACCAAAAGTTCCAGCCAGATAGGAGGACGGTCCAGCCAGTTCAACACGGTGACGACGGCCACGATGTAGAGCGGCAGCCCCACCAGCAGCAGCACCAATGACCACCGCCTGCGCGCCTTGTAGCTGAGACCGGTTTCTTGTTGCCTGCGCATCAGTCTGCAAACGGGTCGGTCACCAGGATGGTGTCGTCCCGCTCCGGGCTGGTGGACAACAAGGCCACCGGGCACTCGATCAGTTCTTCGACCCGACGCACGTATTTGATCGCGTTGGCCGGAAGATCCGCCCAACTGCGCGCACCTTCGGTGGACTCGCTCCAGCCCGGCAACTCCTCATAGATCGGCTTGCAGCGCGCCTGCTGCTCGGCGGCCGTGGGCAGATAGTCCAAGCGCTGCCCATCCAAATCATAGCCAACACAGATCTTCAGCGTGTCAAAACCATCCAGAACGTCCAGCTTGGTCAGCGAAATACCGTTGACCCCGCTGGTTGCACAGGTCTGGCGCACCAGACAGGCGTCGAACCAACCGCAACGCCGCTTGCGTCCAGTGGTGGTCCCGAACTCGTGCCCGCGCTCACCCAGGCGCTGCCCGTCCGCGTCATACAACTCGGTCGGGAAAGGCCCTTCACCCACCCGGGTCGTATAGGCCTTGACGATACCCAGAACGAAATCGATGGATCCGGGTCCAATGCCTACGCCCGTCGCGGCCTGGCCGGCGATCACGTTTGACGATGTCACGAACGGGTAGGTACCGAAATCAATGTCCAGCAACGCACCTTGTGCGCCCTCGAACAGGATGCGCTTGCCCGCCTTGCGCTTTTCGTTGAGCACTTTCCAGACCGGGGCGGCAAACGGAAGAATCTGCTGCGCGACATCCTTCAGTTGAGCGATCAGGGCATCGCGATCGACCGGAGCAATACCCAACCCCCTGCGGAGGGGGTCATGATGCTGCAATGCCCGGTCGACCCGGGTCTCCAGTGTCGCATCATCCGCAAGATCGGCCACCCGCACCGAGCGGCGCCCCACCTTGTCTTCATAGGCCGGCCCGATTCCACGGCCAGTCGTGCCGATCTTGGTCCCTTTGCTTGCGGCCTCTTCGCGCGCCCGGTCCAACTCTCCGTGAATCGGCAGGATCAAGGGTGTATTCTCGGCAATCATCAACGTTTCGGGCGTGATCTCGACCCCCTGCCCGCGAATCGTCTCTATCTCTTCCAAGAGGTGCCACGGATCCAGCACGACCCCGTTGCCGATGACACTCAGCTTGCCGCCACGCACCACTCCTGACGGCAGGGCGTGCAGCTTGTAGACCTTGCCGTCGATAACCAACGTATGCCCGGCGTTGTGCCCGCCCTGAAAACGCGCGATCACGTCTGCCCGCTCGCTCAGCCAGTCGACGATCTTGCCTTTTCCTTCGTCGCCCCATTGGGCGCCGACAACAACAACATTGGCCATATCCGGTCCTTTTGTGCTGATTTTCCAAACTCGGCCCGTATAACGAGGCACAGGCAGCAGGGAAACCGGTATTTCGACGCAGTGTTCGATCGCGCTGGCGCGCGATGCCTCCGGTGGGGATATTTTGGGCCGGATGAACATTGGCCGCAAATTTCATCTGGCCATAAATATCCTGGGGGAGTCGCCCGGAACGAGCGGCGGGGGCAGAGCCCCTATTCGCGAGTAAGTCGAACTGGGTGCCCGTGTGGAGTGCTCAGAAACGCAACCCTCCAAGCCTCGGACACAGCATCAAGTTCATTGCGCTCGGCGGCACCTGAGGATACCAAAAGTGTCTCGAGCGTTTCTAGCCAAGCTAGGAAATAGTCATTGCCGCCATCCAGTTCGCGGGCGACACCGTGCCGCGTCAAAGTGGTCGAAAAGGCATTCGTCCATTCAGCCCAGGAAAACCTCCCCGCCTCGTTCAGCGCAACCGTGGTGGCGAACAACTGTGCGTGCCAGGGTTGCTCGAACACCATGTCGGGCCGGATTGGTGGTGGGCATGTGGTCATGGCGGCTCCAGATAGCTTTGCCAAAGGTCAAGGATGACCTCGTCCTGTGGGCTTTCGGGGTGCGTCCAAAGTTGCGAGGCCCGAAACGCGACGGCGTAGAGCGGCTCAGGCGCTTCACCCAGTCCGTGGGCGCTGGAATCCGGCAGCACGTGACACCCGTGAACGCGCAAGATCCGCCCCTGCGCTCCGGCGGCATATTTCGGCAATCGGGTATGACCGCCATCGACCAATCGGTTCCCCGCCGGTCGGCGCGTACGCACCACCTGACCAACCTTGAATTCGACCTCGACGTTCGAAGGACGGTCGGCCGGACCACCCATGGCCAGAACTTTTTCCACAGCGCCGGCTTGCAGCGCCCGAACCGCCAACGGATGTTCCACCTTGGTGTCCACCCCGCGCAGCTCGTCCAGGCTGAGCACACCCGTTTCGACCAACAGGTCAGCCAGGGCCGAGATCCATTTTTCGTAATAGGAAAACCGCGCATAGTCTTGCGGCGACAACCGCTCGCGCGCATGGCGCGCGGTGTCAATGTTCCATTGCCCCAACGCGCCCGCGGCCAGCGTGACGGCAAGCGCCCGGGCGTGCCACTTCTCGGCGAAAACCGGGGCCTCCTGCGGCTCGGGCCGGACCCGGCCATCCCCGAACCGGCCACCCATATCATGCGCGCGCGTCATGCCGGCACCTTGGGCAGCCCGGTGCCGATCATGCTGTCGCGGGTCACCAGCGCCGTAATCTCGTCCTCGCTCATCCCCTCAGTGCCCGGCGGCCTCATCGGAAGGACGAGGTAGCGTATCTCGGCTGTCGAATCCCACACGCGTACCGCCGTCTCAGACGGCAGATTTACGCCGAACTCTGCCAAAACCTTTCGCGGCTCGCGCACCGCGCGGGCGCGATAGGCGTCTGACTTGTACCAGGTGGGCGGAATCCCCAGCAGCGGCCACGGATAGCAGCTGCACAGGGTGCAGACGACCATGTTGTGCTGCTGTGGCGTGTTCTCGACCACCACAATGTGCTCTCCTTGCCGCCCGTAATAGCCCAGTTCGGCGATCAGCGGCGTCGCATGCTTTAGCAGCCCGGACTTGAACTCTGGATCGGCCCATGCCTTTGCAACAACGCGCGCACCATTCTGCGGACCAATCCGGTTTTGATAGATGTCAATGATCTCATCCAGAGCCGCCGGGTCGATCAGGCCCTTGCGGATGAGAACCGTTTCCAGCGCTTTCACGCGCAGGGCGGGTTCGGGTGGCAGCAGGGCGTGCGGATGATCGGGGTGGTCATGTGGCATGGCCAAAGCCTGCGCGATGCACCGCGTCCTGTCCACATCTTTCGATGCAAAATCGCGGATCGATCCGGCTGCGGGAAACTCGTGACTTGCCCCCGCCCCCAAACTTGCTTAAGTACCCGGCGATACACGCCACGCCGTACAGGACCACCATGGAAAACGTCGTTCTCATCATCCACCTTCTTCTGGCCCTTGGCCTGATTGCCGTTGTCCTGATGCAGCGGTCCGAGGGCGGCGGCTTGGGGATGGGCGGCGGTGGCGGCGGCGCCATGACCGGCCGCGCAGCCGCGACGGCGCTGGGCAAACTGACCTGGATTCTTGCGGCCTGTTTCATCGTCACCTCGATCACGCTGACGATTCTGGCGGCGCAGAAATCGGCTGGCACGTCGGTCATCGATCGTCTGGGCGTTCCGGCTCCGGTGGAAACCGAAGAAACCACACCGTTGGTTCCGCCGGCCGAAGATCTGCTGCCTCCGGCGCAGGGCGACAATGCCCCGCTGATCCCGCAGGCCGACTGATCCACAAAACCTAGAAATCTGAAAGAGAACGGCAACAGCATCTTGCGGTTCTCTTGCGCTTTTGGCGCGAATCCTTTATACGTGAAGTCCCGTGATGCTGCGGTTTTTCAGGCCGCCGGGCAGTTGGTAATGACGTCTCACGGGAGCAGCCGAAAAACATGGCGCGTTTTATTTTCATCACTGGTGGTGTTGTTTCGTCGCTGGGCAAGGGGCTGGCCTCGGCCGCACTGGGCGCGTTGCTGCAGGCACGCGGATATTCGGTGCGTCTACGCAAACTCGACCCCTACCTGAACGTCGATCCCGGCACCATGTCGCCGTTCGAACATGGCGAGGTCTTCGTCACCGATGACGGCGCAGAAACCGACCTAGACCTGGGTCACTATGAACGCTTCACCGGCGTTCCGGCACGCAAGACCGATTCCATTTCCTCAGGCCGCATCTACATGAACGTGCTCGAGAAGGAGCGCCGCGGCGACTATCTGGGCAAGACCATCCAGGTGATCCCGCACGTCACCAACGAGATCAAGGATTTCATCGCCATCGGCGAGGATGAGGTCGATTTCATGCTTTGCGAAATCGGCGGCACCGTGGGCGACATCGAGGGCCTGCCCTTTTTCGAGGCAATCCGCCAGTTCAGCCAAGACAAGCCGCGCGGACAGTGCATCTTTATGCACCTGACCCTGCTGCCCTACATCAAGGCCAGCGGAGAACTGAAAACCAAACCCACCCAGCACTCGGTCAAGGAACTGCGCTCGATCGGTCTGGCCCCCGACATCCTGGTCTGCCGTTCCGAAGGTCCGATCCCGCAGAAAGAGCGCGAAAAGCTGGCCCTGTTCTGCAACGTCCGCCCCGATGCAGTGATTGCCGCGCAGGATCTCTCGACCATCTATGACGCGCCGCTGGCCTACCACAAGGAAGGGCTGGATCAGGCGGTGCTGGACGCTTTCCAGATCAGCCCGGCCCCCAAGCCCGACCTGTCGAAATGGGAAGACGTCAGCGACCGCATCCACAACGCAGAAGGCGAGGTGAAGGTGGCCATCGTCGGCAAATACACCCAGCTGGAAGACGCCTATAAATCGATTGCCGAAGCGCTGACCCACGGCGGCATGGCCAACCGCGTCAAGGTCAAGGTCGAATGGGTCGATGCCGAGATCTTCGACACCGAGGACCCCGGTCCGCATCTGGAAGGCTTCCACGCCATTCTGGTGCCGGGTGGATTCGGCGAGCGTGGCACCGAGGGCAAGATCAAAGCCGCGCAATACGCCCGCGAACATCAGGTTCCCTACCTGGGCATCTGCCTGGGCATGCAGATGGCGGTGATCGAGGCCGCCCGCAACGTGGCCGGCATCGCCGGCGCGGGCTCCGAGGAATTCGACCACGAGGCCGGCAAGAAGCGCTTTGAACCGGTGGTCTATCACCTCAAGGAATGGATCCAGGGTAACGCCAAGATCGAACGCAAGGTTGGCGATGACAAGGGCGGCACCATGCGCCTTGGCTCCTACAATGCGGTTCTGACCGAAGGCTCCAAGGTGGCCAAGGTCTATGGCACCTGCGACATCGAGGAACGCCACCGCCACCGCTACGAGGTGGACATCAAGTATCGTGAACAGCTCGAGAAGGCGGGGCTGAAATTCTCGGGCATGAGCCCCGACGGCCGCCTGCCGGAAATCGTCGAATGGGCGGACCACCCGTGGTTCATCGGCGTTCAGTATCACCCCGAACTGAAATCCAAGCCCTTCGACCCGCACCCGCTGTTCCGCGATTTCGTGCGCGCTGCGAAGGAAAGCTCGCGCCTGGTCTGACGCGCCCCTTCGGCTTGGGCTTGCTTTGCATTCCGTTCCGGGTCAATTTGACCCGGAAAAACCGCAGGGGGCAGTTTCATGGCCAAAGGATATTGGGTGGCGCATGTCGACGTGAACGATATGGAGGCCTACAGGAATTACATCGCCGCAAACGCCGAACCCTTCGCCGCCTATGGCGCGCGGTTCCTGGTGCGCGGGGGTCAGCGCCAAGTCAAGGAAGGTGCAGCCCGCGCCCGCACCGTGGTGATCGAATTCCCAAGCTACGAGGATGCGCTGGCCTGCTATGAAAGCGCGGGTTACCAGAAAGCCAAGGCCTTGCGCGATCCGGTCTCGCTGGGCGATCTGGTGATCATCGAAGGCTATGACGGGTAGCCCGGGCTTGGCGGACCACAAAATACGGAATAGTCTGCGCCAATGTTGAAAAAGTTCTTTCAGGCGTTTCGCCCGCAGCAACAGACCACCCTGCCCGATCCGGACACGGAACTGGCTCTAGGCGCGTTGCTGGTGCGCGTGGCTCAGGCCGACCGCGACTACAAGCTGGAAGAGATCCGGTTGATCGATCGCATCCTGGCGCGCCTGTACCAGCACAACGCGATCGAGGCCGCCCAGGTCCGCGCCACCTGCGAGAAGCTGCACGCCGCAGCCCCCGACACCGACACGTTCGGCAAGCTGATCCGCGAAACGACGGACTTGCAGGAGCGGCTGGCCGCGATGGAGGCCCTGTGGGAGGTGGTGCTGGCCGACGGAAACTCGGACGAGGGCGAGATCAAGATTGTGGAAGAGGCACGCATCGCCATGGGGCTCAGCTACAATGACAGCCAGGCCGCGCGCGAACGCGTGCAAAGCCGCTTGGACGCAGACTGAGCCGCCGCTATATCTGAGGCATGTTCAATGCCTTCCTGTCCCGGCTTACCCAGCCGCAGCCCGACCCACTGACCGATGACGACGCCCGGCTAGCGCTTGCCGCCCTGCTGGTGCGCCTGGCCCGGTCCGACGATGACTATGCCGACAGCGAAATGTCGCGCATCGACAAGGTTCTGGCTGCACGCTATGACCTGTCGCCGTTCGAGGCCGCAGGACTGCGTGCGCGGGCCGAGGACCTCGAGGCAGAAGCCCCCGACACCGTCCGTTTCACCCGTGCCATCAAGGATGCGGTGCCCTACGATCACCGCCTCAGCGTGGTTCAGGCGCTGTGGTCGGTGGCGCTGGCCGACGGTCAGCGCTCGCAGGATGAGGATTCGCTTTTGCGGCTGGTGGTCAGCCTTCTGGGCGTCAGCGACGTGGATTCGGCACGGGCCCGGCAGAAGGCCGCCAAATCGTGACCGCAATGCTGGGCATGTACGACATGCCCGCCCTTCGGCCCGTCAATGATCGCTTTTGGAGCCTGATTCGCGCGCATTTGGGCGAAGGTCCGGGCCAACTGACCCGTGATCGCGATTTCTGGGAAATCTGGCAGGACCCTGACCTAGTCTTTGCCCAGACCTGCGGCATGCCCTATCGCACCCGACTGCATGGCAAGGTGCATCTGGTTGGCACCCCCGATTATGGCCTGCCGGGTTGCCCGCCGGGGCACTATTGTTCGGTCTTCGTGGCCCGGGCCAATGATGCGCGTGATCTGCCCGAACTGGCCGCCTGCGTCCTTGCCTATAACGAGGCCCTGTCCCAATCGGGCTGGGCCGCCCCGGTCACGCATCTGTCCGAACTGGGCCTTGCACCGGCGCGCCTGCTGGAAACCGGTGGACACGCCCTGTCAGCGCAGGCCGTGGCCGACGGACATGCCGATTTTGCATCGCTGGACGCGCTGACATGGGTGCTGCTGCAAGAGCACACCGATCTGGGCCAGCGCCTGCGCCAAGTGGCAACCACGCGCCCCACCCCGGCGTTGCCCTACATCACCGCGATCACGCGCGATCCGGCCGCGGTCGCCGCCGCGGTTCGCGCCGCGATCTCAGACCTTTCCCCGGCCGATCGCGCGGCGCTGCACATCCACGGGTTGATCGACATTGCTCCCGATCTCTACCTTGCCGTTCCCAACCCGCCACCGCCCGCGGCGGTGGTGCCCGAAAGCTGACCAATTTGACCACTGTCCTTGGCCGAATCGGAGATTTCAGGTCTTGAACTTGTCATTTGCGCATTGCATTGCTCTGGTTTTTCAGCCCTAGTACCGCACCAACGCACTCAACAACACCAGGACGACCCGTGACCGACAGCACTCCCGTCATCGAGATCAGGAACCTGCACAAAAGCTTTGGCAATCTCGAAGTCCTCAAAGGAGTGGACATCACCGCCCATCGCGGCGACGTGGTGTCGCTGATCGGGTCATCGGGGTCGGGCAAATCCACCCTGCTGCGCTGCTGCAACCTGCTGGAAGACAGCCAGGAAGGCGAGATCCTGTTCAAGGGCGAGCCGGTGCGCTGGACGGGAACCCGCGACCATCGCCGCCCCGCCGATCCCAAGCAGGTGCTGCGCATTCGCACCAACCTGTCGATGGTGTTCCAGCAGTTCAACCTTTGGGCCCACATGACCATCCTGCAAAACGTGATGGAGGCCCCGATCACCGTGCTGGGCCGTGACCGGCACGAGGTCGAGGACAGCGCCCGCAGATATCTGGACAAGGTTGGCATCGGCGACAAATGCGACGCCTATCCGGCGCAGCTCTCGGGTGGCCAGCAACAGCGAGCCGCCATCGCGCGCGCGCTCTGCATGGAGCCCGAGGCGCTTCTGTTTGACGAACCGACCTCGGCGCTGGATCCCGAGCTGGAACAGGAAGTGATCAAGGTAATCAAGGATCTGGCCGCCGAAGGCCGCACCATGATCATCGTCACCCATGACATGCAGATGGCCGCCGACATCTCGAGCCACGTGGTGTTTCTGCACCAGGGCCTGATCGAAGAAGAAGGCTCGCCCGAAGATATCTTCTCCGCGCCCGAATCCGAACGGCTTCGGGGCTTTCTCTCCGCCACGATGGCGGCATAACATCAGAACAGAACCAAACAGGGGAGTTACCAATGAAAAACCTGATTCTGACCACCGCGGCACTGGCGCTTGGCGCCGGCATGGCCATGGCCGACACGGTCCGCATGGGCACTGAGGGCGCCTATCCTCCGTACAACTTCATCAACGACGCCGGCGAGATCGACGGCTTCGAGCGTGAAGTCGGCGACGAGCTGTGCAAACGCGCCCAGCTGGAATGCGAATGGGTCAAGAACGACTGGGATTCGATCATTCCGAACCTGGTGTCAGGCAACTACGACACCATCATCGCCGGCATGTCGATCACGGCCGAGCGTGACGAGGTCATCGACTTCACCCAGGACTACTACCCGCCGACCGCGTCGGCCTATGTGGCCACCTCGGCGGATGTTGACGTGACCGGTGGCGTTGTCGCTGCACAGACCGCGACCATCCAGGCCGGCCACGTGGCCGAGTCGGGCGCAACCCTGGTTGAATTCGCAACGCCCGAGGAAACCATCGCCGCCGTGCGCAACGGCGAAGCCGATGCCGTTCTGGCCGACCGCGACTATCTGGTGCCGCTTGTCGAGGAATCGAATGGCGAACTGGTCTTTGTCGGCGATCCAGTTCCGCTGGGCGGTGGCGTCGGTATGGGTCTGCGCGAAAGCGACACGGAGCTGCGTGAAAAATTCGATGCCGCGATTACCTCGATGAAACAGGACGGCACCCTGAACGAGATGCTGAAAAAGTGGTTCGGTGAGGATACCGCCACCTATGCACCTGACGGCTCGGTCGTCACCAACTAAGCATCCGGTCCTACGGTTCGGCGCCACGCGCGCCGAACCAATCCCGGCCTTGTGCTGGGCCTGACGTTCGAAAGACGCCTCATGTTTTCCTACTGCGCTGATCCCGACACGCTCGGCACTTTCCGCTGGTTTTCATGCTATCTGACCAACGGCGTGCACTGGTCGTTCTACTTGTCGTTCATCAAGGTTCTGGCCTTGCTGGCGGTGACGGCCCCGGTGGCGTTGGCCTTCGGTTTTGCGGGGGCCATGGCGGCCCGGTCGCATGTCCCGCCGCTAGGCTGGCTGGGCAAGGGCTATATCGCCATCGTGCGCGGGGTGCCCGACATTGCGTTTTTCCTGTTCTTCGTGATCGCCCTGGACCAGGGTTTCGAATGGATGCGGCACCAGGTGCTGTGTCCCGACTGGACCGATCCGATCCGTCAGGGCAACGATTTCCTCGTCTGCCCCGCCGCCAAGCTGCCGCTGGGCACCGCACCGGAATGGGTGCACGAAACCTACGGCTTTTTCCTGGCCGTCATCACCTTTTCGATCGTTTTCGGCGCCTTCGCCGCCAACGTGCTGTTCGGCGGCATGCGCGCCGTGCCGCTGGCGCAGCTTGAAACCGCCGAGGCCTATGGCATGACCCGCCGCCAGACCTTCTGGCGCATTCTCGTGCCGCAGATGTGGGTCTATGCTCTGCCCGGCCTGTCGAACCTGTGGATGGTGCTGATCAAGGCCACGCCCCTGCTGTTCCTGCTGGGGGTCGAGGACATCGTCTATTGGGCGCGCGAGTTGGGCGGCACCAAGACCTCGAAATTCACCGCCTATCCGCATGGCGACTGGCGCATGTGGTACTTCCTGTTCCTGCTGGTTTTTTACCTTGGCATGACCCGCGTTTCCGAGATTGGCCTTGAACGGCTGATGCGCCGCCTGTCGCATGGCCAGGCGACCTCGGGCGGAGAGCTGCTGCGTAAGGAGACCACCGCATGAGCTGCCTGCAGACCATCCAAGATTACGGCCTGCGCTCGATCGGCATCGGCGAGCGCCTGCTGCCGCGCAGCGATTTCACCCTATGCGAACAGTTCACCCTGATCGGTTCGGGGATGATCTGGAACATCTATTTCGGCGTGATGGCGCTGGCCACCGGGTTCTTCCTGGCCACGGCCGTGGCTCTGGGCAAGGCGTCCAGCCGCAAGTGGCTGCGAAAACCGTCCGAGTGGTTCATCTTCATCTTCCGCGGTTCGCCGCTGTTCATCCAGTTCTTCTTTGCCTACTTCCTGTTCCTGTCGCTCAAGAAGACCTATCCTATGTTCGACGCCTTCACCTCGGCCTGGCTGGGGGCGCTGATCGTGCTGTTCCTGAACACCGCCGCCTATTCGGGCGAGATCTTCTATGGCGCGCTGCGGTCGATTCCCAAGGGTGATATCGAGGCCGCCGATGCCTATGGCATGTCGGGTTGGTCGCGCTTCCGCCGGATCGTGTGGCCCACCATGCTGCGGTTGGCCTGGCCCGCCTACACGAACGAGGCGATTTTCCTGTTCCATGCCACAACGCTGGTCTTCTTCTCGGCCTTCCCGGCCTGGCAGCAACGCGGGGACGCGCTGTACTATGCCAGCTATTTCGCTGACAAGACGTTCAACCCGTTCGTCCCCTATCCGATCTTGGCGTTCTACTTCATCCTGCTGACGCTGGTGATCGTGGGCATGTTCGGCCTGATCAACAAGCGGCTGAACCGGCACCTGCCGGTGGCGCGCAAGGCCAAGATGCGGTTCCGCCTGAACCTGGCGCGCTGAGGCGCCGGGGCTCAGGCCATCCGCAACTGGCCCAGCATCCTGCAGTCCACCGACCCTTCGGCGCAATTGGCGGTCAGCTCGTCCAGGGCGGCTTGCAACCGTTGCAACTCGGCGATCTTGCGGCGTACGCTTTCCATGTGACGTTGCGCCAATGCGATGACCTCGGCGCAATCGGCCGCGCCGCCCTCGGACAGGTCCAGCAATGCCTTTGCGTCGCCCAGCGAAACCCCCAGGTCACGGCAGCGTTTCAGAAACCGCAACCGCCCAACATCCTGCGCGGAATACAGCCGCCGATTGTTGGTGGCCCGCGCCGGGCGCGGCACGATGCCTTCGCGCTCGTAATACCGGATGTTCTCAATCCCCACGCCGCTTTGACGGGCCGCTTCGCCGATCGCAATCATGTGACCTCTTTCGCTTGATCCTGTAGTGACTACAGGATTTGGACCTCTGCCCACGCGATGCGGCAATGCCGCAGGCCTTGAATAACGGATGAACAAGATGCGCGGATTTCTCGGCCTCAGCTTCGCCGGATCCCTGTCGGCCCTTAGTGTGGGCGCGTGCTGCATGCTGCCGATGACGATGATGTTGCTGGGCCTTGGCGGCAGTTGGCTGGCCGTCTTTGGCCAGATCATGGCGGTCAGCTACCATGTTCAGGCGGCCTCGACGGCACTGATCGCGACTGCGTGGCTGGTGGCCTGTCGGCGCAATGCTGTGCGCCATCTGGAATGGGGCTTGGCGGCCAGCACCGCGATGACTGCCGTCGCCTGGGTTGTCGTGTTCCACGAGGCCCGCATCAACGTATTTCTGATCCAGCCGATGTGAGACCATGACAGACAAGACCGTAACGCTTGAAAGCACCCTGACCTGCCCGGTCTGCGGCCACGCCCAGTCCGAGACCATGCCCACCGACGCCTGCCAGTGGTTTTATGAATGCAGCGTCTGCCAAACGGTGCTGAAACCCAAGCCGGGCGATTGCTGTGTCTACTGCTCGTACGGAACCGTGGCCTGCCCGCCCATTCAGCAGGGCGACAGCTGCTGTCGGATAATTTGATCAAATATCGTGACAAGGGCAAAAAGCTCGACTAGGTTTGCCGAAGCACAGCTACGGAGCCCCGGATGGACCTTGCCGCCCTGCACACATTTCGCGTCGCCGCATGTGACCTGAACGGCCAGATGCGCGGCAAACGCGTGCCCCCGTCTTACGCCGACAAGCTGGGCAGCGGCGCGGTGCGCATGCCGTTTTCGGCGCTGAACGTCGATCTGTGGGGCGCCGATATCGAGGGCAGCCCGCTGGTGTTTGAAACCGGCGACGCCGATGGCGTGCTGCGCCCGACCGAGCGCGGGCCGGTGCCGATGCCCTGGCTGACTACACCCACGGCGCTGGTGCCGATGTGCCTGTACGACGATCACGGCACGCCCTTTGCCGGCGATCCCCGCCATGCGCTGGCCGCGGTCCTGTCGCGCTATGCCCAGCGCGGGTGGAAAGTTGTTGCCGCGACCGAGTTGGAATTCACCCTGCTTGATTCCTCGGATGCGCATCCAAAGCCCCCACATAACCCGGTCACTGGCCGTCGGCTGCGCGGCGAGGCGGTGCTGTCGATGGCCGAAATGGACGCCTTCGACGCCTTCTTCACCGAGCTTTATGACGGGTGCGCCGAAATGGGGATCCCCGCCCAGACGGCAATTTCCGAGAGCGGCATCGGCCAGTTCGAGATCAACCTGAACCATCAGGACGCCATGCGCTGCGCCGATGATACGTGGCTTTTCAAGGCACTGACCCGTGGGCTGGCTCGCAAGCACGGCTTTACCGGGACCTTCATGGCCAAACCCTATGCCGATGATGCGGGGAACGGAATGCATGTGCACTTCTCGGTGCTTGATGGCCAGGGCCGCAACGTCTTTGACAATGGCGGGCGTGAAGGGACCGAAATCCTGCGCTCTGCCGTCGCCGGCTGTCTGGCCGCCATGCCCGGCAGCACGCTGATTTTTGCTCCGCATGGCAATTCTTACACGCGGCTCGTGCCCGGAGCCCATGCCCCCACAAGCGCGGCCTGGGCCTATGAAAACCGGACCGCCGCGATCCGCATTCCGGGCGGTGCGCCCGCCGCCCGCCGGATCGAGCACCGCGTGGCCGGCGGCGACATCAACCCCTATCTGATGCTGGCTGCGGTTCTGGGCGCGGCCCTCGTGGGCATCGAGGACGGCCTGCACCCCCCAGCCCCGATCACCGGCAACGCTTACGACATCGACGGCCTGCCGCAATTGGCCGCTGACTGGGACACGGCCGTGACTGCGTTCGAGACCGACCCGATCGTCGCGCGCATCTTTCCCGCTGATCTGATCCGCAACATGGCCATGACCAAGCGGCAGGAGATCGCGCGCTTCGAGCAGATCCCGGCAGATCAGCACTGGCTCAGTTATCTCGAGGCCGTCTGACCCCCTTGCCCGTTCGGCGGGACTCAGCTAGATTAAATTTGATCAAATTTGGTGACTCATGAAAATCGGCATTTTGCAGACCGGCCACACGCCCGAACCGCTGGAGAAGAAATTCGGCGATTATGACGCCATGTTCCGCACCCTGCTGGATGGCAACGGTTTTGAATTCGTGACCTATGCCGTGGTTGATGGCGAATTTCCCGATGATCCCGATGATGCCGATGGCTGGCTGATCACCGGGTCGCGTCACGGTGCCTATGAGGATCATCCGTGGATACCGCCGCTCGAAGAGCTGATCCGACAGATCCAGGCGGCCGGCAAACCCCTGATCGGCGTCTGTTTCGGCCACCAGATCATCGCGCAGGCCTTGGGCGGCAAGGTCGAGAAATTCAAAGGCGGCTGGGCCATAGGGCGCACCGAATACGACTATGACGGCGAAACCGTCAGCCTGAACGCCTGGCATCAGGATCAGGTCACGCAACGCCCCGAAAGCGCGCACCTGCTGGGCAGCAACCCGTTCTGCGAAAACGCGATGCTGGCCTATGGCGACACGATCTGGACCGTGCAGGCCCACCCGGAATATTCCAACGACTTCATCCAGGGGCTGATGGAAACGCGCGGCAAGGGTGTGGTGCCCGATGCGCTGATGAAAGACGCGAAGACCCGCGAAGCCGCCCCCGATGACAACGAACGGATCGGCCGCCTGATGGCCAATTTCCTGAAGAAAGAGAGGGCCTGATGGCCGAATGGACAGAGCAGCTGCCACAGGCGGCGCGCGATTACATCGAAGGACACCGGCTGGACGAGGTGGAATGCATCATCTCGGACCTGCCCGGCATTGCCCGGGGCAAGGCGGTTCCGGCCTCGAAATTTGCCAAGCAGTCCTATTTCCATCTGCCAGACAGCATCTTCTACCAGACCATAACCGGAGACTGGGGCGAAGCCGCAGGCGAGGATGGTTTCATAGAGCGCGACATGATCCTCAAGCCCGATTTTTCCACCGCCACCGCGGCACCGTGGACGGGCGACTGGACGTTGCAGGTGATCCATGACGCCTACGACCGCGACGGCGATCCGATTCCGTTCAGCCCGCGCAACGTGCTCAAACGCGTGGTCCAGCTGTACAAGGACAAAGGGTGGAAACCGGTTGTCGCGCCCGAGATGGAGTTCTTTCTGGTTGCCCGCAACGTGGACCCGGCCAAGGGGATCGAGCCGATGATGGGCCGCTCGGGCCGCCCGGCTGCCGCGCGGCAGGCCTATTCCATGACCGCGGTCGATGAATTCGGCCCCGTGATCGACGACATCTACGATTTCGCCGAGGCGCAAGGGTTCGAGATCGACGGCATCACCCAGGAGGGCGGCGCTGGTCAGCTTGAGATCAACCTGCGCCACGGCGACCCGGTCAAGCTGGCCGACGAGGTGTTCTATTTCAAACGCCTCATCCGCGAGGCTGCGCTGCGCCACAACTGCTTTGCCACCTTCATGGCCAAACCGATCGAGGATGAGCCGGGATCGGCCATGCATATCCATCACTCGATCATCGACATGGAGACGGACAAGAACCTGTTCTCGGGTCCTCAGGGCGGCGAGACCGATGCGTTCTACAACTTCATCGCCGGTCTGCAACTGCACCTGCCCGCCGGGCTGGCGGTGATGGCACCCTACGTCAACTCGTACCGGCGCTACGTCAAGGACCACGCCGCCCCGATCAACCTGGAATGGGCGCGCGACAACCGCACCACGGGGATCCGCGTGCCGCTGTCGGGTCCCGACAGCCGCCGGGTGGAAAACCGCATTGCCGGGATGGACTGCAACCCCTATCTGGGCATCGCCGTGTCGCTGGCCTGCGGCTATCTTGGCCTTGTCAATCAGGACCGGCCGCGCCGTCAGTTCTATGGCGACGCCTACGAAGGTGACGGCGACATCCCGCAGGTCATGGGCAACGCGCTGGATCTGTTCGACGAGGCCGACGCCCTGCATCAGGTTCTGGGCCCCGAGTTCGCCCGCGTCTACAGCATCGTGAAACGCGCCGAGTACGAGGAATTCCTGCAGGTGATTTCGCCGTGGGAGCGTGAACACCTGCTGCTGAACGTCTGAGCCATGTGCGCCATGAATCTGCTGTACAGCAATGACAAACGCGGCACTTACCCACCCAGTTGGTATGCCGCCACCGCGCACCCGCGAACCCCAACCGAGTCGCTGCGCGGCGATGTCACAGCCGACGTGTGCATCGTCGGTGGAGGGTATACGGGTCTGTCGACTGCGCTGCACCTGGCCGAGGCCGGGTTCAAAGTAGTCCTGCTTGAGGCGCATCGCGTGGGTTTCGGCGCCTCGGGGCGCAACGGCGGGCAACTGGGCAGCGCCCAGCGCATGGATCAGGAAGATCTGGAAAAACTGGTCGGGCGCGACGACGCGGCCAAGCTGTGGGATCTGGCCGAAGACGCCAAGACGCTGGTCAAATCCTTGATCGAACGCCACGGCATCGATTGCGACCTGAAACCGGGCATCGCCACGCTAGGCTTCAGCGACGGCGAACAGGGCGAATTGCACACTCACGCCAAGCACCTGAAAACCGCCTATGGCTATGACCAGATCGAGCTTCTGGATGCCGAAGCTGGGCGCGCGCTCTGCCCCTCGCCGGCCTATGCGGGCGGCTATCTGGACAGGGGCGCGGCCCATCTGCACCCGCTGAACTTTGCGCTTGGCCTGGCCGAGGCCGCCTTGGCCGCCGGTCTGATGCTGCACGAAAACACCGAGGTTCTGGGCATCGAAGAAGGCCCGCGCGTCACCGTTCGCACCGAACAGGGTTCGGTCACGGCCGACCATCTGATTCTGGCCTGCAATGGCTATCTGGGCAACCTGAACCGCAAGGTCGCGGCGCGGGTCATGCCGATCAACAATTTCATCGCCGCAACAGAACCTCTGGGCGCCGAGACTGCAAAGGTTCTGACGCAGGATGTGGCGGTTGCCGACACGAAATTCGTGGTGAACTATTTCCGGCTCAGCGCCGATGGGCGGCTGTTGTTCGGCGGTGGCGAGAGCTATGGCTATCGCTTTCCATCCGACATCGCCGCCAAAGTCCGCAAACCGATGACCGAGATCTTTCCGCATCTGCGCGACGTTCGGATCGACTATGCCTGGGGCGGCACGCTGGCCATCACAATGCGGCGGATGCCCTACCTGACACGCCTGGCGCCGAACATCCTGTCTGCCTCGGGCTATTCCGGTCACGGGGTCGGCACTGCAACCCATGCCGGTCAGTTGATGGCGCTGGCCATCCAGGGTCAGACCGAAGGGTTCGACACGATGGCCCGCGTGCCCGCTCTGCCTTTTCCCGGCGGCTCGGCCCTGCGCAGCCCTCTGCTGGTGCTGGCAATGACATGGTATGCCCTGCGTGATCGGCTGGCCCTTTGACCCGAGACTTGTGACAGTTCGGTGAAATTTCGCCCAACAGGCGAATGAAAGCTTGGTTTGCGCGATCTTTCATTTTATCTTTTCCACAGATAACCTTTGGAATTTTCAAATATGACGCTGCCACCCAACGTCCACGACGCCGAACCCATCCCTGCCGCTGCCAAAGACGCGATCGAGTCCCTGATGCAATCCGGGGACCTGTTCCGCTATACCGCGCCGCAGGACGCGCCGGTTGCCCTGCTCGAGTCAGAGTTCGCCGAATTGCTCGGCAGCAAATTCGCGCTGGCTGTGTCGTCCTGTTCGGCCGCACTGTTCCTGTCGCTCAAGGCGCTGGGGCTGCCGCGGGACGCGCGGGTGCTGATCCCCGGCTTTACCTTTGCGGCGGTGCCCTCGTCGGTGGTGCATGCCGACTGCGTTCCGGTCCTGTGCGAGGTGGGTGAAAATTACCGCATCGACATCGACGATTTCGCGACCAAGCTCGACGGCGTTCAGGCGGTTATCATCAGCCACATGCGCGGCCATACCTCGGACATGGACGCGATCATGGCGCTGTGCGACATGCGCGACATCCCGGTGATAGAGGACGCAGCCCACTCGCTGGGCACGACCTGGCATGGCCGCAACATCGGCACAATCGGCAAGGTGGGCTGTTTCTCGTTCCAGTCCTACAAGATGATCAACGCGGGCGAAGGCGGCATCCTTGTCACCGACGACGCCGACCTCGTCGCCCGCGCCGTGATCATGTCGGGCGCCTACGAGCACAATTGGAAGAAACACAAAGGCCCGCATGGCCAGAATACGCCCGATCTGGAGCAGGCTTTTGCCCGATGGCAGAACAAGCTGCCGCTTTACAATCTGCGTATGAGCAACCTCAGCGCGGCAGTGATACGGCCGCAGTTGCCCGAATTGGCGCGGCGGGTGCGCGACGGGCTGGCCAACCACGACTATGTGGCGCAGCGCCTGAACAGCTCGCCGCATATTCACGTACCCGACCCGCTGACACCGGAACGACGTGCGCCGGATTCGATCCAATTCAACCTGGTCGACCTGAACAAAGACCAGATCAAGGCATTTGCCGCTGCAGCCGAGGGCCGTGGCGTCAAGGTGCAGGTCTTTGGTCTGAGCGAGGACAATGCCCGCGCCTTCTGGAATTGGCAGTTTCTGCCCGAGCAGGTCGAGCTGCCTCGAACGCGCACAATGCTGATGTCGGCCTGTGATGTGCGCCTTCCCGTGCGCCTGACCCGCGCGGAACTGGATGTAATCGCCGACATCATCCTGGCCTCGGTCGGCGAGGTTACCGCGCCCGAAGTGGCCTTCGGTACCTGAGCTCAACGCCAGAGACAAAAGGCGCGGGTCATCCGGGCCTGTCTGGTATCAGCTGAGCTTGGACAGTTTCTGCTGCAGCTCGGCCAGTTGTTTCTTGATGTCGTCCAAGTCTTCTTTGGACTCGGGCTTGGCGTTCTCGTCCTTTTCAGGCCCCGACCATCCGCCTGACAAACCGCCTGTCATGGCCTTCAGAAACGCCTGCTGCTGCGCCTGAAGCGCTTCGAACCCCGGCATGTTGCTCATGGGGTTCATGGCGTTCATGTTCTCCATCATCTTGGTCTGACTTTCGCGAAGCATCTCAAAGCTGGATTGCAGGAATTGCGGCATCATGCCCCCGCCCGGCAGCATGTAGCTGCGCACCAGATCGTTCAGCACGTTCACCGGCAGCACGTTTTCGCCGCGGCTTTCATGTTCGGCAATGATCTGAAGCAGATACTGGCGGGTCAGGTCATCCCCGGTCTTCAGGTCGATGATCTGCACCTCGCGCCCGTCGCGGATAAATCCCGCGATGTCCTCGAGCGTGACATAGTCACTGGTCTCGGTGTTATACAGCCGACGGCTGGCATAGCGCTTGATCAGCAGAGGTTTTTCTTTGTCCGACACCGTTTGCCCTCCCCAAGGATGATGCGTTGCAGCAGAGGTTATGCGACCGCAGCACAAAAAGAAAGGGCAGGCCACAGGACCTGCCCCTAGCGATTGCACCGGTTGGGAGGGATGGGTGCGTTTCGCGGGTCTTGCTTACTTGGCCGCCGTTGCTTTCTTAGCGGCAGCGGTCACTTCGTTGGTGGCTTTCTTGACGGCTGCGGTGGTTTCTTCCGCGGCTTCCTTGCCGGCAGCCATCAGAAGCTCGACGGTTTCCGACTGCAGCTTCTTGGCGATTTCAGCGAAAGCGGCAAGGTTCTCAGCCGCGACTTCGGCCGAAGCGCTGGCGAAGTCGGTTGCGGCTTTTGCGTAGTCAGCCGGCTCGGCCTTGGCTTTCGACATCTCTGCCAGCTTGGCCAGGGTGTCCTTGGTCCACTTGCTCGAGATCTCGGCCGATTTCTCGGCGGCTTCCAGCGCAACGCCGGACAGTTTCTCGTTCAGGGTCGCGGTCGATTTGAACGCATTTTCCATTGCGGTGGTATCCACCGGGAAAGCACCCATCATTTCCTTCAGGGTTGCGGTAAAGTCTTGGGTCTTTGCCATTGGTCTAATCCTTTCAGCCAGTCCGGGCCCACCCCGGGTTCTTCAGCTTGAGGACAATATGAATGCCGCAACGCAGCATTTCAAGCATTTTTTGCTGCGTCGCAGAAATATATTAGGTTTCAGAATGAAATCAGACCTTTGGCTTGGCCACGACATAGGTGCCGGGCGCCGGGGCCAGCGGTGGATGGTCCGAATCAGCAGGCGTACGCGCGGGAACCTGCTTGCCTGAACGCTTTTTCAACCACGCCTCCCAGCGCGGCCACCACGAGCCCTCGTGGTAGGAGGCTTCTTTCATCCAGGTGTCGGCATCCGCCTTCAGGTCGTCATTGGTGTAGTGACCGTATTTCTTCTTGCTGGGCGGGTTCACGATGCCCGCGATATGGCCGGATTCGGACACCACGAAGCTCTTCGACCGAGACCCCATCTGCTGGACCCCCCGGTAGCAATCCTTCCAAGCGGCGATGTGGTCGGTCTCGCAGGTGATTGCCATCAGCGGCACATCCACGTCGCGCACATGCAGCTTGTGGCCCATCAACTCGAACCCGTCGGTGACGAACTCGTTGCGCTGACACAGGCCCCGCAGATACTGCACCACCATCTTGGCCGGCAGGTTGGCCCCATCGCCGTTCCAATACAGCAGGTCGAATGCCGGCGGCGTTTCACCCATCATGTAACTGCGCACCGCAGGGGCATAGACCAGATCACGCGCCCGCAGAAAGGACATGGTCCGCGCCATGATCCATGACCGCAAAACGCCGATGCGGTTCACCTCCTCTTCGATCTCTTCAATGAAGTCCTCCTGCAGGAACGGCGTGAACTCGCCCTGATCGGAAAAATCCGTCAGCGCGGTAAAGAAGGTTGCGGATTTTATCGATTTGTCACCCCGCTGTTTCAGCAGCGACAAAGTCAGGCCCAGCGTGGTGCCCGCAATGCAATAGCCGACAGCGTTCACTTGCTTGACCTGGCAGATCTTCTTAGCCTCTTCGATCGCGGTCAGGTAGCCGTCCTGAATATAGTCCTCCATGCCGGTTTCGGCATAGCTGGCATCGGGATTGACCCAACTAACCACGAACAGGGTATAACCCTGCTCGGTGATCCATTTGATCAGGCTGTTTTCGGGTTTCATGTCCAGGATGTAGAACTTGTTGATCCACGGCGGGAACAGAACGATCGGGATCTCATGCACCGTTTCGGTGGCTGGCGCATATTGGATCAACTCCATCATCCGGTTGCGATACACTACCTGGCCCGGTGTGGTTGCCAGGTTGCCCCCCACCTCGAATGCTTTTTCGTCGGCCAGTTTCACCACCAGCGCGCCGTCATTGGCCTCGAGATCGGCCACCAGGTTCTCAAGCCCCTGAATCAACGACTGGCCGTCGGTCTCGATCGCCTTTTGCAGGGCGTCTGGGTTGGTCGGCAGGAAATTGGTGGGCGACATCATGTCGACGATCTGCTGCGCCATGAAGCGCAGGCGTCGCTTGTCTTTTTCGTCCAGATCCTCGACGGAATCGACGGCCTGTGCGATCGCCTCGGCATTGGTCAGGTATTGCTGAAGCACCAGACGGAAATAGGGGTTCTTGTCCCACAGCGGATTCGCAAACCGCTTGTCGCGCGGCGCGCCGGTTTCCACGTCATCGTCTCCGTTCAGCAGCGCTTGCTGCGCTGCAGCAAAATTCAAAACGGACTTGCCCCAGTATTCGATCTGCTGTTCCAGCAGCTTGGCCGGGTTCTGCAGCGCCTCGGTCCAGTAAGCCGTTGCCGCCTTTGCCAAAACTTCGTGATTCGGGACATCCAGCGCGGGATTGTGAGGTTTTCTGGACGCCATAACCTCGACCAGTCGCTTCGACAGCGCCTCGACTTTCATCATGTTTTCTTGAAGCCGTTCAAGGTGTTCGTCGGTCATTTCCGGCATCTTGCCTTCGCTTGTTGTCATTTAAACAAATCCCCCCTAACCTCGCTGCTGTGCAGAATATCGTCGTGGGAACCGGGGGGCAAAGCGGCGAATGGTCCGAACTTTCAGGCTGACATTCAGGAGGCCAAATCCATGCGCTATATGATGACCTACGACCTGATGGAGTCGATGCGGAACACCAATCAATGGCTTGGTGCAACCGCAAGCACATTTGCCTCCTACCCCGCATTTGCGATGGTTCCCAATCCGGTGTTCAACTGGATGGCGGCCTGGGGTGAAGTCACGGAACGCACCTTCAAACGCATGGTCGCCAAGCCCGACTGGGGCATCCGAACATTTACCTGCGAGGACGGCAAAGATCATCTGGTGGAAGTCACCTCCGTGCTTGAACGCCCCTTCGGCGATCTCATCCACTTTCGCGTGAATGGCCGCGAAGAGCAACCGCGCAAGGTGCTTTTGGTTGCGCCGATGTCGGGGCACTACGCCACGCTGCTGCGCTCGACCGTCAAAAGCCTGCTGGTCAATTGCGAAGTCTACATCACCGATTGGCATAACGCGCGCGACATCCCCGTGTCCGAAGGCAAGTTCGATATCGAGGACTACACCCTCTACCTTGTCGATTTCATGAAGGAGCTCGGGCCCGACACCCATGTGGTGGCCGTCTGCCAACCCGCGCCGCTGACCTTGGCCGCCACCGCCTACCTCGCCGAGAAGGACCCCAAGGCGCAGCCCAGCACCCTGACCTTGATCGGCGGCCCCGTCGATCCTGACGCCACGCCGACCGAAGTCACCGATTTCGGCCGCCGCGTGACCATGGGCCAGCTTGAGGAAACGATGATCCAGCGCGTGGGCTTTAAATACAAAGGGGTCGGCCGGATGGTTTATCCCGGCCTGTTGCAGCTGGCATCTTTCATGTCGATGAATGCCGAGCGCCATGGCAAGGCTTTCTCGGACCAGATCCACCGCGTGATGCGTGACGAAGCATCGGACCACGACGCCCACAACCGCTTTTATGATGAATATCTCGCCGTGATGGACATGACCGCCGAATTCTACCTTTCCACAGTCGAGCGTGTTTTCAAGAACCGCGAAATCGCGCGGAACGAGTTCGTCGTGGATGGCCACAAGGTGGATATCGGCAAAATCACCGATGTAGCGGTCAAAACGGTGGAAGGCGCCAATGACGACATCTCGGCGCCCGGCCAGTGTATCGCGGCGCTGGATCTGTGCACCGGCCTGCCCGACAGCAAGAAGGCCAGCCATGTCGAACCCGGCGCCGGGCATTACGGCATCTTCGCCGGGCGCAGCTGGCGCGACAACATCCGCCCGCTGGTCATTGAGTTCATGAACGAAAACAGCCGCAAGCCGAAACGCCGCGCCGCCAACAGCAACAAGGTCGCGTGATACCCGGCGCCACAGCCACGTCGCTGACCTTCGCCTGCACCTGCGGCGGGCTGAGCGGCGAGGTCAGCGCCAAAGGCTTGGCCACGGGCACCCATGTCGTCTGCTATTGCCCCGATTGCCGGGCCGGGCAGCTGTATTTCGGCCAGCCCGATCCCGCGCCCGGCCCGGTGGACATATTCCAGATGTCTCCAGAATACATACACATCTCCAAGGGGGCCGAGAACCTAGCGGTGATGCGCCTTGGCCCCAAAGGGTTGTTTCGCTGGTACGCTAAATGCTGCAACGCCCCGCTGGCTACCACCACCAGCAGCCCGAAACTTCCGTTTGCCGGCTTTGACGTGGCCCGGTTTGCCGACCCTGAACCGCTGGGTCCGGTAAAGACCCGCGCCTATGTTCCGCAGAGCAACGGCAAGTGGAAACATGAAAAACCGGGCCCGGCCGTTCTGGGCATGATCCGGCGCGTGCTGGGCGCGCGCCTATCCGGTCGTTGGCGGCAGACCCCGTTTTTCGATACCGAGACAGGCGAACCGGTCGCGCTGCCGCATGTGATCACCCGCGAAGAACGCGCGGCCCTCTACGACTAGAAAATCCGCAACGGAATATTCAACCAGTCGATCAGCGCGGCAGTCGTTTCCTCGGGCGCCTCAAGCGTGGGCAGATGCCCGGCGTCATTCACAACGTGCAAGACGGCTTCGGGGATCAGTTCGGCCATAAAGCTGTGCTTGCGTACCGGCGTCAGCGTGTCATGCGCCCCGCACAAAACCAGCGTCGGCACCTTGATCCGGCGCAGGGTACCCTGCTGATCCGGGCGCCGTTGAAGCGCGCGCATCTGGCGCACGAACAGGTCCGGCCCCAGTTCGGTCGCCATCTGCAGCATGTCGTCCAGTATGGGAAGGCGCTGCGGCCCCGGCGCCAAGATGTTTGTTCCGATGACCTTGCGCATCACTTCCTGCAGGCGTCCGGCCTGCGCCCCAACGATCAACTCTTCGCGGTTCGCGGCGATCTGGGGGGTGTCGGCCTGCGCATCGGTGGCCATCAAGCACAGCCGCGTCACCCGGTCGGGCGCCCGCCGCACCAATTCCAGCGCGACAACGCCGCCCATGCTCAGCCCGGCTAGCGCAAAGCGGTGAGGCAACTGGTCCAGTAACCCCGAGGCGATTTCCTCGATCCGATCCCCGCCGCCGATGGGCGCGACCGTCACCGCCCGATCCCGCGACAACTGGGCGATCTGCGGCTGAAACAGTCGGGCATCACACATCAGACCGGGCAAAAGCACCAGCGGCTCGATCACGCGGGGCCTCCTTTTGTCTGCCGAATGCGTCGGCGTTTTCGTCAGGATGAAAGGTTGCGCATCGCCGGGCAAGGCCAAAAATCACGGGTAGCAGATACCCCGGAACGGCGGGAAATCGGCATACCGCGCACGCCGTGCGTCGGGTGGCTCGTCCGGCTCCGCTCCGGCCCGCAACAGGCTGCCGCGCGGAGCGATGTAACTGTCGATCCGGCGCAGCGGAACGGGCCGCCACACGAGGTTGAACGCGCAAAGCTTGGGAAAGAACCAGATCTCGGAATAATCCAGATGATCGTGCATCCACCACGCCAGATCGCGCCAATCGCGGCCCTGCGCGTACCGGTCCGCGAACCATGGGATCACTACCGACGCCCCCGCGATCCGCGCATCCCCCCGACCCCGGTCCCAGATGTGGCATTCCAACGGATGATCGTTGCGGGCGCAGTTCAGCTTGTTCTCGTTGCCGAAGCGGTTCAGCGAGGGCGAGCGATAGCCCGAGCGCACGGCAACCCGGCCAAAGGTCTCCTCGAGCGGGTCCAGCAAGGTTTCGCACAACGCCCGCCCCGTTTCGATTGCAAGGTCGGGATCCTCGGGAATGTTCGGCCGGGCGTGAAAATTCCCGATTTCGGAATACAGGAAATCGCGCAAGAAGAAATGCCGCGACAGCCGCACCCGGCCCAGCGTCTCAAGGCTCCACATGCTGCCCGGCTTGCGCATTCTCCACCTCTGTCCGCTGGCCAATGGCCTATTCGACCCCCAGCGCCCCGAGCCAGTCCAGAATACCCTGCACCGTGGCCGCGTCCTGCCCGGGCGAGGTCAGCCGCCCCGCAACCACATGCGAATAGGGGTCGCCACCCGGCCCCATTGTCACTGTGTGCACGGTTGCAGGCACGCCCCATGCGGCGGCGACTTTGCGCGTTAGGTCCGGCCGCACGATCTTGTCCTCATCCGAAAACCAGAACAGCGCCGGCACCAACGCCCTGGAGAAATCCAGCGCCCGCACCCGGTCGACCAGCACCGACATCGGTACCACGGCCTCCCACGGATAGACCAACGTCCAGTACGTGTTCCGTTCGGCATCGTCGCCCGACACGTCGCGGGTTTCCCCCATCAGCAACGGCAGCCAACTGCGCGCCCAAGGCAGTGACGGTATCCAGGATCCGGCCGCCTGCACCCCGAAATTGGGCGATATGAACACCATCCCGACCACGTCCTTGCTCAGCTCGGGGTCCAACGCCGCGGCTGCCGCCAGGGTCCCCCCGGTCGAGGTCGAGATCACGATGACCTCCTCGCCCACGGCGCGGGCGGCGGCCAGACCTTCGGCCATGTCCCGCATCCAGCCCGAGGCCGTCCCCTCGGCCATCGCATCCGACCCGCGCCCGTGCCCCTGCAGGCGCGTATAGACCAGATTGGCCCCCAGCGCGTCGGCGATCCTGTCTGGCACCGGGCGGATTTCCTCGGACGAGGCCGAAAACCCGTGCACATAGAGCACCGAATAAGGCGTGCGCCGTTCCTTGAATCTGTCCTGCCAGATCACCCGCTTTTCGACACCCGGCACGATGTCGTCATAGGCGGACTCGATGCTTTCGAAATAGACCTGAACCCCCTCGCCGAACTTGCGCGGATCGAACCGCGGGTGCAGATCTACCTCTTCGCGCGGGCCGAACCAGTAGATCAGCCCGCCGACCACCACCAACGCCAGCAAGGCCCGCCCGAGAAACCGCCCCAGCCGCCACATCAACTGGCCCCCATCACGTCGCGAACCGCATCCTCGATCAGCCCCAGGCACGGCCCGTCCGAGAACCGGTGATCCGCATCCTTGACCAGCAACAGCCGCATGTCCGGCCCGCTGGAATGGTCGAGCAGCCGTACAGCGGTGTCGACCGAAACCGCCGTATCCGCCGTGCCTTGCAGGAACCGCACAGGAAAAGGCAGGTTCAATGGCGACCGCAACACCAGCCGCGTCCGGCCATCCTCGATCATCCGCTTGGTGATGATGTAGGGCTCCATGTAATCCGAGGGCAACTCAACATGCCCCACCGTCGCCAGCGCCTGTTTCTGTTCGTCGCTGAACGAGGCCCAATAACCGTCCTCGGTGAAATCCGGCGCCGCCGCGATCGTGACCATGCCGGCGATCCGCTCGGGCATGGCCTTGGCCAGCAATAGCGCCTGCCACCCGCCCATGGACGAACCCACTACGATCAGTGGCCCCTTGGTCAGCGCTGAAACCGCCGCAACCGTGTCCTCGTGCCAATCCCCGATACAGCCCTCCTCGAACCGGCCGGAACTTTCGCCATGCCCGGAGTAGTCGAACCGCAAATAGGCCTGCCCACGCGCCCGCGCCCAGTCCTCCAGATGCACCGCCTTGGTGCCCTCCATGTCCGACTTCAGACCACCCAGAAAAACGACCGTGGGCCCCACCCCTTCGCTCTTGTGATAGGCCAGCCGCCGCCCCTGCGGCGTTTCCAGAAATGTCGTCGCTGCCATGAAACCCTCACTTGCTTTTCCAGCATCATGCACGCGCCGCGCCCAAGTGCAATTCCCCGCCCCCTCTTCATCTGGCCTCAAATATCCCGGGGAGCGCGAGGGGCAGCGCCCCTCGCCCCTCACCCTTGACACAGACACCACCACCTGCCACACGGGCCCGACACCATAACCCGCAACCGGGCGTTCTGTGGGCGCCAAACCGACGAGGAGAGCCAGATCATGGCCCTGAATTCAAAATCCGTCTCTCTTACCTTCCCAGATGGCAATTCCCGATCCTACGCGGCAGGCGTGACGCCGGCCGAGGTCGCTGCCGACATCTCCACCTCGCTGGCGAAAAAGGCCATCTCGGCCACCGTCAACGGCCAGCACTGGGACCTGCAGTGGCCCATCGAACAGAATGCCGAAATCGCCATCCACACGATGAAGGACGAGGCCCAGGCCAACGAACTGATCCGCCACGACTTTGCCCACGTGATGGCCCGCGCGGTGCAGGAAATCTGGCCCGCCACCAAGGTCACCATCGGCCCGGTCATCGAAAACGGCTGGTACTACGACTTCGACCGCGAAGAGCCGTTCACGCCCGAAGATCTCGGCCTCATCGAGAAAAAGATGAAAGAGATCATCAACAAGCGCGACCCGGTCACCACCGAGATCTGGGAGCGCGAGCGCGCCATCGAGTTCTACAAGGCCAACAACGAGCCCTACAAGGTCGAGCTGGTCGAGGCGATCCCCGGTGACGAGCCGGTGCGCATGTACTGGCACGGCCACTGGCAGGATCTCTGCCGCGGCCCGCACCTGCAGCATACCGGCCAACTGCCCGGCGACGCGTTCAAGCTGATGTCCATCGCCGGCGCCTACTGGCGCGGCGACAGCAACCGCCCGATGCTGCAGCGTATCTATGGCGTGGCCTTCACCGGCAAGGAAAAGCTCAAGGCGCACCTGCACATGCTGGAAGAGGCCGCCAAACGCGACCACCGCAAGCTGGGCCGCGAGATGGACCTGTTCCACATGCAGGAAGAGGCCCCGGGCCAGATCTTCTGGCACCCCAACGGCTGGACGATCTACACCCAGCTGCAGGACTACATGCGCCGCCAGCAGCGACGCGGCGGCTATGTCGAGGTCAACACCCCGCAGGTGGTGGACCGCAAGCTGTGGGAACGCTCGGGCCACTGGGACAAGTACCAAGAGAACATGTTCATCGTCGAAGTCGACGAGGAACACGCCCGCGAAAAGGCCGTGAACGCGCTCAAACCGATGAACTGTCCCTGCCACGTGGAAATCTTCAAGCAGGGTCTGAAATCATATCGCGACCTGCCGCTGCGCATGGCCGAGTTCGGCTCGTGCAACCGGTATGAACCCTCGGGCGCCCTGCACGGCATCATGCGCGTGCGCGGCTTCACGCAGGACGACGCGCATATCTTCGCCACCGAGGACCAGATCGAATCCGAGACCGCCGAGTTCATCCGCTTCCTCAGCGTGATCTACAAGGACCTGGGCTTCGAGAACTTCTCGGTGAAATTCTCGGACCGCCCCGAAACCCGCGCCGGCTCGGACGAAGTCTGGGACAAGGCCGAAGAGGCGCTTCTGTCCGCCACCCGCGCCGCCGGGATCGAACCCGAGCTGAACCCCGGCGAAGGCGCCTTCTATGGTCCGAAACTGGAATTCGTCCTGACCGACGCGATCGGGCGTGACTGGCAATGCGGCACCTTCCAGGTTGATTTCGTCCTGCCCGAACGGCTGGACGCCACCTATATCGGCGCTGATGGGGCCAAACACCGTCCGGTGATGCTGCACCGCGCCTGTTTGGGTTCGTTCGAACGGTTCATCGGCATCCTGATCGAAGAACACGCCGGCAAGCTGCCTTTCTGGCTGGCGCCGCGTCAGGTTGTCGTGGCCTCGATCACCTCCGAGGCCGATGACTACGTTCTGGAAGTGGTCAAAACGCTCAAGGCCGCCGGTGTCCGCGCCGAGGCCGACATCCGCAACGAGAAGATCAACTACAAGGTCCGCGAGCATTCGGTCGGCAAGGTCCCGGTGATCCTGGCCGTGGGCCACCGCGAGGTCGAAGAGCGTACCGTCAGCGTCCGCCGCCTGGGCGAGAAGCAGACCCGGGTCCAGTCGCTCGAGGATGTAACAAAAGAGCTGGCGCGCGCGGCCACGCCGCCCGATCTTCTGTAACAATCGGCTCCGCCTTGCAGAAAATCCGGCCCTCAGCACGGGGCCGGACTGAAACATTTTTGGATTTCCTAATTTATTACAGTGCGTTAACTTGCAAGGGGCATTAACGTTCCCTGACACAGCCGTGAGACACGGGCTCGTGAATTCAACAGAGAGGTGTCAGCCGTTACCTTTGTCAATGTCACAAGCAGACATACGCAATCACGAAAAGGATTACCTGAGATGTCGAACACCGCCAAAACCCTCGTAATCGCAAGCGCCGTTGCAGCAGCCGTTGCCGGCACTGCCACCACCGCAGCCGCACAGGCCAAGGAAAAGTGCTATGGCATCTCGAAGGCCGGTCAGAATGACTGTGCCGCTGGTCCGGGCACCACTTGCGCCGGCACCTCGACCGTCGATTACCAGGGCAATGCCTGGACGCTGGTCGATGCAGGCACCTGCACCGATATCGAACTGCCCAAAGCTGCGGACGGAACACCCCGCAAGGGCTCACTGGAACCGCTCGAGCGTGACCTGCCCGCATAAGACTGCCTGACGGTTTACAAGGGCGGGCGTTTTCAAATTGCCCGCCCTCTTTTTTGCCGGAAAGGATCAGGCCCTTGTTGGATGACGCCCGTAAAGTAAACCATTTGCCCGCCGCGCCCGGTGTTGGCTACAAGCCTCAGCACTTTGCCGACCTTCTGGCGCAGCCCGGTCCAGTCGGCTGGCTGGAAATTCACGCCGAAAACTACATGGGCGACGGCGGTCGCCCCCTGGCGCAACTGCGTCACCTTGCCGAACGGTTTCCCATCTCGGTGCATGGCGTGGGCCTGTCGATCGGCGGCGAAGGACCGCTGGACGCCGAGCACCTGGACCGATTGAAACACCTTGTGGGCTGGCTGAACCCGGCCAGCTTTTCAGAACATCTGGCATGGTCCACCCATGACAGCCAGTTCCTGAACGATCTGCTGCCCCTGCCCTATACAGACGCCACACTGGCGCGCATCTGCGATCATATCGATCAGGTACAAGAGACGGTGGACCGGCAGATGCTGCTGGAAAATCCGTCCAGCTATCTCGCTTTTGCCGAAAGCACGTGGTCTGAACCCGACTTCTTGCGCGAGGTCGCACGCCGGACCGGATGTGGCCTGCTGCTGGACGTCAACAATGTTTTCGTCTCGGCCACCAATCTGAATTACAGCCCGCAGGCCTATATCGACGCCTACCCTGTGGACCAGGTTGGCGAGATCCACCTGGGTGGCCACGACGAGGACGAGGACGACCATGGCCAACCCCTGCTGATCGACAGCCACGGCCGCGCCGTCGTCGACCCGGTTTGGGCTTTGCTGGATTATGTGCTCGACCAATCAGGCCCCAAACCCGTGCTGATCGAATGGGACAATGACGTGCCCGACTGGCCCACCCTGCGCTCCGAGGCTGAACGCGCGCAATCCGCGCTGGACCGGATCCCGGCATGAGCGTTTCGCAATCGGAATTCCGGGCGGCCTTGCTGGACCCGGCAGCCCCCGTGCCCGACGGGTTGCTGGACGACCAGGCCCGCCCCGCCGGACGCCGCTTCAGCGTCTATCGCAACAACGTAGCCGTGTCGCTGACCGAAGCCATGCACCAGGCATTTCCGGTCATAACCAAGCTGCTGGGTCCGCAGAACATGGACGGTCTGGCCGGGATCTATCTGCGTCAGCACCCGCCGACCTCCCCGCTGATGATGTTCTATGGCGAGAGCTTCCCCGAATTTCTCGCCGACACCAAGCAACTGGCGCATCTGGGCTATCTGCCTGACGTGGCGCGGCTGGAGCTCGCCCTGCGCCGGTCGTACCACGCCGCCGACAGCCAGCCGATCGCGCCCGACTTGCTGGCCACCCTGCCGCCCCAGGACTTGATGCAGGCCCGGCTGGGCATTGCCCAGGCCATGCAGCTGATCCGGTCTGACTGGCCCATTTACGCCATCTGGTTGTTCAACACCGAAGACGGCGCGCCAAAGCCCGAGCCCGGTGCGCAGGACGTGCTGATCACGCGCGCTGAATTCGACCCGTCGCCGCACCTGCTGCCCCCCGGCGGGCTCGACTGGATCACCGCCATTCAGGCCGGCCGGACCATTGGCCAGGCCTTCGAGACAACCACCGCTCGGACGCCCGCATTCGACCTGGGTGCCACCCTGGCACTGCTGCTGCAGGGCAATGCGATCACTTCTGCCACCATCGAAAGGCCGGAAACATGACTGCCCTGATTTCTCTGCACAATTCCGCATTCGGTAAGCTGGACCACGCCTCAAGCTGGCTGACGCCGACAGTGGCGCGGCTGACCTTTGCTGCGGTTCTTCTGGTCTATTACTGGAACTCGGCCATGACCAAGCTGGGCAGCGGCTTTTTTGGGTTCCTTTTACCTTCGGACGGGGCCTATGTGCAGATCTTCCCCAAGGCGATGGAGGCCGTCGGCTATGACAGCTCGCAGCTTGGGTTCTTTACCTGGCCCGTTGCCGTCGCCGGCACGTGGGCCGAGTTCATCCTGCCAGCATTGCTGCTGGTCGGGCTGTTCACTCGCCTTGCCGCCCTGGGCATGATCGGGTTCGTCTGGGTGCAGACATTCACCGATGTCACCGGGCATGGGGTCAAGCTGGGCAGTCTGTTCGACAACACCATCACCCTGATGGATCAGCGGGTTATGTGGACCTTCCTGTTCGTGGTTATCGTGATCAACGGCGCGGGCCCGCTCTCGCTCGATCGGGTTCTGCGCCTGAAATGACCTAGAAATGCGCCTTGGGTTCGTCCGGCTTGCCCGCGGCGATCCCAAGCAGCCCCGCGACGCCGGCGAAGGCAATGGGGAACATGGTAAACACGCCAAAGCCAAAGGCGTAGTACATTCCCGCCGCGGAAATCAGCAGCAAGACCCCCGCCACCAAAGCCCGGGCGTGCGCCATCGCACCCCCGGCAATCGCCAGCATCGGCGCAAAGATCGAGGCCGTCTTGATCAGTTCCGGGTTCTCCACCTGCTCGGCCAGACCTTCAATCTCGCCATAGCGATCCACCAATTCGACGAACCCGTATCCGAAAAACCCGACGATCATTCCGACCAGCCCGGCGATGACCCCCAGGATCATGGCTGCGTTTCGCATGCTGTCTTCCTTGCTATTGCGTCGTGACAGATAGGCACCCTTTCAGACAATGCCAAGGCCGGCTTGGGTCTGCGGGGTCCAGCCCAGATACATCTCGGCCCCGTTTTCGATCAGCGGCCGCTTCATCAGCGTGGGGTGGTCAGCCAGCAGTTCCAGAACCGGACGCGCGCGCGCGGCCGCGTCCAATCCGCGCCAGGTCGTTGAACGGGTGTTGAGCAAGGTGTCGCCGAAACGCGCAAATGCCCGCGCCAGTACATCGGCCGGCACGCCTTGCGAGCGCACATCTACAAACTCGGCATCCGGAAGCGATTTCAACGCCTTGCGGCAAGTGTCACAGGTCTTGAGACCATAAAGGCGCATGGCCGGTCCTCTTTGGTTTTTGATCCAATTTCGGGCAAAACGCAGTGCCTGGCCCAGTATTCCTTGATTTTTTACCGCACCGTGCAATGTTGAAAAAGGCGAAACACATAATTTACGCCGTCTCGTTCGCTCGGAACTGCGTCGATTGGTGGTCGCTTTGACTATGCCCTGTCATTTCGCAGGGTGACGCGCAAGGAGAAGGAGACACGGAATTATGCCTACCGGCACCGTGAAGTGGTTCAATACGACCAAAGGCTATGGTTTTATTGCCCCTGATGAGGGTGGCAAGGATGTGTTTGTTCATATCTCGGCCGTAGAACGATCCGGCCTGACCGGACTCGCCGACAATCAGAAAGTCTCGTACGAGTTGCAGGACGGACGCGACGGCCGCCAAATGGCGGGTGATTTGAAGCCCATGTAATCGGTCCGCCCGTCCGGGCGGCGCCCTGAAACAAGGTCGACGGCCAATTTGCGGGCCGTTGACCGCTCCCCTACCGCCCCCTATCCCCTGCGCCGGTTTTTGACCGGGTCGGCTGTTTGAGAAGCGGTCATGACGTTGCCCAGACAGGCTGCGTGGCTAGGTGTTGCGGATCACCGCCTCGAACTCCCGCCACTCGCGCGCGGTCATGCCCGAGTTCTCCTGTGTCACCGCCTCACCTTGCAGCATGCGCCGCAGTGCTTCGACCATCTGCGCTGACAAGTTGACCGCACCCAGGCGGTAGTCCTCGAACGCCTTGTAGGCGAACGGAACCCAGTCAGCCACGATTTTGCACATGGTTTCGGCATAGACCCGGATTTCATATTGCGCATGCGGGTCGGCCCGCAACCGCAGGAAATGGAACAAGTTATGCAAGTCCACCTTCCAGTACCACTGCGTGTAGATGTTGGCCGGCAGGTTCATCCGCGCCAGTTCGCGCGCCAGCCCCTGCTGGCCGTCCTGGCTGATCATCGCTTCGTAATTGTCGTAGCAGCGGGCGCTGTCGGCCTTGAGAATGTCCAGCACGCGGGCAGCTTCTTCACCCTGCAACGCCTCTCCCCGGCCCTGATTGTTGACCGCCGACTGCGCCGCCAATTGATCCGGCGCGGGAATGTAGAATTCCCGGTCAAGGATCGAATAGCGGGCGGAGTATTCATTTACATTCGCCGTGCGGTGCCGGATCCACTGTCGTGCTACGAAGACCGGCAGTTTGACATGCAGCTTGACCTCGCACATCTCAAACGGGGTCGAGTGCCAGTGCCGCATCAGATAACGGATCAACCCCTCGTCATTCTGCACCGATTTGGTGCCCTTGCCGTACGAGACCCGCGCCGCCTGGCAGATCGCCGCGTCGTCGCCCATATAGTCGATCACCCGCACGAAACCGTGGTCCAGAACCGGGTGTGCGGTGTACAGATGCTCTTCCATGCCGGGCGCCACGACTCGACGGGTCGGCTGCGTCTGGGCGCGTTGTTCTTCGATTTCGGCCAGTTGTTCGGCAGACAGCGGCATGAAATTTCCCTCTCCAGCATTGAGTCGTCTAACACTATATATCGGCAGCACTGGCATCGAAACCGCGATATGTACGGCGCCTTGTGCATTTTTCGTATGGAGCCCTGCCCGCCCCTCGACACCCACCGACAGCGCGCTAAGCTGACGCAGATCATCTTGAAAAAAGGAAAACACGATGGGGCTGAAATACCTCCACACGATGGTTCGGGTGAAGGACCTGGACAAATCCATGGCGTTCTACAAGCTGCTGGGGTTGCAGGAAACCCGCCGTTATGACAGCGAAGAGGGGCGGTTCTCGTTGATCTTCATGGCGCCTCCGGGGCAGGAGGAAGCACCGATTGAACTGACCTACAACTGGGACGGCGATGATGGTCTGCCCAGCGACAGCCGCCATTTCGGGCACATCGCCTATGGCGTCGACAATATCTATGAAACCTGCCAGCACCTCGCCGACAACGGCGTCGTCATCAACCGCCCGCCGCGCGACGGGCGCATGGCCTTTGTGCGCTCGCCGGACAACATCTCGATCGAACTGTTGCAGAACGGCGAACCGCTGCCCCCGGCCGAGCCCTGGGTCAGCATGGAAAACACCGGCCACTGGTGATCCGCTGGTTGACAGCCCTGGGGTTGGCCGCCTTGGCCGGCCCCGTTCAGGCCGAGCAATGCCGCCTGGCACTGCTGCTTGCACTCGACATCTCGGTATCGGTCGATGCAACCGAGGACGCGCTGCAGCGTCAGGGCCTAGCCGCCGCTCTGGTCGCGCCCGAGGTCGAACGGGCGTTCTTTTCGTCGCCCATGCCCGTGGCCTTGGCCGCCTATGAGTGGAGCGGGCGAAACACGCAGCATGTCATCCTGCCCTGGCAGATGATCGAAACCCGGGCCGATCTGCTCGATGTGGCCCGGCGCATCGGTCGTTCCACCCGCTCCGATGCCGGGTCCGCCACGGCCATGGGCCACGCGCTGGGGTACGGTGCAACCTTGATGCGCCAAGCCCCGCCCTGCCTGTTCCAGACCATTGATCTGTCGGGGGACGGATCGAACAATGACGGCTACGGCCCGCAGATCGCCTATCGCCATTTCCCCTTTGAAAACGTCACGGTCAACGGGTTGGTCATCAACGCCGCAGATTTCGAAGGCGAGCTGTTCCTGATTCCGTTCTTTGAAAACAACGTCCTGCACGGCCCCGGAGCCTTTCTGGAAATCGCCCAGGGATTCGAGGACTTCGAACGCGCCATGCGCCGCAAACTGGAGCGCGAGTTGACCAGCCTGCAGATCGGCGCGCTGGAGAGGGCCGTCCGATGATCGTCCGAGCGCTGGCGTTGTTGATGTGCCTGGTCGCGACCCCGCTTGCCGCCCAATGCCGACAGGCACTGGCGCTGGGGCTGGATGTTTCGGGCTCGGTCGACAGCCGTGAGTACCGATTGCAACTGGACGGGCTGGCGGCAGCCCTGCAGCGGCCCGAAGTGCAAGACCTCATCCTTTCGGACCCGAGCACACCGATCCGGCTTGCCGTCTTCGAATGGAGCGAAACCAGCTTTCAACGCGTGCTCATCGACTGGACCACTCTGCGCAGTTCATCCGACCTGCAGGCCATCGCCGAACGCCTGAAAGCCACCCGCCGCTCGTCGGCGCCACAAGGCACCGCGGTGGGGGCTGCGATGCAGTTTGGCGCCGGGCTTCTGGCTGGGCAAGCGGATTGCTGGAAGCGCACGCTTGATCTGTCGGGGGACGGCAAGCACAATGTCGGCCCACATCCGCGAACGGCCAAGTCAGCGCTGCGCAGCGCTGGCCTCACGATCAACGGCTTGGTGATCGGCGCCGACGATCCCGGCAACGGCGACGCTCGCTTTGTCCAGATCGGAGAGCTTTCAGCCTATTACAATGCCTGGGTCATCCTGGGCCCCGGCGCGTTCGTAGAAACGGCGCTGGGGTTCGAAGCCTACGAGGACGCCATGACCCGTAAGCTGATCCGCGAGCTTGACGCGCTGGTGATGTCGCAGGGCCTGCCCGCCACCGATCAGTAGATATAGCGGATCTGGTCCGTCCAGTACCGCTCAACCCGGCGCAGCGCGCTGGTGATGTCTTCGATTCCGTCCGCGCCCAAGACACCTTTGCTCTGCAGCCCGTCCGCGTGGCGTGCAAACAGGTCGGCCACGATATCGCGAATCTCGCGCCCGCGTTCGGTCAGCCGAACCCGGACCGAGCGCCGATCGATCTCGCAACGCTGATGGTGCATATACCCCATCTCGACCAGTTTCTTGAGGTTGTAGCTGACATTGCTGCCTTGGTAATAGCCGCGGCTTTTGAGTTCACCCGCCGTCACCTCGTGATCGCCGATGTTGAACAACAGTAGAGCCTGTACGGCGTTGATCTCCAGCACACCGACCCGCTCGAACTCGTCCTTGATGACATCCAGCAGCAGCCGATGCAGGCGTTCGACCAGGGCCAGCGCCTCCAGATAGCTGGACATGAACCCCTTGGTCCCCGGCGCGGAGACCTGCATTTCCAAACTCATCCGATCCTCCGATTCAGTCGCGCTGTTCTCGAAACTTTGGCGCGAAATCCCGAATAATCGGTTAAATCCGGATTTTCCTCATTTTTGAAAGGTTTGCGCGATTTCCGAGATCAAATCCTCAAACGGAGCGGGCGGCGCAACCTGTCCGGTGACCCACTGGTAGAGATCCTGATCGTTCTCATGCAACAGCGCGTCGTACCGGTCCAGCCCAGCATCGTCCATCGCATCCAGATTGCGCTCGGCATAGGCCTGCAGGATGATGTCCATCTCTTTGATGCCACGTCGCATCGACCGCATCTTCATCCGTTTGATCCGGGTTTCGCGCGTTTCGGTCATTCGCCTTTCTCCAGCTTCAAACGCAAGGCCTTTTCCACCCGCGCCAGCCGCTCGGAACTGGCGCGCATCTCACCGCGGATCGCACGCAGCTCGGCAACCAGCGGAGCCAGCTCGGCATCTCCTTCTACAAGATCGGGCACGCCCGCGCCCTCGCCTTCGCCGGTCAGCAACCACATGATCGACACGTTCAGCATGCCCGCCATCATCGACAGCTTGTTTGCCCGCGGCTCGGACATGTCGTTTTCCCACCCGACCACGGTGGCCTTCTTGACACCCAATCGCCGCGCCAGTTGGGCTTGGGTCATGCCGGCGGCTTCGCGTGCGCCGGCCAGACGATCTCCGAACGTCGCCGCCTCGGGTCCGAACCAGTCGGTTTCGTCGCTCATCAAACTCTCCAGTTCTGCAAATGCATATCGCTTGATCGTGTTTCGGGCGCACCCTATGACAGTCGGGACCAACATACAAACGGGGCCGTCCATGAGCTTTCTGTCTGCGACACTGTCGCGCGTCAAACCTTCGCCCACCATCGCCATGACGGCCAAGGCCGCCGAGTTGCGGGCCGCCGGGCGCGACGTCATCGGCCTGAGCGCGGGCGAGCCCGATTTCGACACCCCGCAGAACATCAAGGACGCCGCCGTCGCCGCCATCGCCGCGGGCAAGACCAAATACACCGCCCCCGACGGCATCCCCGAGTTGAAACAGGCCATCTGCGCCAAATTCAAGCGCGACAATGGGCTGGACTACACGCCTGCGCAGGTCTCGGTCGGCACGGGCGGCAAGCAGACGCTCTACAACGCGCTGATGGCCACGCTGAACCCGGGCGACGAGGTGATCATCCCCGCCCCCTACTGGGTCAGCTATCCCGACATGGTGCTGCTGGCCGGTGGCACCCCGGTGCCGGTGGAAACCACGCTGGAAAACCGCTTCAAGCTGACCGCCGAACAGCTCGAGGCCGCGATCACGCCCAAGACCAAGTGGTTCATCTTCAACTCGCCCTCGAACCCCACCGGCGCGGGCTATTCGTGGGACGAGCTCAAGGCACTGACTGATGTTCTGATGCGTCACCCCCATGTCTGGGTCATGTCCGACGACATGTACGAACATCTGGCCTATGACGGGTTTCAGTTCTGCACGCCCGCGCAGGTCGAACCGGGGCTCTATGATCGCACGCTCACCTGCAACGGCGTGTCCAAGGCCTATGCCATGACCGGCTGGCGCATCGGCTATGCCGCGGGCCCCGTCGAGTTGATCGCGGCCATGCGCAAGATCCAGTCGCAATCCACGTCGAACCCCTGTTCGATCAGCCAGTGGGCCGCGGTCGAGGCACTGAACGGCACGCAGGAATTTCTTGCGCCGAACAACGAGATGTTCAAACGCCGCCGCGATCTGGTCGTGGACATGCTGAACCAGATCGAGGGCATCACCTGCCCCACCCCCGAGGGCGCGTTCTACGTCTACCCCTCGATCGCCGGGCTGATCGGCAAGACCACGCCCGCCGGGACGGTCATCGACAGCGACGAGGCCTTTGCCACGGCCTTGCTGGAAGAGGCCGATGTGGCCGTGGTGTTTGGCGCGGCTTTCGGCCTGTCGCCGAATTTCCGCGTCAGCTACGCGACCTCGGACGAGGCCTTGACCGAGGCCTGCACCCGCATCCAGCGGTTCTGCGCTTCCCTGAAATAACCCCGAGACCCCCATGTCCGCGACCCTACCCGAATACTATTTCCGCGTCCGCGAGAACGGCGCCGCAGTCTATCGGATCGACACGGAAAACCGACAGCGCCGGATCGAGATGGATCAGATCGCGGTCGTCAACATCCGCAATGGCGAGGTCAAGCCACACGGCCAGCGCACTCTGACCGAGGCCGACAAGGCCGAGATCGCCCGCTGGATGGAGGACCGCAAGGCGCTGTTGGCGCAGCGTGACATCGACGACATCCACCGAACCATCGACCATCTGAACCTGACGGCGCAATGGGCCCAGTCCAAGGCGACTGACAACCAGTTGGAACAGGTCACCGACCGGCTGCTGCTGGCGATGCATGACTTGCGTTCGGTCTTGGTGCGCAAGAAGGCCGACCGCCAGCCCAAGAGCTGAGAGGCTATTCGGCCGGCACGCCCACCGCCTTGACCGAGCGCGTCCAGAACCGTGTCATCAGCAGGACGGCGGCCGAGGCCAGCCCCAGCACCAGCCCCAACCAGACTCCGATACCGTCCATCCCGCGGATGAAGCCGAAATAGTACGAAGCCGGGATCCCCACGACCCAATAGCTGAGCCCGGCCATCACCATCGGCACCTTGGCGTCCTGCAGCCCGCGCAGCAGGCCCAGCGCGATTACCTGCGCCCCATCCACCAGTTGGAACAGCGCGGCCATAGCCAACAGCCCGGCCCCGATCGCCAGGATCTGCGGGCGCTGCGGGTCGTCCGATTCGACGAATACCGAGATCAGCGGCTCGGCGCAGGTCAGGAACAGGATGATCGTCATCACCGAAACCACCAGCGACATGCCTGTGACCGCGATTGCGCCTTTTTCCAGATGCGCGCGGTCCTTCCGGCCCAGCGCATTGCCGGCGCGGATCGTCGCCGCGTTGGACAGGCCCAGATGCACCATAAAGGTGGCCGAGGCCAGGTTCAGCGCGATCCCATGCGCCGCCAGCGGCACCTGCCCGATCCAGCCCATCATGAAGGCCGAGGTCGCAAACAGCGACACCTCTGCCAGAAGGGTCAGACCAATCGGCACGCCAAGCTTCAGCACGCTGAAGAACATCTCCCAGTCCGGGCGCCAGAACCGCTGGAACAGACTGTGTTCCGGCAGGACCTTGACCGCGTAGATGATGACCGCCACCAGGGACACGGTCTGCGTCACCACCGAAGCGATCGCCGCCCCCATCACGCCCAGTTCCGGCGCGCCCCAGTTGCCGAAGATCAGCGCATAGTTGGTCAGGCCGTTGACCACTGCCGCCGCGACGGTGATCCACAGCACGATCTGCGTGCGCTCGAGCGCGGCCAGATAGGATTTCAGCACCATCACCACCAGCGCCGGAAACAGACCCCAGCCCGCGACCCGCAGATACTCGGACGCGGTCTGCGCCACTTGCGGATCCTGATCCGTGGCGATCAGAATCGGGTGGGACCACCACAGCAGCGGCATCACCAGCATGCCATACAGCAGCGACAACCACAGACCCATGCGGGTGCTGCGGCGAATGCTGGTTTCATCCTCCTCGGCAGCCGAGGTGGCAACCATCGGCATCACCGCCAAGCCGAATCCGCCCCCGAACAGGAACAGCACGAAATAGAAACTGCCGGCCAGCGTCACCGCGGCCAGCGCCTCGACATCGTACCGGCCCAACATGATCGTATCGGTCAGGCCGATGGCAAACTGGGCTAGATGACCCCCGATCAAGGGCAGCCCCAGCACCGCAATCGCCCGGACATGGGCAGGATAAGTCATCACCTTGCTCATCCCGCCAGCCTTATGCCCGGCCCCGACACGGGGCAAGGGCTCATCTGGAAAATCTCGATCCGAGACCAGCTGCCCGCCGATCAGCTCGCCCGGGCATCAGGATGCAGGGCCGTGCCCAGGATGTGATCCGACCGGTGGACCACATGATGCGCCTGACCCACGATCAACGGATCGGGCTGGCCCACGACGTCATGATCCTTGTCCGGATAATCCAGCGTCGACAGGAAATGCCGCATGCAGTTCAGCCGGGCGCGTTTCTTGTCGTTCGACTTGACGATGGTCCAGGGCGCGTCGGCGGTGTCGGTATAGAAGAACATTGCCTCTTTCGCCTCGGTGTAGTCGTCCCATTTGTCCAGACTGGCCTTGTCGATGGGCGACAGCTTCCACTGCTTCAGCGGGTCGGTCTCGCGGCTCTTGAAACGGCGAAGCTGTTCGTCCCGCGTGACCGAGAACCAATACTTGTAAAGTTGGATCCCGGACCGCACCAACATGCGCTCCAACTCGGGCGTCTGGCGCATGAACTCGAGGTATTCGTTGGGGGTGCAGAACCCCATCACCCGCTCGACTCCAGCCCGGTTGTACCAGGATCGATCATAGAACACCATTTCGCCGACGGTGGGCAATTCCTGAATGTAGCGCTGATAATACCACTGGCCCTTCTCCTCCCAGGTCGGTTTGTTCAGCGCGACCACGCGGGCCTGACGTGGGTTCAGATGCTCCATGAACCGCTTGATCGTGCCGCCCTTTCCGGCGGCATCACGACCCTCGAACAGCAGAACGAACTTCTGCCCGGTCTCCTGTGCCCACAGCTGCACCTTCAGCAACTCGGCCTGCAATTGGGCCTTTTGCTTTTCATAGACCGAACGGGACAGCTTGGTGCGATAGGGGTATTCGCCGCTTTCGAAAGCCTGCCGGATCTTTTCGCGGGTCGGCACCTCGGGATCCGCCTTCGGCTTGGCCACGGCGGCCTCGGGCGTTGAGTTCGGTTTCTGCTGGGTCACTGCATCCATGCGATCACTCCGGTTTTGCTGTTCACCGAAACACCTAGCAAATTTGTATCTTTTTCGCGTTGATCCGTATCAAGTTGACTTCGCTCTCAGGTCCGAAAATGCTGGGCCAAGCGGCATCACCCAGGAATTGTGCATGAAAACCGAATATCTCGACCTGAACGGCCAGCCGTTCTTCGTCCGTCGCTGGGGCAATGCAGACCTTCCACCATTGCTGATGCTGCACGGCTTCCCGGAATACGGGGGTGCCTGGTCCGACCTTGCCCCGCACCTGGCGGACCATTTCCACTGCATCGCCCCCGACCAGCGCGGCTTTGGCCAAAGCTGGGCGCCCGAAGGCACCGAGCATTACGTCCTCTCACAGCTCGTCTCGGACATGGCCGCCCTGATCGAACAGGTCGGCGCGCCAGTCACCGTTCTGGGCCACGACTGGGGCGCCTCGGTGGCCTACGGCCTCGCCATGTTCCGCCCCGACCTGGTCAGCCGCCTGATCATCGCCAACGGCGTCCACCCCTACCCCTTCCAGCGCGAGATGGCCAAGGGCGGCGCGCAATCCCAAGCCTCGCAATACATCAACCAGCTCCGCGCGCCCAACTCGGCCGACTGGCTGTCCGCGGACAATTTCGCCAAACTCGAACAGTTCTTCCGGCACGGCATGGGCACCGACTGGCTGACGCCCGACCAGATGCAATCCTATCGCACGGAATGGGCCCGCCCCGGCCGCCTCGACGCCATGCTGAACTGGTACCGCGCCTCGCCCCTGCAGGTCGCCGACCCCGGCAAGCCGCTGGCCGACCCACCGCAACTGCCGACCGAGCGGCTGCGCGTGGCCTGCCCGCACCTGCTGATCTGGGGCCCCGAGGACAAGGCCCTGCTGCCGGAAACCACCGAAGGGCTCGAGGATTTCGCCCCCGACCTCACCCGCGTCACCATCCCCGGCGCCGACCACTGGCTGCACCACCAGCACCCCCAGAAGGTCGCGCAAGCCATCCTCGACTGGACCGACAAGACCTGACCCGACCCTTCATCTGGCCTCAAATATCCCGGGGAGCGCGAGGGGCAGCGCCCCTCGCTCGCACAACGCCCGCCCCCGACTTTACCCACAACACCTCGCCCCCCTCTTTCCCAGACCCACATCACCTGCCATAATGGGCCCAAACCCAAGAACAAGAGCAGCCCCCATGCCCGACGACCTGTTGACGCCCGAATCCGCCACCACCTACGACGCCTCCTCGATCGAGGTCCTCGAAGGTCTGGAGCCCGTCCGCAAGCGACCGGGCATGTATATCGGCGGCACCGACGAACGGGCGCTGCACCACATGGTGGCCGAGATTCTCGACAACTCGATGGACGAGGCCGTCGCCGGCCATGCCAACCGGATCGAGGTGGAACTGCACGAGGATTACGCGGTCACCATCCGCGACAACGGCCGCGGCATCCCGATCGACCCGCACCCGAAATTCCCCGACAAATCCGCGCTCGAGGTGATCCTCTGCACCCTGCACGCGGGCGGCAAGTTCTCGGGCAAGGCCTACCAGACCTCGGGCGGTTTGCACGGCGTGGGCGCCTCGGTGGTCAACGCGCTGTCGGATTCGATGGTCGTTCAGGTGGCCCGCAACAAGGAACTGTATGAACAGCGATTCTCGCGCGGCATTCCGTTGGGACCGGTCGAGAAAGTCGGCGCCGCCCCCAACCGGCGCGGCACCACCGTCACCTTCCACGCCGACGACCAGATCTTCGGCCACCACCGGTTCAAGCCCGCCCGCCTGTTCAAGTCGATCCGCTCCAAGGCCTACCTGTTCTCGGGCGTCGAGATTCGCTGGAAATCCGCCATCGACGACGGCGAAACCCCCACCGAGGCCACCTTCCACTTCCCCGGCGGCCTGTCGGACTATCTCAAAGAGACGATGAACGGCTCCTCGACCTATGCCGACCAGCCATTCGCCGGAACCGTCGATTTCAACGAGAAGTTCGGCACCCCCGGCAAGGTCGAATGGGCGATCAACTGGACGCCCTCGCGCGACGGCTTCATCCAGTCCTACTGTAACACCGTTCCCACGCCCGAGGGCGGCACCCATGTCGCCGGCTTCTGGGCCGCGATCCTCAAGGGCATCAAGGCTTACGGCGAGCTGATCAACAACAAGAAGGCCGCCCAGATCACCCGCGAAGACCTCATCACCGGGGGCTGCGCGCTGGTCTCGTGCTTCATTCGCGAGCCGGAATTCGTCGGCCAGACAAAGGACCGCCTGGCCACGGTCGAGGCGCAGCGGCTGGTGGAGAACTCGGTCCGCGACCATTTCGACAACTGGCTGGCCGCCGACACCAAATCCGCCGGCGCCATCCTCGACTTCCTGATCCTGCGGGCCGAGGAACGCCTGCGCCGCCGCCAGGAAAAGGAAACCGCCCGCAAGACCGCCACCAAGAAACTGCGCCTGCCCGGCAAGCTGGTCGATTGCTCGGCCACCAACCGCGAGGGCACCGAGCTGTTCATCGTCGAGGGCGACTCGGCCGGCGGTTCGGCCAAGATGGCCCGCGACCGCAAAACCCAGGCCCTGCTGCCCCTGCGCGGCAAGATCCTGAACGTGCTGGGCGCGGCCTCATCGAAACTGGGCTCGAACGCCGAGATCAACGACCTGACGCAGGCGCTGGGCGTCGGGCTGGGCAGCAAGTTCAACCTCGACGATCTGCGCTATGACAAGGTCATCATCATGACCGACGCCGACGTGGACGGCGCGCATATCGCCTCGCTCTTGATGACCTTCTTCTTCACCCAGATGCGCCCGATGATCGACGCGGGCCACCTGTACCTGGCCTGCCCGCCGCTTTACCGCCTGACCCAAGGCGCGAAACGCGTCTATTGCCTGGACGAGGCCGAGCGCGACATGTGGCTGGAAAAAGGCCTGGGCGGCAAGGGCAAGATCGACGTCAGCCGCTTCAAGGGTCTGGGCGAAATGGACGCCAAGGACCTCAAGGAAACCACGATGGACCCCAAGTCACGCAAACTGATCCGCGTGACCATCGACGAGGACGAACCCGGCGAAACCGGAGACCTGGTCGAGCGCCTGATGGGCAAAAAACCCGAACTGCGGTTCCAGTACATCCAGGAAAACGCGCGGTTCGTGGAGGAGTTGGATGTTTGATGGCAAGAAAGAAGATCGGCACATGCTTACTATCTGGTGAGACGGGTAAGCTGGTCAAATGCCATATCATACCTCAAGCTTTTACGCGCCCCTCAAGAATCGGTGCTCCACTTCTGCAATCAACAAAAGGTAAAGGTCACAGAAGACGCTGGACGAGTTGGTACGACACTACAATAGTAAATAGAACCGGAGAGGACCTTCTAAGCAAAATTGACGATGCCGCGATTAAGGAACTTAGACGTTCTAAGTTGGTTTGGTCAGGCTGGGGAATAGTCCCTCCTGTGGTTGAACCAATCAGTCCTCAAATGCCAAATCACGGCTTTCGAATTCTGAAAGAATTCGACCAAGAACTTATCTGCCTCTTCTTGTGGAGCGTTGCTTGGCGGGCAAGCGTCTCCCAAATACCCGACATGAGGGAGTTTAAGCTCCCTCAAGAAATTGAAGAAAAAGCACGAGATGCGATCATCGCGCAAAAGATTTCGTGTTTAGAGATGCCCGTTACTCTTATTCAACTCTCGACAAAAGGTGAACCGCACAATCACTCACCAATAATCGATACAAAAGTAATTCCCACCCAAACTAGGGAAAACGACAGGAAAGTACCTTTCGCAAGGATTTATTTGGACGGGTTGGTGGCCCATTTGGAGTTTTCGCCCAAGCCGAAGACGCCGAGTGGGAAGATTTCACCATTCCTAGGTGACTGCGGTCAGGTCATTGTCAACACAATTTCATACGAAGCGTCTTTTCAGTATGAGAATCTGCTGAACGTAGCTTACGAAAGCTATTTCGGCCCGATTGGAAAATCGGCATAGGAATTTCGCGCAAGAAGCAACCCGTAGGGTGGGTTACCAACCCACCTCCCCTCCGACAAATAACCTCGCAACGGCGGGGCAAAACCCCACCCTACCCCGCGCTGCCGATGGGCTTGCCCCCCAACTCACCCCACCCTACATCTTCGTGAGCCCCATTGCCTGCGCCCCCCGGCCCCGTAGACTCGCCGCATGAGTTTCATCGCCGACCACCAGCTTCTGTTGCTGTTGCTGTTCTTTGCCGCCGGGCTGGTGGGCACCGCCTTTCTGTTTCGCCTCCCCGCCGGGCACCGGGCGTGGAAGCTGGCCGATCTGGTCTGGGTCGTGCTGGGCGGGCTGGGCGCGCTGGTGGCGGTGCTGGCGGGGCTCTATACCGCCGACAGTTCGCGCCTGGATCGGCAGATCGACGTGGCCTATGCCGCCTCTCGGGCCTTTGACCGCGACGCCGCGCGCTTTCGCCTGCGCTTCTGCGACCCGGCCTATGACCCCGACACCGCCGTGCTGTGCGACAAGGTCGAATTCCTCTCGGCCTCGACCGCCAACAATGCCGACCTGCCCCTGTTCATCGCGGTCACCAACGAGGTCGCGCCGCTGCAGGGCCTGCACTTTCTGCTGGGCGGCCGCAGTCGCGCGCAGATGGACGAGATGCACGAAAAGGCCGCCCGGGCCGATGCCTTCGACATCGAGCAGTTCCTCATCTTCACCACGCTTGACGACAAAACTCAGGAGGCGATCGACAACATGCGCCGCAAGGTTCCGGCAATCGCCGGCGACTACATCATTCTGGCCCAAAGCTATGACGATCTGATCGAACAGGTCGGGAAGCTGAAGGATGAATGGGAATACCTGCAGGCCAACGCGCATATTCTGGTTCTGCAGATCATCGCGCTGTGCCTTGTCAGTTTTGCCGCCCCGTTCCGTCTGGGAAAATCGGTGGTAGAGCTGCGCAGCAGCCTGGGTGCCTGACCGCATGCGCCCCGTAGCGAAACCTCTGGCCTTGCCGGTCCATTCGCTTATATGAACAGCCGCACCGATTGCACGAGGACCCAAAGATGAGCACCCGCCGCATTGTGCGCCTGACCGGCGCGGATACCGACAGCTTTCTGCAAGGTCTGGTCACCAATGACATCCGCGGGCTGGACAACGGGCTGGTCTATGCCGCGTTGCTGACGCCGCAGGGAAAATACATCGCGGACTTTTTCCTGAAACGCGATGGCGACGGCGTGCTGCTGGACGTGGCCGAGGATCTGGCAGACATGCTGATCAAACGGCTGAGCATGTACAAACTGCGCGCGGACGTGACGCTCGGCGAAACCGAGCTGCATCTGCAGCGCGGAACCGGCCCGGCGCCCCAAGGCGCCCTGTCCGACCCGCGTCATCCGGATTTGGGATGGCGCGCCTATTCGCCCGCCGCCGAGGCCGATGACGGAACCGACTGGGACGCGATCCGGGTCGCCCATTGCATTCCCGAAAGCGGGATCGAACTAACGCCCGACACCTATATCCTCGAGGCCGGGTTCGAGCGGCTGCACGGGGTGGATTTCAAAAAAGGCTGCTATGTCGGACAGGAAGTCACCGCCCGCATGAAGCACAAGACCCAGCTGCGCAAGGGATTGCAGGTGGTTGGAATCGAAGGCGCCGCCCCGGTCGGCACCCAGATCACGTCCGAAGGCAAACCAGCGGGCACCCTGTTCACGCAATCGGGGGGCAAGGCCATCGCTCATTTGCGGCTGGACCGCGCAGGCGCGGACATGCAGGCCGCGGATGCGCGGCTGTGGCTGATCGACTGACCTCTGTTGCTCAACCGGCACGACCCTGCACGTGGCTTGCGCAGGGCATTCCTCCGGTGCGGTACCCGGAGTAGAACAGACAGGCACGAATTGAACGGGCCGAGGGATGCTGAGACTGTACGCAACCATCTGGCGCGCCAGCGCCAAGCGGCAGATCATACTGATCCTGCTGTCTCTTGCAGTTGCTGCGCTGGCCGCTGCGCCGCTGGAATTTCAGCGTGACATCATCAACCACCTGACCTCGGATGCGGTCGAAAAGGCCCAACTGATCTGGATGAGTTCCGGCATGATGGGCGTCATCCTGCTGAGCCTCGCCCTGAAATGGTTGCTTGGATATCGCGCTGGCACGCTGGGCGAGGACATGATCCGCCGGATCCGCCGATTGCTTCTGGCGCGCGCAAAAGATGTTGACAAGGCCGACGAGGATGTCGGGAAAGGCACGCTGACAACGGCCATTTCCGCCGAGGCCGAAGAGCTTGGCAAATTTGCCGGCGGCGCCTTCACCGATCCGGTCGTGCAGATCGGCACATTGGTCAGTGTGATCGCCTACATTTCGTCCACCCAGCCCTGGCTGGGTCTGATCGCCTTGTCGATGATCGCACCGCAGATCGCCATCGTGCTGATTTCCCAGCGCAAGGTAAACCGCTTCGTCGCCGAGCGGGTGCGCATCCTGCGAAACGCCACCGACCATCTGACCACCGACGACTTGCAACGGGTCAACCAGGACATCCACCACCAGTTCGACGCCATCTATGAGACGCGGCGCCGCATGTTTATGTGGAAACTGTCCGCCAAATTTGCCCTGAGCGTGATCAACGGCGCAGGTACGGTGGCCGTACTGATGCTGGGGGGATGGCTTGTCCTGAACGGAAAAACCGACGTGGGCACCGTGGTGGCGGCCACCAGCGGGCTGGCCCGCATCCAGGGCCCCACCGCGTTCCTGATCGCCTTCTATCGGCAGGTCAGCGCCAATCGCATCAAATTCGAACTGATGCTGGAACTGTTCGGCCCCGACCGCGAGCGATACCGCCAGCCCGATGCACGGGCATGAAACAGGCCGCCCCGGGTCTTCCGGCGCGGCCCTGATCCGTATCCGTGACGCGACGTTACGCGCGCTCGGAATATTCCATGGTTTCGGTATTCACCACGATCATCTCGTCCTGCGCGATAAAGGGCGGAACCATGACCTTGACGCCATTGTCCAGAACCGCCGGCTTGAACGAGTTCGCCGCTGTCTGGCCCTTGACGACCGGCTCGGTCTCGACGACCTTGCAAGTGACCTTTTGCGGCAGCGTCGCGTTCAACGCCTCGTTTTCATAAAATTCGACGACGATGGTCATGCCGTCCTGTAGAAACGGCCGGCGCTCGCCCAGCAAATCGGCAGGCAATTCAATCTGTTCATAGGTTTCGGCATCCATGAATACCAGCATGCCGTCGTTCTCGTACAGGAATTGCTGGTCCTTCTGTTCCAGCCGCACCCGCTCGACCTTGTCCGCCGAGCGGAACCGTTCGTTCAGCTTGGTGCCGTTGCGCAGGTTGCGCAGTTCGACCTGAGCAAAGGCGCCGCCCTTGCCGGGTTTGACATGCTCGACCTTGACCGCTGCCCACAGGCCGCCGTTGTGCTCCAGCACGTTGCCCGGACGAATTTCGTTCCCGTTGATCTTGGGCATGAGATAAATCCTTCACACAAGGTTGATGCGTTCGTTGCCGTCCCTATATCTGGCGGGAACATTCCATGCAAGACAACGAAACCTAGTGCTGCACCCGCAGAGAGCTATGCAAATGACGCAACGCAACCATGCAAAATAGGTGTATCCGAATCGCACTAAATCGGTCATAAGGACCGCCACGCCGAAAATTACAAGAGCAAGAACAAGGAAGACGAGATGAGAGATTTCGTTGACGGCACCGCCTTTAACAATGAACAAGGCAACCGTGCCCGCAAACTTTTCGCGGCTGTTGTACTGGCTGCCCTGGACGACGCCATTGCCGATGACAAGAAATACGGCAACGGCCCGGAACAGATTGCCCGCTGGGCCCGCTCGCGCGATGGTCGTGAGGTGCTGACCTGTGCCGGTATCGACCCGAACGAACGTGTCGTCAAAGGCCTGATGGAATTCGTGGGCCGCGGTGTGCGGACCTCGGTTGCCCTGTCGCGCGAAGAAAGCGAGCGTCGCAACGCTGCACAGCAGGCCGAAGCCGCCTGAGGCTTTGCGGTATCTCAAAAAGGCGCGCCCGCGATTGCGGCGCGCTTTTTTGTTGCCCGGACACCTGATGTCGGATTCAGCGCGCCATTCGCCCGTTCCGCGCTTTCCTTAGCCGCTCAAATACGATCATCTGCCACCAACCGCAGGAGGCATGAATGGTGCGCGCGATCATGATTCAAGGCACCGGCAGCAATGTCGGGAAATCGGTTCTGGTGGCCGGCATGGCGCGGGCCTTTGCCCGGCGCGGCCTTCGGGTGGCGCCGTTCAAGCCGCAGAACATGTCGAACAACGCGGCCGTCACCGAAGACGGCGGCGAAATCGGCCGCGCACAGGCCCTTCAAGCCCGCGCCGCAGGCCGCGCCCCACATACCGACATGAACCCGATCTTGCTGAAGCCAGAGACCGACACCGGCGCCCAGGTCATCGTACAGGGCCAGCGCGCCGGAACTATGCGGGCCAAGGATTACCGCAAGGACAAGTCGCGCTTGCTGGCCGCCGCGCTTGAGAGCTTTGACAGACTGTGCGCCGATGCCGATCTGGTTCTGGTGGAAGGCGCGGGCAGCCCGGCCGAGACCAATCTGCGGAGTGGCGACATCGCCAATATGGGCTTTGCCTGTGCCGCCGGTGTTCCCGTGATCCTGGTGGGCGACATCCACCGGGGCGGCGTGATCGCGCAGATCGTGGGAACACAGGCGGTTCTGGAAGCGGGCGATCTGGCGATGATCCGGGGCTTTGCGGTCAATCGCTTCAAGGGAGACGTCAGCCTGTTCGATGATGGCCGCGATGACATCGTGGCCCGCACCGGGTGGCCCTGTCTGGGCGTGGTGCCCTGGTTCGACGACGCGTGGAAACTGCCCGCCGAGGACATGATGGACATCCGTTCGGCCCCGGGCGGAGCGGTCAAAGTGGCCGTGCCACAGCTTGAGCGGATGGCGAATTTCGACGATCTCGATCCGCTGTCAGCCGAACCCGGTGTCACGGTCGAAATCGTTCCCGCCGGCCGCGCCCTGCCCGGCGATGCCGATCTGGTGCTGCTGCCGGGCAGCAAATCCACCATCGGCGATCTTGCATTCTTGCGCCGTCAGGGTTGGGATATCGACCTGTACGCGCATGTGCGCCGCGGCGGCCATGTTCTGGGCCTGTGCGGCGGTTATCAGATGCTGGGAAAGACCATCTCGGACCCTGACGGCGTCGACGGGCGGCCGGGTACGGTCGAAGGCCTGGGCCTGCTGGATGTCGAAACGGTCATGGCCAAGGACAAGCAAGTCCGCCTGCGCAGGGCCAAAGCACGGCCCGGCGGCGAACCCGTCAGCGGATATGAAATCCACATGGGGCGCACCGACGGCCCCGATTGCGCACGCGCCTGGCTCGAGGTCGAGGGCCGTGCCGAAGGCGCAGCCAACGCCAGCGACCGGGTCCGCGGCAGCTATCTGCATGGGGTATTTTCCTCGGATGCCTTTCGGGCGCGCTATCTGCGGCAGTTGGGCGTCAAATCGGACCTGGCCTATGAGGACGGCGTCGAACAGACCCTCGATGCCCTGGCCGATCACCTTGAAGAGCACATGGATCTGGATCTTCTGCTGTCCATGGCGGCGAAACCGCAGCGCGGCTGAGGACTACTCGAGCTCTCGTGCATCCAATGCGCGGTTGATTTCGCGCCGGACCAGCTTGCGAATGTTTCGGGTGATCCGCTCGCCCAGTGCGCCTTGCAGTTCTTCGCGCACGACCTGGGCGATCAACGCCTTCAGTTCATCGACCTCCATCGTCGCGGTGGCCTCTGCATCGGTCGCGACGGGCTCGACCGCCCCGCGATCCCGCACGAATTGCGCAGTCGTCTGCGGCTGCTGCGCTTGCAAAGACTCGTCGCGTTCGGTCTCGGCTGCCGTTGTGGCGCCCCCGCCGGCTTCGAAATCCCAGTGGATGCGCCGAGTGCGGGTTCCCGCATATTCGTCGCCACTGTTTCCATCGGGTTCCCATTGATCTTCTGTCCGAGCGATTGCCGCCTCCAGGGCTTCAATCTTTGCACTCAGACTGCCGGCAAGATCCGGTCGACCGGCCTGATTCTCTTTTGGCAGAGCGCCAGCCTTTTCTGCCGTCGTATCGGTGGCAGTCGGATAGACCCGGTCGGACGCACTGAGAACCATCGGCTCGGGCTTCTGGTTTGCGGGATGAATGCTCGCGAACTCGGCGTCCTTCATCAGAAAGGCGTCAACCGAGAAGTCCCGTGCAAGGCTCGACAACCCGGTCCCACTTTGCGAAGGCGGATCGGGTGCGTCCGAGACTCGCAGCGACTGGGACAAAACCAGCCGCCCCGGTTTCGGCCGGGAGCCGGCGCCTGGCTCAGCCTTGCGCCCCTGATCGCCGACAAGTCGCTTGATCGACGCTAAAACGTCCTCGACACCTGCTGTGACACTGCTATCCGACATGGCTCTCTACCGATCTGGCCTTTTGATCGACTGTAACCAAACAATCGGTGCGGAACAACAGATAGTGCGCGCGATCACTCGCGACGCAACGCCTTGAGCACACGATCCAGATCCCGGCTTTGCTTGCTGATCTGCGCCGGCGCTTTCTTGACCAGGTTGTAGTATAGCGTCGGGTCATAGATCTGGACGGCCAAACCAAGACGTTCGGCGGTCAAAAGCCCCTGCGCCTGAAGCAACTGGTAGGCCGCCAGCGAGCGTTCGGTCCGCGATGCGATCTCGGCCAGTTGCGCATCGAGCAGGTCTTGCTGTGCGGTCAGAACATCCAGCGTGGTGCGCGCGCCCAAGGTGGCCTCTTCGCGGATGCCGTCAAAGGCGACCTGAGAGGCCCGGACCCGCTCTTCGGACGCGCGCAGGCTGGCCGTCGCGGTCTGGAAGCGGACATAGGCGTTGGTCACCCCCTGCGTGATGTCTTTCTGCACGTTCAGCAGATTGGCCCGCGCGGCATCCCGCTGTGCCATGGCGCGGCGAACGTTTGCGGCCAGACGGCCGCCCGCATAGATGGGCTGGTTCAGATTCAGAGAGATCGACGCGTCGTTGGTGTAGTCGTCGTTGTCGTAGCTCTCGGTAATCCCGACATCGGCATTCAGGCTGACATTCGGGCCAAGACCCGCGCGTTGCTGCTGAACCACCAGATCGAGGGCGCGCACCTGATGCTGTGCGGACAGGATGGCCGGGTGGTTCCGCATGGCCAGGCTGATCGCCTCGTCCGCAGATCGCGGCAGTGCCGGCAGACTGGGCTGCCCCGCCGTGCGACCCGGAGTCTTGCCCACCGCATTGACATATTCAGCCTGCGCCGTGCTGAGGTTGCCGCGCGCATCGGCGAGATCGGCCTGCGAGCTGGCCAGTTGCGACTCGGACAGGGCCACATCCGTGCGGGTCACTTCACCCACCTCGAAGCGGTCCTGGGTCGCGCGAAGCTCCTCACCCGACAGGTTCACGTTGTTTTGGCGGATTCGGACCCGCTCTTCTTCCAACAAAACACCCAGATAGGCCGTTGCGGCCCGGAACAGCACCTGCTGCTCGATATCGATCAGCGCCTGCCGGGTCGCCAGAACGGTTTCCTGCGCCGACTGCTTACCCAGCAAGGATGCGCCGCCGTCGTACAACAGTTGGCTGAGCGTTATCCCCGAAAAGAATCGCGAGGGTTCGACCGATAATACCGTCGTGCCGATCCGGTTCTTGGTGTAATCCTGACTGACCCGAACGGTCCAGTTGATGATCGGGCGCAGGGCCGAAAGCGCGATCGCGACGTCTTCATCAGCGGCCCGCAACAGAGCGCGGTTCTGCTCCAGCAGGCCGCTGGAGTTGTAGGCCCCGATGAACGCATCGGTCAGGTTGTCTGCCCAAGCCGTCCGCTCGGACGCTACATTCAGTGCAAGGCAGGCTGAAAACACCAACCCCTTGATCAGTTTCGCTGCTGATGTCCCACGCATACTCCAACCCCGTAAACCAAAATTTGTTCTGATTTCGGAACAGTTTGCGGCCAGATTCTCAACTAATCAATAGGGAACGGAAAAGTGTTTCCGAACTATAGCGAAAATGCCCGTTCTTTAGCAAATCCCGGCAAGACCGGCGCCGCGGCATTGAACGCGTGGCGCCAAGTCACGCGCCCGCCGACCTTGCGACCGATCCGGACGGTGCCCAGATTGCCATCAACGAACAGGCAGGCAATGCGGCCATGTTCCTTGAGCTGGTCCAGCAACGCGTCCGGAACCCGTTCAACCCCGCCCTGAACCATGAACACGTCATAGGGGCCATGCTCGGCGGCCCCTTGCACCAATGGGCCGACATGGATGATCGCATTGTCAATATCGGCCTGGCTGAGATTGGCCTGCGCCTCGGCGGCCGTTGACTCGTCTTCCTCGACGCCCACCACCAGTTGCGCCATGCGCGCGGCGACGGCCGTCGAATAGCCATAGGCCGGACCGATATCCAGCACGACCTCGTCATTGGAAATATTCAGCGCGTCCAGCATTTTGGCCAGGGTCCGCGGCTCCAGCAGGCACCGACCGCCCCCCAGATCGATCAAATCGCCGACATAGGCCACCTCGCGCTGGGAATCCGGCACGAAATCTTCCCGCCGGATTTTCAGCATGGCATCGATAATCGGAAACTTTGTGACATCGGACGGCCGAATCTGGGTATCGACCATCGTTTGGCGTCGGGCTGCGAAATCCGTCATGTGACCGCTCAATCATTTCCCTGGTTCGGATGGCTTTTGCCACAATGCACGCGCCCCGGCAACGGCCCTTGCACGCAAATTCCGGCCCGCGACAATTGGCGTTGCGTCTCGAATACCGGTGACGGCCATTTCCCGTGCAGATTCTTTGCGCGCCCTCTGGACGCCGCGCGGGAAAGCTGCTAGAACCGCTGCTGCACCACGGCAAGTAATTGATATTGCTTGAAAAGGCGAGTTGGCGGAGTGGTGACGCAGCGGATTGCAAATCCGTGTACACCGGTTCGATTCCGGTACTCGCCTCCACTGCTCCGACTTGGTTCCGCGTCGCTGCCTTCCGATTGATCGAAATCCAGCTCGAACTGTTCTTGGCCGCGCAAGGGGACACCGCCACCTTGGGTTTCACGCAAGACGCCCCCCGAAGGCCGCCGTTTTGCTGACCGTCGGTTCAGACCGTGCTTCGGCCTTGCGGAATCACCTCGTACCCCGGCTCTTCCGGTTCATCGTCCTGCATCTCGGCCGGAAAACCGGGCGCGGTAATGCTCAGCCCGGTTGCATCCTCGAGCCGTCGAATGACGTTGGGCGACAGCTCGCGCGCGCCATAGCGGGCGATGGCGTCGTCGAAAATCTTGATCATCAACGGGTTCATCTCCAACGGCACGCCGGCGCGGTCTGCGACCTCCTGGAACAGGCCGATATCCTTTTTCACCAGGTCCATGGTGAAGGAAATGTCGCGCGAGCCGTTCAGGATCACTTGGCTTTCGGTCTCATGCACGAAGGACGTACCGGACGAGATCTTGATCGCCTCGTAGGTGGTGTTCAGGTCCATCCCGGCGGCCTTGGCGGTCACCAGCGCCTCGGCGCAGGTGATCAGGTTGGCTGTGGCCAGATAGTTGGTCAGCACCTTCAGAACCGAGGCAGTGCCCAGATCGCCGGTATGCAGAATGCGCCGGCCCATCGTCGTCAGGAACGGCAGAATCCGCTCGAACGTGGCCCGGTCGCAGCCCGCGAAGATCGAGATATTGCCCGTGGCCGCCCGGTGGCACCCGCCCGAAACCGGGCAGTCCACCGCCGCGCCGCCGCGTTCGATCACCATGGCCCCAAGCCGTTTGACCTCGGCCTCATCGGTGGTGGACATCTCCATCCAGATCTTGCCGTGGGTCACCTCGGGCAGCATCTGCTGCATCACCGCGTCCGAGGCAGCGGGCGACGGCAGGCAGGTGATGACCGCATCGCAATCGCGCATCATCTGGGCCGGGCTTTCGCCGGCCTTGGCCCCCTTGGCCGCGAATTCCGTCACAAGATCGGGGTTCAGGTCGTACACCGTCAGGTCGATACCGTTGCGCAGCAGCGACCCCGACAGCTTGCCCCCCACATTGCCCAAACCGATGAACCCGACCTTCATGTTCTGCCCTCCCGCAGGCGCGTTTTCGTTGGCCCGAGTATTTCCGTTGCCCATCGACAAAAGAAACGAATAATAAAGCTATCTATACAAAAATTATTTTGGTGCTAAATGGACCGCCTGCCCAATCCGGCGTGGCTGCGTAGCTTCGAGGCCGCCGCCCGCCACCTGAATTTCACCACCGCCGCGCAAGAATTGGGCCTGACCCAGACGGCGGTATCGCTGCATATCCGCTCACTCGAGGCGGACCTCGGGCAGCCGCTTTTTGCCCGCAACGCGCGACACCTGTCGCTGACCGAGCTGGGCCAGTCCTATGCGCTGACCGTGCGCCGGGCGCTGTCGGATATCGCGCTGTCCACCAACAGCTTGTTCGGCCCCGCCTCGCGGCAGGCGCTGACCATCCGGGCGGCGATATCGACGATGACCTACTGGATCGCGGCCGAGCTGCCCGAGTTCAGCGCTCAGCACCCCGAGATCCCGGTGCGGCTGGTGTCACATATCTGGAACGACTCGGCCGCGCCCGCGGATGTAGACGTGGAAATCCGGCTGGGCTATGGCGACTGGCCCGGTGTTGCGGCGGACCGACTGTGCTCGGAACGGCTGGTGCCCGTCTGCCGGGCGCAGGACTCGTCGCCAGACCTGCAAAACGGCCCGTTGATCCACATTCTGGGGTACGAGGACAACTGGGCGCGGTACTTCGAGGCCACGGGCATCGACCTGCCCGACCGCCCCGCGCGCCATTCGGCGGATACGACCGTCACGGCGCTGCAACTGGTGATGGCCGGCGCGGGCTACGCCACCGTTCTGGAGCGGTTCGCGCGCAACGCCATCGCCCAGGGTGCGCCGATCCGGATTGCGGGGCCGGCGATTCCCTTTGCCCAGTCGCATTACCTGATCCGCAGCGTCAGCGCGGCGCCTCCGTCCATCCCTGCCCAGTTGTTCCTGGCCTGGCTGCGCGACTGTCTGGCCAGCGATGCCGCGGATTGATCCTGGCAAGTCGCTTTTTCGATCCGAGGCAAGGCACTTGGCCCCGCGCGCTTGACAACCCCCCTGCCCGTGCCGCATGTCGCTTGCGTTGGTGTCTGTGCAAGCAGATGAAAAGGGAATGCGTCAGCGGTTTTCCGTCAAACGCAGCCGCCCCCGCGACCGTGACCGGAGAGGGTGCCCAAATGCCACTGGCCGCAGGCCGGGAAGGCGGGACATCCGACAGAGCACCGCTCTGACATCCGCAAGCCGGGAGACCTGCCAACGCCCGAAGACAAACCGGACGGGGTGTTCCGGTGTCGGGCCCATGTCGGCAACGTGGCCCGCGCATACCCCGTCCCCCGACAACCAATTGAGGGGGGATGAGAGACGTGACCGAGACCGCACCAGTCGAGCTGCTGGTCTGCACCACCTGCCGACGCGGGCTGCCCATCGAGGATGACGCCCAGCGCCCCGGCACGCTGCTGCACAAGGCGCTGGCCGCAGCCGACCTGCCCGAAGGCATCACCCTGAAGCCGGTCGAATGCCTGTCAAACTGCGATCAGGGCTGCTCGATCGTTTTGCGCGGCGGGCCGTCTCGCTGGACCTTCGTCTATGAGAACCTGAACGAATCCGACCATGTCGAAATCATCGTCGAAGGCGCTGCCAAATACCTGGCCACCGAGGATGGCCTTGTGAAATGGCGCGACCGCCCCGAACATTTCCGCAAGAACTGCGCCGCCCGCATTCCCCCGATTGGAGCCTGAGCATGAGCACCCTCGAAAAACTTCCCGTCACCGTCATCACCGGCTTTCTCGGCTCGGGCAAGACCACGCTGATCCGCCACCTGATGCAGAACCCGCAGGGCAAGCGCCTGGCCGTGGTGGTCAACGAATTCGGCGATGTGGGTGTCGATGGCGAAATCCTGAAGAGCTGCGCCATCCCCGAATGCCCGGCGGAAAACATCATGGAACTGGCCAATGGCTGCATCTGCTGCACCGTGGCCGATGACTTCATCCCCACGATCGAGGCGCTGATGGCGCTGGACCCGCGCCCTGATCACATCCTGATCGAAACCAGCGGTCTGGCCCTGCCGAAACCGCTGCTCAAAGCGTTCGACTGGCCCGATATCCGTTCCAAGATCACCGTGGACGGCGTGATCGCCCTGGCCGATGCCGAGGCCGTGGCCGCAGGCCGCTTTGCCCCGAATGTCGCGGCGGTGGACGCCCAGCGCATGGCCGATGACTCGATCGACCACGAAACACCCCTGTCCGAGGTGTTCGAGGACCAGATCTCGTGCGCCGACATCATCCTGCTGACCAAGCCCGACCTGGCCGGCCCCGAAGGCGTGGCCAAAGCGCGCGAGATCATCGCCGCCGAGGCGCCCCGCCCCCTGCCCGTGGTCGAAGTGGCCGAAGGTGCGGTAGACGTGCGCGTGGTGCTGGGGCTAGGCGCCGCGGCCGAGGACGACATGGACGCCCGCCCCTCGCATCACGATGGCCATGACGACCATGAACATGACGATTTCGAAAGCATCGTGGTCGAACTGCCCGAACAGACCGACCCGGCGCAGCTGGTCGCCAATATCGAACGTCTGGCGAACGAGCTGAACATCCTGCGGGTCAAGGGCTATGCCGCCGTTCAGGGCAAGCCGATGCGCCTGCTGGTTCAGGCGGTCGGCGCGCGGGTCCGGCACCAGTATGACCGCCCGTGGAAACCGGACGAAGAGCACCGCTCGCGCCTTGTGGTCATCGCCGAGCATGACGACATCGACGAAGCCGCGATCCGCGGCATCCTGACCGGTGTCACCGAGGCCGCCGAGTAAGCACCGATGCACGTCGTCTTCCGCGAAAGCCACGGGCTCGAAGAAACCGAGACCCCGACCGATCTGGGCCAGAGCCCGGCGGATCTGGTGGTGTTGTCCTTTTCGGATAGCGATCTGGGTGCTTTCGCGGCCGGCTGGCATCGCGGCGGCGGGCCCGAGGGGCGGATGCCCTCGTTGCGGCTGGCGAACCTGACGGCGCTGAAACATCCACTATCGGTCGATACCTATGTCGAGCAGACGCTGGAGGGCGCCAAGGGCATCCTGATCCGGCTGATCGGCGGCGTGCCCTACTGGTCCTACGGGTTGCAGCAGGTGCTGGCGCTGGCGCAGGCCAAGGGCATCGCGCTGGCGGTGCTGCCCGCCGACGGGCGCGAGGATACGCGGCTGGACGATTATTCGACCCTGCCGGTCTCGACCCTGCGGCGACTGGCGCATCTGTGCGACACCGGTGGCGAGGTCGCGGCCCAAGCCGCACTGGCGCAGATGGCGCTGGCGGCGGGGCTCTATGCCGGGCCGGTTATGGGGGCCAAGACCCTGCCCGAATGCGGAGCGTGGTGCCCGGATCGCGGCGTAATCGCACCCGAGGACGCCTTCGCAGGCGAAGGCCGGCGCATTGTCGTAACCTTCTACCGCGCCTATCTGACTTCGGCCGATACCGCGCCGGTCGCGGCCCTGATCCGGGAAGTCCGCGCGCGAGGCCATCAGGCAGTCGGGCTGTTCGCACCCTCGCTCAAAGCGCCTGCGGCGGCGCAATGGCTGGCTGAGAACATCCCAGCGATGGCGCCCTCTACCATCATCAATGCCACCTCGTTTTCGGGCAAGGGCGCGTCGGGCACATCGCCCTTGGACGAGGCGGGCGTGCCGGTGTTTCAGGTCGCTCTGGCCACTTCGCGCCGCAAGGCCTGGGCTGAGGCCGAGCGCGGCCTGTCGCCTGCCGATCTGGCCATGCATGTTGTGCTGCCCGAGGTGGACGGGCGCATCTCGGCCGGTGTCGCCTCGTTCAAGGAACCGGGCAGGCGCGACCCACACTTGGAATATTCCCGCTTCGCCCACCGCCCCGAGCCCGACCGGATTGCCGCCATCGTCGACCGGGCGATGGCCTGGGTGGAGCTGGCCGAGAAACCAAAGGCGCAACAGGTACCCGCGCTGGTCCTGTCCACCTATCCCGGCAAGGACTGGCAGATGGCCCATGCGGTGGGGCTGGACGCGCTGGCCTCGGCCGAGGCGATCCTGTCCGACCTGCAGGGCGCGGGCTATGACACCGCCCCCGCCGAGCCGATTGCCGACACGCTGCTGGACGCCCGGATTTCCTGGCCGGTCGAGGCTTACCGCGCGGCGCTGGCGCAACTGCCCGAGGCGTTGCGCGCCGATCTGGAAACCGTCTGGGGTGCGCCCGAGGATGACCCGGGCTGCGCCGATGGGGCCTTCCACTTTACCGCGCTTCGGCGCGGCAAGGCGCTGGTGGCGCTGCAGCCCGAACGCGGCACGCCGGAATTGCGGGACGACGAATATCACGACCTGTCGCGCACGCCCCGGCACGGATATGTGGCCTTTTACCTGTGGCTGAGGCACGGTTTGGGGACGGATGCGCTGATTCATATCGGCGCACACGGAACGTTGGAATGGCTGCCGGGCAAATCGGTAGCGCTCTCGGCGGAATGCTGGCCCGAGGCGCTGATCGGCGATCTGCCGGTGATCTACCCGTTCATCGTGAACGATCCGGGCGAAGCCGCGCAGGCCAAGCGCCGGATCGGGGCCGTCACGCTGGGCCACATCCCGCCGCCGATGAAGCAGAGCAGCACGCCCGACCGCATGGTGCGGTTGGAATCGCTGCTGGACGAGTTCTCGAACGCCGACGGGCTGGACCCCAAGCGGCGCGACCGGCTGCAGGCCGATATCCGTGACGAGGCCCGCGCCATCGGGCTCGAGGCCGATCTTGGGCTGGATCAGGCCACCAGCACCGCCGAGGCGATCACCCGCATCGACCGTTTCGTCTGTGACATCAAAGAAAGCCAGTTCGGCGACGGGCTGCATGTCTTTGGCCGCGCGCCGCAGAGTGCAGGCAATTTCGACACTGCCGCGTCAGCACAGGCCGAACGGCAGGCCCTGCTGGATGCTTTGGCCGGCAAACGGATCGAGGCCGGGCCGTCCGGCTCGCCCTATCGCGGGCGCACCGACGTGCTGCCCACGGGGCGCAACCTGTTCACCACCGATCCGCGCTCCGTCCCGACCCGCGCGGCCTATGCGCAGGGGGTGAAACTGGCCGAAGAACTGGTGCGTCGCCACCTTCAAGAGGAAGGCGACTATCCCAAGGGCCTGATCGTCGATCTGTGGGGCTCGGCCACGATGCGTACGGCGGGCGAGGAATTCGCCATGGCGCTGCACCTGCTGGGCGTCAAACCGGACTGGGATCCGGGGTCGGAGCGCGTGAGCGGGATCGAGGTTCTGCCGATCACCGATCTGGAGCGCCCCCGGCTGGACGTGACTCTGCGCGTCTCGGGCCTGTTCCGCGACGTGTTCCCGACCCTGTCGGCCCTGTTCGGACAGGCGGTCCGGGCGCTGTCGGAACGCGACGAGGCGCCCGACTGGAACCCCTATGCGGGTCAGCCGCCCACCGCCCGCGTCTATGGCCCGGCGCCAGGCAGCTATGGGCTGAAGATGACCCACCTGTCTGAAACCTATACAGACGAGGCGCGCGCGCAGGCCGGTCAGGCCTGGCTGGACGCCAGCGCCTTTGCCTTCGAGGGCGAGCACATCGCCCACGACCCCGACGGGATCACCCAGCGAGTGGCGCAGGCCGACAGCTTCGTGCACCTGCAGGACCTGACCGAGACCGACCTTTTGTTGGCAAACGACTATGCCACGCACGAGGCCGGCTTTGCCGCCGCTAAAAAGCTGACCGGCGGGCAGGCGCAGTTGTATCATCTGGACAATACGCGCCCTGAAACACCCCGCGCGCGCACTCTGCCCGAGGAAATCAGCCGCGTGGTCCATGCGCGCGCCGCCAATCCTGACTGGATCGCCGGGATGCAGCGCCACGGCTTCCGCGGTGCGGCCGAGATCGCGGCAACGCTCGACCACATGGCGTCTTTCGCGCATTTGTCAGGCAGCGTCGCCCCGCATCTGTTCGACCTCTACCACGATGCGACCCTCGGCAACCCCGAGGTGGACGCGTTCCTGCAGCAGGCCAATCCGCAGGCCCATCAAGCCATGCAGGATCGGTTCCGCGCGCTGTACGAGGCCGGGCTGTGGAACACCCGCCGCAACTCGATCCGCGCCGATCTGGAGGGGCTGGGATGAGCGCCCCGGTCGTTCAGGGCTGGTGCCCCGGCGCGCATCGCCCGATGATGTCCGGAGACGGGCTGGTCGTGCGGGTGCGCCCGCGTCTGGCCCGGCTGAGCGCCGCGCAGACGCTGGGGCTGTGTGATCTGGCCCTTCGGTTCGGCAACGGGACCATCGACCTGACCAACCGCGCCAACCTGCAACTGCGCGGCGTGGCCGAGACGGACCATCATGCGCTGCTGGCCGAGCTGTCGGCGCTGAACCTTCTGGATCCTGAACCGGGGCTTGAGACCCGGCGCAACATCCTTGTGTCGCCGCTGTACCAGCCGGGCGACCTGACCGCGCGCCTGACACAGGCATTGGCCGACCGGCTGGGCGACCTGCCCGCCCTGCCCGCCAAGTTCGGCTTTGCGGTGGATACCGACCAGGCGCGGCTGCTGGCCGGGGACTCGGCCGATATTCGGCTGGAGCGGGGACCTTCGGGCCTGATCCTGCGCGCCGACGGGGCCGAGACCGGCCGTTTGGTGACCGAGGACGCGGCGATCGACTGCGTGATCGAACTGGCCCAGTGGTTCGCCGAGCGCTTCACTTCTGACACCCGCCGCATGGCCCGTCTGATCGCAGCGCAGGAGCTGCCCAAGGAATGGCAGGGCCACGCCCCCGGCCCCACGGCCCACCCGCTGCAACCCGGCAACAGCGCAATCGGCCCGATCTACGGCGCGGCCTTCGGGCAACTGCCCGCCGACGACCTGCGCGCGATGGTCGAGGCCTCGGGCGCCACCGCCCTGCGCGTAACACCCTGGCGGTTGTTCCTGCTGGAAGGCGGGGCGGCGATCCCCGCCCCGGCCTTCGTGACCGACGGCGCCGACCCCCTGTTGGCCACCGACGCCTGCCCCGGCGCGCCATTCTGCCCGCAGGCGCAGGCCGAGACCCGCGCCATCGCCCGCGCGCTGGCTCCGCGCGTGTCCGGCAGCCTGCATGTCTCGGGCTGCGCAAAAGGCTGCGCGCGCATGGGCGCAGCCGATCTGACGCTGGTGGGCCGCGACGGGCGCTTTGATCTTGTAAAACACGGCCGCGCGGGAGATGAGCCCCTGCAGCGCGGGCTGGACCCCGAAACACTGAAGACCATGGACCTGACCTGATGCCCTATGAATACGAAACCGACGGCGCGGCGATCTACAAGCAATCCTTCGCCACGATCCGGGCCGAGGCCGATCTGGCCCGTTTCGACCCCGACGAAGAGCAGGTCGCCGTCCGCATGATCCATGCCGCCGGGATGGTCGGTTTGGAAGAGTTCATCCATTTCTCACCCGGCTTCGTGCGCACCGCGCGCGCGGCGCTGGAGAACGGCGCGCCGATCCTGTGCGACGCGCGGATGGTGTCCGAAGGCGTCACCCGCTTTCGCCTGCCCGCCGAGAACGAGGTGATCTGCACCCTGCAGGACGAGCGCGTGCGCCCGCTGGCCGAGAAGATGGGCAACACCCGATCCGCCGCCGCGCTGGAACTGTGGCGCCCGCACCTTGAAGGCGCGCTTGTCGCCATCGGCAACGCGCCCACGGCGCTGTTTCACCTGCTGAACATGCTCGAGGACCCAGACTGCCCCCGCCCCGCCGCGATCATCGGCTGCCCGGTGGGATTTGTCGGCGCGGTCGAATCCAAGGACGCGCTGTGGGAGGCGCAGCCCGTCCCCAGCTGCATCGTCAAGGGCCGCTTGGGCGGCAGCGCCATCACCGTCGCCGCGATCAACGCCATCGCAAGCCGGGCGGAATGACCATGGGCACGATCTATGGCGTGGGCCTCGGCCCAGGCGATCCCGATTTGATGAGCGTCCGGGCCGACCGCCTGCTGCGCAACGCGAAACACGTGGCCTATTTCCGCAAGCCCGGCCGAAGCGGGCAGGCGCGCAAGATCGTCAACGGGATGATCCGCAACGATGCGGTCGAGTTTCCCATGGAATACCCAGTCACAACCGAGATCCCGGTCACCGATCCGCGCTACAACGCGCTTCTGGCCGAGTTCTACGAACGCTGCACCGCGCGCTTGAAAGAACTGGCCGATCAGGGCGAGGACGTGGTGGTGTTGTGCGAGGGAGACCCGTTCTTTTATGGCTCGTTCATGCATCTCTACACCCGCCTGCGCGACGTGGTGCCCGTCGAGGTGGTGCCGGCGATCACCGGCATGTCGGGCGCTTGGACGGCCTCGGGTGATCCGATCACCTGGGGCGACGACATCCTGACGGTGCTGATGGGCACCCTGCCCGAAGAGGTTCTGGCCGACCGAATGGCGCGCACCGACGCGCTGGTGGTGATGAAAATCGGCCGCAACATCGACAAGGTGAAACGCGCGCTCAAAACGGCGGGCCTGTTCGACCGGGCCTGGATCGTGGAATACGCGCAGATGCCCAACCAGACCGTCCGCAAGCTGAGCGACGCCTGCACCGAGGTCACGCCCTATTTCTCGATCATCATCGTGCACGGACAGGGGCGGCGGCCATGAACGGCTGGGTCAAGATCGCCGGGCTTGGCCCCGGAAACGAGGCGCTGGTGACCCCCGAGGTGACCGCCGCCTTGGCCGATGCGACTGATGTGGTGGGCTATATTCCCTACGTCGCGCGGGTGGCCGAACGGCCGGGCCTGACCCTGCACGCCAGCGATAACCGGGTCGAGATCGACCGCTCGCAGCACGCGCTGCGCATGGCGGCCGAGGGCAAGCGGGTGGTCGTGGTCTCGTCGGGCGACCCGGGCGTGTTTGCCATGGCTGCCGCCGTGTTCGAGGCGCTGGAAAACGGCCCCGACACCTGGCACGAGATCCCTGTCGAGGTTCTGCCCGGCATCACCGCCATGCTGGCCGCCGCAGCCCGGGCGGGCGCGCCCCTGGGCCATGATTTCTGCGCCATCAACCTCAGCGACAACCTCAAGCCCTGGGCCGTAATCGAGAAACGCCTGCGGCTGGCCGCGCAGGCCGATTTCGCAATGGCCTTTTACAACCCGCGCTCGAAGTCGCGGCCTGAAGGCTTTGTAAAAACGCTGGAAATCCTGCGGCAGGAATGCGAGCCCGAGCGTCTGATCCTGTTCGCTCGCGCCGTATCGCGCCCAGATGAGGCAATCCGCATCGCGACCCTGGCCGAGGCAACGCCCGACATGGCCGACATGCAGACGGTGGTGATCGTCGGCTCGTCGCTGACCCGCGTCATCGACCGGCCCATCGGCCCCATCGTCTATACTCCAAGGTCCACGCCGGAATGAGCCAGCCAGTCCAGAACCTGCGGCACGCTTGTCAACTCGACCCGGCGGGGCAGCCTGGGCCGGTCGATCATCAGCACCGGGATGCCCAACGCTCGCGCGGCGTCCAGCTTGGCGCGGGCCCCGGTGCCGCCAGCGTTCTTAGACACCACCAGTTCGGTTCGGTGCCAGCGCATCAGCGCCGTGTCGTCCTGAACGGAGAACGGCCCGCGCGACACGACGACCTCGCAATCGGCAAAGGGCAACGCGCCGGGTTCATCGACCAGCCGCAGAAGGTAGTGGTGTTGGGGCTGCGCCGCGAAATCCTCAAGATGCATGCGCCCGACCGCAAGGAACACCCGACGCGGCGGCCCGGCCAGCGCGGCGACGGCGCCGGCGATGTCGGGCACGCGTTGCCACCGGTCGCCGGGCGCGGCCGTCCATTCCGCGCGGGTCAGCGCGGCCAGCGGCGTCTGCGTTTGCTGGCAGGCGGCGATGGCATTGCGGCTCATCTGCGCGGCAAAGGGATGGGTGGCGTCGATCACATGGGTCACGCCGGTGTCGCGGATATGACGCGCCAGACCCTCGGGCCCGCCAAAGCCACCCACGCGCGTGGGCAGCGGTTGCGGCCGCGGGTTGTCGACCCGGCCCGCATAGGAATAGGTTGCCGCCACACCCAAATCCGCCACGGCGCGGGCCAATGCGTTGGCCTCGGTCGTGCCGCCAAGGATCAGGAGGTTGGGCATGTCTGAAACTCCGTGGCTGACCATTCTGGGCCTGGGCGAGGATGGACTGGATGGCCTGTCGGCCGCAAGCCGTCAAGAGCTCGAGCGCGCCGAGGTCATCATGGGCCCGCCCCGGCACCTGTCACTGGTTCCCGAAACCGGAGCCGAACGCATCGAATGGCCGGTGCCGTTCGCCGACGGGCTGCCCTTTCTGCAGGGGCTGAAGGGCCGGCGCACGGTGGTGCTGGCCTCGGGTGATCCGTTCTGGTTTGGCTCCGGGTCGGTGATCGCGCGCAATTTCGCCCCCGAAGACTGGGTGGCACGGCCTGGGCAGTCGACCTTCTCGCTGGCGGCCGCGCGGTTGGGCTGGCCGTTGGAAAGCACTGCCACCTTCGGCCTGCACGCCGCCCCCCTGACCCGCCTGCGTCCGCATCTGTCCCGCGGCCTGCGCGCCATCATCTTGCTGCGCGACGGTGCCGCGGTGGCCGAGTTGGCCCGCTATCTGACCAAGACCGGATTCGGCGATACGACCCTGCACGTGATGGAGGCCCTCGGCGGCCCTCGGGAACGCGCGCGCAGCATGTCCCTGACCGAAGCCCTGCTGGGTTCGTTCGGGCATCCGGTCTGCGTTGCGCTCGAGGTTTCGGGCGACGGGCGTGCGCTACCGTTGGCCTCGGGCAAACCCGACGAGATCTTCGAAACCGATGGGCAGATCACCAAACGGCCGGTGCGCGCGCTGACCCTGTCGGCGCTGGCGCCCGCTCGGGGCGAGCATCTGTGGGACATCGGCGGCGGCAGCGGCTCGATCGGCATCGAGTGGCTGATGTGCGACCCGTCCCTGACCGCCACCACGATCGAGCCGCGCGCAGACCGCGCCGCGCGCATCCGCACCAATGCCGACGCGCTGGGACAGGATCGGTTGCAGATCATCCATGGCCGGGCGCCTGACGCGCTGGACGGCCTACCCTTGCCTGACGTGGTGTTCATCGGCGGCGGGCTGAGCGACGCGCTGCTGGACTGGCTTGCGGCCAACCTGCCCTCGGGCACCCGGCTGGTGGCCAACGCCGTGACATTGGAAAGCGAAGCAGTGCTGAGCCGATGGCACGCCAAGCTGGGCGGCGACCTGCTGCGGATCGAGCTGGCGCAGGCCGGCGACCTCGGCCCGCGGCGTGGCTGGAAATCGGCCTATCCGGTCGTTCAGTGGAGCGTGACCCTATGATCGTGGCCGGGCTTGGGTTTTCGTCCACCGCGACCTGCGCCAGCCTGCGCGCCGCGTTCGACCGCGCCACTGCCGGGCAGGCGGTGGACGCGCTGGCCACCGCCGCTGACAAGGCCGGCCATCCGGCGCTGGCCGAATTTGCCGCCGCCTGCGCCCTGCCCCTGCATTTCGCGAACCCGGCCGATCTGGCCGGGCAACGCACGCTCACCTGCTCGCTCCGCAGCCGCGCCAGTCATGGCACCGGCAGCGTGGCCGAAGCTTCCGCCCTTGCCGCCGCCGGACCGGGCGCGCGGCTGCTTTCACCCCGACAGATCTCGGACGACCGGCTTGCCACCTGCGCGGTCGCCATCGGAGGACAGACATGACCGTTCATTTCATCGGCGCCGGACCGGGCGCCGCCGACCTTCTGACCCTGCGCGGACGCGACATCATCGCCGCTTGCCCGGTGTGCCTGTATGCCGGGTCGCTTGTGCCCGAGGGGATCCTGGCGCACTGCCCCGAAGGCGCGCGCATCGTGAACACCGCGCCGATGGATCTGGATCAGATCATGGCTGAAATCAAAACCGCCCATGACGCCGGTCAGGACGTGGCCCGCCTGCATTCGGGCGACCTGTCGGTCTGGTCGGCGATGGGCGAACAGATCCGACGCCTGAAACAGATGGGCATTCCCGTCAGCGTGACCCCCGGCGTTCCGTCCTTTGCCGCTGCCGCGGCCGCTTTGGGCACCGAACTGACCCTGCCCGGGCTGGCACAATCGGTGGTGCTGACTCGGACCCCGGGGCGCGCCTCGTCCATGCCCGAGGGCGAAACGCTGGAAAACTTCGCCCGCACTGGCGCCACACTGGCCATCCACCTGTCGATCGGCAATCTCGACAAAGTCATTGCCGACCTGACCCCCGCCTATGGCGCCGATTGCCCCGTGGCCGTGGTGTACCGCGCCAGCTGGCCGGACGAGCGGATCGTCCGCGCCACCCTGGGCACGTTGAAGGAATCGCTGGACGAGAGCATCTCGCGCACCGCGCTGATCCTGGTCGGACCGGCGCTGGCCGGTGAAGGCTTCGACGAAAGCTGTTTGTATTCAAAGACCTATGACCGCCGTTACCGCCCACAAAGCGCCGACAGCCCGTGGTCGAGCTGGAGTCACGGAGATGACTAACCCGCCCGGACTGCTGATCTCGGCCCCATCCTCGGGGACGGGCAAGACCACGGTGATGCTGGGCCTGCTGCGCGCGCTGGCCGAGGACGGGCTGACCGTGCAACCCTTCAAGAGCGGTCCCGACTACATCGACCCGGCCTTTCACCGGGCGGCGGCGGGGCGGGCCTCGTTCAACCTGGACAGCTGGGCGATGGGCGCGCCATTACTGGGCGCGATTGCAGCGCAGGCCAAAGGCGCCGACATCGTGGTTGCCGAAGGGTCGATGGGACTGTTCGACGGGGTCGCAAAGCCGGGCGAGCTGGGCCATGGGTCCAGCGCCGAGACCGCGCTGCGCATGGGCTGGCCGGTGGTACTGGTGCTGGATGTGGGTGGCCAGGCTCAGTCGGCTGCGGCCACGGCGCTGGGGTTTCGGATGTACAACCCCGACCTGCCCTTTGCTGGCGTGATCCTGAACCGCTGCGCCAGCCAGCGCCACGAACGCCTGACCCGCCTGGGGATGGAGCGCGCGGGCCTGCCGGTTATGGGCGTTTTGCCCCGGCGCGGCGACCTGACCCTGCCCGAGCGGCATCTGGGTCTCATCCAGGCGGTCGAGCACCCCGATCTGGAAAGCGCGATTTCCGGATACGCGGCCTTTCTGCGCGAACATGTGGATCTCGAGGCGATCAAGCGGGCGGCCTCCTCGGGCCCGATGGGGCCGTCGTCGGCCGCGCTGCCGCGCCCTCCGGCGCAACGGATCGCGCTGGCCCAGGACGCGGCGTTTTCCTTTACCTACCCGCATCTTCTGGAAGGCTGGCGGGCGGCCGGGGCCGAGATCCTGCCGTTTTCTCCGCTGGCGGACGAGGCGCCGGCCCCGAATGCCGATCTGGTCTGGTTGCCCGGCGGGTACCCCGAACTGCACGCCGGAACCCTGGCTGCGGCAGAGCGGTTCCTGACCGGCTTGCGCAAACATGCCGAAACGCGGCCCGTGCATGGCGAATGCGGCGGCTACATGGCCTTGGGACAAGGGCTGATCGACAAGGACGGCACCCGCCACCGGATGGCCGGGCTGCTGGGCCTGGTCACTTCGTACGAAAAGCGCAAATTCAACCTGGGCTATCGCCGGGCCGAGTTGCTGGCCGACATGCCCGGATTCTCTGCTGGAACCGCGCTGCGGGGGCACGAGTTCCACTATTCTTCGATCGTCGAGCAGCCCGATGCGCCCCTGGCACGGGTTTTTGACGCCGAAGGCGCCGAAGGCCCACAGACCGGATCGCGCCGCGGGCATGTCACCGGTACGTTCTTCCATCTGATCGCAGAGGCCAGCGCATGAACGGTTTCGTTTCCTTCATCGGGTCCGGTCCCGGCGACCCAGAGTTGTTGACCCTCAAAGCCGTGGACCGGCTGCAAAAGGCCGACGCGGTGCTGTTCGACGATCTCAGCAGCGGGCCGATCCTGAGCCATGCGCGCAAAGAGGCCGACCTTGTGGGCGTGGGTAAGCGCGCCGGGCGGCCCTCGCCCAAGCAGGACCACGTCAGCCGCCTACTGGTGGAGTACGCCCAGACCGGCCAACGAATCGTGCGGCTGAAATCGGGCGATGGCGGCCTGTTCGGGCGGCTCGAAGAGGAACTGGTGGCCCTGCGCGCCGCCGGGATCGCATACGAGATCATTCCGGGCATCCCCTCGGCGATTGCCGCGGCTGCCGCGGCAGGCATCCCGCTGACCCGGCGCCTGACCGCGCGGCGGGTGCAATTCGTCACCGGCCACGATGTCAGCGGCAAGCTGCCCGAGGACCTGAACCTGCCCGCGCTGGCCGACCCGAGCGCGACGACGGTGGTGTTCATGGGCAAGCGCACCTTTCCCCTGCTGGCACGGGTTCTGCACACGCATGGGCTGCCGCTGGACACCCCTGCGCTGATGGCAGAATCGGTTTCGACGCCTCAGCAATCGCTGCACCGGTCCACCGTCGGCGCCCTGGCCGAGCGCCTAAACTCCGAGATCGGTACCGCGCCGGCGCTGATCCTCTATGGTCCGCTGGCGGAGAGCGACGATGATTGATCTGGTCTTGGTCGGGATCGGCACCGGCAACCCCGATCATGTGACGCTTCAGGGCGCGCAGGCGATCCGCGCCGCCGATCTGATCCTGATCCCGCGTAAGGGCGTCAACAAGGCCGATCTGGCGGGGGTACGCGAGGAAATCATCCGCAAGGTCACCGACATACCGCCCCAAATTGCCTATTTCGACATCCCCGAGCGCCGGTCACAGGACGGCTACCTGCGCGGCGTGGATGAATGGCACGACGCAATCGCCCTGCGCTGGCAGGAGGCGATGGCTCGGCACCCCGAGGCACGCACCGTCGCCCTGCTGATCTGGGGCGACCCGTCGCTCTATGACAGTTCGCTGCGAATCGCGGCGCGGCTGGACCCGCAGCCAAACACCACCGTGATCCCAGGCATCACGGCGCTGCAGGCGCTGACGGCGGCCCATGCCATGCCCATCAACGAGATCGGCGCGCCTTATCTGGTCACCACCGGCCGGCGCATCCGCGACGAGGGCTGGCCCAGAGACGCGCACACGGTTGCGGTGATGCTGGATGGCGCGTGTTCGTTCCAGACGCTGAACATGGCCGATTTTGACATCTGGTGGGGGGCTTACGTGGGTATGCCCGAGCAGATCCTGATCAAGGGTCCACTGGCCGATGTGGCCGACGAGATTCTGCGCACGCGCGCCGAAGCCCGCGCCCGGCACGGGTGGATCATGGATATCTATGTCCTCAAAAAGCGCGGGATTTGACGCGAAAGGTCGCAAATGGCGATTGCGCCATAGCGGCATTCACGTCTAAATGGACGGGTCTGGTCCTGCCGGAGACATCCGGATGCTAAGAGGGAATTTGGTGCGGCCTGCGCGCAGGTCAAATCCAAAGCCGCCCCCGCGACTGTAAGCGGTGAGCCCTGTTCAACCAGCCACTCCCGATCCGTTCGGGGGGAAGGCGAACAGAGGCGCTGACCCGCAAGCCAGGAGACCTGCCAGGCGAACAATGAAACACCGGCCGTCGGGTGCGGCGGCACAGGAGGACAGAAAATGACGACACAAACGCAAACCGCATCAACGGTACGCGCCGGCATGCTTTCGGCAGTGTTCGCGGCGGCCTTGGGCCTGGGGATCATTACCGTGGCCGGTCACGTTCAGGCATCGGCGCTGCATGACGCCGCCCATGACGTGCGCCACGCTACCGGCTTCCCCTGCCACTAAACCAATGTTCAGCCGCATTCTGACCAGCGCGTTGTTCGCTGGTGCCGCAGCCGGGTTGATCGTCGCCCTGCTGCAGTTGCTATTCGTGCAGCCCGTGTTGCTGCACGCTGAACTCTATGAATCCGGGGAGTTGGTGCATTTCGGGGCCGAGGCCGTGTCGGCCCATCCCGAGCTGCCGAGCATGTTCTCGGACCTGACCCGCGACGGGCTGAGCGTGGTGTTCACCATGCTGACCTATACCGGCTATGCGCTGGTTTTGGTCGCCCTGATGTCGCTGGCCGAGGCGCTGGGCCACCCGGTTGACGGGCGCACGGGCGTGTTGTGGGGCCTGGCCGGTTTCATCGCCTTTCATCTGGCGCCGGGTTTCACCCTGGCCCCCGAGGTTCCGGGCGTAGCCGCAGCCGATGTGTTCGCGCGGCAAATCTGGTGGTGGGCAACCGTCGCGGCTGCCGTGGTGGCGCTGTGGCTGATCGCCTTTGGTGGCAACATCGTCAGCTATCTGGTCGCGGCCGTGCTGCTGATGGCCCCGCACCTGATCGGCACGCCGGAACCCGACGTGTTCACCGGGCCGGTTCCGACCGAGATCGGGGCCCTGTTCGCCGCGCGCGCCTTCGGCGTGGGTCTTGCGGCCTGGGTGCTGCTGGGTGCTTTTGCCGGGTATTTCTGGCAAAGCGAGGGCAAGCGCGTCGAAGCCGCGGCCTGATCCCCGAAATCCCACGATCCGCCGGCGACCAACTGGCGGATCATCTGCTTTTGAAGGAAACAAGATGACACGCTCGCTTGCACTATTTGCGATCGGTCTGGTCTTTGGCGGGGGCGCCGGGTTCGTGCTGGCCGCAGCCAACGGCGTCACCTTCGACGGTCACGACCATACCGACCCCGCTCAACACGGCGGCCATCACGTCGAGGCCACGGCCCATGATCACAGCACCGCCATCAACCTGCCCGCCGGACCGGATGCGCCGGGGCTGGAGATCGCCGTCACCCCTGACCCGATGGCGGGTTGGAACCTGCATGTGGTGCCAAAGAACTTCCACTTCTCTCCGGAGAACGCCTCTTTGGCGGACAGGCCTGGAGAAGGCCATGCGCATGTCTATGTGAACGGCGTCAAGCTAGCGCGGCTTTATGGCGACTGGATGCACCTTCCGGACCTGCCCAAGGGCGAAGCCACCATTGAGGTCTCGCTGAACGCCAACAGCCACAGCCCGCTCGCCGTGGATGGGGTGCCTGTCAGCGCCTCGGTCACGGTTCAGGTGGACTGAAGCGCAGGGATCCGCGCCCGCAGACACAAGCGAAGCCGCCCGCACGGCCGGGCGTCCTCGATCCAGCCATTCGGGCTGTTCAGAATGGTCCGGCAGGTCGCCGCAATGTCATCGGCATCGGCAACCGGATCGATCCCCGAAAACACGTAAGACGCCAAGCTTTCCCCCTGAATCGCCACCACGGTCGGTTCATTGCAGCCACTGAAACAGGCGTGCTCGGCGATCTCGACCTGCCCGTCCAGTCCCGCAGCGCGCAGGGCGTCCAATACGGCCTGTCGCTCGGCCGGCTGGTCGCGCTCGCCCGCGCAGCTGCTGCAGATCAAAACACGCATGCCCCTCGCCTGCCTTTTTCGTTTCACACTGTCGCTTGTGCGGGTTTCGCAACCCCGGCGCAAGCCCGCCACCCACGATATTGTGACTGTACGCGCCCGTGATTTCGGCAAGACTCGAGCCAACCACGACTTGGAGAGCCCGCGATGAAACATCTTGTGTTTTTCCTCGGCCTGCAGGCGCTTCCCGCGCTGGCGGCCGATATCGAACCCCGGCCGGGTTGGGCCGTCCACCCGTCGGCCAAGGCCCATGACGCGCTGGTGGCCGACACGATCGCAGCGGTCAAGGCAAACGGGATGGCCGTGGTCACCCAGGCCGGGCCGACCAAGGCCGCCGCCGCGCGCGGCATCACCATTCCGGGCAACCGGGTGATCGGCGTCTTCAACAACGACTATGCGGTGCGGGTTCTGGAACAATCGGTGCCCGCGATGATCGAGGCGCCGATCCGCCTCTATGTCACGGAAAACGAGGACGGAACCGCTACGCTGTCCTACAAGACGCCCAGCCTGGTCTTTACCCCTTACACCGATGGCACCGGCGCCCTGACCGCGATCGCCGCAGAGTTGGACGCCAAGTTCGCCGCCATCGCCGAGATGGCTGTCAATTAGTCACACTGACGTGATGCGGCTTGCGCCGGCCCGGAACCTCCGCAATCTGCTGCGCAACGGAACTTACGGAGCTTGTTCGATGCAGGACCTGTCCCCCCGCGCTGCGGACCTTCTGGCGCAACGGCTGTACGAGGCCGGGTGCCGCCACGCCTTCGGCATGCCCGGAGGCGAGGTGTTGACACTGGTCGATGCACTGGAACAGGCCGGGATCACCTTTCACCTGACCAAGCACGAAAACTCCGCTGGTTTCATGGCCGAGGCGGTGCACCACCGCGACGGCGCGCCAGCGATTCTGGTGGCGACTCTGGGGCCGGGGGCAATGAACGGCATCAATGTCGTGGCCAACGCGCTGCAGGATCGGGTGCCGATGATCGTGCTGACCGGCTGCGTCGATGCCGACGAGGCGCTGACCTATACCCATCAGGTCATGGATCACGCGCAGGTCTATCGCTCGATCACCAAGGGCACGTTCACCCTGACGGCCATGGGCGCCGACATCATCGCCGACAAGGCCGTGTCGCTGGCCACGCAGCCTCGACCGGGACCGGTGCATATCGACGTGCCGATTTCCGTCGCCGATACCCGGGTGTCGGTCACCAAACGCCGACGGCTGACCCGGGCCGCCCGCGTCGCGCCCGAGGGGACATGCCTCGAGAAGGCCCGCCGCTGGGTGGCCGAGGCCGAGCGTCCGCTGGCGATCATCGGGCTGGACGTGCTGTATGACGACTCGCGCAGCGTTGTGCGGGCGTTTCTGGAACATTTCGGCATCCCGTTCGTCACGACCTACAAGGCCAAGGGCGTGGTGCCCGAGGATCACCCGCTGTGCCTGGGCGGTGCGGGCCTGTCGCCCCTGGCCGACACGCTCCTTGTGCCGCTGGTCGAACAGGCCGACCTGATCCTGTGTCTGGGCTACGACCCGATCGAAATGCGCCCAGGTTGGCGCGAGATCTGGGACCCGGACGAGAAACGCGTGATCGACATCTCGGCCGTGGCGAATGACCACTACATGCACCAGGCGGGGCTGAACCTGGTGGCCGATACCGGCGCCACGCTTGAGGCGATCGCCAAGGGCAACCCTGCACGACCGACTTGGCCCCAAGGCCAACCGGCGCAGGTCAAGGCCGCATTGGCTGCGGCCTTTCCGACCGATGACGACTGGGGCGCCGCCGCCGTGATCGCCGAGGCCCGCGACACCCTGCCCCCCGAAACACTGGCCACCGCCGACAGCGGCGCGCACCGCATCCTCCTTAGTCAGATGTGGCAATGCTCCGAAGCGCGCGGCCTGATCCAGTCGTCGGCGCTGTGCACGATGGGTTGCGCCGTTCCAATGGCGATCGGCTTGAAACTGGCCGAACCAGACCGACCGGTAATCAGTTTTTCCGGCGATGCCGGTTTCCTGATGGTGGCCGGTGAGTTGTCGACCGCCGCAGAAATGGGCGGAAACCCGATCTTTCTGGTCTTTGTCGATGCCAGCCTGGCACTGATCGAATTGAAACAACGCCAGCGCCAGATGGGCAACCGGGGCGTCGATTTCGACCGGCATGACTATGCCGCGATGGGCCGGGCGTTCGGCGGAAACGGCCACACCGTGCGCAACCGCGCCGAACTGCGGGCGGCGCTGAAGGCCGCGATGGCCGCCGACACGTTCACCGTGATCGCCGCCGAGATCGACCGCGGAGGCTATGATGGCCGCATCTGAAGGGCCGCTGAAGGGCGTCAAGGTTCTGGATCTGTCGCGCATTCTGGCCGGCCCGACCTGTACGCAGCTGCTGGGCGATCTAGGCGCTAGCGTGATCAAGGTGGAAAATCCGGCCACCGGTGGCGACGACACCCGCCAGTGGGGGCCGCCCTATGTCACCGATGCGGATGGCAACCCGACCGACCTAAGCGCCTATTTCATGGCCGCGAACCGCAACAAGAAGTCCGTCGCCATCGATATCGCCACGCCAGAGGGGCAGGAACAGATCCGGCGGCTGGCTTCCCATGCCGACATCTTCATAGAAAACTTCAAACCCGGCGGGCTGGCCAAATACGGGCTGGACCATGAAACCCTCTCGCGCGACTTTCCGGGGCTGATCTACTGTTCGATCTCGGGCTACGGCCAGACCGGCCCGAACGCGGCCAAGCCTGGCTATGACCTGATGGCGCAGGGCTATGGTGGGATTATGTCGCTGACGGGCGAGCCGGACGGAGCCCCGATGAAAGTGGGCGTGGGCATCGCCGACGTAATGTGCGGCATGTACGCGACCGTCGGCATTCTGGCGGCGCTGCGCCACCGGGATCAAACCGGCGAAGGCCAGCAGATCGACATCGCACTGGTCGACAGCCAGATCGCATGGCTGATCAACGAGGGCGTGAATTATCTGACCTCGGGCCAGGTTCCACAGCGGCGCGGCAATGGGCACCCCAACATCGTGCCCTACGATGTTTATGAAACCGCCGACGGCCACGTCATTCTGGCCGTGGGAAATGACAGCCAGTTCCGGCGCTTCTGCGGCTTTCTGAACCTCGATCACCTACCCGACGATGCGCGGTTCGCCACCAACCCGGCCCGGCTGGAACACCGCGATGCCCTGAACGCGGTTCTGCGGCCCGCGCTGCAGCGGCTGGACACCAAGGCCATCATCGATGGCCTCGAGGCGCTGAAAGTGCCGGTCGGCCCGGTTCAGACACTGGATCAGGTCTTTGCCTCGGACCAGGTGGCCGCGCGGCAGATGCAGATCGACATGCAGGCCGGCTCCGCCCCCGTCAATCTGATCGGAAACCCGCTGAAGCTGTCCCGCACGCCCGTGACCTATCGAACGGCACCTCCGACCTTTGGGGCGGATACCCAAGCCGTCCTGGACGCGGACGACCCGTTCGAAGCATGATCAGGAACTGCCTTGATCGGGCGTATGTGCGGCCATCGCCCTGACGATCACACTGAACTGGGCGCAAAGTTGGACAACGGAAGTTTGGCGTGGCTCTGTGCTGCCCTTCTTGGACCAGAGCTTGCCGGTTTCAGCCAAAGTCCGCCAACACGATTTCGACGTTTGCAGCGTCGAGCGCCGCGCGCAGCGGCCCCGTCGGCGCGGTATCGACCACGACGCTGTCCAAATCGGCCAGCGCGCCGGCGCGGACCAAACCCTTGCAGCCGAATTTCTGTGCATCGATCAGCAGGTGCCTGTTGGCCGCGCGCTGCAGCATCGTCCTCTTGATCGCCGCAAAGCCGCTGATCGCCTCTGACACCCCCTCGTCGGTCAGGCCCGTCGCGCCGATCAGGCAGCGATCGACATTGAACCGCGAGAGATACTCGAGCGTATCGGCGCCGATCACGGCCGATTCAGCCGGCAGGAATTCCCCCGGACAGAGGATCACGTCGGCCGCGCTGTCACCCAGCGCTGCGGCGACCGGAATCGAGTTCGTGATCACCGTACAAGACCGCCCCTGCAACGCCAGAGCGCGGGCCAGTTGAATCGTTGTTGACCCGGAGTCGATCATTACCGTGTCGCCCTCCTGCACCAGCGCAGCCGCCGTTTCCCCGATACGCGTCCGCTCGGCGGCGCGGGCGGCCGTACGCTCGTCAAGGCTGGGGTAATGGCCTTGCGACGCGGTCGAGGCCCCGCCATGCGCGCGCGCCAGCAGGCCATCCTTGGCGAGGGCGTCAAAATCCCGCCGGACGGTCTCGGTCGAGACGTTGAAGCTGCGGGCCAAATCGCTGATCCGGACATGCGGCCGCAATTTCAGCTCGAGCAGGATCTGGCGCCGCCGGTCTGATTTCTTCAGCCGGTCCTTTCCCTTCCTGGCGTCTTTCTGTTTTGCCTTGGTGTTTGACATCTTTAACTCCGGCCCGGTCAACAAGGCAAAACTGTGGGCTTTCCAGCATTTTTGCAAATATTTTGTTGCAAAACCCTCAAATTGGTGGTGACACTTGCCAAACTTCGAGAATACAAACGCGGTTGGTCAACAATGCGCCACCAAAGACTGAAGCGGGCGACCTCCACATGATCGTACTTGCCACACATCTGGCGGCGGCGGTGGCGCTGCTGTTGTGGTCAGTCCGGCTGATCCGAACGGGCATCGAACGCGCCTTTCTGCCAGAACTGAAGCGTGGACTGAAAACCTTGTCCGAACGCAAGCTGTCGGCCGCACTTGGCGGCAGCCTGACGGCCATGCTGATGCAAAGCGCGACTGCGGTGGCCCTGATCGGCGCGGGATTCGCCGTATCGGGGATGTTGGCGGCGCAATCGGCTCTGGCCTTGATTCTGGGGGCCGAGTTGGGCTCGGCCTTGATGACGCAGGTTCTGTTCCTGCCGGTCGAGGCGGTGATACCCTTTGCCTTGCTTGCGGGCGTGGTCACCTTCTTGAAGGCGCAGCGCCGCAAGACCAAACAGGTCGGCCGCATCGTGATCGGATTTGCCCTGGTGCTGCTGTCGCTTGGCATGATCCGCGAGGCCACCGCGTCGATCGGGGCCAACCCGATCGTCCAGAGCATTGCCGCCTATTTTGAGAACGATCTGCTCAGCGCCTATGTGATCGGCGCATTGCTGGCCTGGGTGATGCATTCCAGCCTGGCCTCGGTACTGACTTTCGCAACTTTCACTGCATCGGGACTGATCGCCGCCCCGGTCGCGGCCGCACTGGTGATCGGGGCCAATCTGGGCGGAGCGGTGATTCCGGTAGCCCTGCTGTGGGGACACGAGCGCCCGGCCAGGCTGGTGGTTCTATCGAACCTCGTGGCACGTGCGGGTCTGACGCTGGTTGCCCTGACACTGCTGCTGGCCGGGATACTGAACATGGACATGCTCGCTGCTGCGCCGGGCCAGCAGGTTGTCCTGCTGCATATCCTGCTGAACGCCATCCTTCTGGTGGTCGCACTGCCGCTGACCGAACCTCTGGTTGCATTGGTCGACAGGTTTCTGCCGCGCCACGCGGCGTCAACCACCGAAAGCGTTTCGGCGTTGGATCCCGGCGCCCTCGACCACCCGCCCCTGGCAATGGCCTGCGCACAGCGCGAGCTGCTGCGTATGGCAGAAACGGTGCAGGCCATGCTGGTGCCGGTGGTTCAACTGTTTCGGAACTGGAATCCGGAACTGGCCCGGGTGATCCAGCTGCGCGAGGACGAGGTCGACCGGATGCACTTCGCCATCAAGATCTACATCTCGCGCATGCGCGAAAACGACCTGACGCCGGAGCAGGAAAAGAAATCGCTGGGCATTGTGGCCACGGCCAACAACCTGGAAGAGGCCGCCGACCGGCTCGCGGTCAACCTGGTGGCGGTGGCGCAAAAACTGGCCGACGAAGCCTTGACCTTTTCCAAGGAAGGGTTGGCCGACATCGAACATTTCCACGATCAGGTCGTTACGAACGGCCAGTTGGCGCTAAGCGTTCTGACAACCGGCGACGCCGAGGCCGCTCGTCAGTTGGTGGCCGAGAAGGACCGGATCCGGATCGAGGAACAGAACCTGCAGGAACGGCACCTGAAACGTCTGCAGAACGGCGCGGCGGCCAGCATTGAAACCACGAACATCCATCAGGAAACACTGCGCCTGCTCAAGCAGGTGAACGCGGCCCTCGCCTTCGTGGCCTATCCGATCGCCGAGGAAACCGGTGATCTGCTGGGCAGCCGACTGGCCCGCCCCCGCAAGATCGGAGGCGCATCCTGAAGGAAACTGACTGAAACAAAGCGGCGCAAGACCGTGTGAGGACGAGTACGAGGCGGCCAACCCGGCCACCGACATGCAACTGGGAGGAAAGACATGAAACGACTCACACTGACATTCGCAGGTTCACTCGTGGCCCTGACCACCTCGGTCTCGGCCTCCTACGCGGACAAGCTGACCCTGTACTGCTCGGCGCAGGAAGACTGGTGCCAGCTGATGGCGCGCAGCTTCGAGGACGCCACCGGCATCGATGTCAACATGACCCGCAAATCCTCGGGCGAGACCTTTGCCCAGATCCGCGCCGAGGCGTCCAACCCCAAGGGCGACGTGTGGTGGGGCGGTACGGGTGATCCGCACTTGCAGGCCGCAGAAGAGGGCCTGACGATGGAGTATCTCTCGCCCATGCGCGACCAGCTGCATGACTGGGCGCTCGCGCAGGCCGAAAGTGCCGGAAACCGGACGATCGGCATCTATTCGGGCGCGCTGGGCTATGGCTACAACACCGAGTTGCTGGCAGCCAACAACCTGGCCGAGCCGTCCTGCTGGAAGGATCTGCTGAAGCCCGAATACAAGGGCCATATCCAGATGGCGAACCCGAACTCGTCGGGGACCGCCTACACGACGCTGGCCTCGATGGTGCAGATCTTCGGCGAGGACGAAGGGTTCGACTTCATGAAGGGCCTGCACAAGAACATCAATCAATACACCAAATCGGGCTCGGCCCCGATCAAGGCGGCGGCCCGTGGCGAGACGACCATCGGGATCGTCTTCATGCATGACGCGGTAAAACAAGCCGTGGCGGGCTTTCCCATCCAGGTGGTCGCCCCGTGCGAAGGCACCGGCTATGAGATCGGGTCGATGTCGATCATCGACGGCGCCCGCAACGTCGAAGAAGCCAAGAAATTCTATGACTGGGCCCTGAGCGCCGAGGCGCAGAACCTGGCGCTCGAGGTCAACGCTTTCCAAGTACCGTCGAACAAGGCGGCCAAGACCTCGGACAGCGCGCCGGACATGAGCCAGATCAAGCTGATCGACTATGATTTCAAGAAATACGGCTCGTCCGACGAACGCAAACGCCTGCTGCAGAAATGGGACGAAGAGGTTTCGGTTCTGCCGCAGTAAATGACGCGTTCCACCACAAAAACGGCCCATTCGGTGCTGATCTTCTGGATCGCCGCCGGGTGGGTCGGCTATTGCCTGCTGCCGTGGTACATGGTCGAGGACGGCTTCTGGTCGTTCCACTGGCTGGTCGATGGCTATCCGTTTGACGACGACTATGCCCCCGCGGCCTTTCTGATTGCACAGGGCAAGAAGCTTTGGCTGGCGCCGATGGTCCTTGCGCTGGCCTTGCCACTGCTGGCGCTGGGCCGGCCGAAATCCGACCCGCTGCACGCCCGCATCCTGATCCTGTCGGGGGCGTTCGGCTTTGCCTGGCTGATCGCGCAGGGGTTCGGCATCGGCATCCGCGGTTTCAACTTCGACTGGCTGACCGCCCTGTTCGGAGAGCTGGGCGACCGGCAGTTCGGCATGGGCTATGGCGCGATGATCTGCGCCTCGAGCTTTCTTTTTTTGCTGACCCAGGGGATCGCTGCGCGCGGCGCCGTGAACGGAGACGTGTTCGTCGTCAGCGCCATCGGCGGCGTCATCACCATCGTCACCGCCTTTGTCTTCTTCCCGATCGCCAGAATGCTGTTTGCCGCCTTCGTGACCGAGGACGGGGCCTATTCGGTGGCGGTCTTCTTCTGGAAATTCTTCGACGACCGGCTGTGGGGGCTAGGGTGCCTATGGGGCGCGAAATGCGGTGCGGCCTGGAATTCGCTGGTGCTGGCGGTTCTGGTCGGGCTGCTTACCACCGCGTTGGGCCTGTGTTTCGCGCTGGTCGTCACCCGGTCGGGCTTTCGCTACAAACGAGCGCTGCGCGCCCTGACGGTGCTGCCTATCATCACCCCGCCCTTCGTGATCGGACTGGCGCTGATCCTGCTGTTCGGCCTGTCCGGATCGGTAACGCGCTTCGTCGCCGATCTGTTCGGCACCCAGCCCACGCGCTGGCTGTACGGGATGCCCGGCATCCTGATCGCACAGACCCTTGCCTTCACGCCCATCGCCTTCCTGGTGCTGATCGGCGTGGTCGAGGGTGTCTCGCCCTCGATGGAGGAGGCCGCACAGACCTTGCGGGCCAACCGGTGGCAGACCTTCAGAACCGTCTCGCTGCCCTTGATGCGACCGGGCCTGGCGAACGCCTTCCTGCTGGGCTTCATCGAGAGCATGGCCGATTTCGGCAACCCGCTGGTTCTAGGCGGCAATTTCGACGTGCTGTCGACCGAGATCTTCTTTGCCATCGTCGGCGCCCAGTACGATCAGGGCCGCGCGGCGGTGCTGGCGATGGTGCTTTTGTTCTTTACCCTGTCGGCCTTCTACGCTCAGCGCGTGTGGCTGGGCAAGAAAAGCTATACCACCGTGACCGGCAAGGGCGATTCCGGTGTGCATCCGCTGATGCCCACGGGCCTGTCGATCCCGGTAGCGGTAATCGCGCTGGGCTGGGCGCTGTTCACGGTAGTCGTCTATGCGATGATCGTCTATGGCAGCGTGGTCGAGCTGTGGGGGGTCAACAACACGCTGACCTTCAAGCACTACGTCACCGCCTTCTCGGTGCGGCTGGATGCGGAAGGCATCCGCTGGACCGGCGCCGCCTGGGACAGTTTCTGGACCACCATAACCATCGCCGCCATCGCCGCCCCGCTGACCGCCGCCGTGGGTCTGGTGACGGCCTACCTTCTGACCCGGCAGAATTTTGCGGGCAAGAACGCCTTCGAATTCGGCACCATGCTGTCCTTTGCCATTCCCGGCACGGTGATCGGCGTCAGCTATATTCTGGCATTTAACGTGCCCCCGATTGAGATCACGGGAACCGGTGTCATCCTGGTGGTCAGCTTCATCTTTCGCAACATGCCGGTGGGTGTGCGCGCCGGCATCGCCAGCATGTCACAGCTGGACCGCAGCCTGGATGAATCCTCGCTGACGCTGGGGGCGAATTCCTGGCAGACCTTCCGGCGGGTCATCCTGCCGCTGCTGCGGCCGGCGATCCTGGCTGCGCTGGTCTACAGCTTCGTCCGCGCGATGACCGCCATCTCGGCCGTGATCTTCCTGGTCAGTGCCGAATATGACATGGCCACCAGCTATATCATCGGGCGGGTCGAGAACAACGATTACGGCCTGGCCATCGCCTATTCCACGACCCTGATCTTCGTGATGCTTGCGGCGGTCGGGCTGCTGCAACTTCTGGTGGGCCGGGTCCGCATCGGGCGGCGCACAGTGCACGAAACGGAGACATTGCCATGACCGACACTCATATCGGCTCGAAGGCCGCCCCGGTCCGCTTTGACCGCGTGTCCAAGGTTTTCGGAAAGGATGTCGTCGCCGTCGACGCCATCGACCTGCATGTCGAAGCGGGCAAGCTGGTCACGTTGCTGGGTCCGTCGGGCTGCGGCAAGACCACGACCCTGCGCATGATCGCGGGGCTCGAGATGGCCAGTTCGGGCCGCATCCTTATCGGCGACCGCGACGTGACAAAGCTACCGGCGACCGACCGCGACGTGTCGATGGTGTTCCAGTCCTATGCCCTGTTCCCGCACATGAGCGTGCTGGAAAACGTCATGTATGGCCTGACCTTTTCGGGCTTCGGCAAGGACGAGGCCCGCAGCCGCGCGTTGCAGGGGCTGGATCTGGTGGGCCTCAAGGGGTTTGACGCGCGGTTGCCATCGGAACTGTCGGGCGGTCAGCAGCAGCGGGTCGCCGTGGCGCGTGCGCTGGTTCTGGAACCGCAAGTACTGTTGTTCGACGAGCCGCTTTCGAATCTGGATGCCAAGCTGCGCCGCCAGGTGCGCGAGGACATCCGCGCCATCCAGCAGGATCTCGGCCTGACAGTGGTCTATGTCACCCATGACCAGGAAGAAGCACTGGCCGTATCGGACGAGATCGTGGTGATGCGCAACGCCGCCATTGCCCAGATCGGAACGCCCCGACAGCTTTATGATGCCCCCAACGACCGCTTCGTGGCCGATTTCATCGGCGAGGCCAACCTGCTGGCCTGTCAGATCGTTGTCATCGAAGGCGAAACCGCAACGATCGAAATCGAAGGCTATCGCCATTCCCTGCCATCCCGCGGGCTGCCCCAAGGGCCGGGCACCGTCGCCGTCCGCCCGTCGCGGCTGGTGATCGGGGCCAAGCGGGGAATTCCGGCCACGGTGGCCAAAGCAACCTATGTCGGTGTGCGGATGGAATACACGCTGACCGGCAATTTCGGCCAGGTCTTCGCGGTGCACGAGGACGTGGACACCCCGCTGGCCCCTGGCGCGCAGGTGCGGATGGCCTTCGCCGACAAAGGCCCGGTCCTGCTGCCCGAGGCATAGATGCCCGACCTGCTGGTGATCACGCACCCCGAAGTCGTCGTCGACCCCGACATCCTGGTGGTGGACTGGCCTCTGTGCGACCGGGGCCGCCGCCGGGCCAAGACATTCGCCGCCAGCCCCGAAATGGACAAAGTTTCACATATATGGGTCAGCACCGAAAGAAAGGCCCGCGAAACCGCTGCGATCCTTGCGGCGCCTCGCGCCTTGCCTGTGGCACAAAACGCGGCCTTGGGCGAAAATGATCGCAGCGCCACAGGATATTTGCCCCACACCGTGTTCGAAAGCGCGGCCAACGCGTTTTTTGCCCAGCCCGACCAGAGCTTTTGCGGATGGGAAACCGCTCGCGCCGCGCAGACCCGGATGCTCGGTGCCGTTTCCCGGATTGTCGCAACGCATGACGGGGCGGATCTTGCGGTCGTGACCCATGGGGCCGTCGGCACGCTATTGTGGTGTGCCTTGTCGCACCGGCCCATCGACCGCCAATTCGACCAACCTTTCCAAGGACATTTCTGGCGCGCGGATCTGGCAACCTTGCGGCCTCGGACCGGGTGGCGCTCAATCGGCTAGCGGTCAGTCCGCCCAGGCCTGCTCGGCGATCTCGCGCAGGGTGTCGAACACGTCGGGCGTGCCCGCGATCACGCGGCCGCCCTGGCGGATCATGGCATCGGCATCCTGATCTTCGACACAGCCACCGGCCTCGGCGATCATCAGTTGCCCCGCCAGGCAGTCCCAGGCGTTCATGTGCTCTTCGACATAGCCCAACAACCGCCCCGCCGCGACATAGGCCAGGGACAAGGCCCCACTGGCATTGCGGTGAAACATCGCCCCGCGCGCAATCAGGTCTGACACGATCGGCACGACATGGCGCGCCTCGATCCGGTTCGAATAGCCCACCGCCACCGTGCCCGAGTTCAACGCGACGCCGGAAGCAACCTGCATCGGTGCTCCGTTCAGCGTGGCGCCGCCACCGCGCGCGGCCGCAAAGGTTTCGTGCACATTCGGATCATGGATCACGCCGATCTGGGTCCGCCCATCAGCGACCCCGGCCAGAACCACCGTCCAGACCGGGATTCCATTGACGAAATTCGTTGTGCCGTCTATCGGGTCGATCACCCAGTCAAAGCCGCTGGTCCCCGGCGTGCGGCCGTGTTCCTCGCCCACCACCCCATCCTCGGGCCATGTCTCTGCGATTTTCTGGCGAATGAAGGTCTCGACATTCCGGTCGGCCTCGCTCACCCAGTCCTGCGCACCCTTCCGGTCGACGACCAGCGCACTGCGATCCGCAAAATAGCGCATGGCGAGTTCACCGGCCTGCTTGCAGATTGCAACGGCAAAATCCTTGCGGGTCAGGTCGTTTGTCACGGGGCACCTCCATGTTATGCGCCGTACTGTGGCAACTGTGGCCCCGAAAGGCAAACCGACCGTCCCTTGCGAGATACCTCTGGGTAATCGCGCGGCAAACACAGCCTGCAACTGAAACACTCTGGCCCGTTTCGGCGGCAAGTTGCTGAAAATGTGCCGGAACAGGCGGATTTTTTCGCGTTTGCCGCACACGGGCTTTCACCAATTCGAGAGCAGGCCCGATACTGGTACGTCGCACCCGAACACTCTGCTAAGCCCAGAGGTGTCACTTTGCGCAGCCGGATTGGACCCGAGCATGAAACAAGACCTTTTTGGACAGATGAACACCCTGACCGACCCGATCGCGGTCGAGGCGTGGAACGGTGTGCTGCTTGGTTTCCTGGCCCACGCGGCCGTAACACCCCAGCATCTGGGCAGAGTGCTGGAACTGGAACCGGAATTTGCGCTGGGCCATGCGGTCAAGGGGTTGTTCATGGTGCTGCTGGGCCGGCGCGAAATGACGGCCGTCGCCCAAGAGGCCGCCGCAACCGCCCGCGCCGCCGCCGATCACCAGCCGATCACCCCGCGCGAGGCGTTGTATCTGGACGCCCTGGATCAGTGGCTGGCGGGTCATCCGTCGCGCGCGATCCAGACGTTCGAGACCATCCTGCGCGCCCACCCCGAGGACGCGCTGGCCATGAAGCTCAGCCATGCCACCCGGTTCGTTCTGGGCGACGCGGCTGGCATGCGCCGCTCGATCGAGAGGGTGCTGCCCGCCTATGCGCCCGATCATCCGGGCCGCGGCTATCTGCTGGGCTGCCATTCCTTCGCGCTCGAGGAAACCGGCGACTATGACAAGGCCGAGATCGCGGGCCGGCAGGCGCTATGGATGGTGTCGGACGATGCCTGGGGCCTGCACGCGGTGGCGCATGTGCACGAGATGACCGGCAAAGCCAAGGCCGGCCTGGACTGGTTCGCGGGGCGCGAGGCAGCCTGGGCGCATTGCAACAATTTCCGCTATCACGTCTGGTGGCACAAGGCGCTGATGCATCTGGATCTGGGTCAGGTCGATCAGGTGATCGCGCTCTACGATCACGAGATCCGCAAGGACAAGACGGATGATTACCGCGACATCTCGAACGCGACTTCGCTGCTGTCGCGGCTTGAACTGGAAGGCGTCGATGTCGGCAGCAGGTGGGAAGAACTGGCCGATCTGAGCGCGGCGCGCACCGAGGACGGTTGCCTGATCTTTGCCGATCTGCACTATCTGCTGGCCCTTACCGGAGACAGCCGCGCCGATGCCACGGCCAAGTTGCTGGGGCGCATTCACAAGGATGCCCAGACCCCCGAGACCGACACGGCAAGGCGCATGGCCGATCCCGGCCTAGCGGCTGCCAAGGGGCTCGAGGCGTTCGGAGAGGGCGACCATGCCCGCGCCTTTGACCACCTGCTGGCCGCGCGCGACAGCATGCAGCTGGCGGGCGGCAGCCACGCGCAACGCGACGTCTTCGAACGCATCACCATAGATTCCGGCCTGCGCGCGGGGCGGTTCGACGCGGTCGAGCGCATTCTGGACGACAGGCGGGCCAAGCGCGGAGGCGCCGAGGACAATTATGCCCTAGCCCGGCGTGCGCTGATCGACGCCGCGCGCGACCAGTCGGATGCGCAAAGCGTGCCTGCAGAATAACGACAAGACCAAGAAGGACCCGAGACCGCATGGCGACCGCATCGCCCGTTTCTGATTTTGCCCCGGTGGAAACCCCCGCCGCAGCCCGCTCCACGACGCGGGACCCGCGGCTGGATTTCTATCGCGGCATCGCGATGTTCATCATCCTGATCGCACATATTCCGAACAACCCGTGGTCGCGCTGGATTCCGGCGCGGTTCGGCTTTTCCGACGCCACAGAGATTTTCGTCTTCTGTTCGGGCATGGCCTCGGCCATCGCCTTTGGCGGAGCGTTCCTGCGCAAGGGCTGGTGGATGGGCACGGCGCGGGTCAGCTTCCGCATCTGGCAGGTCTACTGGGCGCATATCTGCCTGTTCTTCTTCGTCGCCATGTCCATGGCGGCCTTGGATCTGTCGGGCGCTTTCGACAAAAGCTATGTCAACGCTCTGAACCTGCAGCATTTCTTCAACGACCCGGCGCCGCAGATGGTGGGTCTTTTCACGCTGACCTATGTTCCGAACTATTTCGACATCCTGCCCATGTACCTGGTGGTTCTGGCGATGATGCCGCTGTTCATGGGGCTGTCTCGGGTCGGGGTCTGGGCGGTCGGGCTGGTTTCGGTCGCGATCTGGCTGGTCGCGCAAACCGGCGCGTTGGCCCTGCCGGCCGAGCCGTGGTCGGACCGGCAGTGGTTCTTCAACCCGTTCGGCTGGCAGCTTCTGTTCTTCACAGGCTTTGCCTTCATGCGCGGCTGGCTGCCGGCGCCCCCGGTGTCCAAGACCCTGATCTGGGCGGCGGTGGCGTTTCTGGTCCTGTCTGCGCCCTTCGGATCATGGAAAGTGTTTCTGTGGGTTCAGGCCGCAGCCCCCGACCTGGCGGCCGAAATCCGCAAGGTCTGGCCGCTGACGGCCGAACTGCGCGAAAAGACGGATTTCGGCCTGTTCCGCTATGTGCACTTTCTGTCGCTGGCCTATCTGGGCTGGGTCGCAGCGGGCACCCATGGGCACCGGCTGATCGCAACCGGACACGGCGCCGGCGCGCGGATCTGGCAAGTGATCCTGAAGCTGATCACCAAGGTCGGCCAGCAATCGCTTGCCGTGTTCGTATTTTCCATGGCAGTGGCACGACTTATCGGCGTTTTCCTGGATGAATTCGGGCGGGATTTCGCCGCCGTTCTGACCGCCAATCTTTTTGGATTTGCAATGCTGATCGGCGTTGCCTATCTGGCCGCTTGGTTCAAATCACACCCGTGGAAGTCGAAGACATGAAGCTTACGCGTCGTTCCTTTCTGGCGTCGACAACGGCGCTCGCCTTCGCCCGGGCCGCATGGGCCACGGGCGGCGACGTTGCGTTTGACCGGGCCGATGTCATCGCCATGGCCCGAGACCTGGCCAGCCGCCCCTATCAGGCGCGCGCCCAGGTTCCGCAAGAGTGGCTGGACCTGACCTATGAGCAGTACCGGTCGATCCGGTTCCGGCTGGATCACGGGCTTTGGTTCGGGTCCGACACCCCGTTCAACGTGGATTTCTTTGCACCCGGCCTGTACTTCCCCCGCCCGGTCCAGATCTCGACCGTCGAGGGCGGCCGGGTCGAGGCCGTACCCTTCGATCTCGAGATGTTCGACCGGGCCGAGGACGTACCGCCCTTGCCTGTCAGCGACACACTTGGCTTCTCGGGGTTCCGTCTGCGCACCGAGATGCACCGCCCCGGCAAGACCGACGAGTTCTGCGTGTTCCAAGGCGCCAGCTATTTCCGCGCCATCGGGCTGCACGAGGTCTATGGCCTGTCGGCGCGTGGTTTGGCGCTGAAAACCGGCGACCCCGAGGGCGAAGAATTCCCCGAATTCATCCGGTTCTGGCTGGAACGGCCCAGGCCCGGCCAACGCAACATGATCGTGCATGCGCTGATGGACAGCCCCAGCGTGGCCGGGGCCTACCGGTTTGACATTACCGCCGGAGAAGACTGCCAGATGCAGGTCGAGGCAACCCTGTTCCCGCGCACCGACCTGACCCATGTGGGCATCGCGCCGGGCACCTCGATGTTCCTGTTCGACCAGACCAACCACAACCGGTTCGACGATTTCCGCCACGCCGTGCATGACAGCGACGGGCTGATGATCCGCAATGGCGCCGGCGAAGTGATCTGGCGGCCACTGGCCAACCCCACGCGGCTGCAGATTTCATCTTTCGTCGACATGAACCCGCGCGGCTTTGGCCTGATGCAGCGCAAGCGCGCCTTTTCCGACTATGCCGATCTCGAGGCGCAATACCACAAACGCCCGGGTCTGTGGGTCGAACCGATCGGCGATTGGGGCAAGGGCACCGTGACGCTGGTGGAAATTCCGGCAGACCAGGAGATCTATGACAACATCGTCGCCTATTGGCGCCCGGCCGAGCCGATGGCGGCGGGCACGCAGGTCGATCTGGCCTATCGCCTGACTTGGGGCGAGCAGCCACAGCGCACGGCCATGCCCCGGGTGATCCGCACGGCCATGGGTGAGAACACCTTTGGCGAGGGCCGGCTGGCCGTGATCGACTTCGAGCCCAGCGAATTGTTCGAAGACCCCGACGCGCTGAGCGTCTTCGTGCAGTCACCCCATGCCGAAACGTCGGATGGCGTACTGCAGCGCAACCCCGACACCGGCGGGCTGCGGCTGGCATTTTCCTTCCAGCCGGGCGACCGCGACCATGTCGAATTGCGGGCGCAGCTGCGTCTGGGCGAGGCCCCGGCCTCCGAGGTCTGGCTTTACCGGTGGACCGCATGAGCCCCGATCTTCATATCATGCCGCCTCAGGCCCCCCTGCCGATGCCCGCGCAGGACTTCCGCGCCGGGTTTCGCGACGCGAAAGTGCCCGAACGGCCCGGCGACCGGTCTGCGGGCCTGTGGCGGGCAATGGCGTTTTCCCCCGCCATGGGCGCGACGCTGGCCCTGTTGTGGTTTCTGGTGGACTGGTTCGACACCGAGGGCATCAACCTGGTCGAGGCCATTCTGCTAACGCTTATTTCGTTCAACTTCTTCTGGATCGCATTCACCGTCAGTACGGTTCTGCTGGGAATGGTTTCCTTGTCCCGCCAAGACCGGCCCCGGCGCGCGGCCCGGCCGCAGCCGTTGCGCGTGGCCCTGCTGATGCCGGTCTACAACGAAGCGCCGTGGAACGTTCTGGGCAATGCGCGCACGATGCTGGAAGACCTGCGCGCGCGCGGCGGTCAGCATCACTATGCGATGTTCATCCTGTCTGACACGCGCGATCCCGATATCGCCGCCCAGGAACAGGCCAGCGTCGAGGCGCTGCGCACCACGCTGGCCCCGGGGCTTGAACTGTATTACCGCCGCCGCGCCGAAAACACCGACCGCAAGGTGGGCAACATCGCCGATTGGGTCAGCCGCTGGGGCGGCGCCTGGGACGCGATGCTGGTTCTGGATGCCGACAGCCTGATGACCGGGCGCGCCATCGCGCGGCTGACCGACGCATTGGCCCGTGACCCCGGCGCCGGGCTGATCCAAAGCTATCCGCAGTTGATCGGCGCCCAGTCGGTCTTTGCCCGGATGCAGCAATTCGCCAACGGCGTCTATGGCATCGCCTTTGCCGAGGGGCTGGCCCGCTGGTGCGGGCAAGAAGGCAATTACTGGGGCCACAACGCGATCATCCGCACCAAGGCCTTTGCGGCCTGCGCAGGCCTGCCAAAACTGCGCGCTCTCAACGGACGCGAGCAATTGATCATGAGCCACGATTTCGTGGAGGCCGGCCTGCTGCGCCGGGCCGGATGGGGGGTCCGGTTCCTGCCCCGCATCCGCGGGTCCTACGAGGAAACACCCCCTACCCTGATCGACCATGCCCTACGCGACCGTCGCTGGTGCCAGGGCAACCTGCAGCATCTGCGGCTGCTGGGGTCGGCGGGTTTCAAGGCCGTATCGCGTTTTCACCTGTTCCACGGGGCCGTCGGATATCTGATGTCACCCCTGTGGTTCGCTCTGCTTCTCATGTGGGCGCTGATCGGCCAGGGCAAGGACGCCTCGGTCCTGCATTACTTCAGCCCCGACAATCCCCTGTTCCCGCAATGGCCGGAAATGACCGAGACGCGCCACGTTCTGATCATCCTAGTGATGTACGCGATGCTGCTGGCGCCCAAGATCCTTGGTGCGCTGGCCCTGCCGCTGAGCGGTGTCCGTTATTCCGATTTCGGCGGCGCCGCGCGCTTCTTTGCGTCCTTCCTGTTCGAGGTTATCCTGTCGATCCTGTTCGCCCCCATCCTGATGGTCCAGCAGATGATCGCGGTATTCCGCACGATGTTCGGGGTGCAAAAGGGCTGGGCGCCCCAGGCGCGCGCGGGTGGCCGATTCGGGCTGCGCACGCTGCTCCTGTTTCATGCGCTGGAGACGGTCAGCGGCGTGGCGCTGAGCGTCGGCATCCTGTCCGGGCTGGTCTCGGTCTGGCTGGCCCCGATCGCCGTCAGCCTGACCTTCGCGGTGCCGCTCTCGGCGCTCAGCGGGGTCTCGGCGGCCCGGGCTCGGCGATTGCTGCGGATGCCTGAGGATGTCAAGGAACCAGCGATCAGCCGCGCCGCCCGTGCCCACCGCAACGAGTTGAAGCGCCTGATCAAGGGCAAACGAACGCTGACCCCGGCGGAATGATCAGCCGCCCGGGAGGCCTTCGTACCAATCCAGCATCATGTCGGCCCAGCCTGCGGGCACAGTGTGGCCACCGGGGAACAGGGCGAATTCAAGCGCGCTGCCATCGGCGCAGCGGGTCCATTTGCGGCGCAGGAACGGCCCCGTAGTGGAAATCCCGTCCGGGCGGTTATCGGCGCAACCATTGGCCTGCCGCCAGATTTCCAGACCGGCAAAAATATCACCCTGCAGGAACCGGCCGCCACCCAGCGCCCGCCCCTCGAGCGGCACCACGTTGTCGGTCCAGCCATGGGTGTGGAACAGGCGGACAGGCCCGGCACAGCCGTCGGGATGCGGGCGCCAGAAGCCGCCCGATACCGGAACAAAGGCCGAAAACGCGTCGGGCTTGGCGCAGGCCAGGTAGTTCACCATGAACCCGCCGCCCGAAAACCCGCCAAGGATGACGCGGTCGGGGTCGATGTCAAACCGGCGGACGGCATCCCGGACCACTTCGGCCAGGAATGCGGCTTCGTCGCGGCCCTCCCAACCGGGATAGAAGTTCCAGCTTTTGCGCCCGTTGCGCAGCGCGCCGTCGGGTGCCATCACCGCGTATCCGCGCGCCAGCAGCGGTTCGACCATTCCGCGGTTCCTGAGGGTCCCCGACGCGCTGCCGCCGTAACCATGTAGGAACACTACCAAGGGCGGATGGTCCTGGTCGGGGACCTCGATCAGATAGGTACCCCGCGCGGTTTCACACGCCCCTTCGACCCCATCGCAGGCCGCCAGCGCCGGTCCGGCAAGCAACGCGGCCCAGACCGACAGCCACCGGGCAACGGCACTCACGATTGCACCTCGTAGCTGTCGACCGGCAACCCGGCCCGGATCCAGCCCGGCCCGGCCGCCGAGCCCAACATGCCCTCGGGGACGTCGATGATGTTGGAAAACCCGGCGCGGGTCAGGGCGTTGCTCAGCCGGGCCGACCGGACACCGCGCGCGCAGATCAGGGCAACCGGACGGCTGCGGTCGCCGCCGGTCAGACGGTCGAGTGCGGCCACGAAATCGTCGCGCCGCATATCCAAGGGGATCGCGCCCCGCCCGATACCCGTCGCCTGCCATTCGCGCGGTGTACGGATGTCGATCAGAAGAACTTCGCCGGACACGGCGCTGGCCTGCGCCTGCGCGACGCTCAGCTTGCCGCCGGAAAACTCCTCTGGGATCAGACGGTACTCGCGGATCGCAAACCCCACGGCCAAAGCGGCCGTTCCAACCAGCAACACCCATCTGCGCCGTTTCAACCTTTGCTCTACCAACTCGAACCCTCCGGATGGGATGGCCCGTTTCTAGCACAAGGGCCCTTTCACCGCCGCGCCAAATTCGCGCGCGGAAATCAAGTTTGCGTCATTTTTTCGCATTTGGGTCGGCGGAATCCACGGGCGTTAGGGCAAGGTGAAAAACTTGCAATAGCTGGACAGCCAATAAATTATCCTTACAAATTCAAGCCCACACTGACCGCTCAGCCCGGAGTATCGCACTTGTCCCTATTCCTCATCGCGGCCCTTCCGTTTCTTGGCGCTGTCTTTCCGGCCTTACTGGTCCGGGCCGGTCGCAATGCGGCAGCCTCGGCCGCCGGGCTAACCACCTTCCTGGCGCTCATGGGGCTGTTGATCCACATCCCCGCCGTCATGCAGGGTGAGGTCGTGACCGCCCGTTTCGACTGGATTCCCGGACTGGGGCTAAACGCCAACTTCATGCTGGACGGGCTGGGGTTCCTGTTTGCCCTGCTGATCCTTGGCATCGGTCTGTTGATCATCCTGTACGCGCGGTTCTACCTGTCGCGCGAGGATCCGATGGGGCAGTTCTATACCTATCTGCTGCTGTTCCAGGGCGCGATGGTTGGCATCGTTCTGTCGGACAACATCCTGCTTTTGCTGATTTTCTGGGAGCTGACCTCGCTCAGCTCGTTTCTGCTCATCGGCTATTGGAAGCACCTGCCCGAAGGTCGCCAGGGCGCGCGGATGGCGCTGGCCGTGACCGGGTCCGGCGGGCTGGCGATGATCGCAGGTATGCTGATCCTTGGCAACATCGTGGGGTCCTATGACCTGAGCGTGATCTTGCAAAACCGCGAGCTGATCCAGGCCTCACCCTATTACCTGCCGGCGCTGGTGCTGATCCTGCTGGGGTGTTTCACAAAGTCGGCCCAGTTCCCGTTTCATTTCTGGCTGCCTCATGCCATGGCCGCGCCAACGCCGGTTTCGGCCTATCTGCACTCGGCCACGATGGTGAAGGCCGGCCTGTTCCTGATGGCACGCATGTGGCCGGTTCTGGCGGGGACCGAGGCGTGGTTCTACATCGTCGCAACCACCGGTCTTGTAACAATGCTGATCGGTGCAGTGATCGCGCTGTTCAAGGATGACCTCAAGGCGTTGCTGGCCTTTTCGACGGTTTCGCATCTGGGACTGGTCACGATGCTGCTGGGGTTCGGCACCAAGATCGCCGTCGTGGCCGCCATCTTCCACATCATCAACCACGCCACCTTCAAGGCCGCCCTGTTCATGACCGCGGGGATCGTCGACCATGAAACCGGCACTCGGAACATCAAGCGGCTGGGAGGATTGCGCCACCTGATGCCGATTACGTTCACCATTGGCACCATCGCCGCGCTGTCGATGGCCGGCATTCCGCCGCTGAACGGCTTCCTGTCGAAAGAGATGATGTTGGAAGAGACGGTCCACACCGTCTGGCGCAATTCCCACTATCTGGTGCCAGGTCTGGCTCTGCTGGCAGCGATCTTTTCCGCGGCCTATTCCTTCCGCTTCATCAGCCACGTGTTTCTGGGCCCCGAGCGTGACGACTATCCCGCCCATCCACACGACCCCCCTGCAGGCCTGTGGTTGGCCCCCGCGTTCCTGGTGGTTCTGGTCGTCCTGATCGGCCTGAACTCGGCTGTCATCGTCGGCCCCTTGGTCGCGGTTGTGTCTTCCGCGGTGATCGGCGGCGAGAAGCTGCCTTATTATTCATTGAAACTGTGGCACGGGTTTACGCCGGCGCTGTATATGTCGGTCATCGCTACGCTGGGCGGTCTGTTTCTGCTGGCCCTGCACCGTCGCGGCGAAACCGCCTGGAACGCCCTCCCCCGCCCCGAGGCCAAGTCCATCTTCGACGCCGTCATCGGTGCGCTGACCGCCGCCAGTCGCTGGATCACGGACGAGCTGCACAACGGTGTCATCAGCCGCTATGCGATCATCCTGATCGCCTTCACCGTCGGGCTGGGGTACTATGCTTTCGCAACCGGCACGATCGGGTTGGAAACGCGGGTTCCGCTGGAGGCCCCCATCATCCCGATCATCGGCTGGCTGTGCCTGATCGTAGCGACGATGGGCATCATGTGGTTCCACCGCAACCGTCTGCTGTCTCTGGTCCTGATCGGGGTGGTGGGGCTGATCGTGTCGATGGCCTTCAACTATCTGTCCGCGCCTGATCTGGCTCTGACACAGATCTCGGTCGAAGTTGTCACGATGATCCTCCTGCTGCTTTCGCTGAACTTCCTGCCGACCGAGACCCCATGGGACAGCAGCGCGGCACGGCGCTGGCGTGATGCTGCCATTTCGGTGGTGGCCGGTATCGGAGCTGGGGGCTTGATCTATGCGCTCATGCTGCGCGATTTCGCCTTCCCGACGATTTCGGAATTCCACCTGGCCAATTCCTACAAGGGTGGCGGCGGCACCAATGTGGTCAACGTGATCCTGGTGGACTTCCGGGGATTTGATACCTTCGGCGAGATCATCGTGCTGGGGATCGCGGCACTGATCATCTTTGCTTTGACCGAGGCCGTGCTAGGCACCAGTGTTCGCGCCTACCTGCTGAACCGCAAGCCACATTGGCCCCAATCGGGCGACTCTCACCCGCTGATGATGGTTGTTGCGACACGTGTGATGATGCCGATTGCCCTTATGGTGGGTGCCTATATCTTCTTCCGGGGACACAACCAACCCGGAGGCGGGTTCATCGCCGGTCTCATAGTCGCGATCGCCTTCCTGATGCAGTACATGGCCAGCGGCTACACCTGGGCGATCGAGCGGCAACGGTTCTACTACCATGGCACCATCGGCTGGGGCGTTTTGATCGCTGCGGCCACGGGTTTGGGCGCCTGGTTCAACGAGCGGCCCTTCCTGACCAGCGATTTCGGCTATCTGCATTGGCCACCACTGGAAGAGTTCGAATGGGCCACTGCCATGCTGTTCGACACAGGCGTGTTCCTTGCCGTTCTGGGCGCTGTGATGTTGGCTCTGGACAGCCTGTCGCGCTTTGCGTGGCGGCCGGGCATGGCGCAAGAATTCCCGATGGACATCAACCCTTTGCGCAATGACCCGATCGAAGAAGAACAAGAAAAGAAGGAGCAGGGCTGATGGAAGCTCTCGTCGCCTCGGCCGTTGGCGTGCTGACCGCCGCCGGGATTTTTCTGATCCTGCGCCGTCGGACCTTTCCGGTCATCCTGGGCCTGTCCTTGCTGACCTATGCGGTCAACGTATTTCTATTCGCCACGGGACGGCTGGCCGTGAATGCACCTGCAGTTCTGAACAAATACGAAGAGGTTCCCTACACCGACCCGCTGCCGCAGGCGCTGGTGCTGACGGCCATCGTGATCTCGTTCGGGATGACGGCGGTTATCGTGATGATCGCGTTGGGGGCCTATCTCTCGGCCAAGGATGACCACATCGACATGGCCGCGCGCGACAGCGTGGACGGCGCGGGAGAAGACGCATGAACCACTGGATCGTTGCGCCGATCGTCCTGCCCGCGATCCTGGCCCCGTTCATCATCATGGTCCTGCGCTATCATCTGGACCTGCAGCGCATCTTTTCGGTGGCGGGCGTGGTGGGCCTGCTGGGTATCGCGTTGACCATCACCGCGCAGGCGGCGGGTGGCGACATCCATGTCTACGAGCTTGGCAACTGGCCCGCCCCGTTCGGCATCGTGCTGGTGCTTGACCGGCTCTCGGCGATGATGGTGCTGCTGACCGCCTTGCTGGCCTTGCCCATCGTGCTGTACGCCATCGCGTCCGGATGGGACGAGCGCGGTGATCATTTCCACCCGCTGTTCCAATTTCAGCTGATGGGGGTTTGCGGCGCCTTCCTGACGGGAGACGCCTTCAACCTGTTCGTGTTCTTCGAGGTGCTGCTGATCGCATCATACGGTCTGATGACCCATGGCGGCGGCGCTGTGCGTCTGAAGGCCGGAGTTCAATACGTCACCTACAACCTGCTGGGGTCGACACTGTTCCTGTTTGCATTGGGCACGATCTATTCGGTGACCGGAACGTTGAACATGGCTGATCTGGCCTTGCGCGTGGCCGAGATGCCGACCGAAGACACCGCCCTGTTGCGCGTGGGCGCGGTTCTGCTGCTACTGGTCTTCTGCATCAAGGCCGCCGTCCTGCCGCTGCATTTCTGGCTGCCGGCAAGCTACGCCAATGCACCATTGCCGGTGGCCGCCTTGTTCGCGATCATGACCAAAGTGGGGGCCTACTCGATCCTGCGGGTCTATACGCTGGTCTTCGGCCCGGACGTCCCGGTCTCGCAGGGACTGGTCGGCGACTGGCTGCAACCCGCCGCATTGGTGACGCTGGCCATAGGATCCATCGGTATATTGGGAACCCAACACATCGCCCGAATGGTGGCCTTCTGCGCCATAGCCTCGATGGGAACGCTGCTGGTCGCCATATCGCTGTTCACCGAGTCGGCGACCGCCGCGGCCTTGTACTATGTCTACCACTCCACCCTAGCCACCGCCTTGCTGTTTCTTGTGGCCGATCTGGTCATGCAACGCCGCAGCGGGGCAATCGCGCCGCGGCCGCCGATGCCGCAGAACGGGCTGATAGCTTCTCTGTTTTTCGTCGGCGCAATCGCCATGGCCGGCATGCCGCCCCTGTCAGGCTTCATCGGAAAACTGCTGGTGCTGGATGCCGCGCGGAACGCGCCTGATGCCACCGCCATCTGGGCCGTGGTCCTGATCGGCTCGTTCGTCACCATCGTGGGGCTGGCGCGTGCCGGCTCGTTGATCTTCTGGAAAAGCCACGACGCCAGCACGCAGGATGATCCGACGCCCGAAGCGGAAACCGCCCCCGAAGACGCAGACCCCGCGCCACCGCCGCCGCCCGAGCCGCAGCCCGGCCTTGCCTTCACTTCGGTCTTCGGCCTCGTCGCGGGGCTGGTCCTGCTGACCCTGTTCGCCGGGCCGGCGCTGGACTACACTCGCAGCACGGCGGCGCAGTTGTTTGCGCCGGAACAGTACATCTCGGCCGTATTGGGAAGGGAAGACTGATGAAACTATTGCGCCGGATATTTCCTCACCCGCATCTGAGCTTTCTGCTGACGATCGTCTGGGTGCTGCTGGCCAACGCGCCGTCGCTGAATTCGCTGGTTTTCGGGTTGCTTCTGGGTATCGTCATCCCCTTCATTACGCAGCCCTACTGGCCCGACCGTCCAGTGCTGCGCAACTGGCCGATGGTGGTGGAATACATCCTCGTCGTGCTGTGGGACATCGTGGTGGCCAACATCACCGTCGCCCGGATCATCCTGTTCAAGCCGGATGCCGAGCGCCAGCCCAACTGGGTCTCGATCCCGCTTGAACTGCGCACCCCCGAGGCGATCACCGTACTGGCCGGTACCATCACGATGACACCCGGGACCGTCAGCTGCGACCTGTCCGCCCAGGGCCGCTGCCTGCTGGTGCATTGTCTGGATTCCCCCGATCCGGGCGCCGTCCGCGACCAGATCAAACAGCGGTACGAGCGCCGCCTGAAGGAGATCTTCGAATGATCGAGTATGCAATATACTTTGCCTTTGCCTGTTTCGGCGCCGCGATCATGATGTGCCTTTGGAGGATCATCACCGCCGACGGCGTCGGAACCCGCGTACTGGCGCTTGACACCATGGTCATCAACACCATCGCCTTGATGATTCTGTATGGCCTTGCCGTCGGAACCGAGATCTTCTTTGAATCCGCGATGATCATCGCCATGCTGGGCTTTGTCTCGACCGTGGCCTACGCGCGCTTCATGCTGCGCGGAAACATCATCGAGTGAGGCCGGCATGGAGTTTCTGTTTGAACTGCTGATCGCTTTTTTCCTGATCGTGTCAGGCATCTTCGGCTTTGTCGGCTCATTCGGGATGATCAAGCTGAAAGACCCGATGTCGCGCTTGCATGCGCCCACCAAGGCAACCACGCTGGGCGTGGGCGGCGTTCTGCTGGCCTCTATCTTCCATTCGGTTCTGATCGAGGGGCGCCTGTCGATGCACGAACTGCTGATTACCCTGTTTCTGTTCCTGACCGCGCCGATCACGGCCCTGTTCATTGCCAAATGGCATATTCACCGCCATGAAAAGCCCGAGAACCTGCCCGATGCCGGCGAGGATGGCCTGTGGGCCACCCACGCGGTCGAGCAGATGGAAGACGTCCCGGACCACAGCAAGAACTGAGCCGCATGCAAACGCCGTCCCTGCCCCTGACCCGCGATCTGGTTCTGATCGGCGGAGGCCACACCCATGCCCTGGTGCTGCGCAAATGGGGCATGAACCCGCTGCCAGGCGTGCGTTTAACCGTGATAAACCCGGGGCCGACGGCCCCCTATTCTGGCATGTTGCCGGGATTTGTCGCGGGGCACTACGCACGGGAAGATCTCGATATCGACCTGGTGCGCCTGGCGCGGTTCGCGGGCGCTCGGCTCATCCTTGGCCCCGCCACCGGGCTTGATCCCGAACGTCGCGTCGTTCAGGTGCCCGACCACCCCGAGATCGGTTTTGACGTGGCCTCGGTCAATGTGGGGATCACGTCCGACATGCCCGACCTGCCCGGTTTTGCCGAACATGCAGTGCCGGCCAAGCCTCTGGGTCCGTTTGCCGCGCACTGGGCCGCTTATCTGAACGGCTCGGGCCCGGCCTCGGTTGCGGTCATCGGCGGCGGGGTCGCCGGGGTTGAACTGGTCATGGCCATGGCCCATGCCTTGCGTGCGCGCAACCGCAAGGCGCTAGTGACGCTTATCGACCGCGACCGGGCCTTGTCGGCGGTTGGTTCCAAGGCGGCGGCGACCCTTCGTCGAACCATGCACGACCTGGGTATCGACTGCATCGAACAAGCCGGCATTCTTCGCGTCGGACCGGATTACCTAGAACTGGCAGATGGTCGCCACATCGCCGCAGATTTCGTGACCGGAGCCGCAGGCGCCCGCCCCTATGACTGGATCGCGCAGACCGGTCTGGCCCTGCACGAGGGGTTCATCCGCGTGAACAGCCACCTACAGTCCAGCGATCCGTTGATCTTTGCGGCCGGGGACTGCGCGCACCTGTCCGAAGATCCCCGGCCAAAGGCGGGAGTCTTTGCGGTCCGCGAAGCACCAGTGTTGTTCGACAACCTGCGCGCCGCGCTGGGGGCCGGGCGGATGCGGAGTTATCGGCCGCAGAAGGACTACCTCAAACTGATTTCAATGGGCGAGAAATCGGCGCTGGCCGAGCGGCTGGGTACATCTTTCAGCGGCCCGCTGATGTGGAGATGGAAGGACCACATCGACCAGAAGTTCATGGATCGGTTTCGCGACCTGCCACGCACGAAAGCCCCACCCCTGCCGCGTCACCACGCCGCCGGCCTGCGCGAGACGTTGGGAGAAAAGCCGATGTGCGGCGGCTGCGGGGCCAAGGTCGGGCGCGGCGCGCTGCGCGCGGCCCTTTCGGTCGTGCCCGGCAGCGACCGCCCGGATATCACACCTTTGCCCGGCGATGACGCCGCGCTGCTGACCGTCGGCACGGCCCGGATGGTGATGACCACCGACCACCTCAGGGCCTTCGTTGCCGACCCGGTTCTGATGACCCGGATCGCCGCTGTTCACGCGCTTGGGGATGTATGGGCGATGGGCGCGGCACCTCAGGCCGCTACGGCGACCCTGATCCTGCCGCGCATGTCGGCGCAACTGCAGAACCGGACGATGGCGGAAATCATGGAAACCGCGACCCATGTCATGCGGCAGGCCGGGGCCGAGATCGTCGGCGGCCACAGCTCGATGGGCGACGAGATGACCATCGGCTTCACGGTGACCGGCCTGTGCGACACCGACCCGATCACCCTGTCCGGCGGACGGCCGGGCGACGCGCTGTTGCTGACCAAACCGTTGGGCAGCGGGGTCCTCATGGCCGCCGAAATGTCCGGTGATGCACGCGGCGACTGGGTGAAGGCGGCATATGATCTGATGACGCAGCCCCAGGGCGAGGCGGCGCGTATACTGAGCGCGGCGCATGCAATGACCGACGTCACCGGCTTTGGGCTGGCCGGGCATCTGGCCGGGCTGTGCGAGGCCTCGGGTTGCGGCGCAATTCTGGACCTGAACGCGGTGCCGGTCATGGATGGGGCGGACCAGCTGAGCCGCGCCGGCATCCGCTCGACCCTGTTTGCCGACAACCGTGCGATCGTTCCCGAATTGCCCGAAGGCAACAAAGCCGATCTGCTGTTCGACCCCCAGACCGCCGGAGGCCTGCTGGCTGCCGTCCAACCCGACGCCGCCACGGCCCTGCGCGACCGGCTGCGAGCTGCGGGTTATCCGGCCGAAATCGTGGGTGAACTGATCGAGGATCCGGGGCTGAAGCTTCGGGGTTGAACCAACAGCTCTTCGATTTGCGATGCCAGACTGTCCAGCGCTGTTGCGGTGAGCGACTCCGCTTGCAGTTGCGCCATCAAGTCCACCTTGTGGACCCGGCGCGATTTTTCATAGGCCGGGTCATAGTGCTGCTCCATCAGGGCACGGGTCAGCCCGGGCTTGTCGCCTTGGGCGATCAGATCGAACCAGCTATCCACCACGTCATGGCCGCGGTGATGGCGCAGCGGTGACAGACGCTCTTTAAGCCGCTCGGCATCGGACAGGATGTCGTCATAGGACGACACCAGATAAGCCGTGCGCGCCTCGATGGGTGCGGTGATCCGGATACGCGGCGCGATCCGCAGCGCCTTCCAAACCGAGGGCGGCAGGATCAGCGTACCGATCTTCGAGGATTCGGCCTCGACCACGACCGGGCGCGAAGGGTCCAGCGCAATCAGCGCCGCGGCGAGTGAGGATTCGAAAGCCTTTTGACTGGGTTGGCCGCCCGGTTGCTCGCCCAGAAGCGAGCCCCGGTGATTGGCCAGCGCCTCGAGGTCCAGAACCTGCACGCCCCTCTGGCGCAAGCGCTCCAGAAGCTCGGTCTTGGCGGTGCCGGTATATCCGTCCAACGCCACCAGCCGGTGCGGCAGCGGGTCGTCATACAGAAACCGGTTCACAAGCCGCCGATAGGTGCGGTACCCGCCCGAGACGACCTCGGCGCGCCAGCCGATCTGCTGCAGCATCCAGGTGAACGACCCCGATCGCTGCCCCCCGCGCCAGCAATAGACCAGGGGGCGCCAACCGCCATCGTGATGGCTCAGGCGGTTTTCGATATGGTCGGCGGCATTGCGGAACACCAGCGCCGCGCCCAGCTTGCGGGCCAGAAACGGGCTTTGCTGCACATAGATGGTGCCGACCCGAGCGCGCTCTTCGTTGTTCAGAACCGGCAGGTTGATGGCGCCGGGCGCGTGGTCTTCGGCATATTCCGCCGGGCTGCGCACGTCGATAACCGTGTCGAACCCGTGGGTGTAGAACGCGGTAAGGTCTGGAAACTCGATTGCCATAGATCATGGTCTAGCGCCGCGAGGGCTCAATGGAAACCCGCGACCGAGCGATCAGCCCTCGGCGATCGGCGCGATCAGCTGCGGGCCGCTGGCCCGGTTCGAGTTGACCGCGGTACTGACCCGGTAGAACTCCAGCAGATCCTCGGGGCCGGGGCGCATAAGGCGTGCGGCCCCCTTGCCCACTTCGCCCAGCCACAGCGCCCAGTCTTGTGGCTCGAGGATCAGAGGCATGCGGTGATGGATGGCCTTGACCCGTGTGTTTGCGGCAGTGGTCACGATGGCGCAGGTGACGCGGCGGGCGTCAGGCGGCCCCCACTCCTGCCAGATCCCAGCAAAGGCGATGGGGGCACCGTCGCGGCGGTGGAAATACCACGGCAGGCGCGCGCCGTCCGCGTCCTTGGTCCATTCATAGAAACCCGTGGCGACGACGATGCAGCGCCGATCTCGGCAGGCGGCGCGAAAGGCCGGCTTGTCCGCCAGGGTCTCTGCGCGCGCATTGATCAGAAGCGGGCCGTCATTTTCGGACTTGTACCAATGGGGCAGAAACCCCCATCGCAACGGATCCAGCCTGCGCCCCGTTTCCCCGGCGCGGACCACATGCACCGGGTTGGTGGGACACACATTGAAGTTGGGCACCGGCGGCAAGTCATTCGCCGGGCGCGCGGCAAACAACTGTGCCATGGCATCATTGGGAAGAGTTATTGCAAACCGTCCACACATGGGCAATGAACCTAGCAGCGGAAAAACAGGATCGAGCGGCGCATAGTCTGATGGCAACTCAAGCACCAAATTCCCTCAAGGCCAAGGCATTGGCCGATCTGGAAACAGGCAAACTGCCCCAGGCTTTGAAAAAAGCGACGCTGGGCACCAAGAAATTTCCGCAGGATGCAGACTTTCACGCCATTGCGGGTTTCGTGCTGACCGAGATGAAGCAGTACAAGAAATCCATCCCCCATTTTCAGGAGGCGTCACGTCTGAAGCCGAATGACCCGCAATTCGTGGAAAACATCGCCAATGCTCTGATGCAGACCGGGCAGATCGCTCAGGCCCTGGCCTATTCCGAACGGATGTTGGACAAATTCCCGGGCAACACGGAAATCATCCGCGTCATCGATGAAATCAAGCTCAAGGGGCAGAACTGGCGCAGCATCGTCGAAAACGCCACCGAAAAGCTGAAGAACGACCCCGACAACCCCAAGCTTCTGGCCTCGCGCGGCCGGGCCTACGGCAAACTAGGCTTTGTCGAGGCCAGTTCGCGCGACATCACGCGGGCGTATGAACTGGCGCCAGACGACATGGGGATCGCCTTCCGAAAGGCGGTCGATCTGCATCAGGCGGGTGACAAGACGGGGTGTGCCGAGATTCTTTGGCGCATTCTGGAACAGGAGCCGCACCACATTTCGGCCTTGTATCAGCTGTCGTCGATGGTCGACCGGGAGCAGGCCAAGTCACTGATGCCGCAGGTCGAGGCGGCGATGGCCGAGATCAACCATAGGGATTCGACGTTGGAATTCGCCAAGGCCCAGCTTGAGTCGAAAATCGAGGGCCTGGAGGCCGCACTCCCGCAGTTTGCGCGCGCCAATGCCGCCCAACACGCGGAAAACCCTTACGACTTCGGCGCCGAGGAGAAGAAACTCGAGCGGATCAAGTTCCTGTTCCCCTCCCCGGAGGCCGTTCCCAGTTCCGGCGTCGAAGACGTACCGTTGCCCATCTTCGTAGTCGGACAGCCGCGCTCGGGTACCACGCTGATGGAGATGATGCTGAGTGCGGTCCCGGATGTCGCCGGTTGCGGAGAACTGACCCTTGCCGCCGATCTGTCGGCGGTCTACTCGGATGAAAATCAGCCGTTCGGCGATACCGAGGCCCGCAAATTCGCCGAAGAGTTTCGCGAACTGATGCCGCCAATCCCTGACGGCTCCATCGCCTTTGTAGACAAGATGCCTCACAACTATCAGCGCGTGGGCTTCATCCTCTCGGCCTTCCCGAATGCCAAGATCGTGCACATGCTACGCGACCCGCGCGACGTAGGTCTGTCAAAATGGATTCGCCGTTTTCCCGCGAGTGGAATGCGCTACGCGTCAAACTTGGACTCCATCGCGCATTCGGCCAACCTGTATCGGCGCTACATGCAGCATTGGGATGCCATCTTCGGGGATCGCATCCTGACGGTGCCCTACGAAAAACTGGTGGCCGACCCTGAGACCTACAGCAAGCAGGTGGCCGCGTTCTGCGGGATCGATTGGCAAGAAAGCATGATGCACCCGGAGGAAAACAAGAAACAGGTGCGCACTGCCAGTATCGACCAGGTACGCAAAAAAATCTCGACCAAGTCGATCGGCGGCTGGCGCAAGGTCGCCGATCACGTCCGCTCCATGCTGGACGGGTTCGACCCAGAACTGTGGCCGGAATACGAGTTCGACTGAGACCCGCCAACGAAAAAAGGCCGCATCCCCGGATGCGGCCTTTCTTCTTTTAGCAAATAATCACTTCTTCTGAATACGACCGTCGAGGTAAGGCGTGTAGGGTGCATTCGCCTCCAGATATTCAGCAGTCACATCCGCAAGATCAGGGCCGAAATCATAGGCGTTCTTGTCGTCGCCCGTGAACATCTTGTACCCGTCCCCGCCATTCCGGACATAGTTGTTGGTGACCACCAGATAGGTTTTGGCCGGATCGATTGGCACATAGCCATCACCCTCGGCCACCATGACCTCGGTCACGCGGCCTTCGTTGGGGGCAACCGACGGATCCCAGGTGAATTTCAACCCAGCCACCTGAGGGAAGCGGCCCTTGACCTCTTCCACCTGGCTGACCCCGTTTTCCAGCGCATCGATGATGCCCTGACCGCTGATCTCGAAGGTCGAAAGCGTGTTCTGGAAGGGCAGAACGGTCAGCACCTCGCCCATGGTCACGTCGCCCGCGTCGATCGAAGCCCGCAGGCCGCCCGAGTTGGCGATGGCGATCTGAACGCCCTGATCGGCGACCCGCGCCAGCATGGCATCGGCTACCAGGTTGCCCATTTCGCATTCCTGCACGCGGCAGATTGACCGGTCACCTTCGATCGGTGCCGCGGCGCTGGCCACGACCTTGTTGCGGATCTCCTCCAGCGGTTTGGCCAGTTCTGCGATGCGATCAAGGGCCGCCTGATCCTCGGTCACGGTGTTGTCCATGATCAGCGGCTCACCCACCGCCTCGACCACGTTGCCGTCGTCATTGAAGGTCACGTTCAGCTCGCCCAGGAACTTGCCGTAGGCATAGGCCTGAACGATCTGCACACCGTTCACAACCGTCGGATACGGCCCAACCGCCTTGTCCGACGTGTTCGACAGATAGGTGTTCGAGTGTCCGCCCACGATCACGTCGACGCCCGTGGTTTCCTGCGCGACCCGTTGGTCGACGCCATAGCCCGAGTGGCTGAGCACGATGATCTTGTTGACGCCGTCGGCCGTCAGCTTGTCGACCTGCGCCTGAACTGCGGGCACCGGATCCGAGAAGGTGATGTTGGGGCCGGGCGAGGCCAACTCATCCGTATCCTCGGGGGTCAGGCCAATCAGGCCGATCTTTTCGCCCCCCACTTCGATCACGGTCGAACGCATGATCCTGTCGGTCAGCAGTTCTTCGTTCTCGATATTCGCGTTCGACATCAGAACCGGGAAATCGACGGTGTCGATGAAGCCCGCCAGAACCTCGGGGCCGTCGTCGAATTCGTGGTTGCCCACGGTCATCGCGTCATAGCCCAGCTTGTTCATGAACTCGGCCGCGACCTTGCCCTTGTAGTAGGTATAGAACAACGACCCCTGGAACTGATCGCCGCCGTCCACGAGGATCGAGTTCTCGGCCCGCGCGCGCGCATCGTTGACCGCGGTGACCAGGCGCGCCGAACCGCCGAAGCACTTGCCCTCGGCATTGTCCTCGGCGCTGCAGCCGCTGTCATATTTGTTGATCGGCTCGAACCGGGAATGGAAGTCGTTGGTGTGCAGAATGGTCAGCTTGTAGTCGGCCGCCGCCATGCCTGCAGTCAGGCCAAGGGCCGCGACGGATGTCAGGAAACGGGTAATCATTTGAAACTCCCTGTTATTGATTGCCAAGATCGTGCGCCGAGGGCGGCAAAGAGTCAAAGGGGGAAATGCGGCTTGATTCTACCCCGCGCGCGGGGCATCACGGCGCCATGCTGATCTACAAGATATTCCGGGCCGAGGAATGGGCGGCCCTGCAGGCACAGGGCGAAACCCGGGGCGCGCCGGTCGATGTGGCGGATGGGTTCGTGCATTTTTCCACCGCCGAACAGGCGGCGGAAACCGCGGCCAAACACTTTGCCGGGGCCGAAAACCTGACGCTCGTGGCCTGCGATGCCCGGAAAATGGGCGATGATTTGAAATGGGAGGTCTCGCGCGGGGGTGCCTTGTTCCCGCATCTCTATCGCAACATGCGCATGGCGGATGTGGTCTGGGCCAAGCCGCTGTCGCTGGAAAACGGCGCGCACCGCTTCCCCGAGGAAATGCAATGACCGGCCATATCGACCCCGACCGCGCCCAGTTCGAGGCGTTCAAGGCGCTGGACCGCGATCACCCGATCGAGATGCTGAACCTTGTGCGGTTCCGCGCCAAGGCGGCCTATCCCGAAAGCCACGAACTGGCCGCCGCGGGGCTGAGCGGCGCCGAAGCCTATCGCCGGTATGGGGCCGAAACGGCGCCGATCATCGCGCGGCTGGGGGCCTCGATCATCTGGCGCGGCACGTTCCAGACCACGCTGATCGGCCCGCAGGGCGAAGCGTGGGACGAGATGTTCATCGCCCGTTACCCCTCGGCCCATGCGTTCCTGGAGATGGTGACCGACCCGGCCTATCGGGCAGCGGTGATTCACCGGCAGGCGGCGGTGGCCGACTCGCGCCTGATCCGCACCGCCCCTAGCCCAAACGGAGCGTCCTTCGGATGAAACTGACCGAGAAACTGGCCCTGGCCGCGCTGCATCGCGTGGATCCTGAAACCGCGCACGGCCTGTCGATCAAGGCGCTGAAATCGGGGCTGACCCCGGCGCCCGGTCCCGTCACCTCAATGCGCCTGCGCACGCAGCTGGCCGGGCTCGACCTGCCCAACCCGGTAGGTCTGGCCGCCGGGTTCGACAAGAATGGCGAAGTCCTGGGCTCGCTGTCACGCGCGGGCTTTGGGTTTATCGAGGTGGGTGCCGTCACACCGCGCCCGCAGCCGGGCAATCCCAAGCCGCGCCTGTTCCGCCTGACCGAGGACCGCGCCGCCATCAACCGGTTCGGCTTCAACAACGAAGGGATGGAGGCGATGGCCCGGCGTCTGGCGCACCGCCCCAAGGACGCGGTGATCGGCCTGAACCTGGGCGCCAACAAAGACAGCACCGACCGGGCGCGGGACTTCGCGCAGGTGCTGGCCCATTGCGCGCAATGGCTGGATTTCGCGACGGTGAATGTCTCGTCGCCCAACACCGAAAAGCTGCGCGACCTGCAGGGAAAAAAGGCGCTGAGCGCCTTGCTGGCAGGTGTGCTGGACACCCGCGAAGCCTTGGCGCGGCCGATCCCGGTGTTTCTGAAAATCGCCCCCGACCTTACGGATGACGAACTGCGGGACATCGCCGATGTCGCCCGTGACACGGGCATCGACGGTGTCATCGCCACCAACACGACCTTGTCGCGCGAAGGACTGCGCAGCCCGCACAAGGATCAGGCCGGCGGATTGTCCGGCGCGCCTCTGTTCGAGAAATCGACCCGCGTTCTGGCCCGGCTGAGCCAGTTGACCGACGGGCAGATGCCGCTGATCGGCGTGGGCGGCATCGGCACCGCCGAACAGGCCTATGCCAAGATCTGCGCCGGGGCCTCGGCCGTACAGTTCTATACCGCAATGGTCTATGGCGGCCTGTCGCTGGCGGCCGAGATCGCGCGGGGGCTGGATGCCCTGCTGGCGCGGGACGGGTTCAAGTCGGTGGCCGACGCCGTCGGCAGCAAACGAGAGGATTGGCTGTGATCGAATACTGGCACAACCCACGCTGTTCAAAATCGCGCGCCGGGCTGGCCCTGCTGCAGGACCGCGGCGCCGAAGTCACCATTCGCAAATACCTCGAGGACGCGCCCGGCGCGGATGAGCTGCGGGCGGTGCTGTCCCGGCTGGGCATCCCGGCGATCGAGATGATGCGCCGGGGCGAAGCGCGGTTCAAGGAACTGGGGCTGAGCAAGAATTCGCCCGAGGAAGCCTTGATTCACGCGATGGCCGAGAACCCGATCCTCATCGAACGCCCCGTCGGGATCACTGCCGACAAGGCCGCCATCGGTCGGCCGCCCGAGAACCTGCTGACCCTTCTCTAGACTACCTGCGCCTCGAGCCGGGGATAGCGCAGGCCCAGCGTCACCGCGCGGGCGGTGTTCAGCACCATCAGCGCGGCCCACAGCCCGTGATTGCCAAAGCTCGGCACCAGCAGGAACAGCGCCACCACATAGATCGCCACCGACTGGACCATGGCGGTGCGCATGGCGCGGGTCCAGGTGGCGCCGATATAGATGCCGTCGAACATCCAGCTGGCGACGCCGATCACCGGGGCCAGCGCCGCCCAGATCAGGTATTCGCGCGCCGCGATCCGCACCTCGGGTGCGGTGGCCATCAGGTCGATCAACGCGGGCCCCGCCACGAAGAACGTGACCCCCAGCACCAGAGCCCCACCGACGCCCCATTGCGACGCCATGATCGAGGCGCGCCGGACCTGGTATCGGTCCTTGGCCCCGACGGCGCTGCCCACCAGCGCCTCGGCGGAAAAGGCGAACCCGTCCAATGCAAAAGCGGTGATTTCCAGGAACTGCAGCAGCACCTGGTTGGCAGCCAGCGTCACATCGCCCAGATCGGCGCCCACGAACAGAAAGGTGGTGAAGGACCCGGTCAGCAGGACCGATCGGATCATGATGTCGCCATTGACCTGCATCATCCGGCGCAGGCGGGCGGGGTCGAAGATCCGCGCCCAATCGCGCCATTGATTGCCACCGAACGCATCGCGGCACAGCCACAGGCCCAGCGCTAGACCGGTCCATTCGGCGATCAGCGTGGCTACCGCCACACCTTCGACGCCCCAGCCCAGACCCAGCACGAACCATAGGTCCAGAAGGATGTTCAGCCCGTTCATCCAAACCTGCAGGACGAACACTCCGCGCGTGCGCTCGACCGCGATCAGCCAGCCCGTCACCGCATAAAGCGCAATGGTCGCCGGTGCGCCCCAGATACGAATCTCGAGGTAATCGCGCGTCAGCGCCTCGACCTCGGGGCTGGCGGGCGACAGGGCGAAGGCCCCTGCAAATACCGCCACCTGCGCTACGATAAAGAAAAGTCCCGCAGCGCTGCCCAAGAGCAGACCGCGCATGAGCAGAGCTCCGGTTTCAGCCGTGTCCCCTGCGCCTCGGGCCTGCGCCGCCAATCCGGTCGTGCCCATGCGCAGAAAGCCGAACACCCAATAGATCGTGGCCAGAATAACCGCGCCGATGCCAACCGCTCCGATCGGGGCGGCCTGCCCCATCTGGCCGACCACGCCGGTATCCACCGCGCCCAAAATCGGCACCGTCGCGTTGGACAGCACAATCGGCACCGCGATCTTCAGCACCCGCCTGTGCGTGATGGGTGCCGAGGCGTCCCGCATTTTGCTCAGCCCTTGGCCGAAGGCTCTTGCGGCATCAGGAAATGCCCGCTGGCCTGCGCGAACAGCTTGGCGTGGTTGTCCTGCCAGGCCTCGACGCGAACCGAGGCATACCGCCGTCCCGCCCGGCTGATGAAAGCGCGCGCATAGGCATCGCGCGGCAGGCCCGAGCGCAGATAATCCACCGTGAAGTCGATGGTCTTGGGAAAGCGGATACTGTGATCAGAGATGATGTCATCGGCGTCGATCTCACCGCTTTCGATGCGCGGGAACAGGTGCTCCCAGCTGAGCGTGATCACCGCCGTCACCTCGAGAAAGGCCGCCGTGACGCCGCCATGAATCGCCGGCAGGAACGGGTTGCCGATCAGCTTCTCGTCGAAATTCAGAACGCTGGTCAGTTCGTCTCCGCGCCGGTCGAAGCTGATGTTGAGGAACCGGATATACGGAACCCCCTCGACCAGCGCCTTGAGGGCCGCGTCGCGCCGCTGTTTCACCACCTGCATCGGCTCGGGACGGGGTCTTGTCATCTCACTTCCCCTCGACCGTGAAGGCGCCCGAGGCGGTGGCCACAGGGCGATCTTGATCGTCGTCCATGGCGGTGGCGCGCACGAAGGCTACGTTGCGCGTGATGTGATAGCAAGTTGCCCGGGTGGTGATCGTTTGGCCGGGCGTTGCGGCGCGCATGTAGTCGATGCGCAGGTCGATGGTGGCGGTACCGCCGGGGGCTGCCGGGTGGCTCATGACCGCGGCCCCGCAGCAGGTATCAAGGCTGGCCGACACCGCTCCTCCGTGAATCACGCCCGTGCGGGGATCGCCGATCAGATCCTCGTTGTAGGGCATGGTGATCTCGGCCTCGCCCTCGCCGATATGCGTCAGGGTCAGGCCCAAGGCCCGCGCATGGGGGATCGCTTCGATGAACTGGCGGGCGAGTACTGTCTTGTCGACCATTGGTGCTCTGTCCTTTTTCGTTGCCTTCTTTATGGTCTGGTGTTGACGCAAAGGGCAAGCCCGCCTGTTGCGCTTGTCCGCGCAACGCCCTAGGTTGCAGCCGAGGAGAACAGGAATGTCCGACGATCGTTTGTCATTCAAAGAGATGTGCGCCGAGTTCGACGTGACTCCGCGCACCCTGCGCTACTATGAATATATCGAGCTTCTGCAACCCGACCGCGAAGGCCGGTCGCGGTTCTATGGCCCGCGCGAACGGGCGCGGATGAAGCTAATCATGCGCGGCCGCAAGTTTGGCTTTCCGCTGGAAGAGATCCGGCAATGGCTGCTGATCTACGAGGATCAGGGCAACGAGGCCCAGATGGCGACCTTCGTCGAGATGGCCGACCGGCAGATGGAAGAGTTGCGCCAGCAGCGCCAGCAACTGGACGAAGCCATGGACGAATTGCAGCGCCTGCGCGATCAAACCGCAAAAATGCTGAACTGACCCCCGGCCTGATCATCTTGACAGACAGCCGCGCGTTGCCTTGCGCGGCTTTCTTTTTTGTCGCTGCCACCCTCGATTTCGCCTGAACCGGGGCAAGGAAATTGCCGGGACCGCGCTTTACGCGAGCGGATGTTACGTCAATTTGAAAGTGACGCAGCGTTTGAATTACGTCAACGTCACTCTCATGTTGTAAAGCGGCCATCGACTGCGCAACTCATACTGACTCATACTGCATGACGCCAGTGACGAGGGGGATGACCCATGACCGAAGACCTGATGACGATCCGCGAAATGTGCGAGGCGTATGACGTCACGCCGCGGACCCTGCGGTTCTACGAGGCCAAGGAGCTTCTGTTTCCGATCCGGGAAGGTCAAAAACGGTTGTTCACCAAACGTGACCGGGCGCGGCTCAAGCTGATCCTGCGCGGCAAGCGCTTTGGCTTCAGCCTGGAAGAGATTCGCCAGCTTCTGGATCTGTACCATGTCGGCGACCAGCAACTGACCCAGATGACCCGCACCTATGAAATCGCGTGCGAGCGTCTGGCCGACATGGAAGCCCGCCGTGAGGAACTGACCCAGGCGATCGACGATCTGAAGGAACAGTTGCGCTGGGGCGAAAAGGTCATCGCCTCGATGAAACAGGAAAAGAAGGCTGCCGAGTAAGCCACCCGGCCGCCAGCCACCCGGACATCTGAATTTAAGGGAGCTTCAAATGCCCGTCTACAACGCGCCTACCAAAGACACGCAATTCGTTCTGCAAGAGTTTCTCAAGGTCTCGCAATCCGACATTCCGGGCTATGCCGAGCTCGAGCCCGATTTCACCGGCGCCGTGCTGGAAGAGGCAGGCAAGGTCGCCGTCAACCTGCTGCACCCGCTGAACGTGGTTGGCGACAAGGAAGGCTGCCGGTTCGAAAACGGCGTGGTCTATACCCCGACCGGGTTCAAGGACGCGTTCGAGCAGGTCAAGGAAGGCGGCTGGACCGGCCTGGACATGCCCGAGGAATATGGCGGCCAGAACATGCCTTATGTTCTTGGCACGGCCGTGGGCGAGATGTTCTCGGCCGCGAACCAGGCCTTCACGATGTATCAGGGCCTGACCCACGGCGCTGCCTCGGCCATCCTGGCGCACGGCACCGACGAGCAGAAAAGCACCTATCTGCCCAAGATGGTCAGTTGCGAGTGGACCGGCACCATGAACCTGACCGAGCCGCATTGCGGCACCGATCTGGGCCTGATGCGCACCAAGGCCGAACCGCAGGGCGATGGCAGCTACAAGATTACCGGCCAGAAGATCTTTATCTCGTCCGGCGATCACGACATGGCCGACAACATCATCCACCTGGTGCTGGCCAAGATCCCCGGCGGCCCCGAGGGCATCAAGGGCGTGTCGCTGTTCATCGTCCCCAAGTTCCTGGTGAACGAAGACGGCAGCCTTGGTGAGCGCAACGGCGTTTCGGTCGGCAAGATCGAAGAAAAGATGGGCATCCACGGCAACTCGACATGCGTGATGAACTATGACGGCGCGACCGGCTGGCTGCTGGGGCAGGAACACAAGGGCATGCGCGCCATGTTCACCATGATGAACGAAGCGCGTCTGGGTGTGGGCATGCAAGGGCTGGCCCAGGCCGAGGCCGCCTATCAGAACGCGCTGGAATACGCCAAGGACCGCCTGCAGGGCCGTGACGTGACCGGCGCCAAGAACCCCGATGGCCCGGCCGATCCGCTGATCGTGCATCCCGACATCCGCCGCAGCCTGATGGACCAGAAAAGCTTTGTGGAAGGCGCGCGGGCTTTCATTCTGTGGGGTGCGACTCTGATCGACAGGGCGCACCGCGCAGGTGACAAGGACGCCGACGGGCTGATCTCGCTGATGACCCCGGTCATCAAGGGCTTCCTGACCGATGAAGGTTACGACATGACCGTTCGGGCCCAGCAGGTCTATGGCGGCCATGGCTACATCGAGGAATGGGGCATGTCGCAATACACCCGCGACGCCCGCATCGCCATGATCTACGAAGGCGCCAACGGCGTTCAGGCGCTAGATCTCGTCGGCCGCAAGCTGGCGCAGGACGGCGGCAAGCATGTCATGGCCTTCTTCGACATGGTCAAAACCTTCTGCAAGGAAAACAGCGGCAAAGACAAAGCCTATGACAAGGCGTTCATCGAACCGCTGAAGGCCGCCTCGAAGGACCTGCAGGCCGCCGGCATGTATTTCATGCAGAACGGCATGACCAACCCGAACAACGCCCTGTCGGGTTCCTATGACTTCATGCACATGTTCGGCCATGTCTGCTTGGGCCTGATGTGGGCGCAGATGGCAAAGGCCGCGCAAGAGGCGCTGGATGCCGGCGCGACCGACAAGGACTTCTACGAGACAAAAATCGCCACCGGCCGCTACTACATGGCACGCCGTCTACCGGCCACGGGCATGCACCTGGCGCGGATCCAGACCGGCGCCGACACGGTGATGGCACTGGACGCGGCGAACTTCTGATCCCAGTCTGGTTCCGGGCGACCCCGCCTGGAACCAGCGCTCACCGAGGAGTTGACATGCCCAAACGCTTTCGCCTGACCCGCCGCTTTCCCGTCGCCATGACCGAGGACGGATATCGAAAACTCAAGGGGTTTGCCCGCGAGGCTGGGCTGGACGAAGGAGAGGCGCTGTCATTCCTGTTCGAGAATTTCAACAGCGTGATCGACGAGGAGAACCTGACCCACCGGCTGCGCATCTTCAATTCCGAGCTTGAGGCGCGCAAACGCTAGACGACCCCGATGCCTGGCCCAGGCCCGGCGTGTTTTCAGCAAGACAAGTCCGAACGCGGCTGCGGCCCGCGGTCAGGTCTTTCTTAAGACACGTGCGTGACGAAACCGTACAAACCGCCTTGGGAGGGGTGAGTGCATGACGATAAAACTGCATTGCTTCGGAGAAAGCGGAAACTCGTACAAGGCCGCCCTTGCGCTTGAGATGTCAGGGCTGGAGTGGGCGCCGGTCTTTGTCGATTTCTTCAACGGCCAGACCCGAACCCCCGAATACCGCGCCGAAGTCAACGAAATGGGCGAAGCGCCGGTGTTGATCGACGGAGATTTCCGGACCAGCCAATCGGGCGCGATTCAGGCCTATGTCACCGAGAAGTCCGGGAAATTCGGCGGAAAGACGCGGGAAGAGAACTATGACATCCTGCGCTGGGTGCTGTGGGACAACCACAAGTTCAGCTCGATGGCTGGCATGACCCGGTTCCTGATCAACTTTCTGCCCGAACAGCACCGCAACCCGGATGTGATCGCCTTCAACCAAGGCCGCCTGAAAGCCGCCTATCAGGTGCTAAACGCGCATCTTGAGGGACGCGACTGGATCGTCGGCGACAGCGTGACCAACGCCGATCTCAGCTGCTGCGGCTACCTCTATTACCCCGAACCCTTCGGCTTTGACCGCGCCGAATGGCCCCATATCGACGCCTGGCTGACCCGCCTGTCCGAGCAGCCCGGCTGGAAACACCCCTATGACCTGATGCCCGGCAATCCGTCGGATCGAGCTTGAGGAGAGAAGCATGACCGAAGCTTTCATTTATGACGCTGTGCGCACCCCGCGCGGCAAGGGCCGCAAGGACGGCAGCCTGCACGAGGTGACCTCGGTGCGCCTGTCGGCGGTGGCCTTGAACGCCATCAAGGAACGCAACAACCTGGAAGGCCACGCCGTCGAGGACGTGATCTGGGGCAACGTCACCCAGGTGATGGAACAGGGCGGATGCCTGGCGCGGTCCGCGGTTCTGGCCTCGGACTTGGATGAATCGATCCCCGGCCTTGCGATCAACCGTTTCTGCGCCAGTGGAATGGAGGCCGTGAACCTGGCCGCTAATCAGGTCAAGGGCGGCGCGGGCGAGGCCTATATCGCCGGTGGCGTCGAGATGATGGGCCGCGTGCCCATGGGCAGCGATGGCGCCGCCATCGCGGTCGATCCGTCGCTGGCGATGGAGACCTATTTCGTACCGCAGGGCATCTCGGCCGACATCATCGCGACCGAATACGGCTTTACCCGCGATCAAGCCGACGCGCTGGCCGTTGAATCGCAGAAACGCGCGGCCAAGGCGTGGGAAGAGAACCGCTTTGCCAAGTCGGTGATCACTGTCAAGGACCGCAACGGCCTGACCATTTTGGACCGCGACGAATACATGCGCCCCGGCACCGACATGCAGAGCCTCGGCGCGCTGAACCCCTCGTTCCAGATGATGGGCGAGCAGATGCCCGGTTTCGACAAGGTGGCGATGCTGAAATACCCGCATCTGGAAAAGATCAACCACATCCACCACGCCGGCAACAGCTCGGGCATCGTGGATGGCGCAGCGGCCGTTCTGATCGGCAACAAGGAATTCGGCGAGAAATACGGCCTGAAGCCGCGCGCCCGCATCAAGGCCACCGCCAAGATCGGCACCGACCCGACCATCATGCTGACCGGCCCGGTTCCGGTGACCGAAAAGATCCTAGCCGAAACCGGCATGACGATCAGCGATCTGGACCTGTTCGAGGTCAACGAGGCCTTTGCCTCGGTCGTGCTGCGGTTCCAGCAGGCATTTGACGTCGATCCGGCGCTGGTCAACGTCAATGGCGGCTCGATCGCCATGGGCCACCCGCTGGGCGCCACCGGCGCGATCATCATCGGCACCCTGCTGGACGAGTTGGAGCGTCAGGACAAGGAAACCGGTCTGGCCACCTTGTGCATCGCATCCGGCATGGGCGCGGCAACCATAATCGAACGTGTGTAACGGCGGGGATCAGGAGAAGAAAAATGGCTGATTTTACACTGACCAAAGACGCCGACGGCGTTGGCATCATCACCTGGGACGTCCCCGGCAAGACCATGAACGTGATGTCATTCGACGGCCTGTCCGAACTGAACGACTGCATCGATCAGGCCCTCGCCGATGACGAGATCAAAGGCATCGTGATTACCAGCGGCAAGGAAGGATCGTTTGCCGGCGGCATGGACCTGAATCTGCTGGCGGTGATGAATGAACAGGCGGGTGACGACCCGGCCAAGGGCCTGTTCGAAGGCACGATGAAGATGCACGCCCTGCTGCGCAAGATCGAACTGGCCGGCATGGACCCCAAGACCAAGAAAGGTGGCAAACCGATCGCGGCCGCCCTGCCCGGCACTGCCGCCGGCATCGGCATGGAGCTGCCGCTGGCGACCCATCGCATCTTTGCCGCCGAGAACTCCAAGGCCAAATACGGCCTGCCGGAAATCATGGTCGGCATCTTTCCCGGCGCAGGCGGCACCACGCGTATGGTCCGAAAGGTGGGCGCCATCGCGGCGGCTCCGCTGCTGCTGGAAGGCAAGATGCTGGACGTGAAAAAGGCCAAGGGCGCAGGTTACATCGACGAGATCGCAGCCGATCCGCTGGCCGCGGCCAAGGAATGGGTGCTGAACGCCAAGGATGCCGATCTGGTCAAGCCGTGGGACGCCAAGGGCTACAAGATGCCCGGCGGCGCGCCCTATCACCCGGCGGGGTTCATGAACTTCGTGGGTGCCTCGGCGATGGTGAACGGCAAGACCCAGGGCGCCTTCCCGGCGGCCAAAGCCTTGCTGAGTGCGGTCTATGAGGGCGCACTGGTCGATTTCGACACCGCGCTGAAGATCGAGGCGCGCTGGTTCACCTCGGTGTTGATGAACCCGTCCTCGGGCGCGATGATCCGTTCGCTGTTCCTGAACAAGGAAGCGCTGGAAAAAGGCGCCGTTCGTCCGAATGGCATTCCGGACCAGTCGGTCAAGAAGATCGGCGTTCTGGGTGCCGGCATGATGGGCGCGGGCATCGCGCTGGTCTCGGCGCAGGCCGGGATGGAGGTCGTGCTGATCGACCGCGATCAAGCCGCCGCAGACAAGGGCAAGGCCTATACCGAAGCCTATCTGGACAAGGGCATGAAGCGTGGCAAGGTCACGGCCGAGAAGAAAGAGGCCATGCTGAGCCGCATCACCGCCACGCCTGATCTTGAAAAGCTGGCGGGCTGCGATCTGATCATCGAAGCCGTGTTCGAGGACCCCAAGGTCAAGGCCGAGATGACCCAGAAGGTCGAGGCGATCATCCCCGAGGACTGCATCTTTGCCTCGAATACCTCGACCCTACCGATCACCGAACTGGCCAAGGCCAGCAAGCGGCCAGATCAGTTCATCGGCATCCACTTCTTCTCGCCGGTCGAGAAGATGTTCCTGGTGGAAATCATCAAGGGCAAGGAAACCGGTGAACGGGCCGTGGCCAAGGCGCTGGACTATGTCCGCCAGATCCGCAAGACGCCGATCGTGGTCAATGACGCGCGGTTCTTCTACTGCAACCGCTGCATCATCCCCTACATCAACGAAGGCGCGCGGATGATCACCGAGGGCGTCAAGCCGGTGCTGATCGACAACGCGGCGCGTCAGCTGGGTTTCCCGGTTGGTCCGATACAGCTGACCGACGAAACTTCGATCGACCTGGGTGCCAAGATCGCGCGGGCGACCAAGGCCGCGATGGGCGACGCCTATCCCGAAAGCCCCGCCGACGAGCTGATCTTTTGGATGGAGGAGCAAGGCCGTCTGGGTCGCAAGGCCAAGGCCGGGTTCTTCGACTATGACGAGAACGGCAAGCGCATCGGCTACTGGCACGGTCTTCACGAGAAATATCGGCTGGCCGAACAGCAGCCCTCGCTGCAGGAAGTGCAGGACCGCCTGATGTTCGCACAGGTTCTGGAAGCCGTGCGCGCGTTGGAGGAAGGCGTTCTGGAAGACATCCGCGAAGGCGATGTTGGCGCCATCCTGGCCTGGGGCTTTGCGCCGTGGTCGGGTGGTCCGTTCAGCTGGCTTGACATGATCGGCGCGCCCTACGCCGCCGAGCGTTGCGACCAGTTGACCGAGAAATATGGCGACCGCTTCGCTTGCCCGCCGCTGCTGCGCGAGATGGCCGAGAAGGGTCAGACCTTCTATGGCCGCTTCGCCCCCGAGGCCAAAGCGGCCTGACGTACAGGTGCTGGCGCGTGGTTGAACGCGCCAGCCGCCCGCTGGCTCGACCGGGTCAGCTCTGCCAGTCGGCGCGCAACAGCAGGACCGGCTGTCTGGGCCGCCCCGGGCGTCCGGGGCGCCGCTCGCCCCGGAGGGGTCTGACCGGAACCACCGGCGCCCCGGGAACCGCAACAGCCGAAGCCGACACCGGGCAGGCCAGCGCTGACAGATCGCGCGCCGCCGCGACGGACGCTACCAGTGCCGCGCCACTCTCTGCATCCAGAACCGGGTAACCGCTTTGCCCCGCTACACGCCCTCTGCCCCCGATGCGGCAGGCCGGGAAATAGGCCCTCAGACCGCCTTCGATGCAAATGATCTCGTCCTGATCGAAAAACAATGTAGTCACCGGGAAACGGGTGGCCGGCATCGCCGAACCAAAGGCAAAAGACCCGCTGAGCAACCGCGCGGCGACGATGGCGCTGTCCGTCGGCGGCGCATCCAGCCAGGACGCGGCGACGGCAATCCCCTGCTCGGGCATGAGCCAGACCGGCCGCTTGTTGTAAGCCGCGCCGGCCGGCACCCGGACCGGCAGGAAGTCCGGACGGGTTTCATCAGCCGGCACCGAAATCAGGTCTTGTGACACCCGCCGCACGGGCTGGAACCCGTTGTCCGCCGTGCGCACCGGATCTCCGGGTGTCAGCGCCTCGACGGGCACCCACCCGCCATAGGTCAGAACCCGCGTTCCATGCACCAACCCTCCGCGCCGCACCGAAACAGCCTTGCGCGTCGTTGTTGCAACCCCTTTTTCAAAGGACATCTCGTCCGCTGAAACACTCACTACTTCAAACATGCGCCGCCCCCTTCTGGCACCTGTCAACTGAAACAGGTGTAGCACGGCAGGCCAAGCGACGCCTCATTTCTGCCTTTTTTCCGCCGGCTTTACGCCATCACACCGAGTATCAGGCCAAGTTTCAGGAACAGTTCCACCAATAGCCCCGCCGTTGAACGTAAATGGGAAACAGTTACTTTATTCGAAGTGATACCCGAATCTCTCGATATCTTCTGAACAGGCCTCGGCCACGGCATCGCGGGTCTGGGCGCAATAATAGTCCCGATAGTCTGCCGATCGGTTCGACGGGTTTGCATGCGGCAGACAGAATTCAAACCCAAGATGATCGAACAAGGGGCAGGCATCTTCGTGGAAATGCTCGAGCCGAACATAAGCCTTGCACAGATCCTGCCCCTTGGCGGTGGTGACCTAGCTACGCGCCGGGTTCTGCCGGAACGATCGGCGGATGTCCGGGTGCTGTACGAAACCAGCGAAATCCAGCGTCCGGGCCAAGCCGACCGCCGGGTGCGAAAACGTCTGTGTGCGCAGCCAGTAATAGTAGCTGACCATCCGGTCCCAAGGGTTGCGCACCAGCGTAAAGACGAACATGGCGGGCATTAGGTCGGGCGGTACAAGCCCCTCGATATCGGACAGACGCGCGTGTTTCCACAGGCGGCCCGCGGTCACAAGCGACTGCTGACGCCGCCGTCGCCGTTGCGCCTTGGGCGTGTCTCCCACCAGAATGTCGTCCTTCATCGCACGCGCCTCGAGCGCAAGCGCCAGCGACGTTCCCCCGGTTTTCGGGATATGAATGAAGATGAAAGACCGCCCCGTCGATAGGATCACCCTGGCCCCTTTGGTATTCTGGTACTTTCAAGTGGTTCAGTGGAACATGCCCGGCACCGGTTGTGCAACAGGTTTGCGCCGTTCGGTCCGAACGTGATAGGACTTGGCCAAATCATAACGAGCAGCCCACCGTGAAGACGGCATTCAAACAATACCAACGGATCGAAGCCACCGGTCTGTGGCGCCCGTCGCCGGACGAACAACGGCGCGAGGTCGTGGTGTCAATCGGCGAAGCGACACTGACGATTTCCGACTTCAACGACCGACCGCTGACCCATTGGTCTCTGGCCGCATTGGAGCGCCAGAACCCCGGCGTCTTTCCGGCCATCTACAACCCCGACGGCGACCCGGGCGAGACGCTGGAGCTCGACCAGTCGGAAACGACCATGATCGAGGCCATCGACAAGCTGCAGCGTGCCATCGAACGTGCCCGTCCCCACCCCGGACGCCTGCGCTGGGCCAGCGTCGGCGGCGTCGCGGCCGCGGTGGTGGCGCTGCTTGTTTTCTGGTTACCGGGCGCGCTGCAATCCCATGTCGTGAGCGTTCTGCCGCAGATCAAGCGCCAGGAAATCGGCGAGATGGTCCTGCGCCGGATCGAACGCGTTTCGGGTCGGGCCTGCAACACGCGCGACGCGCAGGCGTCGCTGCGGGCGCTTGCGCAGCGGACCGGGGTGCGCCGGGTCGTGATCTTGCCCGCGGGCGTGCAAGACAGCCTAGGCCTGCCCGGTGGCATCGTTCTGCTGAACCGGGCGCTTGTCGAAGACTACGAGGACCCGGCCGTCGCCGCGGGATACATAATCGCCGAGCGCGCCCGTGCCGCACAGCAGGACCCTCTGGACGAACTGCTGGACCGGACGGGCAGCGCCGCCGCGTTTCACCTGTTGACCACAGGCGGGCTGACGACCGGGCAGATCGACGCCTATACCGAGCAGGTCCTGTCGGACCCGCGCCCGGAAATCGCGGATGAGACCCTGCTGCAGAGCTTTGCCCACGCCCGACTGCCTTCGACGCCTTATGCCTATGCGCGCGACATCACCGGCGAAACGGTTCTGCCCCTGATCGAGGCCGACCCGATGGCAACTGAGCCTCTGGACCAGGTCCTGCCCGACCGCGACTGGGTGCGGCTGCAGAACATCTGCAGCGACTAGGCGCCTATTTGGTGCCGAACATCCGGTCGCCGGCATCGCCGAGGCCGGGCATGATGTAGCCCTTGGAATTCAGCTCGCGGTCCAGCGCGGCGGTCACGATTTTGACATCGGGATGCGCCTCTTTCATGCGCGCCACACCTTCGGGGGCGGCCAACAAGCACAGGAACCGGATGTCGGTGGCGCCGGCCTGCTTCAGCAGGTCAACCGCCGCGGCCGAGCTGTTACCCGTGGCCAGCATCGGGTCAACCGCGATCACCAGCCGGTCTTTCAGCCCCTCGGGAACCTTGAAATAGTACTGCACCGGTTGCAGCGTTTCTTCGTCGCGATACAGGCCGACGAAACCGACCCGGGCCGAGGGCACCAATTCCAGAACACCATCCAGCATCCCGTTGCCTGCACGCAAGATCGACACCAGCGCCAGCTTCTTGCCCGCCAGAATCGGCGCGTCCATCTCCTCCATCGGGGTCTCGATGTTGCGCGTGGTCAGCGGCAGATCGCGGGTCACCTCATAGGCCAGCAGCAGCGTGATCTCGCGCAGCAGTTGCCGGAACGAGGCGGTCGAGGTGCCCTTGTCCCGCATGAGCGTCAGTTTGTGCTGAACCAGTGGGTGGTCGACGACGGTCAGATGTTCGCTCATGTGTTCTCCAGTCTTTTCCTGACCCTTGCGCGGGTCTCTTCATCGCAGAATGCGGCGTTCAGGGCGGTGTCGTTCAGCGCGGCGAAATCCTCGGCGTCCCAGCCGAAGGCCTGGGCCAGCATCTCATATTCGCGGCGCATGGTGGTATGAAAAAACGGCGGGTCATCGGTGGAAACCGTGACCTTCACGCCCGCCTCGCGCAGCCGCGCGATCGGATGGGTCGCGAAATCCGGGTACAAGCCCAGCACCACATTTGAGCCCGGGCAGACCTCGAGCGTGACGCCCCGGTCGGCCAGTTCATGCACCAGATCGGGGTCTTCGATAGCTCGCACGCCGTGGCCCACACGTTCGACCCCCAGCGCGCGTACGGCATCGCGCACGCTTTCGGGGCCGCCGAATTCGCCGGCATGGGTGGTCAGGCGCAATCCGGCCTCGCGCGCGCAGTCGAAGGCCCATTTGAAATCGGCCTGCTGGCCCATGGCCTCGTTCCCGCCCATGCCGAACCCGGTGATCCAGTCGCCCGCGGTTTCGGCGGCGCACAGCGCGCTGCGCTTGGCCTTGTCGGGCCCAAAATGGCGCACGCAGGTCACCACACCGCGCAGAGTGATGTCGAACTTGCGCTCGGCCTCGTCGGCGGCATCCTGAATGGCGGCCAGATAGTCGCGCCAGGCGTGCCGATCGCCCCCGCCGCAGAAATCGGGGCTGAGGAAGGTTTCGGAATAGACCACCCCGTTCGCCGCGCTTTCTTCCAGGATCGCCAACGTCAGGCGGCGGAAATCCTCGGGCGTTTTCAAGACCTCGCAGGCGGCCTCGTAGACGCTGAGGAAATGCCCGAAATCACGGAAGTCATAGCTGCCGTCGGGCTTGAAGATGCCGCTCAGGTCAACCTTCTTTTCCTGCGCCAGCTGGCGGATGAAGCCGGGCGGAGCCGCGCCTTCGTGATGCAGGTGCAGTTCGATCTTGGGCAGGTCTGCGACGGTCATAGAAAGGTCCTTCCCGGCCCTTGCGCCGGAATGCTCAGGTGATGTGCGATGCTGGCGGCCACGTCGGCGAAATTGACCTGCCCGATCTGTCCGGCCCCCAGGCCGGCGATCAGCACCGGCACCTGTTCGCGGGTGTGGTCGGTGCCGACCCAGCTGGGGTCGTTGCCGTGATCGGCGGTCAGAAGAAACAGGTCGCCCGGGCGCAGCCGGGGCAGGATACGCCCGATCTCGGCGTCGAACCATTCCAGCGCGCGGGCATAGCCCGAGATGTCGCGCCGGTGGCCGTACTGGCTGTCAAACTCGACGAAATTTGCGAATGTCAGGCTGCCGTCCCCGGCGCTGTCCACGAGGCGCGACAGGTGACCCATCAGATCGGCGTCCGAGCCCTTGTCCAGCGTGTCGATCCCCTGCATCGAGAAGATGTCACCGATCTTGCCCACGCCATGCACATTGCGCCCGGCATCCTGCGCCCAGTTGGTCAGCACCGGTGCGGGCGGCGTGATGGCAAAATCCTTGCGGTTGGTGGTGCGGACAAACCCCTGTTCGGGCGATCCCACGAAGGGGCGGGCGATCACCCGGCCCACCTTCATCTTGTGCAGAATGGGGGCGAGGGTCCGGCACATCTGGTACAGGCGCTCCAACCCGAAAGTCTCCTCATGCGCAGCAATCTGGAACACACTGTCGGCCGAGGTATAGCAGATCGGCCAGCCGGTGCGCATGTGTTCCGCGCCCAGTTCGGCGATGATCGTGGTGCCCGAGGCATGGCAATTGCCCAGAATGCCCTCGGTTCCGGCGGCCTGTGCGGCGGCGCGGGTCAGATCCTTAGGGAACGCGGGAACCGTGTCGGGGAAATAGTGCCAGTCCCACGGCACCGGCAGCCCGGCCAGTTCCCAATGGCCCGAAGGTGTGTCCTTGCCCGGCGAATGCTCGCGCGCGCAGCCCCACAGGCCGGTCGGGTCGGCCTCCAACCCCGGCGCATCCGCGCCCGAAGCCAGTCGCACCGCCGCCCCAAGCCCCAGCGCATCGAGGTTGGGCAGGCGCAACGGCCCGGACCGGCCATCCTCGGCCCGCCCTTCGGCGCAGGCCTGCGCGATATGGGCCACCGTATTGGCGCCCGTGTCCGGCACGTCGCCATTGAAGAACCGGTCGGCATCCGGCGCGCCGCCGATGCCCACCGAGTCCATCACCACAAGGAACGCGCGCCTCATGCAAGGATCCTTTCCTGTACGAGCTCCGGCACCGGAACGGCCGCCGGGCCGATGGTGATTGCGGCGCGCACGGTTTGCGCGGCCCGCTGTGCGGCATCCTCGCGCGCGGCATGGACCACGGCCAGCGGCATTCCGGCCGAGACCTTGTCGCCCAGCCGCACCAGAGCCGACAGGCCCACCGCCGGGTCGATCACGTCGCTTTCCACCTGCCGGCCACCGCCCAACGCCACGACCGCAAGGCCCAGCGCCTCGCCATCCATCGCGGTGACATAGCCTTCGTCCTGCGCCGTCACCTCGAGGATCACGCTGGCCTCGGGCAGATAGCGCGTCCAGTCCTCGACCAGGCCCAGCGGTCCGCCCACCGCGGCCATCATCCGGCCGAACCGCTCGGCTGCGCGGCCATCGCGGATTACCTCGGCGATCATGTCCCGCCCCGTCTGCACGTCGCCGACCATACCAGCGTCAGACAACAGAACACCGCCCAGCTCGACCGAAATCTCGGCCAGGGGCGAGGGCTGCCCACCGGTCAGCACCTTCATCACTTCGGCGATTTCCAAGGCGTTGCCCAGCGCGGGCGCCAGCGGCTGATTCATGTCAGTGATTAGGGCCGAGGTCCGGCACCCGGCCGCATTGGCCGTTTCGGTCAAGGCCTGCGCCAGCATGCGCGCCTCGTCCAGCGTTTTCATGAAGGCCCCGCTGCCAACCTTGACGTCCAGCACCAGCGCATCGGGGCTGGCCGCTAGTTTCTTGGACAGGATCGAGGCCGTGATCAGATCGAGGCTTTCGACCGTGGCGGTAACGTCGCGGATGGCATAGAGCCGCTTGTCCGCCGGGGCGATCTGCGCCGTCGCGCCGACGATGGCGGCACCGGTCTCGGCCAAAATATGGGCCAACCGGTCCTGGCCGATCTGGGTCGACACGCCGGGGATCGCCTCGAGCTTGTCGAGCGTCCCGCCGGTATGGCCCAGACCGCGGCCCGAGATCATCGGCACATAGGCCCCGCATTCCGCCAGCGCCGGGGCCAGCACGAGGCTGACGCAATCCCCCACACCGCCGGTCGAATGCTTGTCGATCACCGGACCGTCCAGATCCCAGGTCAGAACTTCACCGCTGTCCCGCATGGCCAGCGTCAGCGCGGCGCGGCCCTCGGGACCCAGCCCGCCCATGCAGACGGCCATAGCAAAGGCTCCGGCCTGGGCGTCGCTGACGCTTCCATCGGCCAGACCTTGGGCAAACCACGCCAGCTCGCCGGCATCCGGCACCTCGCGGCGGCGTAGTTTCGCGATGATCGAGCGGGCGTCCATGGGCGCGGCCCTTACATGAACGAAGCGTCGAAAGCGCCGGGCAGCAGCTCGCCGATGGTCGTGCGGGTCTCAACCCCGTCCACCGTCGCCATGGTGACCACCACGTCCTTGTCCCCGAACTCGGCCAGTTTCTGCCGGCACCCGCCGCAGGGCGGCACCGGTTGCGGGCTCGAGGCCACGACATAGACCTCGGCCAGCATGTTTTCTCCGGCGGCGACCATCGCGGCGATCGCCCCGGCCTCGGCGCAGGTGCCTTCAGGATAGGCCACGTTTTCCACGTTGCAGCCCGCGAACACCGCGCCCGACGGGGTGCGGACCGCGGCGCCCACTTTGAAATTAGAGTAGGGCGCATAGGCGTTTTCACGCACCTTGAGGGCTGCTTCTTTCAACGACATGGCGATTCCCCGATTTTTTGATCAACTGGTCAGAATGCCATACCCTACTGGAAATCCGCCGGGGAATTGAAGCCCCATCTGCACGGAAAGTCGGCGCGCCCGCGCGTCAGCCCAGATCGGTCTTGAAATACCCCGGCAGCGTCACTTCAAGCAGTTCGACATCGTCGCTCGGATCGGCCAGCCGCGTGCGCATTCCGGGTGGGATGACAAAGGCGTCGCCCTGCTCCAGGCGATAGGGTTCGCGGCCTTCACCTTCCAAGGTGACGGCCCCATTCATCACGAAGGTAAAGTGGATATCGGCATCATGGCTAGCCCAGACCGGGTCGCCCTGCCCCCGGCGCACCACCTGAACGCCTGCCACTCCCTTGGTGTTTTTGGCAATCGTCGTGTCGCGGCATTGATAGCCCGGCAGGCGGAATGGCTGCCACTCTGCCCCTTCGGCCCGGTTGTAGACGAACCGCTGCCCCTGCCATTCCCGCTCGGGGCGGTAATGCGGCGTGGGCAGTTGCATTTCGTGGTCGATCTCGGTGACATGCTCGGCCGGAACGCCGATTTCGATTACCTGCACGTTGTCCGACGCTTCGAGTACGCGGTGCCGGATCTCGGGCGGCTGGATGAAACAATCACCGGCGGTCAGGCGCATCTTGTCGCCCTGATCTTCGTAGACGACATCGACCCAGCCGTAGATGCAGAATATCAGCTGGAACCCGACCTTGTGGAAATGGACCATGTCCGGGACCGGGCCGCCGTCGGGAATGCGGATGTGGCTGGCAATGATCGACCCGCCCAGCCGGTCGGGCACCAGATCGCGGTAATGCATGCCCGCGCGCCCGATGATCCAGGGCGCCTGATCCTTGAGCCTGCGGACGACGAAGGAATGAACCGTCTCGGGCATCACCAGGGGCGGGTTGCGCTCCTCGATCTCGATGCGGGTGCCGTTGGGGGCGACCAGGCTGCGCTGACCGCCGGCGAACCCGTCCGGGTCTTCGGTGAGGATACGCAAGGTGCCCGGCGCCTCGGGCGCGTCCTTTTCCACACGCAGGCGCAGTCCATGCCCGGAAAACACCGCAACCCGAGGGTCATCCGCCGGATAGATCATGTCCATCCGCATGCCCAAAACCTTGGTGTAGAACGGAATGTCGTCTCGCAACTCTTGGGTCGGAATGCGGAATTCGGCTATGGTGTCGGTCATGCTGGTCTCCTCTGCGCGGGACAGTGGGGGGCGTTTCGGAAATTTGCAAGCCAGGGTCGAACCGGCCGACACGCGAATTCGTGGTTTCCCCTGCGTAAGAAATAGTTTAACACTAAACTAAATTCCAAAACGGGAAGTTTTGACATGTCCGACAAACCCAGCCTGCGCCAGGCCGCACTTGATTACCACGCGCATCCGAAGCCTGGGAAACTGGAGGTCAAGGCGACCAAACCCATGGCCAACGGCCGCGACCTCGCGCGCGCCTACTCACCCGGCGTGGCCGAGGCCAGCCTGGAGATCAAAAACGACCCGACGACAGCCGAGATGTACACCGCGCGCGGCAATCTTGTGGCCGTCGTCTCGAACGGCACTGCGGTGCTGGGGCTGGGCAATATCGGCGCGCTGGCCTCCAAGCCGGTGATGGAGGGCAAGGCCGTCCTGTTCAAGAAATTCGCCGGCATCGACTGTTTCGACATCGAGTTGAACGAACCCGATCCCGAGAAACTGGCCGATATCGTCTGCGCGCTGGAGCCTACCTTCGGCGCTATCAACCTCGAAGACATCAAGGCGCCCGACTGCTTTATCGTCGAGAAACTGTGCCGCGAGCGGATGAACATTCCTGTCTTCCACGACGACCAGCACGGCACCGCCATCGTGGTGGGGGCCGCTGCGCGCAACGCGCTGCACGTAGCCGGCAAGCGGTTCGAGGATATCAAGGTGGTTTCCACCGGCGGCGGCGCGGCGGGGATCGCTTGCCTGAACATGCTGGTCAAGCTGGGGGTCAAGCGCGAGAACATCTGGTTGTGCGACATTCACGGGCTGGTCTATGAAGGCCGGGACGAGGACATGAACCCGCACAAGGACCAATTCGCCCAAAAGACCGACCTGCGCACGCTGGATCAGGTGATCGACGGCGCCGACCTGTTTCTGGGCCTCAGCGGGCCGAACGTGCTGAAGCCACAGATGGTCGCGCGCATGGCCAAACAGCCGATCATCTTTGCGCTGGCGAACCCGACCCCGGAGATCTTGCCCGATGCCGCGCGCGAAGTAGCCCCCGACGCCATCATCGCCACCGGGCGCAGCGATTTCCCGAACCAGGTGAACAACGTCCTGTGTTTCCCGTTCATCTTCCGCGGCGCGCTGGACGTGGGCGCGACCGAGATCAACGATGCCATGCAGATTGCCTGCGTCGAAGGCATCGCCGAAATGGCACGCGCCACCACCAGCGCCGAGGCCGCAGCCGCCTACAAGGGCGAGCAGTTGACCTTTGGCCCCGACTACTTGATCCCCAAGCCATTCGATCCGCGGCTGGTGGGCGTGGTGTCCTCGGCTGTGGCCCGCGCCGCGATGGAAAGCGGCGTGGCCAGGCGCCCGATCGCAGACCTCGAAGCCTACAAGGAGCGCCTGAACCAGACCGTGTTCAAATCGGCCCTGCTGATGCGGCCGGTGTTCGAGGCCGCCAAGGCCGCCTCGCGCCGCATCGTCTTTGCCGAGGGCGAGGACGAGCGCGTGCTGCGCGCCGCCCAGGCCATTCTGGAGGAAACCACCGAAACGCCCATTCTGATCGGTCGCCCCGAGGTGATCGAGGCCCGCTGCGAAAAGCTGGGGCTGTCCATACGCCCCGGTCAGGATTGCCAGATCGTGAACCCGGAAAACGACCCGCGGTACTATGACTACTGGAACTCTTATCACCAGATCATGCAGCGCCGCGGCGTGACGCCCGACCTGGCCAAGGCCATCATGCGCACCAACACCACCGCCATCGGCGCCATCATGGTGCATCGCGGCGAGGCAGACAGCCTGATCTGCGGCACCTTCGGCGAGTATCGCTGGCACTTGAACTATGTCGGACAGGTTCTGGGCGATGGCGATCTGCGCCCGCATGGCGCGCTGTCGCTGATGATCCTCGAAGACGGGCCTCTGTTCATCGCCGATACCCATGTGCATCAACTGCCTTCCCCGGCGGAACTGGCCGAGATCTCGATCGGCGCGGCGCGGCATGCGCGGCGCTTTGGGGTTGAACCCAAGATCGCCTTCTGCTCGCAATCTCAATTCGGCAATCAGGCCGAGGGCTCGGGAAAACGCCTGCGCGAAGCGATCGCGATATTGGACAGCAAGCCCCGCGATTTCATCTATGAAGGCGAAATGAACTTGGACGTGGCCCTGGACCCCGAGTTGCGCGAGCGTATTTTCCCCAACTCGCGCCTGGAGGGGGCTGCCAACGTTCTGATCTTTGCCCATGCGGACGCGGCCAGCGGTGTGCGCAATATTCTGAAGATGAAGGCCGACGGCATCGAGGTCGGCCCCATCCTGATGGGCATGGGCAACAAGGCGCATATCGTAACACCCTCGATCACCGCACGCGGGCTGCTGAACATGGCGGCAATTGCCGGAACACCCGTCGCGCATTACGGTTGAACACGGCGGCCCGACCGGTCTGGCCGCCCCGCCGAGGGAGGTCATCATGAAAGGTCACTGCCACTGTGGCGCCGTGCGATGGGCCAGCGATGCCGAGATCGCGTGGGGCTGCTACTGTCATTGCGCGGATTGTCGCCGTAACTGCGCTGCCCCGGTTACGGCGTTCATCGGGTTGCCCCATGGTTCTGTGACGTGGTCGGGGGATGCGCCGTGCGTGTACAGATCGTCCGAGGATGTCGAACGCCTGTTCTGCGGCACCTGCGGCACACCGATGGCATATCGCAATGCCCGAGACCGGGCGAACATTCACCTCTATACCGCCACCTTGGAAAACCCCGAAGATGCCGCACCCCGCTTTCACGTTTTTCACGCCGAGCATCTGCACTGGCTGAACATCGAGGACAGCCTGCCCCGATATGCCGGAAAGGCGACCTGATCCGAATCTGACGGACTCGCGTTTGCACCCAGGGGTTTGCTGATTTGCAACAACAGAAAAAAGCCCCACTCAAGGGGTTAAAATTCCGTATATTTGCAAAAATTTGCAGACCTTTTGGCACGCTTCTGCAAAGATTTCGCGATAAACTGACGCGCCGTCATGCGCGCCGCTTGCTCGGCTGGACACAGGAGCCTAACACATTCCCCAAGACTGTCTGGAGGAGGACAAATGGCGTATCAGGACGTATACGAGAGCTGGAAAAAAGATCCCGAAGCATTCTGGATGCAGGCGGCCGAAGGCATCGACTGGATCGAGAAACCCAGCAAGGCCCTGTTTGACGACAACGCGCCGCTGTATGAATGGTTCTGCGATGCCAAGGTGAATACCTGCTGGAACGCCGTGGACCGCCACGTGGAAAACGGTCGGGGCGAGCAGACCGCCATCATCTATGACAGCCCGATCACCCACACCAAGCGCGAGATCTCCTACATGGAGCTGCGCAATCGCGTGGCGACCCTCGCCGGCGCGCTGCGCGCCAAGGGTGTCGAAAAGGGCGACCGCGTCATCATCTACATGCCGATGATCCCCGAGGCGCTCGAGGCGATGCTGGCGTGTGCGCGGCTGGGAGCGGTGCATTCGGTGGTCTTTGGCGGGTTTGCCAGCAACGAACTGGCGGTGCGGATCGACGACGCCAAACCCAAGGCGATCATCGCGGCGTCGTGCGGGCTGGAACCCGGTCGCGTGGTGCAATACAAGCCGCTGCTGGACGGCGCCATTGAGATGGCCAGCCACAAGCCCGAGTTCTGTGTGATCTTCCAGCGCGAACAGGAAGTGGCCAAGCTGGTCGAGGGGCGCGACTTCAACTGGCACGGCTTCCAGTACGGCGTTGAGCCGGCCGAATGTGTCCCGGTTGAAGGCAATGATCCGGCCTACATCCTATACACCTCGGGCACCACCGGCGCGCCCAAGGGCGTCGTACGACCCACGGCCGGGCACCTTGTGGCGCTGAACTGGACGATGAAGAACATCTACAACGTCGATCCCGGCGATGTGTTCTGGGCGGCCTCGGACGTGGGCTGGGTCGTGGGGCATTCCTACATCTGCTATGGCCCGCTGATCCACGGCAACACCACCATCGTGTTCGAGGGCAAGCCCGTCGGCACCCCCGATGCGGGCACCTTCTGGCGGGTGATTTCCGAGCACAAGGTCAAAAGCTTTTTCACCGCCCCAACGGCGATCCGCGCGGTCAAGCGCGAGGACCCCAAGGGCGAAATGCTGGCGAAATACGACCTGTCCTGCCTCAAGGCCCTGTTCCTGGCCGGTGAACGCGCCGACCCCGATACGATCACCTGGGCGCAGGACGCCTTGAAGGTTCCGGTCGTCGACCATTGGTGGCAGACCGAAACCGGCTGGACCATCGCCGGCAACCCGCTGGGGATCGAGGAACTGCCGATCAAGCTGGGCTCGCCCGCCAAGCCGATGCCCGGCTATGACGTGCAGATCCTCGACGAAGGCGGCCACCCGATGAAACCGGGCGAGCTGGGCGCGATCGCGGTCAAGCTGCCGCTGCCCCCGGGGACGCTGCCAACCCTGTGGAATGCCGAGGAGCGGTTCAGGAAATCCTATCTTGAGCACTTCCCGGGTTACTACGAAACCGGCGATGCCGGGATGATCGACGAGGACGGGTACCTTTATATCATGGCGCGCACCGATGACGTGATCAACGTGGCAGGCCACCGCCTGTCCACCGGCGCGATGGAGGAGGTTCTGGCCGCCCATCCCGACGTGGCTGAATGCGCGGTCATCGGCGTATCGGATGATTTGAAGGGGCAGGCCCCGGTCGGCTTCCTGTGCCTGAACGCCGGATGCAAGCGTGACAATGCCGAGATCGCGAATGAGGTCGTGCAGATGGTGCGCGACAAAATCGGCCCCGTCGCCGCCTTCAAGAAAGCCGTTGTGGTGGACCGCCTGCCCAAGACCCGCTCGGGCAAGATCCTACGCGGAACGATGGTGGCGATCGCCGATGGCAAGGACTACAAAATGCCTGCCACAATCGACGACCCGGCCATTCTGGACGAAATCACCGAAGCCCTGAAATCAATCGGTTACGCCCAGTAACCGGGCATCGGGCGGCCTTGGGCCGCCCGCCCTGCCCTGCGGGCTTGCAACCTTTGGCAGACCGCCTACTGTGCCCTTGACGGAGGGCATATGGCAAATGACGACATCTGGCGCCTGAGCGCCACCGAACTGGCAGACCGCACCCGTTCCGGGGACCTGAGCGCAACTGAGGCTGTACAAAGTGCGATCGACCAGATGCACGCGCTGAACCCGGCGTTGAATGCCGTCGTCGAAGACCTTAGCGCCGAGGCGCAGGAGCGCGCCCGGACGCTGGACGCCGCGCGGGCGCGCGGCGAACCGATCGGCCCTCTGCACGGCGTTCCCGTCACGATCAAAGTCAATATCGACCAAAAAGGCCATGCCACGACCAATGGTGTGGCCGCTCTGAAAGATGTGATTGCCCCCGACGATGCGCCCGTCGTGTCGAACCTGCTGAAGGCCGGGGCGGTGGTGATCGGCCGGACCAACACGCCCGAGTTTTCATTCCGCGCCGATACCGACAACCCGCTGTATGGGCGCACGCACAACCCCTGGGGCCGACATATCTCGGCCGGCGGCTCCTCGGGCGGGGCCGGCGCGGCTGTGATGACCGGCATGGGTGCCCTGGCGCATGGCAACGATATCGGCGGCAGCCTGCGGTTCCCGGCCTCGGCCGTTGGCGCGGTGACGGTCAAGCCGGGCCTTGGCCGCGTCCCAGCATGGAACCCAAGCCAAACCGCCGAACGCGGTCTGCTGGCGCAACTGATGTCGGTGCAAGGACTGATCACCCGCAGCACAGCTGACCTGCACCTGGCAATGCCCAGCCTGATCGCTTCGGATCCGCGCGATCCGTTTCACGTTCCGCTGCCATGGCGCATAGCCGAGCCTGACCAGCAGCCGAGGGTGGCTTTCACCAAGAACACTTTTGGTTACGATCTCCACCCCGAGGTCGACAAGGCGCTGAACACGGCCCGCGATGCACTGGTTGATGCTGGGTACACCGTTGATGAGATCGACCCTCCGAACGTTTTCGAATGCGGACGGCTCGGGTATCGCGCCTTGATGGGCGAGGTTCTGACCCTGATGAAAGCCGATGTCGAGGCGGCCGGATCCGAGACCATCCAACGCATCTTTGCCACCTACTTCCAGGAATTTCCCCCGATCACGGGCCCGGACCTGATCCGGGCACTGGCGCAGCGCAGCCACCATGCGCGGGAATGGGCGCTGTTCATGGAGGACTATCCGCTGGTGCTGTCGCCCTTCCTACCGCAACCCTTTTTCAGACCCGACCGTGATACGGAAGGCTCGGAAGGCGTGCACGAAGTGCTGGGCTGCGCGGTCTATTCCTATGCGATGAACTTTCTGGGCCTTCCGGCCGCCAGCGTGCCGGCACGGCTGGCCGAATTGCCGAGCGGCCCGCAACCCATCAATGTTCAAATCGCAGCCCGCCGCTGGCGCGAGGATCTGGCCGTTGACGCCGCCGCCGCGATCGAGGCGCGCGTGGGCCGGATGTGCGAAACTCTGTGGGGCCGCATGGACCCGACCAATCATGCCGGCTGACACCAAAAAATAGACCCCGGGGTATTGTGCCCGGGGCCCGCCTACTTAAATAAGCCCGGATTTTTGATGACGAGCGTAGCACCACCCACTCTCGCCAGCGCATAATCTGCGCATTCATTCGAAAACACCATTTTCAGGCGGCCACTCACTTCCACCTTGGCGCGTTCTCCGGGCAAATTGAGAGTATCACATTGATCTTCCGCGTCCTGTGAACTGCATCACACAAGCGGGCCAAATCTCTGTTTTCCCATGCCTTCAGGTGAATTGCTCGGAAATCAGGCGTTCCTCCAACCCGTGGCCCGGATCGAACAGAATGCGATGCCGCACCTTGGGCTCGGAGCGGATCTCGACCCAGTCGATATCCGGGAACGAGATCGAATCGGCATCGGCCATGACCGGGCGCTTGTCGGCCTCGAGCACGTCGAACCGGACATGCGCCGTTTTCGGCAGCAGCGCCCCCCGCCACCGGCGCGGCCGGAAGGCTGCGATCGCTGTCAGGGCCAGAACGTCCGAACCGATCGGCAGGATCGGCCCATGCGCCGAATAGTTGTAGGCGGTGGACCCGGCGGGCGTAGACAGCAGCGCTCCATCGCACACCAGTTCGGCCAGGCGCAGACGCCCATCGACGCTGATCCGCAGGCGTGCGGCCTGCGGTCCGGCCCGCAGCAGTGATACTTCGTTGATCGCAAGGGCCTCGTGCAGCTTGCCGGACTGGTCCATCGCGCGCATGGCCAGAGGATTGATCACCTCTTCCTCGGCGGCGGCAAGACGGTCCAGCAGATTGGCGTCGTCATATTCATTCATCAAGAAACCGATGGTTCCGCGGTTCATGCCATAGACCGGCACGTCCAGATGCTGCGTATTGTGCAGCGTGCGCAGCATGAACCCGTCCCCGCCCAGCGCCACGATGACATCCGCGTCCCGTGGCGCGGCGTTGCCGTAACGGTCCACCAGCGTGCTGCGCGCAGTTTGTGCGACATCCGCGTCGCTGGCGAGAAAAGCGATTCTCTTTGTCATGTTCTGTTGGTTTCCGGTGCTGCGCATTTGGTTCCGAAACAAACATACCTTTCCCTCTTAGGCCAGACTTGACGCCGCAGATGGCCAATTCGTCGCTTTAAAGTCTTTTTCATTTGCGCGGTTTCCTATAGGAAATCCGCCAAACCAACCTCAGCCATGCGGAGCGCCCATGAACGCCAACCTTCGTGATAACGGTTTCTTCACCCAGCCTCTCGCCGAGCGCGACCCCGAACTGTACGGCGCGATCCGGTCTGAATTGGGCCGTCAGCGCGACGAGATCGAACTGATCGCCTCGGAAAACATCGTCTCGGCCGCCGTGATGGAGGCGCAGGGCTCGGTGATGACCAACAAATATGCCGAAGGCTATCCCGGCCGTCGCTACTATGGCGGCTGCCAGTTTGTCGACATCGCCGAGAATCTGGCCATCGACCGGGCCAAGCAACTGTTCGGCTGCGAATTCGCCAATGTTCAACCGAATTCGGGGTCGCAGGCCAATCAGGGCGTCTTCCAGGCGCTGCTGCAACCTGGCGACACCATCCTGGGCATGAGCCTGGATGCCGGCGGCCACCTGACCCATGGTGCCAAGCCCAACCAGTCGGGCAAGTGGTTCAACGCGGTGCAATACGGCGTGCGCAAGCAGGACAACATGCTGGACTATGACCAAGTCGAGGCGCTTGCGAAAGAACACCAGCCCAAGCTGATCATCGCCGGCGGCTCGGCCATTCCGCGCCAGATCGACTTTGCCCGCATGCGTCAGATTGCCGACATGGTCGGCGCCTACCTGCATGTGGATATGGCGCATTTCGCGGGCTTGGTGGCAGCAGGCGAACACCCGTCGCCCTTCCCGCACGCGCATGTGGCCACGACCACCACGCACAAAACCCTGCGCGGCCCCCGCGGCGGCATGATCCTGACCAATGACGAAACGATCGCCAAGAAGGTGAATTCGGCCATCTTCCCCGGCATTCAGGGCGGCCCGTTGATGCATGTGATCGCGGCCAAGGCCGTCGCCTTTGGCGAAGCGCTGCGTCCGGAATTCAAAGACTACATCAAGCAGGTGATCACCAACGCGCAGGCGCTGTCGGATCAGCTGATCAAGGGCGGTCTGGACACGGTGACCCACGGCACCGACACCCATGTGGTGCTGGTCGACCTGCGCCCCAAGGGCGTCAAGGGCAACGCGACCGAAAAGGCATTGGGCCGCGCGCACATCACCTGCAACAAGAACGGCGTGCCGTTCGACCCCGAAAAACCGACCGTGACCAGCGGGATCCGACTGGGTTCACCTGCCGGCACAACACGCGGTTTTGGCGAGCCGGAGTTTCGTCAGATCGCCGACTGGATCATCGAAGTTGTCGACGGGCTAGCCGCCAACGGCGAGGATGGCAACGATGCGGTCGAGGCCAAAGTCAAGGCCCAGGTGGCCGAGCTGTGCGCCCGGTTCCCGATCTATCCCAACCTCTGAGTTCGTCAGCGACCCTGACCTGAAATGGCGCCCCGCTGGGCGCCATTTTTCTTGGCGATGTCCGCGTTAGATCAGGCCGCGCCACAGCAGAAAGACCAGCACCAGAACGGCAAGTGCCAAAAGGTTGAACGACAACGCCCCAAGGGTGTCCAGAAACCAGCCCCAGCGGCGATCGGCCAGGCTGATCGAGCGCAGATGTGCCTGGACTTCGTGCGCGGCTTTTTCCAGCCGAGGCGTGTCCAGGATCAGGCGCAACCGGGGGTGCGCGGCCATCGGTTCGGCGCGGGCCAGTTCCATCGCCTGTTTGTAGACGCGACGCGGCAGTCGCCGTTTTGCGCGCCGCACCGACTCGGCCAGCGTCTTGCCCCGGGTGCCCAGCTTTTTCCGCAGCAGGGCGATGGTCTGGGCGATCAGGGTTTGAATTTCGGTTTCCTGCGACATCCGCGCCTCCTGAGCCGACAATCTAGCCTTGCCGATGCGGCGCGACAATGGGGCTGGCTGTCGGGTTTGGCTGGCGGTATCAGTACGCCATGTTGAACACGATCATACATGGCGACCCGACATCGCTCCCGCCCCTGCTGATTGCCCACGGCCTGTACGGATCGGCCCGGAACTGGGGGGTTATTGCCCGAAGACTGGCCGACGAACGGCAGGTCGTGGCCGTGGACATGCGCAACCACGCCTACAGCAAATGGGATGACCGGCACGACTATCAGGCCCTGGCCGACGATCTGGCCGAGGTCATCGACAACCTGGGCGGGCGGGCAGATGTGCTGGGGCACTCGATGGGGGGCAAGGCGGCCATGACCTTGGCCCTGACCCATGGCGCACGGGTCAACAAGCTGGTGGTGGCCGACATCGCGCCGGTGACCTACGGCCACAGCCAGATGCCCTATATCGAAGCGATGCGCGCCGTGGACATGGCGCAGGTTCATCGGCGGGCGGATGCCGAACGGCTGTTGGCCGAACAGGGCGTCGAAAAGGCCCTGCAAAGCTTTTTCACGCAGTCACTGGACGTGGCCGGTAAACGCTGGCGGCTGAACCTGGACGTGCTGGCAAAAGAAATGCCCAGAATCATGGGCTTTCCGGATATTGACGCAGTTTGGGATGGCCCGGCGCTGTTCCTGTCGGGCGCCGAGTCGGACTATGTCCGGCCGGAACACCGCAACACGATCAGGTCGCTGTTCCCCAACACCCGTTTCGCCAAGATCCCCGGTGCGGGACACTGGTTGCACGCCGAGAAACCCAGAGAGTTCGAAGCCGCCGTCAGGACGTTTCTCAACGCCTGACAACCGCGCAGGTCAATACAGCTTCCTGGCCACGAGCCACGACGCGGGCGCAGCCGCCACCGCGCCGATGGCGGCACCGGCAAGAATCGTCTGAACCGAGACGAAACCGGCCACCAGAACCGCAATGACCGCCGACCCCGCCAGCGCGGTGGCAATCAGCGAATAGAGCAGGAACGCAAGCCGCAACATGTGTCACCACCCTTTGTGAACGATCAGGCCGATCATGACACATTCAGAAAACGGAAACCGTGATCTGGAACAAGATCCCACAAGCGCGGCCCATCATTGTTCGCGGAAGGCGCGTGACATGCTGTCGACCACCGGCTTGGCAATGTAGGAGGCAAAGGTGCGTTCCTCGGTCTGGATCATGATCTCGGCCGGCATGCCCGGTGTCGGGACAAACCCACGGATCCGATCCAACTCCTCGGGCGGCAACGAGACCCGCGCCAGATAGACTTCCTTGGGAATGCCGCCGGCCTCTTCCAGAACCGCATCCGCCGAAACATAGAAGACCTCGCCGGTCAGAACAGGCGTGGTGCGCTGGTTCAACGCGACAAGCCGCACGGTCGCGGTTTGGCCCGTCGTAACGCTGTCGATGTCGGTGCGGGGAATCTGGGCCTCGATGATCAGGGGCGCATCCGCGGGCAGGATTTCGGCGATCGGCTCACCGGTTTCGATCACGCCGCCCGGCGTGTGATAGTGCAGACGCACGACCGTACCATCCACCGGCGCCCGTACAACCGCGCGCGCAAGGACGCTGCTGGCCTGCCGGGATTTTTCGCGCACGCTTTCAAGGTCGGCCTCGACAACGCTGAGCTCGTCCAGGGCAGCCTCGCGATAGGCCGACCGGGTCCGGGCGATCTGTTCGGTGTATTTCAGCAGCATCTGGTCGATTTCCGACGCCTCGGACTGCAGCCGGGCCAACTGGCCGTCCGCCTCGGCTTGAACGCGCCGGATCGTGTTCAGTTCACCTTTTCGGACCAGGCCCTTTTCATACAGCGACTTCTTGGTCTCGTATTCTTCCTGCAGGATGTCGCGGCGGCGTTCCATGCTTTCAAGTTGCGCACGGAACCCGCTGACCCGGATCTTCAGCGCCTCGATGTTGCGTTCAAGCAGGGCGATGTCGTTGAGTAAGGTCTTGCGCGACACCTCGAAGCTGAGGCGCTGGTTGTCCAGGATCGTCATCACCTCGACATCGTCCGACGCTTCGATCAGCTCGTGCGAGAATACCAGCTTCTCGCGCTCGCCATATTCGGCCAGCAGACGGTCAACCATCGCCTGCAGGCGCATCTTGCGCACATAGAGCTCGCGCTGATTTGCCTCGGCCGAGGTCTGGTCAAGGGTCATCAACACCTGACCGGCCTTCACTGTCTGACCTTCGGACACAAGTATGTCCTCGATAATTCCTCCTTCCAGGTGCTGAACGATCTTGTTACGCCCGGTCGCCACAAAACTGCCCTGGGCGATGACCGCCGCCGCCAGTGGCGCGCTGAACGCCCAGACGCCAAACCCGCCGAAACAGGTGACCAGAAGGATCATTCCCAATACGATCAGTCGGCTGATGGATCTGGGAACCTCGGCATACCAAAGTGTCGGATCATCGATCTTCGCGATTTCGTTCATCGTTGCCCCCTGTCAGCCTTTCAACTCGGGCTGCTTTCGCGACCCGGCCAATTGCTGCAACACCTGTTCGCGCTGCCCGAACAGCGCCACGCGTCCGTCGGTCAGCAGCATGATCTTGTCCACCACGTTCAACAGCGCAGGTTTTTGCGTGATCACGACAACGGTGATCTTGTTGGACCGGGCCTGTTCGATGGCCCGCGCCAGCGCCTTGTCGCCCGCCACGTCTAGGTTCGAGTTCGGCTCGTCCAGAACCACCAGCCTGGGGTTGCCGAAGAACGCACGCGCCAGGGCGATGCGTTGTTTCTGCCCGCCCGACAACGGCGAGCCATCGGCCGCGACCACAGTCTCATAGCCCTGCGGCAGCGTTGCGATCATGTTGTGCACATCGGCCAGAACCGCGGCGTCGTGGATCTGTTCATCGGTGGCATCCGCACGCATGCGGCCGATATTGTCCTTGATCGTTCCCGGAAACAGCTGAACGTCCTGAGGCAGGTACCCGATGCTTTCGCCGAACTGGCGCGGATCCCAGTTTCGGATGTCCATCAGGTCCAGGCGCACGCTGCCCGAGGTCGGAAGAATCGACCCCACCAGCGTCTTGCCCAGCGTCGTCTTGCCCGCGCCCGAATTGCCTATGATCGCCAGCGTCTCGCCGGGGTTGAGCGAAAAGTTGATCCCGTTCAGTACCACCCGCTTGGTTCCGCCGGGCACATACAAAAGCCTTTCCACATCCAGGCGGCCCTCGGGGCGCGGCAGGCGCAGTTTTTCGAACTGCAGTGCCGAATTGGCTAACAGGTTTCGGATCCGGCCATAGGCGCCTCGGGTTAACAGGAAGGTGTTCCAGCCCTCGATTGAGCCTTCGATCGGGGCAAAGGCCCGCCCCGCGATGATCGAGGCCGCGATGACCATGCCCCCGGTGATTTCGCCCTGCAGCGCCAGAAAGGCACCCCAGCCCAGTATGCCGATCTGGGTCAACAGGCGTACGGTGCGCGAAATGGCGGCAAAGATCACGTTACGATCCTGCGCGCGCACCTGCCATGTCAGCGACGACGCCGTGTCGCGGCCCCAGATGCGCACCGCTTCGGGGATCATGGCCAAGGCGTTGATGATCTGGCTGTTCCGGGCCATCGAGTCCAGGTGCTGGTTCGCCATGGACTGCGCCTTATTGGCTTCGGCGAAGGGTTTTGCCGTCATTCTCTGGTTAATCAGCGCGATCGTCATCAGGATCAGCGCCGTGACCACCACGATCCTTCCCAGTTCGGGGTGGACAAGAAAGATCATCAGAATGAACAGCGGCGCGAACGGCACGTCCAGAAACGAGATCAAGGTTCCCGATACCAGAAAGCCCCGCAACTGCTGAAGATCACCAAGGGTCTGGTATTCGCGCCCGGTCCCGTGCAGCGAAGCATGAGCCGCCGCACTCAGAATCGGTGCCCCCAGACGGGCCGCGACCTCGACCCCCGTGCGCATCAGCATGAACCGGCGCACGGCGTCGAAGGCCGATTGGAAGATGACCGCGCCGGCAACGATCGCCGTCAGCATGATCAACGTGTCCAGCGACCGGCTGGTCAGGACCCGGTCGCTGATCTGGAACAGATAGATCGGGATCGCCAGGATCAGGATGTTTGTCGCGCAGGTCAGGACCAACACGAAGGCAAGGTTGCGCCAGATGGCGCGCATCGACGTCTGCAGCGTGCGCTGAAAATCCTGCGGCGGTGTCCGTTTGTGGAAGGTCTGGGGTGGCCCTTTGCCGTCGCCGCCGCCGGTTCCGGTGCGCAGCAGCGGCTTGTTGGCTTCGCCTTCGATCGTGGTGCCCATGCGCTCCGTTTCACCAGACTGGGTCGAGGGGGTCATTCGCGCAGTCGGTGCCTGGACACGGTGCGGATCGGGGCCGTCGGCATCGGCCACCCCAGCGTCATCTCCGGCGGTTTCAGCCGCAGGAGACGACAGGTTGCGCCGAGGGGAAGAACCGGCGCGGTGTTTGTCTTGCGCAACACTGCCGGCATCGGTCTGGGTCGCCTGATCGGTTTTCCGGGTGGTTTCCCCACCGGACTTGCTGGCCGCTCGGGGCTCTTTTTTCGCGGCCGCGTCACCTTCGGAGACGCCGCCGCTCCCAGGTGCCAGGTCGCCTGTGACACGCATTTCTTTTCCCAATCTCAGACAGTACATCGGAGCGGGTTCCTTGCGGCTTTTGTCGGGCACTCTGTCAGCCGGTTTGAGGGTCAGGGGCCGACCACCTCCTGACCTGTCGAGCGGGCTGGCATATCGGGGACGGCACGATGAAAATACAATCGACATGAACTGAACTTCCGGTCACTCGCTACAAAAAAGGCAAATCAGGCCAGCATGGTCTGCAGGCCATCATGAGAATTCAGTACCTCCGTCGGCGTCAGGTCCGGCCCGGTCACGGCGCCAGCGCCCGCTGCCGCCGTCATCGCGTCATCCATCAGAATGGCGATCGCCTCGTTGGCCAGGGCCGGGCTGATCTGGTCGTCGGGCGTGTCGATCAGGCTGGCCTGATGCAGCAACAGATCGGAATAGGCGCCGCCAGCGGCCATGACGGTCGAGTCGACGCCCAGCTTGTTGATATTGGCCGCGTTCAACATGGCATTCGACCCGGCAATGACTTCGGTGCTGGCCGCATGCGGCCCGGACAGGAAAACATCGTCTTGATCGGCCAGCATCGTGACCTGCTGGACGATATTCAATTGCATCAGGTCGCCGTCGATCTTCAGCACGCGCATCTGTTCCATGCCGGCGAACATCGGATCGTTCAGCAGTGCGTCCTCGAGCGCTGTCATGTACATCTTTTCCATGGCCAGCGCATTGGCCAAGCCCGCGTCCAGCGCCTGCTGGGTATCCTGCCCCTGCCCCGTGACCGAGGCCTGGTTCATCAACAGGTTGCCGTCCGCGCCTGCGGACGCGCCTTCCGCCAGCCCGCCCGAGACGATGTCGTCATCCACCAGCGCCAGCGTCTGGAACAGCATGTCGACCGAGACCATGTCGCCACCGATCATGATCAGGTCATAGAAGCTGCCCAGTTGCACCACATCGGCCACGTTGACCATCTGGTTGGCCCCCAGGGCGTACATCGTCGAAGACGCTGAAATGTCGGCCTGGATGTGGTCGATGTCGGTGGCGTCGATGACCTGTTTAAAGAAGTTCGCAACCACCAGGTCGCCGTGAATCCAGTCGACCGTCATCTGCGCCGGCTGGCTACCGGTGCCCGCGGCCGAGGTGGTTCCGGCCAGCCAGGGCGCCGGGTTGGACTGCGTGTCGATCTGTGACGACTGGACAACCATCGTGCCCGAGCCCCCGCCCGGCGTGCCGACATCCATGTCGGACACAAGCGCGGCCTGGCTGATTGCCGTCAGGCTGACCGCCTGACCTCCGACTGCGATGAAGGGCGCATCCACCCATCCCACGGTCAATGCGACCTCGTTGATGGCCAGGTTTCCACCGGCGACGACAGTGTGGCCGTCGTCGAACTCGGGATCTTTCGACTGGTCCCACTCGGCGGGAACGGCCACAGAGAGCGGCAATTCATCTGACGTCTCGTCGGGCTGGTGATAGGCCGGCAAAAGATCGCTCCAGACGGGTGCCTCGGCCACGTGTTGCCCATTTACGATGACGCCCAGCGCGTCGTCTCCGTGGAACTGATGAACCGTGGCGCCTTCGACATGTGTGCCGGGCGGCGCTTGCATCTGGGCGGCTAGGTCCTGGACATATTCCGCAGATGCATAGTCGGAAATCGCAAAAGACGGCGCGGCCATCGCATGCAGCGACAGCGCGGTGTCGAGCGCGGCCTCGGCCTGAGCAGTCATCAGCCCCACATCGCGAAAATCACCGACACCAACGGTGTCGTTGTCGCTCAGGACGATGGTCTGGAACGTGTAGGTCACCGCCGAGCCAATCACTTCGCTTGTCAGCTCGGGCCGCAGCACGATGTATTCCGGGCCACTGCCCGCCAGTTCCGAGTCCGGCAGAATGCGACCGGGCGCGGGCGGGGTACCGATGGTGATCTCGGTCTTGATCGAGGGGCCATCCGGCGCCGGCGGCAGCTGCGGGTCGGCCGGAGGAGCGGGAAAGCGGAACGGCAGCGCATCGTAATCCCTGGGCGCCAGTTCGAGTTCGGCCTTGATCTGGATCCGCGTCGGGTCTTCCAGTTCATCAAGGTCCACCTTCCGCCGCAGCGCGGTAAATTCGTCGTATTGGTCGCGCAGGCGGGCCTGTTCAATGGTCAGTTCAAAGGTTCCGATGAAATGGGCAATTGTTTCAGTAATGCTGTCTAGTGACATCTGAATGTTCCCTGTCGCGTTCACCGGCGGAAATTTCCGGTTTCGGCTGTGCTGGGCCGGGGCCGCCTGAACGGCCCCGGCAATGTCGTCAAAACCCAAGGGCCGGTAAAGCGGCCCTCGGCAAAGTTGGCTTTATGCCTCGGTGTCGTCGCTGGCGTAGCTCGAGGTCATCGAGCCGCCGACCATCGTCGTGTCCACCGAGTTGCCAAGCACGTTGGCACCCATGACGATCGACTGGTTGAAGGCCGAGGTATCGACCACCGCAGCCGCCGATGCGTAGGATTCACCGGTGACGATGCCATCGCCGCCGTTGTTGGAACCCCAGGTGCCGCCGTTGCCGGCCGCGCCGCCATCACCCGAATAGGCGCCGGCTGCGCTGCCACCGTTGACGGTGCCGCCCATGGTGTCGCCCGCCGTGGACTGGCCCATGGCATAGCCGCTGGTGCCGCCATTGGCGGCCGATGCGCCACCGGCCCCGCCCGCGCCCGAGCCGGCTGCGCCATCGGCGCTGCCGGATCCGGCCGAGTCGGCGTCGTTGTCCGAGTCGGCTGCGCCACCGTAACCCGCGATGGCTTCGGCCAAGCTGTCGGCCGCGCCGTTCACATCCGAGTCGCCGAAGACGTCCGACGCCCCGCCTGCTCCAGCGGTGTTCGCAGCATCCGCCGATCCTGCGCCGCTGCCGGACGAGCTTGCCGTGGGCGTCGTCGTGCCACCGGCTCCGCCGTCGCCATCCGCAGCCGAAGTCCCGGTACCGGTTCCGGTCGAGGACCCGTCAGCGTCGTTCGTACCACCGGCACCACCATTGGCATTGGCGTTTTGCGAGTTGCTGGCCGCGCCATTCACGTCGCCCGGGCTCTGGTCGATATCCGGCCCGCTGGCGCTCTGATCGCCAACACCTTGCGAGTCGGCATCCGCCGCGGAACTACCGCCGGTACCCGGACCACCCGAGCCCGCGCCGCCGGTTCCGTCACCGCCGTCGCCGTCACCACCGGTGCCGTCACCGCCGGTTCCGTCGCCACCTTCGCCAGCTTCGGCATCAACACCCAGGATCTCTTCCTGCAGCGCCATGATCGCGGCTTCGACCAGGGCCGAGAAACCACCTTCACCATCGCCACCGGTGCCATCTCCACCGTCGCCGTCGCCGCCGGTGCCGTCACCGCCGTCGCCGTCGCCACCGGTGCCGTCACCGCCATCGCCGTCGGCCGAGCTGTCGGAACTGCTGTCAGCCGCGCCTTCCGCGGCATTGCTGCCGGCGGTCGCGTCGTTGGCTTCGGTGTCAGCATCACTGCTGTTCGACGCCGAACCGTCGGCGGCGGCATCGCCGTCACCGCCATCGGCGCCGGAAGCATCGGTCGAGTTGTCGGCATTGCCATCGCCGGTTCCTGTCGAATCCGAATCGCTGTCACCGCCATCGGCATCGCCCGACGCGCTCGCGCCCGACATGCCCATGCCTGCCGCGTGCGAGGTCGAATCGGCGCTTCCGCCGTCACCGCCGGTCGAGTCGCCATCGGTGCTGGATGTGCCTGCATTGTCCGAGCTGGATGCACTGTCGGCAGCACCGCCATCGCCACCGGCACTGTCACCGTCGGCATGCGCACCGGACATTCCAAGACCCATGCTGCCGTTGCTTGCATCACCGGTTGCGCCACCGGTTCCGCCAGCCGCATCACTGTCGGCACTGCCGGTATGACCACCCATCGAAAACGCGTGGCTGCCGCTGGTATCGCCATCCGCCGAGCCACCGTTGTTGGTGCCGCCTGCGCCGGAATCGCCACCGGCCACGGACGAGCCGATGCCCTCTTCGGCATGGGCGTTGCCGCCGGTCGCGCTGCCGTTCTGATAGAACTCGCCGTCATTGGACAGCGAAACCGAATCCAGCGTGTCGTCGTCGCTGAGGTTGGCAAGCTGGTTGTTGATCGACGACATGTCATTGCCCGGACCGTTCAGCGAGATGTCCAGGTTCAGATCGTCGCCTGGATCATAGTTCACATCGCGGCCGCCGGTGATCACATCACCGATCGAGGCCGAGTCCCCGACATCCAGATCAACCTGGTCATCATCGCGCGGGATCCATTCGCCACCGCCGAAGTCGATGTTGATCGCATTGTTGTTGGAGTTCGAGTTGCTGTCGTCACCGCCGTTGGTGTTCTGTTGCTGCTGGGCCTGATCCTGGCCCTGATCCTGGCCCTGACCCTGGTCCTGACCCTGCGAATTGTCATTGTCAGAGGTCTGAGACTGGTCCTGATTGTCCGCATTGTTCGCGGCATTCGAGACATCCTGACCCTGCTGCTGTTGCTGCGCGGTCAGGTCGGCCTCGATGAAAGCTTCCTCGACGGGAATTTCCGCGTTGATCGGAGCGTCCAGATTTTCAACATTGATTTCGTCGACGGTCGTGACGTTGGTATTGTTAACATTGCGTCGCATTTCAATATCCTTTTTCGGAGCGCCAGACCGCAATTCATCTACAAAACGGCATTCGGCGCGATTGAGTCAAAAATTCGCGTAGTCCCGCCAAATCTGCGCGGATACGCGTCTGTGGTGTTTGGATGTCGTGCCCCCCTTTCTCGGCCAAGCCGAATCCGGGACTGCCTTGATGCGCGAAATACTGCGCAGCGCAGTCACGTCTGTATCAGAGCCTCGGTAATTGAGGCGTCGAATAGCCTACATACAAGAGCGCGCATGACTAGCTGGCCGAAAGCACAGTTTCGATCAAGCTGCTGTTTTAATAATTTTTTTCAAGACAGGCCCGGTTTTTCTCGTGGTCCCGGGACGAACGAAGGACTGAACCGAGGCGTAAATAATTATCCCATTATTTCCCGCGACTTATGCCACAAGCCCTACCAAAGATCCTATGCAAAAGTTCTATAAACCCTAAATTGACCAGACATAAAATGTTGAAAAAACCACTACCTTCTGGTATAAGATATTCATTGAATTTGACTAATCGAATTACGTACGCGCCCGATCGCAAAATATTGTGAAACCGCCTGGTCACTTGGTTTGAGGAGGTAATTTCGAATGCCTTCCGGGAATCTGATTTCAGACACAATTTCTGAAAATGAAGACTTCATGATTGTCTTTCTTGGAAAAGAACTGTTTTTTTCCAACCAAACGCTCAGAAACGTCCAGAACGAATTCGGCGTCGCGGTCCATCGCTTCGAAACCCTGGACGCTTACCTGTCGGAAGCAGAAAAGGCGACCTCTGGGTCCGGCAAGATTCTTGTGGTCGACCAGATCCTTATTGATGACCTGCTGACCCGCCCCGAAGCCTATGCCGAAGCAGCGCGGTCCGGGTGCCTGGCTTTCGCCTACCGCAAAGAGGAGATGGCTCTGACCCTGTTCAACAACTGGCTACGCGACACACATGGCCCGATCGGCTATCTTCCCATGAACATCGCTCCAGATGCCTGGCGGGCAATCCTGAGGCTGCTGATGCACGAGGAACTGTACCTTCCCGGCTTTGTCGCGACCTGCATGACACAACCTGCCGCCCGCTCCGATCCCGACGACAAGCAGAAGCCTCAGGTCTCGGCGCGCTCGACCGGACATGCGCCCGGTGACCTGCTTTCCACCCTGACTCCTCGGGAAATGCAGGTCTTGGAGCTCGTCTCGCAAGGCAAGAGCAACAAGGCAATCGCGGCGCAACTCGGCATCACCGAACACACGGTGAAACTGCATGTCCACAACGTTTCGGGCAAGATCGGAGTCAGCAACCGGACCGCCGCCGCGCATTTCTATTTCGAGGCCGCGCCACAAGCGAACGGAAAGGCCAGCCGTGACTGACAGGTTCGAAGAAAAATTCGATCGCCTGATCCTGCTGGTCGGACGGTTGAACTACATGTGGACGAACACCGAAAGCCTGCTGATACACCTGATCGCGGGGCTGTCGGGCACTTCGAAGGATGTGGCGGTCATCATCTTTCTGACTCTGAACACCACCCGAGCGCGCATCGACCTGGTCGAACGTCTGGCCAAGATGGACGGCCGTCCGGCCGGTGTGCGCGACCCCATCCTTTTGCATACCCGACGCCTCGGTCGGTTGTCGGCGATACGCAACCGGTTCAACCACTGCATCTATTCTTTCGATCAGGAAAGCGGGAACCCCAAAACAATTCTGATGCGCATCGCCGACCGCAAGACCGACATCAAGCTGGGTCGGGAAGACACCGTCGACGATCAGGCGTTGGCCGACATCGAAGATGTTCTGGCCCAACTGTCTGCCGCCAACAGGGACATCTGGAGCCTGATTTCCAGGCTAGGGTTTCCTGTCTAGGGCAAAGGACAGTGGAACCGGTTGGTGGTGCGGGCGGTGGGCACCATGTCGCTGTTGCAACATGTCGCAAATTGTCCGAACAACCCAATGCAGGTTGCAAAACGCGACCGCCGACTGTAGCACGGTGTTGCAGAGTGTCGCTAATCAACGCACCCCAAGTGGGGGGGCTAGAGGGGGGGGCTGAATGGCAGGCGGTCTATCAGCAGTCAAAATCAAAAACGCCAAACCGGGTGACAAGCTCTTGGATGGCGACGGGCTATTCTTCATCAAATCGGACTCGGGCGGGAAATGGATCTACCGCTATCGGTTCCAGGGCAAGCGCAGGGAAATGGGCCTTGGCTCGTTCCCGGCAATCTCCTTGGCCGAGGCCCGGAAAGAACGGCTGAAATGGGAAGGCGTCAAGCAACACGGAATCGACCCGATCTTAGAGCGCGACCGCCTGCGGCGTGAGGCCGAGGCCGGTCAAGAAGATCCGACGTTCTCGGAAATGGCGCAGGTCGTGTTCGAGGGGCGCAAGGAACGGTTGCGCGGCGATGGATATAGGGGGCGCTGGTTCTCGCCGCTTCGACTGCACATCATCCCCAAAATCGGCAACAGGCGGATCAGCACCTTGACCCAGCGGGACATTCACGACGCGCTCAAGCCGATCTGGCGCACAAAGCACGAGACTGCCGACAAGGCCATGTACCGGACGCGCATGGTGCTGCGGCAGGCGAAGTTGATGGGATTCGAGGCTGAACCGTTCATCTGCGATGCGGCCCGCCACATGCTCGGCTATGTTGATCGGGACCAAAAGCCCATTGCCGCAACCCCTTGGCCGGCAATACCTGACCTGTACGCGCGCCTGTCCGAACATCTGCACCCGTCATATCTCGCCCTGCGCTTCACGATCTTGACCGCGGCGCGCGGGATGCCAGTGCGCGGCGCCCGGTTCGATGAAATCGACGGCGATGTTTGGACGGTGCCGAAAGAACGCATGAAGGGGCAGCGCGGCAAGGTGCAGGACTTCCGCATCCCGCTCTCGGACGAGGCCATGCGCGTCGTGGATCTGTGCCGGTCCCTGCGCCGCAATGACTTCCTGTTCCCCAGCCCGCGCGCCAACAAGGGCGTCAGCGACGTGGCCATGGCAAAGGTTCTGAAACATCTGGGCGAAGAGGGCCGAATACACGGGTTCCGGTCGTCCTTCCGCATGTGGATTCAAGACAACGAGGCGGCCAGCTACGAGGTTGCGGAAACCGCCCTCGCCCACATCGTCGGGAACAAGGTCGAGCGCGCTTATGCTCGGTCAGACCTACTCGAAAAGCGGCGCATCCTCATGCAGAAATGGGCGGATTTCGTCACCCAGGCGGAAAGCAATGTGGTGCAGCTCCGGGGATGCAAGCCAACGGACAAAACGTTCGCGTGAGAAACCTCAAAGTGTGATGGTAGTACAGATAAGAAAATCTGCATTATCTCGGTACTCTGGTTCATCCCCGCGGGTGCGGGAAACACTTTGCGCCCCATCGGCCGGCGAACTGTGTCCGCGGTTCATCCCCGCGGGTGCGGGGAACACGCCGCAGGCCGAACGTTCCCCACTCCGAATAACGGTTCATCCCCGCGGGTGCGGGGAACACCCTTCGAAGCTGCGAATGGACACACCGTATTCCGGGTCATCCCCGCGGGTGCGGGGAACACAATGGCGCAAGCACATGGGACGCAGCCGGGTTCGGGTCATCCCCGCGGGTGCGGGGAACACGGGTGCCTCGGCCAACAGAGCTTGTGCGGCTTCGGGTCATCCCCGCGGGTGCGGGGAACACGTAATGCAGGATGTCGACGGTCGGATGGTTGGCGGGTCATCCCCGCGGGTGCGGGGAACACGGATCCCGGCGCGGCTTGGGCTTGCGGGCAGGCGGGTCATCCCCGCGGGTGCGGGGAACACACTGAAAGACGATCCGGGCGGCATTCCTGCCGACGGGTCATCCCCGCGGGTGCGGGGAACACGCGCCGGTATTGGTCGCGGATGTATTCCACGGCGGGTCATCCCCGCGGGTGCGGGGAACACGAGCGTCTTTGCCCATGTTATTGCGGCATGTTCTGGGTCATCCCCGCGGGTGCGGGGAACACGCGGCCTTGGCAGCGGCCACGGGTGGGGAGCACGGGTCATCCCCGCGGGTGCGGGGAACACTTTGCGCCAATCCGGCTTCCTGCTCCACCGTGCGGGTCATCCCCGCGGGTGCGGGGAACACAGCGTTATCAACCTGACGTATGACCGGTATGGCGGGTCATCCCCGCGGGTGCGGGGAACACCGCGCGAAGGTGGACCGGAATTTCGTGTAGTCCGGGTCATCCCCGCACCCGCGGGGAACACATTAAACGGCTGGACGCACTGCAACGCCGCATCGGGTCATCCCCGCGGGTGCGGGGAACACAGCCCCCGTTCCCGAAGGTGCGCGCAGTCGTTCGGGTCATCCCCGCGGGTGCGGGGAACACAGCCCCCGTTCCCGAAGGTGCGCGCAGTCGTTCGGGTCATCCCCGCGGGTGCGGGGAACACGGCGAACTGTCCGCCATGGCGGGTGACGGTGGCGGGTCATCCCCGCGGGTGCGGGGAACACGATCCCCAGCGCCTGAGCGCCGCAGAAGAATACGGGTCATCCCCGCGGGTGCGGGGAACACTTCCCCTTTGTTTCCGTCCATGCGTCAATCCCCGGGTCATCCCCGCGGGTGCGGGGAACACTTTGGCGACAATCTGCACACCCGGTCGGCAATCGGGTCATCCCCGCGGGTGCGGGGAACACCCGCTAAGCCAATTTGCGCCGTACCCCTCGGCCGGGTCATCCCCGCGGGTGCGGGGAACACTTTTCGGCCTTTGGCTTGCGCTCCTGCTTGCCCGGGTCATCCCCGCGGGTGCGGGGAACACTCGGCTTTCGCTTCCCGCATGGTGCCCCGTGCCGGGTCATCCCCGCGGGTGCGGGGAACACCGGCGCACCTCTGCCAGATACCAGGGGTCCGGCGGGTCATCCCCGCGGGTGCGGGGAACACCGGCGCACCTCTGCCAGATACCAGGGGTCCGGCGGGTCATCCCCGCGGGTGCGGGGAACACACGACAGACGCCCACCACGTCAGAGAATCTGGCGGGTCATCCCCGCGGGTGCGGGGAACACAGGATCAAGAGGGGTATTCGCGCGCCCGACGCCGGGTCATCCCCGCGGGTGCGGGGAACACATACAGGACTGGATCGGGCTGTCCGAGGGCGGCGGGTCATCCCCGCGGGTGCGGGGAACACGCGCATCGGCCCAAAGGGGAAACCATGTCGCGCGGGTCATCCCCGCGGGTGCGGGGAACACCGCAATCGCCTGCTGCATGTTGTCCAAGTCGCCGGGTCATCCCCGCGGGTGCGGGGAACACTTTGATGAAACCGTGGACGTGGTTACGGCAGGCGGGTCATCCCCGCGGGTGCGGGGAACACAAAAGCTGGTCTTCAACAGCAAGGACCACGGCCGGGTCATCCCCGCGGGTGCGGGGAACACGGGTTTTCCGCAAAACTTGCGGGGGTTTTGTGCGGGTCATCCCCGCGGGTGCGGGGAACACACCCCGGCCCCCTATACATAGGATCACGCCCGCGGGTCATCCCCGCGGGTGCGGGGAACACCAACATTCAACGCGGGGCAGGGAAAACCCGACCGGGTCATCCCCGCGGGTGCGGGGAACACGGAATCACCGTGCTACACGGTTGAAGGTATGCCGGGTCATCCCCGCGGGTGCGGGGAACACGAACAATCGTTCTCGGGCAGCAGGATCGAGTTCGGGTCATCCCCGCGGGTGCGGGGAACACCCCACCATTTTCGCCAGCGCCAACACATCCAGCGGGTCATCCCCGCGGGTGCGGGGAACACTGCACAGCACGACGCAAAGCCTCTGCCCAGTCCGGGTCATCCCCGCGGGTGCGGGGAACACATTGGAAAGGCGACTATCTCCGTGACCTGAGCCGGGTCATCCCCGCGGGTGCGGGGAACACCATCGATTGAAGCATTTGCCATTGCGTCAGTGCGGGTCATCCCCGCGGGTGCGGGGAACACGCTCTACCCCCGTCACCGTGCGACCCCCTGCGCGGGTCATCCCCGCGGGTGCGGGGAACACTGCTCTTGGGTCAGCCCCTTTGCCTCGCGCAGCGGGTCATCCCCGCGGGTGCGGGGAACACTTGCTATCCATCACGATTTGCATTGATGTTTCCGGGTCATCCCCGCGGGTGCGGGGAACACACTTCGTGGTGGTGGTGTCTTGGGGTGGTTTTCGGGTCATCCCCGCGGGTGCGGGGAACACCCTTGCGCATGTCGTCATTGTTCAACATCGTTCGGGTCATCCCCGCGGGTGCGGGGAACACGTAGGTGGTGCGGGAAATCGTGGCCCCGTTCAGCGGGTCATCCCCGCGGGTGCGGGGAACACGGGGTTCAATGCCGATCCGTTTGGTGATTTCGCGGGTCATCCCCGCGGGTGCGGGGAACACCTGCCAGTCCCAGAGGTCGAATTCGTCTTTTTCGGGTCATCCCCGCGGGTGCGGGGAACACAGCCCGCACCTTGCGGTCAGGTACGCCGCAGGCGGGTCATCCCCGCGGGTGCGGGGAACACGCTAGGGCGGCAAAGCCGCCCTGGCATTTAGGCGGGTCATCCCCGCGGGTGCGGGGAACACATATTGCCGCTTTCAATGTAACCCCCTGTTTCCGGGTCATCCCCGCGGGTGCGGGGAACACGCGCCATCAATGATCTTGGCAGCGGTCAGGGTCGGGTCATCCCCGCGGGTGCGGGGAACACTGAAACCGTATATTCGGAGGTTATGCCATGTGCCGGGTCATCCCCGCGGGTGCGGGGAACACCCACTTGTCTTTATCGGGCGGTGCCTGTATGTCGGGTCATCCCCGCGGGTGCGGGGAACACTCAATGGCCGCAGCCTGGAAAGGCTGGCCAAGGCGGGTCATCCCCGCGGGTGCGGGGAACACATCAAAGAAGAAGCAATAGCCCGCAGCCTGTTCGGGTCATCCCCGCGGGTGCGGGGAACACGTTTTTCCAGCCCGAAAAAGTCCCAGGCATGACGGGTCATCCCCGCGGGTGCGGGGAACACTATGCGGATGTGATTTGCAGCGGCACACCGGCCGGGTCATCCCCGCGGGTGCGGGGAACACGCCCGGTGTTGCCCGTGCCCACGGTTGTAACGCGGGTCATCCCCGCGGGTGCGGGGAACACTACCGGAACAAGGGCGTCTGGCATCTGGTGATCGGGTCATCCCCGCGGGTGCGGGGAACACTCTGGCTGGAACATATTGAAAAACAACGAGTTTGTCACCCGTCGAATTTCCACCGATGATCTTGGCCGGATTTTTCAACCGCCCGGGGCCTCAGCCAGGGCCGTCGCGCGGGGCGAATTGCACCAGGGTCAGGCCGTCGAAATCCACCGGCATCCGGCGGTTGCGGCCCACCGTGCGGAAGGCAAAGCCCTGATCCGTCGGCGCCGCCCAGCACATCACCGCGTCGCCCTCGGCGATGCCGGCCTCGACCTGCGCCCAGATGCGATCGCGCACCCGGGCCGAGTAGCGGCCCACATAGACCCCGGCGCGGATTTCCAGCAGCCACACCGCCAGCCGCCCCCGCAGGCGCGGCGGGGCGTTCTCAACCGCGATGACCATCATCGCCGCCTCCCTCGCCGTCGCTGAAGGCCGGGCCGACGCCCTCGGGCGCGGGCGCGGGTTTGGGCAGGTCGCCCGCCGACAGGACCTCTTCGATGCCGGGAATGATTTTGCTCAACAGGCCACTCTTGCGGAAAGCGTCGCGGCAGGCCAGCCGCACCGCGCGTTCGGGCGGCATGTCCAGCTTGCCCTTCTGCGCCTGGGCGGCGATGCGAAAAGCCTCGGGCACCACGGTGTCCAGCTTCCACAGATCGGCGATGTCATAGACGAAGCTGCGCGGCTTGCCCCGGTGCAGAAACCCGATCGCGGGCGCGTATCCGGCGGCCAGCACCGCCGCCTCGGACAAGCCGTGCAAACAGGCGGTGGCCGCCGACAGGCAGCGGTTGGGGATGTCGGCGCTGTCCCATTGGCCCGGATCATAGCGGCGATGTTTCCATTTGACCCCGAATTTGCGTGCAAACAGTTCATAGCCATGGCGCACGCGCTGCCCCTCGATCCCGCGCAGTTGGTCGACCGAGCGGCGGGCCGGGGGATCTTCGCCGAAGCGGCGGGCGAACATGGCCCGCACCACCCGCAGGCGGGCGCCCTCGTCCAGCGCCAGCGCCGCCTGCCACAGCAGCTTGTCGGCGCGCGCCCCGCCCGGTTGCCCGGCGGAATAGAGCCGCACGCCGCCCTCGCCCACCCAAGTCACCAGCGTGCCCGCCTGTGCGGCCAGCGACACCGCCGCGTGGCTGATCCGCGCGCCGGGTTCCAGCATCAGGCAGGCGATGCCGCCCACGGGGATATGGGTGCGCATGCCCTCGGCGTCGATGGCGACAAAGGCGCCGTCCTTCACGTCGATCTGCGCGCGTTCGACGAAAACCATCGCCGCCCGTTCCCTCAGCGGGATGGCTTTGGGCGGCGGCAGGCCCGGCAGGCTCATCGCGCCCGGCGGATCAGCATCAGCCCGCAGCCCCACGCCTTGGCCCGGCCAAAGCCGCTGGCCAGCGCGGGCAGAAAGGCGGCGGGGTCGGTGACTTCGACCTCGCCGGTCAGGTCCAGCACGCCGTGGGTCAGCCCCCGGCGCGCGCCCCGGCCCAGGGTCAGCACGCGGTAATCCTGCACCGCGACGCTGTGCGGAGTGAACCCCTTGGCTGCGCCCTGCCGCGCCATCCAGCCCTCGGCCGCTTGCTGCGCCAGCCGCATCCGTTCGGCCGCGCGGTCGGGGCCGGGCACGTCGCGCAGCAGGTCCATCACCACGTCGACGCGGCGGCTCTGGCCCCGGCGGGCGGATTTCTCCATCCGGCTGACCACCGCCCGGTCGCGGGTGGCGTTGGCCCGCAGGGAAAACAGCAACCGGTCGCCGGGGGCGAGCTGCGGGGCGAATTCCTTGGTTTCGGGCGGGCAGAACAGATCGTTGGCCAGCGGCGGACGGGCCGAGAGGGTAAAGAACCGCCCCCGCCCGTCGGCCCGCCACAGGAAATCGCGGGGCCGGTCGCGCGCGTCGCCGAACAGGGTCCAGATCAGGCGGTGATGGGCGTCGGCGCGGGCGTTTTCATCCGCCGGGTCCAGCACGCCCGACAGGGCGCGGGTGGGCGCGTATCGGTTCAGCGTCAGGCGCGAGAAATACAGGCTCATGCCTTGGCCTCCGGTCGGTGGACATGCACGATGCGCGGCCCGTAATGCCAGCCCGTGCGATCCAGAGGTTCATCCCAGACAGTTTCCTGCATCGCCCCGTCGATGGCCACATCCGAGGCGATGGCCAGCGGGCGCCGCCCCGCCAGCCAGAGCGGCAGCACGACCTGATCCAGCGCCGCCACCACATCCGCCCCCTGCACGATGCGCGGGGCCATGGGCGCGGCCAGCGGGCAGGATTTGCGGCCCAGATAGGGGGTGAACACGGGCCGTTCCAGCGCGGCTTTGGCCGCCTCAAGGTCGTCTCCGCCCCCAGAATCCGTCCCGCCCCACAGGGCCACGCCAAAGGCGCAGTCACAGCGATAGTCGCGCCTTGTGATCACGGGATTGTCTTTTGATTTCAGCGCTTTCAGGGCCTGCCGTCGGGTATCGGGGCGCTTGATGTTGGCGCTGGGAACCGTCTGCACGGTGTGGAAATCCTGCAGCGGCACGCCCTCGGACAGCACCGAGACCGCCACCTGCCACCGCCGCAAGGCCCCCTGCCCCGCCGCATCGTCGCGCCGCACGCCCTGCGCCGCGCCCAGCAGGCCCAGAATTGCCGACCGCCCCGGCCAGCCGCCCGACCCGCGCCGTTCATGCCCGGCCAACCCGCCGAAACTGCCCATGGGCGCGGTCAGCGCAAAGACCAGATATTCAGTCATCCAGCACCGCACCCCGCACGAAGGCCTTGATCTCGGCCAGGCTGCCGATGCCCTGTTCCACATCCATCAGCGCGCTGGCCTCGGCACAGGGGCCATAGGCCTGATCCATCCGCTCGGCCATCTGTTGCAGCGCCGCGACCGATCCGGCCATCAGCGCGCCCTCGACCGGCTGAAAGAACGCCCCGGCCAGGCTGCGCGGTTGCTGCGCCCCGCGTTCGGCGCGGATGAACCCGGCGCGGGTCTGGTGGGCGAAACTGTTGCGCTTGCCCGAGGGCGTGGACACCGCCAGCGCCTCGGCCAACGCCTCGGCGGCGCGGGCGGCCAGATCGCGGTCCCCTTCGAGGTTCTCGAGCAGCAGATCGCGGTCGATGCAGGCATAGAGGTAATAGACCCCCGATCCGAACCCCGCATCGCCCACGAACCCCGCCCCGGCATCCTCGGCCGCGGTCTTGAGGTCATCGACGGCGGTATAGAAATCATCCTCGACCAGCGCGCGGTGGGTGGTGATGGCGTGGCTGACCTGCACGGCGGCCTCGCGATTGAAATCCGGGTCATCGGCCAGCATCCGCCCGAACATGGCGATGTCGGCGGCGCCGTCGGCGGTGCGCAGAACCATCTTCTTCAGCTCGGCATTGCCGGGCAGAGGCTCGCCGGCGATGGCCTTCTGCGCCAGTTCGGTCGCCAGCGCCTGTTCCTGCGGCGACACGAAGGCCAGCTGGCGGGTGCGCACATGGCCCTTCTTTTCGGCCTCGGCATCCAGCTTGCCGAACACGTCGGCGATCTGCTTGGCGGCATCGCGGGCGGCGTCGCCCTCAGCCCCGGCCTCCTTCAGCGCCTGTTCGATCACCTCGCCGATGCGCTGGGTGCGCGCGCCCATGTGGCCCTGCAGCGCCTGCTGCATCACGTCCGAGATCCGCGCCGCGCGCTTGATCGACTGGCTCGAGATCCGCAGCCGCGGCTGACCCCCGAACACGGCCGATTTCGGGCGGCCCTGATCGTCGCGGTTGGGGTTCGACGGCGGATAGACGGTCAGGTAATGCAATTGGACGAAACGGCTCATGCCTCACTCTCCTCGGACATCTGTTCTGTTTCGGGCGCCGCCTGCGACGCCCCGTAATAGTCGAAACACCAGCTGGCGCGGGTGGCGTCGGTCCACCAGCGCAGATCCTGCGCCAGACGGGCCACGTTTGCCCCCTGCCCCACCACCGCCAGCGCCCGGCGCAGCTGGGTGGCCAGTTCGGCCGGGTCGCGGGTGCGGATCAGCCGGTCGAACCGGATCTCGCTGAAGGGTTTCGGATCGCCCTGCCCCATCCGCTGCGCCAGCCGCGGCCCCGTGTGTTCCTTGACCTGCGCCAGCACCATCGCGATCAGCGCCAGCCGGTCGGGCGCGGACCGCATGTCAAGGCCCGCCGCGGCCAGTTTCCGGTTCAGGTCATGCACCGCCCGGATGGCCAGCGCGTCCACCGCGCCCCCCGCCCGTTTCAGCCGCGCCAGATCGGCCCGCGACCGGCCGATCGACGGGTCGGTCAGCCCGCGCCACCAGCCCAGGCAGATGGTGCCGAAATCGCCGCTTTTGTCTGTGCTCATGTGCGTGCCTCCGCTTTGGCCTTGCGTTTGGTTTTGGGCGCGGGCATCCGCAGCGCCTTGAAGACCTTCACGCCCACGCCCCCATAGCCACTGAAAGTTGACAGCAGGCTCTTGCGCGCCACCACCGCTGCCTGCCGCCGGGTTTCGGACAGATCGGCCAGCCCAGGCATCACCTCGGCGTCGAAGATCCGCAGCGCCGCGCTGCGCAGATCCTTCAGCCAGTCGCTCGGCACCCGGTCGCCCTGCCCGTTCACCACGTCGCGCAGCCGCGCCTCGAACGGGGCCTGGGTGGCGGCAAAGAACATCTCGCGCGACCGCGCCGCGGCGCCGGAGGTCAGGTCGTCCTCTCCCCTGCCCTGCCGCACCGCGCTGGCCAGCGCATAGCCCGCCTGCTCGGCCGCCTCGACCAGCCGCCCGGCCAGATCCTCGCCCTGTGGGTCCAGCGGAAAGACCGGCGCTTCGGACCAGATGAAGTCCAGCGGGCTCATGTTCGACATGGCCCAGCCGCCCACCAGCAGCCGGCAGGGCGCGCTGTCGGTGCGGTTCAGAAAGGTTTCCAAGCATTGCGCCCGGTCCGCCCCGTCATTCATCAGCACGATGCCGCGCCAGTTGCGATAGCCGAAGGCGCCGGGCTTGGGGTGTTTACAACGCTTTTCATTTTTGTCGTGATAGTACGGACTCAGCGGGTGCAGCCAACCGTAGTACATGGTTCCATGTTTTTTCTGCACAACCTTTCGAATCTTGCCCTCGGAGTGTTCCAACCGCAGACGGCGCGGCTGACCAAAGAACACTTCTGGATGCGGTATGTCACCGTCAGGCGGCACAGTTAGTTGTTCGTTCTCTGAAGTCTCGGTGGGCCGCATCCAGGGCAGTTCGTCCAGCTCGTCCGCGCCCAGCGGCACCCCGTCGGGCACATTGGCCCAGATCAGCGGCCACAGCCCCGGCGCCTCGGGACGCACCAGCGTCACCATCGGCCCGCCGCCCCGCATCGAAGTCCGGTTGCCTGCCCCGCCCGAGGGCGCAAAGGCCTGCAACGTATACAGCGCCATCGCCGCCAACGCCGGGTCCAGCCGGGAATAGCGGGCGCGTTTGACCATCAGGTCGGCGTTCTTTTTCGCGGTGCTTTCGCCCGCGCTGTCGATGAACAGCATGTCGGGCGGGTTCAGGCTGCCGTCGATCGGGTCGAAATCCTGGAGGAAACGCGGGCCATCGCCCAGCAGGTTGAAGGCCGGGGCCAGCGGCGCCAGCGCAGTGCGCAGCGCCCGTTGGTCGGGCTGGCGGGTTTTCCAGTCGTCGGCATCCTGCGGCGGGCAGGCCAGATAGACCAGCCCGATCAGCAGCTCGAGACAGGCCAGATTCAAATCAGCGCGCGGCCAGTCGGGGAACAGAACATCCGGCTCGGCGATCTGGTCGGGACGGATCACATCGCGGCCACCGGTCCGGCGAACCGGAATCCAAGCATCGGTAATAAGATTCAACAAATACAAACCTTTAAATGAACGTTCCTCTTCACTCAACCTGAGGATGCGCTATCATTTTGATATTTTCAATCCCAAATCGCGCCCAACTCGGGATCATAGCGCAGCCCCTCGCAAATCCGCCCGTCCGGCCCCAGCGGGGCGATCAGCGTGTAGGTCGCGCGAGCCTCGGACCAGCCCTGCTTGATGCGTGCGATGGCCGGGTCGGTCTGGTCGGGCGGGGTCAGCTTGTCGAACCGTGGTTTCGAGACTTGCAGTTCCGACATGGCCCAGCCGTCCGGCCCGTCACCGGCATAGGGTACCACTCCCCCTGCCCCACACCGCGCCAGCGCCAGCGTAACCTGCGGCACGCCCAGCCGGGTCGGGAACTGTTCGTCGTCCCACACCTTGCGCATGGCGTCCTGGGCAAAATCCTCGGCAGCCGAGATCAGGCAGTTCTCGGCCAATTGCCGCTCGACCATCTGCTGCCCGATATGCTCAAAGCTCGCCCCCTCCAGCGCCTCGGGCAGGGGCAGCGGGTCGGCGCCCTCGACTGCCTCGATCAGGGAGCGCAGCCCGTCCGGGGCGTGCAGTTCGCCGGCGTCGAACAGGGCCCGCGCGCTGCGCCACGTCACAGTGGGCGGATAAACATAGGCCCCCGCCCCCAGCACCTGATGCAGCCAGCGGGCGTTGTCCACCCGGTCGGGATCGGGCGACAGCACATGCAAGACAGGCTCAGGCACCCGTCGGGTCGGCGCGGGCCGCACATCCATGTGCCGCCACAACCGCCCTGCCCTCTGGATCAGAGCGCCGATCGGCGCAAGGTCGCTGACCATCACGTCGAAATCCAGATCGAGGCTCTGTTCCGCCACCTGGGTCGCCACTAGAACCCGCCCTGCCCGACCCTGTCCCGATTTGCCGAACACCGCCTGCAAGGCGCGTTCTTTTTCCAGCCGGTCGCAGATGGCAAAGCGGGCGTGCAGCAGGTCGGCCTCAACCCCGGCGGTGCGCAGGGCCTCGACCGCCTCGATCGCGTCATCCACCGCATTGCGGACCCAGATGCAGGCGGCCCCCTGCGCGCTGGTTTCGGCGATCAACTGCACCGCCTGCGCGGGATCCGGCAGGCGGGTCACGCCAACCCGGCGCACGGTGGGTTCGGCCGGGCTGACAGCTGTCAACTCGGCGGTGGTGGTGGCGATGGTCAGGGCCGGATAGGGCGCGGCGGGCGGGTCGGCGGCCGGTTCGGCCGAACGGCGGCAGCCCCGGCTGGGGCGCAGCGGGGCCAGACCGGCCTGGAATGCGGTGACGAAGCCCTGTTTCATCCGCCCCGGCAGGGTTGCCGTCATCACCACCGCCGATCCGCCCAAGCGGGCTTGAAAGGTCAGCAGGCGCTTCAACTGGGCCTCCATGTAGGGGTCATAGCTGTGCGCCTCGTCCACGATCAGCACCTTGCGCGCCAGGGCCCGCAGCCGCAGCGCGTTGAACCGGGTGGGCAGAACGGCAAACAGCGCTTGATCTATGGTGCCGATGCCAATGTCGCTCAGCAGGATGCGGCGGCGGTCATCGGCCAGCCAGCGGGTGCAATGCGGGCCGGGTTCGGGGTTGGCGCCATCGCCACTGATCAGGCTGCGGAACCCTTCGGACAGAGAGGCACGGCCATGGGCCAGACCCAGCGTCGGCGCGCCGTCGAACAGGGCGGGCGCGGCGGCCTGGACCCGCGACAGCATCGCGTTGGCGGTGGCCATGGTGGGCAGGGCGAGAAACAAGCCATCCGCCTTGCCGGCCTTCATCATCCGCGAGGCCAGGATCAGCGCGGCCTCGGTCTTGCCTGCGCCGGTGGCGTCCTCGATCACCGCCAGAACCGGGCCGTCAGGCAGGGCGCAGTCGCGGGCGGCCTGCTGCATTGGGCGCGGGGAAACGTCGGGCGGCAGGATACGCGCGTCTCCCGCATCGGTCACCGAGGCCGCGTACAACCCCGTTGCCGCCACTGCACGGTCGGCCTGCGCGTAGGCCCGCGCCCAGTATGCGGCCACGGGCATGTCGGGCGCGGCGGGCGGGAACCATTCGGGGTTAGAGCCGATCCAGTCGCTTTGCACCACCAGCCCGTTCAGAAGCCAGGACAGGGGTTTGGCGCTGGTCGCATCGATGCCATCCAGCGACGCGCCGGGAAACAGCCCAGCAACGGCCCGAATCGCCTGTTCGGCATCTGCCACGGCCTCAGGGCCGATCTCTTGCAGTTGCTGTTGACGTTCGCTGGCCGTGGGTGTCTTGCGCGGGCCGCCGTGATGGCCTGCGATCGCCTCATAGAGGATCCGGCGCACGATGTCCGACCCGCCGAGCAGGTCCGCCAGCACCGCATCGTGGTGCCGCAGCAGCAGGGCGCTGTGTTCCCAATGGCGCCAGATCTGCCCACGGACCTCGCGCACCATCGCCTGGAAGGAATTGCTGATCTTGCCCAGATCATGCAGCGCCACCAGCAGCGCCAGCGCGGCATCAGTGGCGCCGCCGCGGATCGGACGGGCGGTCAGCAGATGCCGGGCCACGGCGCCGACATCCAGCATGTGCCACAAGGCAGGGTGCTCGGACGGGTGCGATTTTCCGGGCCATTTTTCAGCTAGGACACGAGTGGCAGAATTGTCCAAAGGAACCTCTTCTAAGACTGCCCATTCAGAATCAACCGGAAGATATTCAGAGCGAACTTAGTTGCAAATCGCAACAGAGTCGAAAATTGAGTCAAACATTCAATCAACAAGGCCGCTCCTAGAAACCCTTAGCTTAGGAAAGTCCGGATCAGCGCGCGTCAATAGGTTGAAGCTACGAACTTCACTACTCACACTAGGCGATGCCTCATTATTTCACACCACAAATAAATGACACCAGCTTTGACCTAGATTATCCGAGATCGGACCGCAGTGGAGCTGCATCTCGAAGTACGGCAACAAATATCTTCATGAATGAAATCTGCTGTCGCCAATGACACTGGTCCTACTCGAATCCAATCTAAAGTAACGGCAGGGCGCATAGACGTGCTGCGTCAGCTCGCGTGGGTCTGCTGTGGCGATCTGGGTCCAAAGCTCTACGACGCCCTCAGCGTCCAGCATGGCCTTGCTCTCGACCTGCCTGCGGCCCTCCGCGATGGCCTCGGAAACTCTAACATTGTCCAACAGGCGGGGGCCTTGGACGTGGGGCTGCTTGTAGCCCGCTGTACGGGCCGCTCCGGTGGCGTTGGGGTCGGCCAGGTATGCCAGCACGAAATCACGCTGCCGCACGGTCAGATCGAACTGATCTAGCCATGTGGTGTCTGCGAGTGCGGGATTGTCGGTCGTGCTGCTCATTCCGGGGGCGGGCCTCTTGCGCCTCAAGATCGCTGTCACAGTAAGCGACAAATCGCAATCGGGCAACAATCTTCATGCGCCCATCACCACCACCAATATTGTTTACTTCTTTCTTTAGTGACCCCGAGGCGACCCCTGTTTGACCCCAATCCTGACCCCGACTTGACCCCGGAGTTACATTTTAACTAACAAAATCATACGGATAACTGACCCCGAACCTGACCCCAGCTTGACCCCGATCCTGACCCCGATCTTGACCCCGGCTTGACCCCGGCTTGACCCCGATCCTGACCCTGGCTTGACCCCGACCCGACCCCGGAAGCGTAAAATACTATTTTATATCAGGAATTTACCTGACCCCGATCTTGACCCCAACCTTGACCCCTAGCCTGACCCCAGCATGCGTCCCATTTTTTCGCCCGCGGCCCTTATCTATTTGTTGCAAATTGCAACAAGGCCCTCCAAGAGTGAAACACTAGAGGGAGAAAATGGAAAAGATCATCGAACCGAGTTGGTCGCTTTGGCACTGTAGGAACAAGCCCAAACGCCCGATCGAATCGTTGCGCACCAGCTTGGTATCGTCACCCCTAGAACACTCACCTTTCCCTTCAAAAAGCAGTCGCAATAAACACTGAGCCACATCCAACACACCGCAATGCTGCAGAAAGCAATGGGAAGAAGTACCAAACGAACGCCGGCGAATTTTGACGGCGAAGGACGTACGGAGCAGAATATGAGACTACGCATCAAGGAAGCTCGCCTCGCAAAAGGCCTGAACCAAGAGGAAGTCGCGGAAAGGATCGGTTTGTCTCGCTCGTATTTTGCGCAATTGGAAAGCGGAACTCGACAGCTTACACCGCGAAAACAGGTCGCTATCGCGGAAGTTCTCGGCGTAGATCCAACCGATCTTGTCGACTTCAGCGCTCCCGACAAGGATGACGAGGCCCTTCTCATTGAAGCCTTCCGCTCGCTGTCCCCAGAACAAAGAAAAGCTTGGCTTGAGTGGGCGCGGGTAGCGATAGGATCCAAGGAAGACGCTAAGTGAAGGTTGGCAGCCGGTAGCCTCGCTCTGACCCACTGCTAACCAAGCCAAAACTCGCCGCTGCCATGGAAACACCCCTTCTATTCTCGACTCCTCTTTGCGATACGGGGCTCGCGGCGACCGACCAATAGTCAGCGACAGATTCTGAAGGACTCTAGGGCCAGTCTGGTGAAGGTCGAGGATCTGGAAAACCTGATCGAAGGAAGAGCGGCCTAATACTTCAAGATGGGGGGGGCCAATGGGGGGGCTGCGAAAGCGGCCCCTCTTTTTTGTCTTTGTTTTACAGGTATTTGGCTGATTTTCGTGGTGCGGGCGGTGGGACTCGAACCCACACGGCGCCAAGGCCTTCGGATTTTAAGTCCGATATGTCTACCATTCCATCACGCCCGCAACCGGCCAGCGGAGCGAAACACCGGGGCCGAACTGCGGAACACTTACAGCTAACTTGCGGGATTGCAAAGCCCGTGAGGGAAGGGGCACCGTCGGCGGGTTCTCGGCGTAGTGGGTGCATCAACCTTGGCCCCCACCCGAACCCAGCCAGATCGAGGATTCCCGCATATGCAGGCTGAAGTCGCCTTGACAGAACGAACTGCGTCGCATCTCGTCATCCGGAACACGCTGGAAAACCGAGATGCAAGTCGCCAAGAACGAACATAGGGCCGGATCCAAGCTGATACCATCGGCCCCATACCCATCGACCGATCCTGAAAAGGTGTCGGATCTGATCGCCCGGTGTCCGGTCGCGTCCCGCACTCCTCTGGTGGACGGCAGCGCGCTGGCGCCCGTGGCCAGCCTTTGGATCAAGGACGAGCGTGCGCGGATGAATCTTGGGTCGTTCAAAGCCTTGGGCGCAGCCTACGTGATCGCAAGTCACGCGAATGCTGTGTCCGGGCAACCCGACGGCACCACCCTGAATGGGCGCACCTATGTCACCGCCAGCGCCGGCAATCACGGGCTCAGCATGGCGGCCGGTGCGCGCGTCTTCGGCGCCCGGGCCGTCGTCTTCATCGCGGACACGGTACCCGAAAGCTTTGCCGAGCGCCTGCGTGATCAAGGGGCCAGTGTCGTCCGGGCGGGGAATGACTATGCCGCCAGCATGTCCGCCGCCAGCGCTGCCGCGTCGCGGAATGGCTGGACCCTGCTGTCGGACAGTTCCTGGGAGGGATACACCGACCTGCCTCATCTGCTGATGGAGGGCTATCTGCAGATGGCGGTCGAAACGGTCGGGCAATGCCCCGAGGTGCCGACGGTGATCCTGTTGCAGGCCGGGGTCGGCGGCATGGCTGCCGCGGCGGCGGCCTATTTCCGCAAGGTTTGGGGTGATGTCCCCAGGATCGTCGTGGTGGAACCTGACGCCGCGCCTGCCCTTCAGGCAAGTATCGCCGCCGGGCAATGCGTGTTTGCCGACGGCCCGGACAGCATCATGGGGCGGCTGGACTGCAAGGAACCTTCGTTGATCGCACTGAACGGTCTCGCGCGGGATGCTGATGTGTTCCTGACTGTGACGGACGAGGACGTCGTCGCGCAGCTTCCAGCGATGGCGCGGGCCGGGCTTGCAACCACGGCTTCGGGCGGCGCGGGGCTTGCTGCGGTCATGGACGACACAATGCGCTCGGCCCTGGAAATCGGCACCGATGACCGCGTACTATGCATCCTGACCGAGCGACCCGCATGAGGGGGTTCGACCGAACAGAATACCAGGCCCGCACCCAGCGCGCACAACGTCGGATGGCAGAACTCGAGGTCGATGCTCTGCTTCTGACCACGGAGCCCGAAGTCCGGTATTTCTCGGGGTTTCTTACCCGGTTCTGGGAAAGCCCCACGCGTCCATGGTTTCTGGTCATCCCGGCCCAGGGCGACCCTGTCGCCGTGATCCCGTCGATCGGGGCCGCGCTGATGGGGCGAACCTGGATCAAAGACATCCGCACCTGGAGCGCACCCGACCTGTCCGACGACGGCGTATCGCTGTTGGCCGACACGCTGCGCGAAGTCGTGGCCGACAAGGGCCGGATCGGCTGCCCCGACGGGCACGAAACCCATCTGCGCATGCCTCTGTCCGATTTCCGTCGGTTGCAGGACCAAATCGGCCAACGTCGGATCACCGGCGATCACGGTATTCTGCGCGACCTGCGGATGGTTAAATCCGCCACCGAAATCGCCAAGATCCAGACCGCCTGCGCTATAGCCGGACGCGCCTTCGACCGGGTGCCCGAAATTGCATCCGCAGGTGTGCCGCTGGCGCAGGTTTTCCGCGCCTTCCAGATGCTGTGCCTCGAGGAGGGGGCCGATTGGGTGCCGTACCTTGCCGGTGGGGCTGGCCATGGCGGCTATGGCGACGTGATCTCGCCCGCGTCCGAGAGCCCCCTGGCGCCAGGGGACATACTGATGCTGGACACCGGTCTGGTATGGGACGGCTACTTTTGCGATTTCGACCGCAACTGGTCGGTCGGCCCGCCCGAACCGGCCGTCAGCACGGCGCATGCGCGGTTGGTCGACGCGATCGAAGCAGGTTTTGGCGCGGCACGGCCCGGAGCGACGGCCGCAGACCTGTTCCAAGCGATGAACGACATTCTGACCGATGGCGGACCCGGCACCCAGGCCGGGCGCCTGGGGCATGGGCTGGGCATGTCCCTGACCGAATGGCCATCGCTGATTCCCACCGACACAACGGTTCTGCGGTCAGGGATGGTGCTGACGCTCGAACCGGGTATCGCCGTCCCGGGCGGGATTCTCGTTCACGAAGAAAACATTGTGATCACCGAGAACGGCGCCCGGTTTCTTAGCCCGCGCGCCGGGCGCGAGGTGCCCCGGATATGACCACATTGCCCTACGCACTCGACGTGGAAGACCACGCCAACCGACCGATGGGCTTGATCGTTCTGCAGGCCGACGAAACCATCGAAGGCGACTTCAGGCGTCTGTTCGCGGAAAGCTCCGCACCGCTTCATGTTGCGCGCATCCCCAGCGGGCTGGAGGTGACGACCCAGACGCTGAGCCGAATGAAGCAGGCCCTGCCGGCGGCCGCGGACCTGTTTCCGAAGGGCCGCGAATACGGCGTTGTGGGCTATGGCTGCACGTCGGCCAGTTCGGTGATCGGATCGGCCGAGGTCGAATCTCTTGTCCGCGGATCCTGCGTCACCCGTTCGGTAACCGACCCACTGCGTGCGACGATCGCCCGCGCCCGCGACTTGGGCGTTTCGCGGTTTGCCCTGTTGTCCCCCTATGTCGAGGAAGTCAGCGACTCGTTGCGGACAGCCTTCTCGACCGCCGGGCTTTCGACCGATGTATTCGGCACTTTCTGCGTGGCAGAAGAGTCGAAAGTGGCGCGGATTTCGTGTTCGTCGATCGTCGAGGCGGCGGTTGCACTTGGGCAAGACAGCGCGGTTGATGCGGTATTTCTGAGTTGCACGAACTTGCGAACCCTGGATGCGATCCCTCACGTTCAGGCCCTCATCCGCAAGCCGGTCCTGTCCAGCAACACGGCGCTTGCATGGCATATGGCACGGCTAAACGATGATCGGTTCCCCTGAAACTCACGGCCGTTTCCGCGCTGGGACGATTAAATTGGTTGCAAGCCGCCGGACGCTACGTTTTAATTTGGTGCAGGATCAATGGAATCCGGGCCAACCGGATCTGGAATTGACGCGACAGGGGGTCTTGTGACCGAAACAACCAGCGACGCCGCGTTTGTCGAATTTCGGCGCGTGCAAAAATCATATGACGGCGAAACGCTCGTCGTGAAAGATCTCAATCTTGCCATGCCGAAAGGCGAATTTCTGACCATGCTGGGCCCGTCGGGCTCGGGCAAGACGACTTGCCTGATGATGCTGGCCGGGTTCGAAACCGCCACCCATGGCGAAATTCTTCTGGGCGGCAAGCCGATCAACAACATTCCGCCGCACAAGCGCGGGATCGGCATGGTGTTCCAAAACTACGCTCTGTTTCCGCATATGACCGTGGCCGAGAACCTCTCGTTCCCGCTTGAAGTGCGCAAGATCGGCAAATCCGAGCGCGAACAGAAGGTGCAGCGGGCGCTGGACATGGTACAGATGGGCGCATTCGGCAATCGCCGGCCGGCGCAGTTGTCGGGGGGCCAACAACAGCGCATCGCCCTGGCGCGGGCGCTCGTGTTTGAGCCGGAACTGGTGCTGATGGACGAGCCGCTGGGCGCGTTGGATAAGCAACTGCGCGAACACATGCAGTTCGAGATTACCCGCCTGGCACACGAGCTGGGCATCACCACGGTCTATGTGACCCATGACCAGACCGAGGCGCTGACGATGTCGGATCGTGTCGCAGTCTTCGATGACGGCCGCATCCAGCAGCTGGCCCCGCCCGATCGACTGTACGAGGAACCGGAAAACAGTTTCGTCGCGCAATTCATCGGCGAAAACAACACCTTGGAAGGTGTGGTGAAGTCCATCAACGGGGACACTTGCATCGTGACCCTGGACGACGGATCGGAAATCGACGCGGTGCCGATCAACGTCCGCCAGCCCGGCGAGCGCACCAAGGTGTCGATCCGGCCCGAGCGGGTCGAGTTCAACAAGGATCGTCTGAGCCCGGACGCGCATACGCTCAAGGCGGTGGTTCGCGAGTTCATCTATATGGGCGACGTATTCCGTTTCCGCATGTCGGTGGCCGGCAATGACGAGTTCATCGTCAAGACCCGCAACGCCCCGGATGCGGTCCGCCTGCAACCCGGCCAGGAGATCGAGATCGGCTGGCTGGCACGAGACTGTCGCGCGCTGGACGCGTGAGCGTCCTGCCGCGCCAGACGGTCAACTTGGAAGGATCGGCCGACGAAAACCCGTGCGTCGGTCGACCAGTGACAACAACGGGGAAAACTGGGAGCTGAACATGAAACCAACAAAATTCCTGCTGTCGGCTGCGGCCGCAGCCATCACGGCCGGCGCGGCTTCGGCCCAGGACATGGCCCTCGTGTCCTGGGGCGGCGCCTATCAGGCATCGCAGCAAAAAGCCTATGCCGAGCCGTACATGGAAATGAACCCGGGCGTGAACATCGTCTGGGATGAAAGCTCGGCCGAGGCCGTGGCCAAGCTGCGCGCCATGAACGAGGCGGGCAACATCACATGGGATGTGGTCGACGTGGTCGCCTCGGACGCCATTCGCCTGTGTGACGAAGGTCTGGCGATGGAAATCGACCCGGACACCCAACTGGCCCCGGCACCCGATGGCACCACAGCATCCGAGGATTTCGGCGATCTGCTGGTCAGTGATTGCTTCATCCCGCAGATCGTCTATTCGACCACCTTCGGCTATCGCACCGATCTGGTCGGCGACACGCCGCCGGACGACATCTGCGACGTGTTCGACCTCGAGGCCTACCCGGGCAAGCGCTCGCTGGAAAAGCGCCCGATCAACAACATGGAATGGGCGCTGCTGTGCGACGGCGTGGCAAAGGACGAAGTTTATGACGTTCTGGCAACCGACGAAGGTCAGGACCGTGCCCTCAAGAAGCTGGACACCATCAAGGACAGCGTCGTGTGGTGGTCAGCCGGGGCTGACACTCCGCAGTTGCTGGCCGATGGCGAGGTCGTCATGGGCTCGACTTACAATGGCCGTCTGTTCAGCCTGATCGAAGAGCAGAAGCAGCCCGTCGCAATGCTGTGGGATGCGCAGGTGTTCGATCTGGACGGATGGATCATTCCCGCGGGCCTCAGCGACGAGCGTAAGCAGCGCGCGTTGGACTTTATCTACTTCGCGACCGACACGCAGCGTCTGGCGGATCAGGCCAAGTACATCTCGTACGGCCCGGCACGCAAATCGTCGGCCCCGTTGGTCGGTCAACACGCCGAACTGGGCATCGACATGGCGCCGCACATGCCGACCGATCCGAACAACGCCCAGAACACTTTCCTGTACAACTACGAGTTCTGGGCCGACTACCGCGATGACATCGACGCCAAATTTCAGGCGTGGCTGGCGCAGTAAGCGCAGCTTACACAACTAAAAACGGTTGGGGCGGCCTGCCGCCCCAACCCGACCCAAGCTAACCCAAGGGGCACGAATGACTGACGCAAGCCAAACCGCAGGGCCAATGCTGGCGGCGGATGGAACGCCACTGAAACAGTCTCTGGCGCGCTCGCTGAGGCGACAGAAACTGCGCGCACTGTTGTTGATTGCCCCCTTGCTGATCTTCGTTCTGGTCTCGTTTATCGTCCCGATCGGCTCGATGCTGTTCCGGTCGGTGGAAAACAACATCGTAAAGGACACGCTGCCGCTGACCGTCGAGGCCTTGCAAAGCTGGGACGAAAAAAGCGGTGAACTGCCGGACGAAAACGTTTACGAAGCCTTTGTCCGCGACATGATCGTCGCGATCGACAACAAGGAACATACCCGTCTTGGCACGCGGTTGAACTATGAAGAGACCGGCATGTCGTCGCTGTTCCGTCGTTCGGGCAGGCAAATCAAAAAGCTGGACCCCGAAACCGACGGGCCGTTCAAGGACAAGCTGATCGACATCCATGATGGCTGGGGTGACGTGAAGACTTGGCAGGTGATCAAGACCCACGCGGTGCCGATCACCAATGGGTATTTCCTGAACGCAATTGACATGCGACGTACCCCCGAAGGCGCGCAGCCTCAACCCGAAGACAAGCGCATTCTGGTAAAACTGTTCGGCCGCACATTGTTCATGTCGCTGGTCATCACCGGCGCCTGCATACTGCTGGCCTATCCAGTCAGTTACCTGCTGGCGACGCTGCCGATGCGCGTGTCGAACATGCTGATGATCCTGGTTCTGCTGCCGTTCTGGACATCGCTTCTGGTGCGAACTTCCGCCTGGAAGGTCATGTTGCAACAACAGGGCGTGATCAATGACACGCTGGTCTGGCTGGGCCTTGTGGCCGATGACGCGCGATTGATCATCATCAACAACCAGATCGGCACGATCATCGCGATGACGCATATCCTGCTGCCGTTCATGATCCTGCCGATGTATTCGGTGATGCAGACGATCCCGCCATCCTACACTCGCGCGGCCAAATCCATGGGCGCGACGAACTGGACCACGTTCTGGCGGATCTATTTCCCGCAGTCCATTCCGGGCATCGGGGCGGGCTCGATCCTCGTGTTCATTCTGGCCATCGGCTATTACATCACGCCCGAAATCGTCGGCGGCACCAAGGGCGTCTTCATCTCGAACCGGATCGCCTACCACATCTCGTCGTCGCTGAACTGGGGGCTGGCCGCGGCGCTGGGAACGATCCTGCTGGCGGTGGTTCTGATCCTCTATTGGGTCTACGACAAGATCGTGGGCATCGACAACGTGAAGCTGGGATAACCGACATGGCCGCTCTGACTCCGATTTCGCGCAAACCCCTGTCGATGGTCCTGCCCAGCGTCGCCCTGGCCGGAGCCTTCGCCGGTATCTTTGTCGGCGCGGGCAACGGTTCGGTGCCGACCGGCATGATCGGCGGCGCCATTCTGATCGCCGGGCTTGCCTGGATCTACATCGCGCTGCTGAAGAGCGAGCGGCTGGCCTATTGGATAAACATCCTTGGCTTCGGCTTGGCTGGCTTTCTGTTCGCGGGCATCGCGGGCGGTATTCTGGGTCTGCTGGGCGGCTGGTTCTTTGTCTGGTTCACATACTGGCTGTACGAGGGCCGGTATCGCCGCAAACTGCTGCCTTACCTGACGGCGCAGCAGGTGTTCTATCACTACTTGTTCCGAGTGATCTGCGGCGCGATCTTCGTATTCCTGATCACCCCGATCCTGGTGGTACTGCCATTGTCGTTCAACGCGCAGGACTTCTTTACCTTCACCCCGGAAATGCTGCGACTGGACCCCGAGGGCTACTCGCTGAAGCATTATCAGGACTTCTTTACCAACAACGAATGGCAGCGCAGCTTCAAGAACTCGCTGATCATCGCGCCCATCGCCACGATCATCTCGGTCTCGCTGGGCACGCTGGCCGCCATCGGTCTGAGCCAGTCGCATGTGCCCGGGCGGCGGGCGATCATGGCCATCCTGATTTCGCCGATGATCGTGCCGCTGATCATCTCAGCCACGGGCATGTTCTTCTTCTACAGCGACATCGGGCGGTTCCTCGAGGGCACTCTGGGCATGAACAAGACCTTCGTGGGCTACCTCAAGGTGATCCTGGCCCACGCGGTTCTGGGCATTCCCTTCGTCATCATCACCGTGACCGCCACCCTGGTGGGCTTTGACCGGTCTTTGACGCGGGCCGCCGCGAACATGGGCGCGGGTCCGGTGCGGACCTTCTTCAAGATTCAGATGCCGCTGATCCTGCCCGGTGTGATCTCGGGCGGGCTGTTCGCCTTCATCACCTCGTTCGATGAGGTGGTCGTGGTGCTGTTCGTCGGATCGGCCAGCCAGAAGACCCTGCCCTGGCAGATGTTCACCGGCCTGCGCGAGCAGATCAGCCCCACCATCCTGGCCGTGGCCACGATCCTCGTCGTCATCTCGATCGCGCTGCTGACCACGGTCGAGCTGCTGCGGCGGCGGTCAGAACGTCTGCGCGGGCTGACACCGGCTTGACCGGCGGCATTTGCTGATCTAACGATTTTTCTGTTCACCCTCTGCTGCGATGGCGTCGCAGCACCCAAAGGGGTGATCGGCTCTCGGACCCCGAGACCGCCTGTCCTGTACGCCGGGACATGTGGCCGGGCTTTGCACGTCCGGCAAAGAAACGAGAGAGCACATGACAGACCTTTCAAATCGCCCCGAATTCTTCACCTGCCACAACGGCGACAAGGCGCCCCTGCCCTTCAGCCGGGCCGAGTACGACCGCCGGCTGACCAAACTGCGCGCCATCATGGCGCAGCGGGACATCCCGGTCGTTTTGCTGACCTCGATGCAGAACATCGCCTATTACTCGGGCTTTCTGTACTGTGCCTTCGGCCGGCCCTATGGCTGTGTGGTGACGCAGGACAGCTGCACCACCGTGTCGGCGAATATCGACGCGGGCCAGCCCTGGCGCCGGTCGGTCGAGGACAACGTGATCTACACCGACTGGAAGCGCGACAACTACTGGCGCGCCGTAGCCAGCCTGATCGGGAATGCCCGCCGGATCGGCATCGAAAGCGACCACATGACGCTGGCCGCACGCGATACGGCCCTGTCCATGCTGAACCAGCCCGAGCTTGTGGACATCGCCCCCGACACGATGGCCGCGCGGATGGTCAAATCGGCCGAAGAGATCGAGTTGATCAAGAGCGGTGCACGCACGGCGGACGTGGGCGGCGCGGCCATCCATGCCGCGATCCGTGAAGGTGCCACCGAGATCGAGATTGCCATGGCGGGCCGCGACGCGATGGAGATCGAGATCGCCCGCGCCTATCCCGACGCCGAGTACCGCGACACCTGGGTCTGGTTCCAGTCAGGGCTGAACACCGACGGCGCGCACAACCCGGTCACAAAACGGGCGTTGCAGAAAGGCGATATTCTGTCACTCAACACCTTCCCGATGATCTCGGGTTATTACACAGCGCTGGAACGCACCCTGTTCCTGGGCGAGCCCGACGCAGACAGCCTGCGCCTTTGGCAGGCCAATGTCGCCGCCCACGAACTGGGGCTGAGCCTGATCAAACCCGGCGCCACCTGTTCCAGCATCACCGCCGAGATCAATCGGTTCTTCGCCGATCAGGGCCTGCTGCAATACCGCTCGTTCGGATATGGGCATTCCTTCGGCATCCTCAGCCACTATTACGGCCGCGAGGCCGGTCTTGAACTGCGCGAGGACATCGACACGGTGCTCGAGCCGGGCATGGTCGTGTCCATCGAGCCGATGCTGTGGATTCCCGAAGGTCAGCCCGGCGCGGGCGGCTATCGCGAGCATGACATCCTGGTGGTGCAAGAGGACGGGGCCGAGAATATCACCGGCTTTCCTTACGGACCGGAACACAACATCATCGCAGCGTGACAGCCAAGATCGCCGGCGCGTGAGAAGCGCGCGCCGGCCAAGCCAGTCCGAGAGGGGCCTTTGTTCAGACCGGTTGCGGCGCGCAAGCGTACCCTGCCTGCCGCCCGCGTGCCACGGCGCTGATCCATGCCCGGATCAGTCGTCACTGCGCACCCTCTGACGCTGATGCCCCAAACCGTCGATCCTCAGTTCCATCACGTCTCCATCCCTCAGGTAGACCGGCTGAGGCTTCATTCCCATCCCGACCCCCGGCGGCGTACCCGTCGAGATCACGTCGCCCGGATGCAGAGTGAACAGTTGGCTCAAATGCTCGATGATCTCGGCCACTGTAAAGATCATGGTCGCCGTGTTTCCGGTTTGCATGCGCTTGCCGTTGACTTCCAGCGCCATTCCCAAGGTCTGCGGGTCGGCGATTTCGTCACGCGTCACCAGCAAGGGGCCGGTCGGCCCGAACGTGTCGCAGGATTTTCCTTTGGTCCATTGTCCGGTCAACTGCATCTGGAAATGGCGCTCGGACACGTCATTGACGATGCAATATCCGGCGACGTGGTCCAGCGCGTTTTCACGGCCGACGTATTTGGCCGTCTTGCCGATCACCACGCCCAGCTCGATTTCCCAATCGGTATGCGTCGACCCGCGCGGGATCACCACGTCGTCATAGGGACCGACGATGGCCGAATTTGCCTTGAGGAACAGAATGGGATGTTCGGGAATGGCTGCGCCGGTTTCGGCGGCATGGTCCGAGTAGTTCAGACCAATGCACAGGAATTTTCCGATATTCCCGACGCACGGGCCGATCCGCGGGTTGCCCTCGACCAAAGGAAGGGCCTCGGGGTCCAGGCGGCTCAACCGGGCCAGGCTGGCATCATCCAGAGTGTCCCCCGAGATGTCCGCAACATGCGCCGAAAGATCCCTCAATCTGCCTTCGCCGTCCAACAGCGCTGGTTTTTCTGCCCCGGCATCTCCGTAGCGTACAAGTTTCATGTGCCCGACCCTCCACCGTCGTTTTTTTCTCCCCTCTGCCATATTGCCGAATGGGATGCGACGAAACCAAAATCACACCTCGAACATGGTGGTCAACCACTCGTCCGGATTGGATCTTCCAGAGCGGATTGAGCTATTCTCCGGCAAGACCCGGGTAGTGACGCATGCTGCAATTTGCAGCGTGCCGATTGTCAACGCGACGGGCAAGACCGTGCTAAATACCCTGAATGTCGAAGAGATCACTGCCGGTCTGCAAGCCGGCTCGGAGGCAGTGCAGATGTTCCCAAATGGCTTGGCATCAACAAAGCAGGAGGTTGTTGCCAATATGTACAGGGGCTCAGAGAAAAGATCCTGGTGCCCCCACACGGACTCGAACCGCGGACCTACTGATTACAAATCTTATCACCCTTTTTTCGATAGCATTATAGCCAATTCGATTGGACAGCATATTCTCTTAAATAACAAAAGTTTTTGCGTGCAGAGGTTTCTATAAGACCCTTCCCAACTCTCCGCACTTTGCTTACCTTGTGCTTACCCAAGCCGTCCGAGACCAATATGCCCAACGTCAGATTAACAAAATCAACTGTCGATCGCCTTTCAGCAACAAACCGGGACACGATATATTGGGACGACGGTCTGCCGGGTTTTGGACTTCGCGTGAAAACGACCGGCGTCAAAAGCTTCTTAGTTCAATATCGCAACAAACAAACCGGTCGGTCGAAACGCAAGACACTTGGACGATATGGGCCGACCTTGTCTTTGGGCGCCGCCCGCGAAATAGCACGCGCGCTTCTTGCTGACGTGGTACGTGGCGCAGATCCTGTCGCCGATGCTCAAAGCCTAAGGCATTCACCAACGGTGAACTCACTTGCCACGCAATACATGACCGAACATGCGGAACCGAAGAAACGTCCCGGTAGCGTTCGGAATGATCGGTCAATGCTGGACAGATACATTCTCCCCAAGCTTGGGGATCTTAAAGTCATTGAAGTGACGCATCAGCATGTTCAGAAGCTTCACAATCAAATGCGTGATACGCCCTATCAAGCCAATCGCACTCTGGCGCTCATGTCGAAAATGTTTGAACTGTCTGTGCGCTGGGGTCAGCGTTCTGACAATCCGGCGCGCGGCATAGAAAAGTTCCCCGAGGAAAAGCGGGACCGCTGGTTGTCAGACGGTGAGCTGCAAAGACTTTTGGTGGCTCTGTCAGAGCATCCAAATCAGGTTGCAGCGAACGCTATTCGCCTGCAGCTCCTGACAGGCGCACGGATCGGCGAAGTGCTGAAGGCAAAATGGGAAGACTTTGATTTGGACCGCGGGGTCTGGACAAAGCCGTCGCACCACACAAAGCAAAAGCGACGAGAGCACCTGCCGCTTTCGTCAGCAACCTGTGATTTGCTTGCGGCAATGAAAGCAGGGGCATCTACTGAAAGTCGTTGGTTGTTTCCGGGACGCTCTCCGGACCAACCGTACAAAGATCTGAAGAAATTTTGGAGCTCGGTCACCACATCAGCAGGTCTTCAAGACTACCGTATCCACGACAATCGGCATACGCATGCGTCGCATCTCGTTTCCAGCGGTCTGAGTCTGCCTATAGTCGGTCGGTTACTTGGACACACGAACCCGTCTACCACGCAACGCTACGCGCACCTCGCAGATGACCCGTTGCGGCAGGCAGCGGATGTGATGGGTAAGAAGATCAGCGGTGGCAGTTCCTGAAACCTGAGAATTTCCTGTGCTGAAGACACGCGAGCGGCAATTAGACTGCAGCTGTCGGCACAGTGTCGATGTTTGGGACGGAAGGCAATGGACGGAGATCTAAGATGCCCAAATCTCTACTTCCCGTTGTCACAACGCGTCGTCCGCCTTGGAACAAAGGCAGACTAGTCGGACAGAAGCGGCCATTGCAGTCAAAGCAAGTCTGGGCCATTCGCGCTCGGCTCGAACTTGCAAACAAGCTGAGAGACCTGGCATTGTTCAATCTTGCCATCGATAGCAAGTTGCGCGGGTGCGATCTCGTCCGCCTGAGGGTTAACGATCTCGCCGTCGGCAATTCTGTTCGCGATCGGGTATCCGTTGTTCAAAGCAAAACTGCAAAACCGATGCAATTTGAAGTGACGGAGAATACACGTGAAGTCGTGTCGCAATGGGTCTCTTCTCAATACATGCATGGACAACGGTATCTGTTTCCAAGTCGTATGCATGCTTTGCCGCATCTTTCGACCCGGCAATACGCTAGGCTTGTCCGGGAATGGGTGTCAGCGATTGGTCTCGATCCGTCCAGCTACGGCACGCATTCACTTAGGCGCACCACGGCGGCTTTGATATACAGAAAGACCGGAAACCTACGTGTCGTTCAAATTCTGCTCGGTCACAGCAAAGTGGTCAGTACGGTGCGTTACCTTGGCGTCGAGCTTGAAGACGCGCTTAGTATTGCCGAACGTATCGATCTTTAATGCTTTGGCGGGCGGGACCGTCCGCTCGCCGCTCCCAAGCAGACTTTCGGAATCCCCCGTTGGTCTTCCGCTTCGAGCCCTTCTCAGACCTTGATCGCTTGCGCAGCATTCGAGACAGTGAACAGGAACTCGCGGCCGCATTCGGCGACGAAGCAAAAGGATGTTTAAGGTTGTCAGACCACTTCGCACAATGGAGATTCAAATGCGTCGATCGATCCTGATGCTGTCAATGGCTATGGGGATGTTGGGGGGTCCAGCATCATCCCAGCCGCTCTTTGAGGATTCTAAGGCTTTCAATCCTTCCAGCGAAACGGCATTGGCGATTACCGGGCCAGTAATCATGTCTACCAAGCGGATGGTCTTCGAGACCGGCAGGTTTCTTGATCTCGAAGTTTATGACCCCAAGAGTTCAGGCAATTGGGGTGCGTCTGGCGACGTGCCTGTTGCTCAGGTGTTTCGTGTATCAGGCGATGCAGGCCCACTAAGGCAGGGAAACACGCTTTGTGGCGACCAACCAGTCACGTATATGGCAGCCTGGAGTGAGGACAGCTCCGGATCCACCTACCTTGGCGTAGCGATGTTTACTGGCATGGAACCGCCTGCAGGCATTGCCGGTCAAGCGTTGTGCGCGACGTATTTCTTCTCGATGGATGTTACGGAGTAGTCCGGCAGTTGTCCTGAACTCATCGACAGAGAGGACTATTCAAAGTCCAGGGCAAGCATGTGGTTCAGCGGTCGGGAATGCTGAAGAACGAGAAGCTGTTGGTTTGGGTGATTACGGGCGCTCCCGTTTCCGCCATTAGGCTTGCCATTGCTGCACTTCCCGTCGGACAGGCCAAAAGATCGGCCGCATCGTCGAGGAAATCGACAGTGAAAGCCGTTTCGCCGACAAGTTGGCACTCGTCCGCAACGCTTCGGTAACCGCGAACGAAGTTCAGTTTCGGGTCGGGTTCGCTGATCGCGACCTCTGGAGCGGTTTCGACGCATCCCGTCACAGTCAGAACAAAAGCGCAGGCACAGATGGCACGCATGACCTTTTCGAGGCGTCGCTCCATCGATTTTACTCCCACTCTGCACCTGTGCTGCGCCAAACCATTTCATCTGGATCCCAGACACTGGCCACGACACAGGGCGTTGGGTTGATCCCACCACATTGCGAGCCATGCAAATCCGCCAAAAGCACGCGGAATGGGCCAATGTTCGCCATGTCCCATCCCTGATTTAGAAGCGAAAACATACGATCGCCGATCAGAAAGTGAGACATGCAACCACCTGTCCCGCAATAGAGCGACACAGCGGTGGAACAGGCAAAACCCACCTCATCCAGAACCCAGTCCCGCTCGATGTCTCCATCGAGATCGACGCGGTGGATGGCTCCCAATTCAAGGGCGAACTGCCCGTTCTCCATATCCGAACATGCCTGCTGTGCTGCCTCTACTCTTTCAAGAAGCTGTGTGGGCAGCCCGGACAAATCCTGCGCGTGCGCCGCGGGCGTATAGAAGGCCACGGAAAGAGCACAGAGAGCAACCGCCAAAACCCCAGCGCCGGCGCGATTGCCATTTCCAAGCAGTTGGCTACCCATGTTCGTGTCTCCAGCCCTTCCGTGTGCCTCAGTTGCACTGATCGTAGGTGTAATCGCCAAACTCGATCCAGTTCCGGCCCGCATCGCTGAAGACGAGGAACTCTGACCGATCTTCACCCAGGAGCGCCACTTGGAAGCCTGCTGGTGGTTCGGAGTTTCCGAAGAAGCTATATGAAGTCATCGCCCGAACTGTCTCACCATTGACGGTCACGAGGGCATCCCACTGCTCGCCGGGTTGACCCACGATGGCGTATTCGATGACCCTCTGCACGGCACCGCCACCGCAATACACAATGCCTTCTGGCGCCTCCATGCTCTGTGATGTCGACCTGTTAGAGCCGCAGGCCGCGCGTAGGGATCTGACTGCCGCGGAAGATCCTTTGAGCGTGAAGATACCATAAGAGACATCCTGGTCAGCCATCGAAAGGTTCAGAACGGCGTTCTGCGCGATCTGATCCAAAACAAAATCATAGTCGCCCTGATCGAAAAAACGGACCTCAACAGGATAGCTGTCGACGAGCGAGATATCCGCATTCACTGATCCTGCCTGAAACGCGCCGACCTCAGTCGAACCATCCTTCATGAACCGAAAGGACAGGCCCTGCTTTGAGACAATATCCTGCGAGTCCTCATAGCCTGCTGGCGCGAAGCGGACACGATCGCACTGCAACTCCAGCGTCATGTTGTCCGTTTGAATGAAGGCGTTGGCATTAGGCGGTCCACTGAAGTTCCAGTCAGCCATGCCCGGCGATGACATCATGATTGTGAAGACCGTGCCGGCAACAAGATGTCTCTTCATAGATAACCCCCTAGTCAGTTTGGCCGTGGTTCGTCATTTCGCCGCGAAAGCGCTAATGATCTACGTCATAAGTTCAAGCTGCGGGTGGACCATATTCATTTGTACCTTCCTGTGATGGTCGGCTGAGCCACCAGATCATCAGCACCGAGAGTATCAGTTGAAGGACTCCCACAATCATCACGCCGGTGACGCCAAGTAGTGCCGCTGGGCCTCTCAACGCTTCAGGGTCGTCGGTCCCTTGCTCGAGGACTGAAAATACAGCGATGCCACTGAACAGCATGAACATGGTTGCGATGCTTAGTGCTGCAGGCAAAAGCAAGTACCAGCCTGGTCTTCCGGTGTCATGCAGTCGACGCCATCCAGCGGCAAGCATGGGTATGACAACGGCAAGTTGGTATATCGGGGTGAGGACTTGGCTGCTCTCTCCAGTTTCGGGGTCCGTGCCAAACAGGGAGGCGTCGATAACTGCCAAGACAACGCTGACGACAACCACGAACAAAACGAACCACCAGTACTCGGGCCGCGCCGCGCGCCCGGAAAAAACGAAGTATTTTGCAAGGCATGTCTTTATTGCATCGACGAAACCCATGTCTGCGTTCTCCCTGAATACTTCTACAGGTACTTTCAGACACGAGGGGACAACTTGCAAGCTTTGGTCAACCTATTCAGATGCTGTAACTGCAACAGGCTGCTCCGTCCCGCTCACCTGACCTTGGTGCTAGGTGCCGCGAATGGCTCGAACGAGCCCATAGGAGAAGTGTCCAAATCCTGCTGCGTGCGCACGCAGCGCGGATTATTCTGCGGTTGCTGAGCTTTGGTTGTCGCAACGCGGCAAGAAAACCAGCCATTCGATCAGAGCGCGACGAAATTTGTCACTCGAACCAATAGATCGCGGACGAAACTGCCATTCGTCCTTGTGCTCACATCACCCGAATTTGGACCAAACTTCAGTTATGGCCCTATGATTGGAGGAGGCTTCCAGCGTTGTCCTGACATTGCGTTTCCGACAATCGCGGCAAGCAGGATTGCACAGGAGGACAAAGCCCACGATCGCCGACATCGCGGCCGAAATCAGTTGCAGCCAGAAATCCGGAGTCATGCTTCAGCCTATCAGTGTAACGGCTTGAACGATGCCGCTGAAGAGCAGCATCCACCCGAGAAACACCGCAAGAGCGACATTGGTCGTCAGAGGGTAAATGAGAACGAGAACGCAGGCGAGAACGAGCAAAATGCCCTGTACTAAGAACAGCCTCGAACTGCGCCTCACCGTCTTGCGGGTCACGTCCCGCATCGCTTCTGCGGCTGCATCAAGTGTCATCGATACAGCCATATATCCGGCTCCTTCCGTTTTGGGCGCGGCATCCCTGTCTCGTTTTGCGAATCAGAAGTGGGCACGCACGCGCAACCCGAGAACCACCATGTTTTCGGTCGTGGGGTCGTTCGCAGGGTTGGTAACAAGCTGCACACTTGGTGTGATCTGGAAGAAATCCGTCACGTCCCACCGGTAGAATGCCTCCATTGTGAACTGGTTCCGTGAGTTACCAGGTGCCCGTCCCCAGTTCACCCCGACTCCAGCAAGATCCTTGCCGTCGCGGGCGTCGTACCCGGTTCCAACGCTGATCGATCGGTCGAGAAGCGTTCCGCCATCTTTGGCATAGCCTGCACGGAAGAACGGCCTCCACGCGTCCTGGCGACCGCTCGCCAGAAAAGAAACGCCGTAACCGCCGGGCACACCAGCCTGCATTCTCTGATCAATCTGCCAGAAAGTCAGCTGAACTGACTGGTCGTATCGATTGTCCCAATCAGGCGCCCAACCTATGCCGAAGTGTTTGAAGGTCTCGCCGGTGTCGAAAAGCGTTCTGGCGCTACCGACCGGGTCTGCCGGGTCTGCGTTGGCATCTGCAAAGCCAGCGAGGATCGCCCAACTGTCGCTTAGTCTCCACTGCAGCGCGGCTCCCAATCCCTGAGAGGGCGCTGGAACAGTTGGTAGTTGCTCAAAGGCGAGGTTTGTGAAGGCGGTCCATGGGTTGGCGAGGCTGTTGATGTCAATGTAGTCGGTGACATCAACCTGACCGATGACGAAGCTGCCCCGACCATCGGCAAACGCTTGACGCCAGTAGAGGTTGGTCAACAACCACCCCGCATCGCTAAAGGTCGACGAAAAAAGCCCTGCATATCCAAGGGATGGCCCGAGCGCCTGGGGCGAGAGATGGCTTCCGAAGGCGCTCCGATTCTCGATCTTGAAGACCAAAGCGCCAGCGTAGGGAGTGCCGCGTCCGGACGCTGTCCAAGTGCCGAAGAACCGAAACACGTTGCTTGCCGCATCGGACGGCGTCAGGTCTGAGTCGGTACCGAGATACTGGGCCATCTCCTCGAGACCGAATGTCAGCCCCACGCGGTTCTCAAACCCATTTTTCCAGTCCCGGTACGCCTGCACCCCCCCCAGATCCTGCTGATCGGACGTGGCTGCCAGCGTTCCGAGAACGCTTTTTGGAGATGAAAACCCATCACGGCTTAGGCCTTCAGGTCGGACTTCCGCGGGAAATATGGTGGCGAGTAGCGCGCAGACGACCGTCAGGGTATATCGCAACCATCGGCACCAAACATAACGCCGCATCGCGACACAGACGCAATGAGGGTCAAATGCGCCTTGCATGCTCTGCTCATTAGGTGCCTGTGACATAGTTTATCAACTCCAATTGCAGGTAATTGAGGGGACAAACGCCTCGCAGGCCAACTATATGTTATGAGCTCGCTTAGCTCGTCCCGAGGACCGATGTTTGCTGCGGTCGATCCGCGCCTGGCGGCTGAGCCAAGGTCATGGCGAATAAAGTGCTCCCGATAGCTAGCACGCAGGCCGCGCCTGCGAGCCGTGAACGGGCTTCAAATCTCAGGCGTCTCTGGGGGGTGCTCCCGAGGCGCGCCTCGGCCCAGTTGCGACCCAGGATCGCCGCTATGCCGAGGGCCGACATGGCGAGCGCCATACCCGCCGAAATCGCGATCACCATCATGACCGCGGGAACCACAAGGTCGTTCGCGAGGCCAAACAGCATGACGATAAGCGCGCCGGTGCAAGGCACCACACCTACCGCGGCTGCGATCCAGCCGCCGCCTTGCGATTCGGTGTTTGCAGCGGAGCAGGCCGCACATCCGGCGTGGGCGTGGCCGCCGTGGTGATCGTCATGAGCTGCTCGTATGTTCGCGATGGCATGCCATAACATCACCGCACCTATTGCCATGATCAGCGCGTAGCTTCCGAGCCGGATCAACCTGTAATCCGAGGGCGCCGCTCCCGTCGCTTGTCGTACGGCGAAGTCGAGCAGGAAGACGACGACTACCGCCGACAGCACGTGCATAACGGCGATCCGGCCGCCCATGACGACGCCACGTCTGAGACTGCCACCGGTTCCGATGAAGTAGGAGACGACGACGGCCTTGCCGTGTCCCGGGCCAAGCGTGTGCAGCGTACCGTAGGCGAACGCGATCAGCAGCGCGAGCCCGACTCCGCCGGCAGACCGGCCTTGCTCCATGTCCGTCATCGCTGTGGTGAAGATGTCGGTGATCCTGGCCTGCGCGCGTGCCAACCAGGAAAAATCCTCGCCTGCGGAGGTAGCGGCAACGATCTCGCCGGGCGTCCCGCCGATTACAGCCTGCTCCATCGCGTACGACGTCGGAATGCTGCGCGAACCGTCTACAAGGAACAGAGTGTGACTTGCCGGCCAATGCGTCAGGCGCCCCGCAAGCCGTACCGGCGTGAACATACCAATGGAATCGACCCCCTCGGGATAATCGACATGAATGATCTGGTTCGGTGGAGGCGCAGGGGCGTGTATGCATGCTCCTATCCACGGCACCAGAAGAAACTCAACGACGCGCCCGTTTTCCCGGCGCAGCGGCAAGACATACCCGTCAATGGATAACTGAGATTCCAGCAAGCCCGATGCGACCTCAAACGCCGTTTCGTCCCAGTCTTGGACCGCGATGCCGTCAGACGAAAGCGGATCGAAGAGGTCGTCCGGCGGCAGAACCGTTTGCGGGCCGCTCAAGGATGACTGACCCGCATACGTTCCATCATCCGCTTTATCGTCTTTCTGGGCCTCGAGGCTCATACCCAGGTCGTTCCATGTGATGATTGTGGTCGGTCGATCTTGCGCATGGGTCGAACCAGCAGCAGCCAGGAGGAAAATTGACACCACGAAACAAATGCTAAGTACAAACCGATGTGGCGTGCGCTCGTCTGTTTCTTTGAGGCTATGTGATGCGTCCTGCGCGCACTTGTAATGACCAAGCATCCTGATTGGGGTTGAGAGCCAAATCATCAATTCGAAGCCTCAATTATTGCCGGTTTGTTGATCTTCCCCGGTGGGTGTGGAGTGGGAGACGTTCCTGATTTGCGACGCGGTGCGCAAAGGGGTTCGAGGCGTATTCACCGCCAGCGTGACTTGGGTTGCTTCGAGGTTCCACATACTCGCCATCCGCGCTTCACCGTCGAGGACGAAGATGGTTTCGTTGCTCTCCTGAGGCGCAAGCAGCCCCGTCACTGTCACCGGGGTGTAGAGCGACCGAGCCGGAGACCCCGCATCGACCGTCACGCGGATCAGCTGGTTGGGTGGCGGCGGGGGCGTATGGCTACACATGCCCACTTCCGGCACAAGATATCCGACGGTGAGACCGTCTTCGTCGATGCCCGCGGGAATGAGGAAACCGGTAATGGTGACCGTGGTCCGGTGGAGCTCCGGATTGGTTGAAAGGAGTGCACGCTTCCGCGCTTCGGCCACGATCCACCGCTGGGCCAGCAACTCTTCGATGTCATGGCCGGCAAGCGTCAGCGCGTCGCGCGCCGCCTCGAGCCGCGCCTCGAGCCGTGATCGTGCGTCTTCCGGAACCTCCCCGCTCGCAAGCCGCTGCTCGAGACGGACGAATGTTCGCAACTCCCCGAGCATCTCGAAACCCATATCGCGAAAAGGGTCGTCGAACTCCTGCGCGGCAGGGTCTGGCAAGTCGGGGAAACCGATCCGGGTCGGTTCCGCCTGCTCAGTCGCGGCGGCAAGCAGTACCGCGACGAGTCCAACACCCATTCGTGTCCGTAGCTTGGCTGCCCATGTCGTCATGGCTCAATTCCCTCCCTGCGGAGGAATGCCAGGCGCCACATCCGGCATGCCGGTCGAGAACTCCCGGTTCCACGCTTCTTCCGACACTGCCTCGAAAAGCGGCCGATCCTCGGGTTCGAAGCGGATCGGCTGGCCTGCGAAGACTTCGAGCAGTTCGTCGTCGCGCACCGTGACCTCGCCATGCACGATGACCGCTTTGAAGCCGGTTGAAGGGACTGCGCCCTGATTGTAGGTCGCGTTGTCAGTGACGGTCTCGGGATCGAAAACGACAATGTCGGCGATCATGCCTTCCTGCATCCGGCCACGCTCTTGCATGGCCTTCAGCCCCATGCGTCCGAGATGATGGGCTGCGTTGTAGCTGAGGATCGACAGGAGTTGCATCATCGGAATGTCGTTCTCGCGTCCCAGCCGGAGCGTTAGTGCGCGGGCACCGGCGAGGCGCGGATGGGTATTGCCCAGCTCCTCGAACGGGGTATTCCAGGGTGCCGTCAGAGGCTCGGCAAACATCGCGTCGCTGGCCATCGTCACGCCCTTGAGCGTCAACCATTTCACGGAATCCTCCGGCGGCGTCTTATAAAGAAGGATTTCCTGGGTCGGGTTGTCCTTGATCACCTGATCGTATTTTTCCTGAGTATAGAAATCACCCGTAATCGGGTCCTGCATCGTGTCTTCGTAGCGATGACCCTGTCTCTCGACCCAGTTGTCCGGCTGGAGGAAAACCGCATTCACCGTGGTCGATCCAGCGGAATAGGGATAGACCTCGCCCCAGATGTTGTGGCCCAGTTCCTGAAGCCGTGAGATCAGTTCGTGCGTGAGACGCCAGCCGGGATTGTTGAAATGCTGGATCAGCACAGGAGCGTCGAGGGCAAGCGCATTGGCGATGGCCTCTTGGGCGCCGACGTTCTCGAGGGTGTCACCGTCCGGGGTGAACCGGGTGTGTACGGCGGTCTGACGGCCATAACGCGCTCCAACCTTCTGCACCTCGAACAACTCGCGCGTAGTAACGCCATCACGCATGTAGCCCAGCGTAGAGCCCACACCCAGCGCTCCAGCCTGAAGACCTTCGTCGATAATCTGCAGGATCTTGTTGCCGGTATCGTAATCTGCTTTGTTCAGGCTCCATCCAGAACCTTTGCGGGTTGTCAACGCCGCTGCGGGACCGAGCAGAAGGGTTTCATCATCGTCGAAACCGTCGAGCACAATAGCACGGGCCTGTTCGTGGCTCGATGCGCAGCCGTAGTTCGCCTGGTTCTTGCCTTCGCGTTCTGAATACCATCGCGCCACATATGTCCCTGCGCAGCCTTCCTCGAGGTCCATGCTACTGGTCAATCCGTCCCGCAGGCCGAGCGCATAGCCCATCGGCTGCTGCCAGTGAAAATGGGTGTCGATGAAACCGGGCGCCACGATATGGCCGGTCGCATCGATCTCTTCGGTCCCGCTCAGCGCCTCCTTGGAGATCGTGACGATACGGCCATCAGAGATGCCCACATTGGCCATGCTGTCGTAGAGCGTTTCCGGATCCATGACCCGACCATTTAGAATGACGAGATCGTAGTCCTGGGCCTGGGCGAAGCTGCCGAACATCAGCGTGGAGGCCAACGCGGTCGCCGTGATAGCAGATTTAGGTTTCATGGTTGAAATGCTCCCGCGATCAAAGGGGTACGAATGAAGTTCACTGTACTAGTTCCCGGCGGATCGGTTGGCCGTGCGGCGCGTCGAGGATGAGATTTCCATCCCGCACGACGAAGCCGCCGTTCACGAGCACGGTCTGCACGCCGACGGCGGGCTGGTTGGCGTTCTCGAAGGTCGCGCGGTCGGCCACCGTCTCCGGGTCGAACACCACGATGTCGGCGTCCATGCCCACCTGAAGCCTGCCCTTTCGGCGCATCTGGGGCACGAACGCTTCCAGCGTCTGTGCGGGCATCAGCGCCATTTTGCGGATTGCCTCGCTCATCGACATCACACCGCGCTCGCGGACATAAGAGCGCAAGATCTTTGCGTAAGTCCCGGCAGAACGCGGATGCGCGAACACATCCTCCGGCAGCGGCCATTCATCTCCGGTGTAGGTCTGAACGTTGCCTTCTTCGTCGAAGTACGACCAGAAGGTCGCGTCCGAGGCAATCAACGTTGCCGGATGCGTTACTGACAGGTCGAGCATGGCGAGGTCTTCCGGCTTGCTCTCATCGAGAAAGTGCCAGGTGATGAACGTGCCCGGCTTGTTCGCCTGATAGTCCGCCAGCTCGTCCTCGGTCATGCGGTCGGCGCCGAGCTGGAAGTTCTCCGAGGTCGATTGCATCCGCTCCCGCCAGTCCGGTCCGGTGAACATCGCAGCACCGACGACCGTGCTCGCGGCGCCGTAGGGATAGGCCTCAACAGTGATGTTGATGCCCTTCGCCATCGCCTCTTCGACGAGGGCGAGCGTAGCCTCGATATCCGCCATCGAGGTGCTGTTGATATGGCAGATGTGCATGTGTGCGCCGGTGATCGCCGCATTCGCGATCAGTTCCTTGAGCGCCTCGAAGGAGCTTTGCGGCTCGATCACGCTGGCGTATCGGACATGGGTATAGGTGGCCACGCCGTATTCGTTGGCGAGCTCCGCCAGCGCGAAATACTCCTTCTGACCGTATCCCGGCGCATAGCCCGCATTGATGCCGATGCCGAGGCCGCCTTCCTTGAGCCCCTGTTCCACAAGGGCGAGGATGCGTGCGGCTTCGTCCGCATCGGCGATCTCCATCTTCCAGTCGTTCTCGGCCTGGGCCTCCTGGAAATACTCGACCGTCGCCAAAGGATCGGTGTTGTCGAAGGTGGCGATCCGGCCATACGTCCAGCCCGCGGCCGCCCCGTAGTTGATCGGCAGGTTCTTCGCTGCCTGACCCTCGTACCAGTCGCCGATGGGAAGGACGCCGGACTCGAGCTCAAGTGCGGTCGTCACCCCCTGCATCGCTTGCATCCGGTAGTCGCCGATGCTCTGACCGTGCGCATGCAAATCGATGAACCCCGGAGAGACGACGTGGCCCGTGGCATCGATCACCGTGTCGCCTTCAAGCGGGAACTCGCTGATCGCGGAGATGCGGCCGTCTTCCACACCGACGTTGCGGATCGCGTCGAGGCCCGTCTCCGGGTCGATTACCCGCCCGTTCAGGATCACTATGTCGTTGGCAAGCGCCGTCGTCGCGGTTGCGAGCAAGACCATCAGGCTGCCGATTGCGCGCAAGTTTCTTTCTGGTTGCACAGGCGATCTCCCTTTACCTTCGGCCACCTTCTGGAATCGTGACCTTTTCAGAGAGATACTAGACACACATCAGAGCCAGACGGCTTACCCCCACAGGACAGGAGGTGTCGAATCTTGTCCTAGAAAGCGCATCCTGCGAGTATTGGTGCAGTATGGCGTGTACAGCTATGCGCAGAACTCAAACCGGGGATTGCCGAATGGTCTCTGAGGGGATCGTGTTCAACCGCGCGCTACAGCTTCTGCCCTTCCTCGATCTGTTCGAGAAGCGCGGCGGCCAGATTGGCCCTGTGCTAGCAGCGGCCGGCCTCGACCAGATCGATCTCACCGACCCGGCTACGCTGATCACCGGCAATGCACTCTACAAGGCCGTCGAGGAAATGGCCGATGCACTCGACGATCCGTATTTCTCGGCGCGCGCAGCTGAGGCGTTCGTCGAGGCGGGCCCCGTCTTTGTCCGGGAGAGCTATGCGATATCCCACACCCTCGCAGAGTTCCTACCGCTGGCTATTCTCGAACTCGACCGGCAGATCAACAACGTTCGATACTCCCTCCAAATCAATGCAAATGTCACCGTGATCCGAGCTGAGAGGACTTTCTTACCGGCAGCACCCGTCGTTCAGGCAGATGCCGCCACTGCGAGCCTGTGGTTGACCCTCCTGCGGTTAGTGACCGAAGACGATTTCAATCCGTCTCGTATAACAGTTACGGCGCAGGAAAACGCGGGTATTCCGCCGGATCTGCTTCCGAAGTCTTCTTTCTTGAAACGAAAGTGCAACGGTGTTCAGATCGGGTTTCCCTCTGAGTGGCTGCAACGGCCACTAGCCCTGAACTGGAAAATCCCACCCACCTCGCGTGGAGAGTTCCGTGATACTTCCCCGCGCGATGCAATCCTGACATGGGTCGAAAAAGTCTGCCTCCAAAGGATTGGCGAGCGAACCTTCGGCCTCCAGGAACTCGCGCGTCACCTTGGCGTCCACCCAAAGAGCCTACAGCGCACGATCTCTGGATTGGGCACCTCGTTCCAGGAGATCCGCGACAAGGTGCGTAGAGAAAGGGCCCTAGAAATCCTCGACAGCGATAGATCCGCACCGAACGAGGAGATCGCCGAGTTGCTTGGTTTCTCCGGTGCAACAAGTTTTTCCAGAGCGTTCAAGAGATGGACTGGTGTCACACCGACCGAATATCGGCAAATTCAGTGACCCGTTCTCTGCTCCCTTGAGCCAAAAGAAAGCTTGGAAGATGAGGTACTCGTTGGATCAGTTTGGAGAAGTTGTAGTGCGACGTTAATAAATTAGCCGACGGCATTAATTGGTGGGTTGCCAACATCGATGCAATCTCTGCAACTGGCAGTTTTGTTGTATATTTCGGAGTTTGCAATGCTTGGTCGTGAATGTCCGGTTTGCGCTGCCGGTTCAACCGATGGCCGCAACACACTCCTCGAACTTCTCCACTAGCGAGAAGTAATTCAAGGTTATTCTCGGCCGCTCGTTGAGCTCCCCGGCGACGGCGTCGAGGTGTTCTCCGAGACGGGATGCGAGTTCGATCGCGAAGTTCGCCGCATCTGCATCAGGCTGCTAAGTCCGCAATTCGGACATTGATCGATTTTCCCCAAATAACCGCTCTGCGGACAATGCAGCCAGTCGCGTGAGTACAGAAACTGACGGACGCCCCTTAGGGTTAATTGGGCGGTTCGTATGGTTCTAGCACCCCAAACGGCACCGGCGATTCCTCAATAAGGGTCTTCTCGAACTCCACGATCTTCTCGAAGATTACGGGTAGAATCCATGTGGCTTCGGACTGTATCTCGTATTCCTCTTTAGGGTCGGTGATAAGGTTAAAGACGCGAGGCACATTGAGCGGGCGCGGCTCGCTGTTCATGTTCTCCAACTCGATCAGATGGAGCTTCCAATTGCGCCACTTATAGCCGTATACGTCATCGTTGTTGTAGATGATGAAGCCTTCCCGGTTCGAGGTATCCTGCTCCCCCAAAAAGAAATCGAGCTGGTCTACACCGTCGATGATCCGATCGTCCGGAACGTCGTAGCTAGCGACACGGCCCAGAGTTGGCAGCATGTCCACTAGATGCACGATTTCGTTGCTGGTAGAACCCGCTTCGATGCGACCTGGCCAGCGCATCAGGAATGGAACGCGCAGCGATCCTTCCCAAGCGGTGAAATAGTTGCCGCGCCATGGTCCGGCAGTACCATGCCAAGGATGGAAGTACTCATCCGGCAGCATCGCGAGCCAGATGGCTGTGTCTGCGCCTTCTTCCGGAGAGCGGTTTGCACCGCCGCCGCCCATTCGTGTGCGCACCCAACCAGGACACATGGCATTGACTTTGACACTCTTGGGTAACGTCCGAGCCGATGCGACCGTCAGGGCGTTCAGAGCTGCTTTGGCGACGCCATATCCGGCGGGTCCGGCGACGCCATCCGAGAACGCGCCCCATCCAGAAGACACGTTCACTACCCGCCCATAGCCAGAGGAAACCATTCGGGGCGTAAGATGATGCATCAGCAAATATGGGCCATGCACCATGATGGCCATTGAAGCTGCAAAGTCTTTGGGATCGTCAAGCAAGCTGCCAGAACCGAGAATGCCGGCGTTATTGACCAGCACATCGATATGGCCAGCTTCTGAAATTGCTGAAGCGATACTGCCCGCGTCGGCAACGTCGACGTGCAGAGCCATCGCACCGATCTCGGTCGCCGCTGTGCGTCCCGCATCGAGATTGCGTGCGCCAACGAGAACCTCAAGGCCCGCGTCTTTCAGCCCCTTCGCTATGGCGAGGCCAATCCCACGATTGGCCCCAGTAACAAGCGCGCGTCTCAAATACTCTCTCCTAGTCTGCGTACTGCAACGACATTCTGGTGATCTTTCCGTCTCCGTTCCACCAATAGGAATAGTGGACGACCCAGCTCAGCCAGTTCACCTCTGTTTTGGCGTAGCCGTTGGATTGCTCCAAGATTTCCCGATGTCGAAAGGTGTCGCCACCTGGGATTACTTCCCGCGCCGCCCAAGCCCGAATGGCGTCTTGCCCATTGAAGGTGCGCGAGACATCGATCATCTCAGCGTCTTCGGTGAAGCACGCCATATAGGCGTCGATGTCTTTGGCGTTTGCGCTGTCTTGGTAGCAGGCAATGGGACCAGGAAGCTCTTGAGTAAGTGCTGGCTGGGCGAGAAGAGCCAAGACAAATATTCGACCAGCGCCCCGTTTCCTGGCGATGGCCAGCGCCAACTTCCTTCAGTGCAGCGCCATGGGATCTGAGTCTGTCGGTCACGATGACTTCCGGGCGTCCGTGCTTGCGCATTGCTTTCTTTAGAAATTTCAGCTCGGCCTTCTTGTCACGCGTCTTCGTGACATAGCTTTCAAGAACCTCGCCCTCGTGATCCACCGCTCGCCAGAGGTAATGGTGTTCGCCATTGATCTTCACGAACATCTCGCCGAGATGCCAACGCCACTAACTGGTGCACATACCCTCGATCCGCCGCTTCCGGATCTCGGCGGCAAACATCGGGCCAAACCTGTGCCACCAAAATCGTACGGCTTCGTGGCTGACGTCGATGCCGCGCTCGTGCAACAACTCTTCCACGTTCCGGAGCGACAGCGGGAACCGAACATACAGCATCACGGCCAGGCGGATGATCTCGGGCTAGGTCTTGAAACAGCGAAACGGCGAGCGTTTGGTCATGGCTGGACGCTACAAAACCGCCTTCCCCCCCCCAAGCCGGTTTCCTTTGACAGCACTTCTGATCATGTCGCGAGGCCACGCAACCGCCCTGCCTGCCTCAACCTGAATCCCTCTGACAAGTCCTCTGAAAATGCCCCTCTACCACCACTGGCAGGTCAATCGGAATCGTCGACAACGCGAAATTCGCCTGAAGGAATCTCCTTCGGCGGCTCTTCGAATTCATCCGTGTTCAGTCCTCTTCGGATCAGCTCGCGAATGGCAGCTGCGCGCGATGGAAGTCGGTTTTCAAATCGCCAGTCATCAATGACCTTCAGCTCTTCAACATCCAGCATCAGCTGCAGCTTTTCGGTGCGCTTCGGTGGTCGATCTTGATTGGGCATCGTTCCTCGCTCGCTTATGTATCACATCACTTACTCCACATACGTAAGGCAATGAACCTCCTTGACATCAGCTTTTAGGTAAATTTCCGCCTCCAGCGCTAGTCAATCTAGATCAGCAACAAACACAAGAAGCACAAAATACATACCTTAAATATATGTTTTTATTTGATTTTTCTCTATCGCAACCCTAGTTGTCGTGAATGACCGAAATAGGGAAAGGGAAAAGAATGACACAGCAAGTTCTGAAAACCGAACCCCAGAACGAAATGCATGATACCGGTATCGACAAGAATGAGTGGATATCAAACGCAGTCACCGAGGTTCTGTGTGACAGCGTTCTGTTGATGATAAAGACGCAAGGGTACCATTGGAACGTGGTCGGCCCCTTGTTCGTACCGATCCACGAATTGACCGAGAGACTGTACCGCGACTTGTTCGAGGCCATCGACGCATTGGCCGAGCGTATTCGAGCCCTGGGTCAGATCGCTCCCTTGTCCGTCACAGACATGGTCAGCCAAGCGCATTTGACCGAAGAAGAAACGATCAGGGACGCGCATGGCATGATGGAACAGTTGATCTACGATAATGAGTCGCTGGCGCGCAGGTTGAGAGAGACTGCTGCTCTTGCATCACGTCACGGCGACGGGGCCACGGAAGATCTCATGAACACTAGAATGGCAAAACACGAAGAGGCGGTATGGATGCTGAAGGCCATCGCGACTGCCTAAAAGAAGTAAGTGTAAAGTTTTTCTTACAGGTGAAGGACAAAGCGATGACCACACGCAAAGAATTCATTCAAGCAGCAAAAGCACAACTGGACCGTTGGGATGCGCAGATCGAGGAACTCGAGGCGCGCTGGAAGAAGGCAGAGGCCGACGCCGAGATGGAATACGAGGATCAATTGAAGAAGATCCGCAGCAAGCGTGGCGAGGCGAAAGAGCAAATCGACAAGGTTCAAAAATCCAGCGACAACGCTTGGGATGATGTCCGGCTCGGATCAGAGAAGGCATGGAAAGAAATTCAAGAGGCGATCCAGAAGGCGGCAACCCGCTTCTGATAGAGCCGGAACGGTTCAGGCGTTCAACGATTGGAGCTAATCCTCGAAGCCATATCCGGGGCCGCGGCAAGAACGCGGTCCCGGTCTTCTTTAAATGCCAAGTCACGATCCGAGAAGGCCAGTGCGCGAGCAGATGCCTCGCGGGCAGCCACTGCCACTTCGGTCTCTTGGCTATGCGCCAGTCGCCACAAAGCCGATTGCTGGAACAGATGAACTTCGAACTTGTCGCCGGCATTCAGTGCGATGGCGTCGAATGCGTCTTTCAACAAACTCGCTGCCGCGATCGGCGGAACGCCAACGTGAATGCAACTCAATTTCCTGGCGAGGATGTTTCGGAGGTCAAGGGCAACAACAACCGCAGCAGCCGTCCCATGCTGGAAATTGCGGTCGTCGGATCGTTGATCCCTGGTGACAGCGCCCGTTGGGCAATTTCAAAAAGGACCTGGAGACTGAAACGCGGGTCCTGATCGAAGCTGCGCTCTGCTCCGACCAGAAAAGCATTCCTTACCCGTTCCTCATCCAGCTTGCCGGAAGTGCTAGCCAGTGCCTGGTTTTCAGGAACGAATGTGCCCGGGAGCACCATGACCTAGACACGGCCATTCTTGGCAGCGGCACATTCTTCCAGCATTCCGACATCGATGTGCTGAATGTATCCTGACCGGTCCGAGACAACGGCTGTCGCGGAGTTGGGGATGGCGTCACCCATCAGGAACATCACGGCATTGCACGGTGTTGACCTGTCTCCATAGGCAGATTTTCGTCGGGCCCCATTCGCTCATCGAGTTCTCATAGACAGCCACATGGTCGTGCCCCAATTGAAACAGTCCGAAAGCATCAACAGTGACGAAGATTCCGCCTCCGCAATAGGTAATGTGACGCCGGGCTTCATCGGCTTGCACGTCTGCAAAGGCCGTCGTGTCAAGTCATGGTAAAAGAAATGTGCCATCGTCCTGATTGAGGCATTGCCAGACGACTCGCAACCGCCCCCCTTGCCCACCCTCTTGGGCAACCGGAGGACACAATTTTTTTTCTGCAAGTAGAAAGAATTACCATAGCGCCGCCGAGATCCACAACCGAACCGACATCAGGCTTTCAGAACGATTTGCTCTGACAAGATCCCGGTTCGAACTACAGCGGTGAAAGAGGCGTCTCAAAGGCGACCGAGCAGACACTGAAGGGGATGCCAATTTCAATTGCGGCTTGCGCTGTTTCGTGCTTCCATCGCGTCGCCCTGGCAATAAAGGCATTGCGCGCTGCTGTTGGGGTGAGCGGAGCCAGTCTGCTCAGGTTGAACCGTTTCGGTTCAATGCGTGCAAACGGCTCCTTTCATGACAACCGGCGGCGCGCCGCCTGAACACGTAGGGTAAGCCATGCTTCACAATGACCAACTTGAACAGTGGGACCGCGAGAACTTTTTCCACCCATCGACGCATCTGGCGGAATTCGCACGGGGCAACCTGCCGCATCGGGTGGTGACCGGCGGCACCGGCTGCCATATCGAGGACCGCGACGGCAACCGTCTGCTGGATGCCTTTGCCGGGTTGTATTGCGTGAATGTGGGCTATGGCAGACCCGAGATTGCCGAGGCCATTGCCGATCAAGCTCAGGAGCTTGCCTATTACCATGCCTATGTCGGCCACGGGACCGAGGCCTCGATCACCCTGTCCAAAATGATCCTCGACCGCGCGCCCGCGCATATGTCGAAAGTGTATTTCGGCCTGTCCGGTTCGGACGCCAATGAAACCAACATCAAGCTGATCTGGCACTACAACAACATCCTCGGACAGCCTGAGAAAAAGAAGATCATCTCGCGTTGGAGGGGCTATCATGGGTCGGGTCTCATGACCGGCTCGCTTACGGGGCTTGAGCTGTTCCACAACAAGTTCGACCTGCCACTGGCCCAGGTGATCCATACCGAGGCGCCCTACTATTTCCGTCGCCCGGACCCGGCGCAGGACGAAGCCGGGTTCGTTGCCCATTGCGTGGCCGAGCTGGAGGCGCTGATCGATCGCGAACGCCCCGACACGATCGCTGCCTTTGTCGGCGAGCCGGTGCTGGGCACGGGCGGGATCGTTCCACCTCCTGACGGGTACTGGGAAGCCATTCAGGCGGTGCTTGAAAAGCACGACATTCTGCTGGTCGCCGATGAGGTCGTCACCGGATTTGGCCGGCTGGGCACAATGTTCGGCTCCGAGCATTACGGACTGCGCCCGGATCTGATCACGATCGCCAAAGGGCTGACTTCGGCCTATGCACCGCTATCGGGTTCCATCGTATCCGAAAAAATGTGGAAAGTTCTGGAACAGGGCACCGACGAAAACGGCCCGATCGGCCACGGCTGGACCTACTCTGCCCATCCGATTGGCGCGGCGGCCGGGGTTGCCAACCTGAAGCTGCTGGATGACCTCGGTCTGGTCGAAAACGCCGGGACCGTGGGGGCATACCTGAATGCGGCCATGCAGAACGCGTTGGGGGATCATCCCAACGTCGGCGAGGTGCGCGGCGAGGGCATGCTGTGTGCGGTCGAGTTCGTGGCCGACAAGGCAAGCCGTACCTTCCTTGATGCTGATGCAAAGATCGGCCCCCAGATTGCCGCCAAATTGCTGGAGCAGGACAGCATCATTGCCCGCGCCATGCCGCAGGGTGACATTCTGGGCTTTGCGCCACCCTTCTGCCTGACACGGGACGAGGCGGACCGGATCGTCGCAGCTACCGCGCGCGCGGTCCGAGCGGTTTTGGGTTGAGGAGGCGTCCATGTCGCATGCCAACGCACCATTCAGCCAAGCGGAATATCAGCGCCGCTTGGCCAAAACCCGCGCCGCCATGGCGCGGGCGGGATTGGATGCAATCTTTGTCACCGATCCGTCCAACCAGGCCTGGCTGACCGGCTATGACGGCTGGTCCTTCTATGTCCATCAGGGCGTAGTTCTGACGATGGAGGGCGAACCGATCTGGTGGGGGCGCTACATGGACATGATTGGTGGGCGCCGCACCTGCTGGATGCAGCATGACAACATCCTTGGATATGCCGACCATTTCGTTCAATCGACCGACGTCCACCCGATGCAGGATCTCGCGGTACATTTCAGAGCGCGCGGTTTGGACAAAGCCCGGATCGGCGTCGAGATGGAGAACTACTACTACTCGGCCAAGGCGCATTCGGTTCTGGTCGCAGAGTTGCCGGACGCCGAGTTTCGGGATGCCACTGCGCTTGTGAACTGGCAAAGGCTGGTCAAGTCCGACGATGAAATCGCCTTTATCCGCAAGGCGGCGCGGATCACCGACAAGGTGGTCCGAACCGCGATCGACCGCGCCGCACCCGGCGTGCGCAAGAACGACCTTGTGGCCGACATCATGTATGCCGGCATCACCGGGATCAGCGACGACTGGGGCGACTATCCGGCCATCGTTCCGCTGACACCATCCGGCCTTGACGCAACCGCCGCCCATCTGACCTGGAACGGTGCCCCCATGCGCGAGGGCGAGGCAACCTTTTTCGAACTCTCGGGGTGCTACCGCCGCTATCACGCACCGCTGTCGCGAACGGTGTTTCTGGGCCAGCCATCCGATGACATGCTGCGCGCCGAAGAAGCGCAGCTTGAAGGTGTCGCCGCAGGCTTGGAGGCCGCGCGCGCGGGAAACCGCACCTGTGACATCGCCAATGCCTTCATGAGCGTTCTGGAAAAACACGGAATCGAACGGTCGGGGCGCATGGGCTATCCCGTCGGCCTCAGCTACCCGCCCGACTGGGGCGAACGCACGGCTTCGATCCGCAGCGAGGATGAAACGGTTCTGGAGCCGGGCATGGTGTTCCATTTCATGCCGGCGCTCTGGATGGAGAGTTGGGGGTTGGAGACAACCGAAACCATCCTGATCCGGGACACCGGCGCGGCTGAACCGCTGTGCAGCATCGACCGCAAGCTATTCGTAAAGACCTGATCCATGCTTGAAGAAACCAAGCGCATTCTGAGCGACCTGATCGCCTTTCCCTCGGTTTCGGTCGACAGCAATCTGGCGATGATCGGATACATCGCGGATTATCTGGACGGGTGCGGTGCGCAGGTTGAGATCTTTCACGACCCCACCGGCCTGAAGGCCAATCTGTTCGCCACGCTTGGCCCGGATGTCGATGGCGGGCTGGTCATGTCCGGACACTGCGATGTGGTTCCCGTCACAGACCAGGAGTGGTCTTCGGACCCGTTTCAACTGGTTGAACGCGATGGGCGTCTGTACGGGCGCGGAACCTGTGACATGAAGGGATTCGTCGCTGCAACCCTTGCCATGGCGCCGCAATTCGCCCAGACGCCCCGCAAGGCGCCGATCCACTTTGCCTTTACCTACGACGAGGAAACCGGCTGCGTCGGCGCGCAGCACCTGGCGCGCCTTCTGGCCAGGCGTGGACGGCGACCAGCGATGGCCATCATCGGTGAGCCGACGATGATGCGAGTGATCGAAGGCCACAAGGGCTGCTTCGAATACACGACCCGGTTTCAGGGGCTCGAAGGGCACGGATCGGCCCCGGATCTTGGCGTGAATGCCGTGGAATATGTCGTGCGCTATGTGGCGCGACTTCTGGAGTTGCGCGAGCAACTGAAATCCATGGCGCCTGAAGACAGTCGCTTTGATCCGCCCTGGACGACATTGAATGTCGGCGCGCTGCATGGTGGCAGCACGCACAATGTCATCCCGCCAAAGGCGCAGGTCGCGTGGGAAATGCGGCCGGTTCAGCCCTCGGATGCGGATTTCGTCAAACAGGCGATGGCCGAGTACTGCAACGATACGCTGCTGCCTGCCATGCGGGCGGTGTACCCGGAAGCCCGCATCGAAACCGACATCATCGGCGAGGTTGCCGGGTTGGTCCCGGTTGAGGGCAACGAGGCGAGGCGCCTCTTGTCAAGGCTGACCGGAGCCAATTCGGCAGATCTTGTGCCCTTCGGTACCGAAGCCGGAATCTTTCAACAGCTTGGAATGGACGTGGTGGTCTGCGGCCCCGGCAGCATCGAGCAGGCCCACAAGGCGGATGAGTTTCTTTCCGTCGATCAGTTGTCGAAATGTCTGGAGCTTTTGGAAAAGGTAAATCAGGCCTTCGCGACAGGTGGGGCCGACTGACGACGTTGCTGTCGGCACCGAAAGCCGTGCGCCGAACCGGAGTTCAGGCTCCACGCGTCGGGTGCATTTGACAGTCTGGCGCTATGATAAAGTCAGCGATTCACCGGTGTCCAGAACGGGCGCCGCGTCAATATCCTCGGCATCCAACATCGCAGCGACACGTTCAAGCGCGGCGATCAATGCGGCTTGCTCCCAATCCTCTAGGGCGTCGAACTTTCTCACGAACCGTTGCTGCAGCGGGTCCGGTGCCTGAGCGATTGCCTGCTTGCCCTTCTCGGTAATCACGATGTTGGTCTGCCGCCGGTCGGTCTGCGACTTTACTCGCTGCACCATGTCATGACGGACCAGCTTGTCGACCAGCGAGGTCACGGTCGCTTGCGAAATGCGCATGCGCTGCGAGATGGCGGTAGCCGTGCATTGGCCGGTCTCGGCCACGATCTGCAGAACCCGGAACTGGGCGGCGGTCAGCCCCACGGATTGGGCCAGTTCCCGCCCGAACAGGTCGGTGGCGCGCAGAATGCGGCGCAAGGCAACAAGGCTGGCATCGATACGGTCCATCGCTGATTACTGGCAGAGCCGGCATGAATTTTCAATATCCGGCCTGAGCAATTTTTATTCGAAGACCGAAACACATTTCGCCACTCGACCTGATATTAGCTAAAGAAATTCTGCTTTTTTGCCATACTTGTAAAAATTTAAGGCTGGGTTGAATTTTGCGATGCGCACTGTTACTTAGCTTTTCAAAGTAATAGAAAGGCAGTGAGACCCATGAAGCACGCAAGAGAGTTGTTCAAGAAGCCAACCCCTCAGATCCGTCAGCCCGCCGCCGAAGACGGCGTGGCCATCTGGGAACTGGTGCGGGCGTGCAAGCCGCTCGATGAGAACTCGATGTACTGCAACCTGCTTCAATGCGATCACTTCAAGGACACATGCGTGGTGGCCGAGCTGGACGGTGAGATCGTCGGCTGGGTGTCCGCTTATATCCTGCCCTACGACCTCGAAACGGTGTTCGTCTGGCAGGTCGCCGTGGCCGAAAGGGCGCGCGGACTCGGTTTGGGCACGGTGATGCTGAGCGCACTGCTGCAGCGCGATGCCTGCCGCGATGTGACCAGCCTGCAGACCACCATCACCCGCGACAACGCGGCCTCGTGGGCGCTGTTCCGCAAGTTCTCGAAATCTCGCGATGCGATCCTGAAAAGCCAGCCCTATTTCACTCAGGCCCAGCATTTCAGAGATCTTCACAGCACCGAATTCATGGTCACGATTGACCTGCCTCAGGCCGCGAAACTGGCGGCCTGACCGGGGGCGCGACCAGATGTGGCGCCTGCCCCTTTATCCCCTTCCAATCCCAAAAGGACTTGATATGCCGACTGATACGTCAGCCGAAGCAACTGTATTCAAACGTCGTGAATCCAAGGCGCGCAGCTATTGCCGCAGCTTTGACACCATCTTTACCCGGGCGCAGGGGTCCGAGCTAACCGATGCCGAAGGCAACACCTATATCGATTTCCTGTCCGGCTGTTCGTCGCTGAACTACGGCCATAACGACACAGATATGAAAGTCGCGCTGATCGAGCATATCACCTCGGACGGTCTGGCCCACGGCTTGGACCTGCACACCGATGCCAAGGCCGAGTTTCTGGAGGCGTTCGAGCGCCATATCCTCAAGCCGCGCGGCATGGATCACAAGGTGATGTTTACCGGCCCGACCGGCGCAAACGCGGTTGAGGCGGCGTTGAAACTGGCGCGCAAGGCGACGGGCCGGAACAATATCATCGCATTCACCAACGGCTTTCACGGCGTGACGCTGGGCGCCTTGGCCACCACCGGAAACGCGTATCACCGCGAAGGCGCAGGCACCACGCTGAACGGCGTGACCCGGATGCCCTATGACGGATTTTTTCCGGGCGATCACGATGCCGCCGATTTCCTCGAGGCCATGCTGAAAGACAGCTCCAGCGGGATCGACGCCCCGGCGGCCATTCTGCTGGAAACCGTTCAGGGCGAAGGCGGCCTGAACGCGGCCAGCCCTGAATGGGTGAAACGCGTGGCGGCGCTGGCCCGGGAACATGGTACCTTGCTGATCATCGACGATATCCAGGCCGGCTGCGGCCGGACCGGCGGGTTCTTCTCGTTCGAGGACATGGGCATCACCCCCGATATCGTGACGCTGGCAAAATCGGTGTCGGGCTTTGGCCTGCCGATGGCCCTGATGCTGATGCGACCGGAATACGACCTGTTCGGCCCGGCCGAACACAACGGCACGTTCCGTGGAAACACCCATGCCTTCGTCACCGCCCGCGTGGCGATCGAGAAATACTGGTCGGATGACACGTTCCGCAAACAGATCGACGCCAAGGCGCGGATCCTGACCTCGGCCCTGGCCGAAGTGGCCGCGCTGGTGCCCGGCGCCCGGCTCAAGGGGCGCGGCATGATGCAGGGCGTCGATGTCCAGTCCGGCGATCTGGCGGCCGATATCTGCAGCCGCGCGTTCGACCGGGGCCTGATCATCGAAACCTCGGGCAGCGAGGATCAAGTGGTCAAGGTGCTGGCGGCGCTGACCACCCCCGACGAGACCTTCCGGCGCGGGCTTACGATCCTGCTGGATGCCACGCGGGACGCGATGGAAACCAAGAAAATGGCGGCGGAGTAAGATCATGATTGTACGCGATTTCAACGACATCATCAAAAATGACCCCGATCGGGTCGTCTCGGATGCGCAGTGGTCATCGGTGCGGATGCTGCTGGCCCAGGACGGGATGGGATTTTCCTTCCACATCACTTTTCTCGAGGAAGGCTCCGAGCACACGTTCGAATACAAGAACCATTTTGAAAGCGTCTATTGCATGCAGGGATCCGGCTCGATCACGGACGTCGCTACCGGCGAGACCCACCACATCCGGCCTGGCGTCATGTATGCGCTGGACAAACATGACCGTCACATCCTGCGCGCCGACGAAGAGTTGGTCATGGCCTGCGTATTCAACCCGCCGGTCACCGGCAAGGAAGTGCACCGCGAAGACGGCTCTTACGCATTGGAATCCACCTAAAGAGGCCCCGGCGTGCGCCGGGTGAAACATCCGTGACTTTTCCTGAACACACCGTCGAGAAGATCGGCGGAACATCGATGAGCCGTGTCCGCGAACTGCGCGATACGCTGATCATCGGCGACCGCAAGGGCGCGGACTTGTACCGCCGAGTCCTTGTGGTCTCGGCCTTTGGCGGCATCACTAACATGCTGCTCGAACACAAAAAATCGGGCGAGCCGGGCGTCTACGCCCTGTTTGCCAATGACGACAGCGATCACGGCTGGCTGGGCGCGCTGACCCGCGTGGCCGACGCGATGTCCCAGGCCCACAACGCGGTTCTGGACAATCAAGGCGACCGCGCCTTGGCCGAAGATTTCGTGCGCGACCGTATTGAGAGCGCCCGCAGCTGCCTGTTCGACCTGCGGCGCCTGTGCTCGTACGGACATTTCCGCCTGTCCAGCCAGATGATGATCGTGCGCGAGTTGCTGGCCGGGCTGGGCGAGGCGCATTCCGCCTTCGTCACCACGCTGATGCTGCGGCGCGCCGGGGTGAATGCGCGGTTCGTCGATCTCAGCGGCTGGCGCGACGAAACCGAATATTCGCTGGAAGAGCGGATTTCGCGCGCCCTGGCCGATGTGGACCTGACCCGCGAACTGCCCATCGTCACCGGTTACGCGCAGTGCCGCGAAGGGTTGATGCGCGAATATGACCGGGGGTATTCCGAGGTCACGTTCTCGAACATCGCGGCCCTGACCAAGGCGACCGAGGCGATCATCCACAAGGAGTTCCACCTGTCCTCGGCCGACCCGGCCCTCGTGGGGGCGGACGCCGTGCGCAAGCTGGGGCACACGAATTACGATGTCGCCGACCAGTTGTCGAACATGGGGATGGAAGCCATCCACCCCAACGCCGCCAAGATCCTGCGCCAATCAAATGTCGCCCTGCGCGTCACCAACGCGTTCGACCCGGACGATCCCGGCACGCTGATCGACGACCAGCCGGCTCAGCAACCGGCGGTCGAAATCATCACTGGCCTGGACGTTGTGGCGCTGGAGCTATTCGAGCAGGACATGGTGGGCGTCAAAGGCTATGACAGCGCAGCACTCGAGGCGTTGAAACGCCACAAGGTGCGCATTGCGTCGAAAACCTCGAACGCCAACACGATCACGCATTATGTCGAAGCCTCGCTGAAGACGGTTCGACGGGTGATCGCCGACATGGAACGCGCCTTCCCGTCGGCCGACATCAATGCCCGCTCGGTCGCGATCGTGTCGGCGATCGGGCGCGACCTTTCCGGGCTTGGCTGTTTCAGCGCCGGGTTGCGGGCGCTGGAGGACGCCGGGATCGACGTGATCGCCGCGCACCAGACAACACGCAATGTCGACATTCAGTTCGTCGTGCCCCGGGAAGCCGTCGAAAGCGCGATCAAGGCGCTCCATTCCACGTTGATCGGATCAACTGAAACCACCAAGCTTGATGAAGCCGCATGAGGGGTGCTGCCAGACCAATTCGAACTCGTCTCTACGAGGGCAGGATCACTGCACCTTATTCGGCGCAGAGACCGCGCCACTCGGCGAGAGCAGCGGCTCGGGTCAGCTTGAAATTTGGTTTGGAGGAGAGGCTGCGCTTCGAATTGAACAGGTTTAGGACCGAGGCGTGGACGGCGGCGAACTTCTGCAAACTTCGCATTCGCCGAAATCGCAACATCGCCCGCTCCCGTCGTCGGTATGGCAGGTGCGAATTCTCAGCGCGGTTGTTCAGGCAACGGCCTGTTTCCAGGCGATGGCCTGCGCCAATTTCCTTCAGGGCAGCCCCGTAGGACCTGAGTCTATCGGTCACGATCGCTTCGGGGCGGCCGTGCTTTCTCATTGCTTTCTTTAAAAATTTCAGCGCAGCCTTCTTGTCACGTGTCTTCGTGACGAAGCTCTCCAGAACCTCGCCCTCGTGATCGACGGCCCGCCATAGGTAATGGCGTTCGCCATTGATCTTCACGAACATCTCGTCCAGATGCCACCGCCGGTGCTGTCAGACGAATTCGAACTCGTCTCTGTTAGGCCAGTGAAGCTGTCCTTTATCCCGCGCCAAGTTCGCGCCACTCGGCAAGTGCGGCGCTGCGTATCAGCTTAAAGGTGTCTCGGCTGGAGAGCGATCTTTCCTGGTTGAAATGGTTGTAGGGTGCTGTCAGACGAATTCGAACCAGTCTCAGTTTGCCGCGGAAACCGCGAACCTATCCGGAACAAAGCTGACGCCACTCGCTAAGAGCGGCGGCGCGGGTCAGCTTGAAGGTGTCTCGACTGGCTAGCGATCTTTCCTGGTTGAAGTGATTGTAGACAGAGGAATGGACGGAGGCGAATTTCTGTAGACTTCGCATGCGCCTGAAACGCTGCATCGCGCGTTCGCGTCGTCGAAACGGCAGGTGTGAATTCTCGGCGCGGTTGTTGAGCCACCTGCCCGTCTGTTGTTTTTCGAACGCGCCTATTTCTCTGAGCGCAGCCTTGTAGGAAGCGAAGCGATCTGTGACGACCTCCTTGGCGCAACCGTGCCGTTTCATCAATTTCCTGAGGAATTTTAGTGCTGCAGCCTTGTTTCGGCGCTTGGTGACAACTGCTTCCAGCACTTCACCTTCGTGATCTACTGCACGCCACAGATAATGTCGCTTGCCATTCACCTTTACGAAAACCTCGTCCACGTGCCACTTCCATTTCGAGAACGCGCGCAGCTGCTGCACACGCTTCCGTCGGATCTCAGCTGCAAACATTGGACCAAACCTGTTCCACCAATATCGGACGGTTTCGTGGCTCACGTCGATGCCTCGCTCGTGCAACAGATCTTCGACATTTCGAAGCGAGAGCGGGAAACGGATGTACAGCATCACCGCCAGGCGGATGACCTCGGGACTGGTTTTGAAGTACTTGAAAGAGGCAGGTTTGGTCATGGGCAAAAGCTACGCAACCGTCCTGCCTGCCTCAAGACAAGTTCTTCTGACAAGACCTCATGTCCAAAGTCCAACTTCCCGCTGTCAAACCGAAACGCCGCCCGTGGAACAAAGGGCGGCTTGTTGGCCAGAAGCGCCCGCTGCTCCCAAAGCAGGTATGGGCGATTCGCACCCGCCTCGAAATGGCGGGGAATCTCCGGGACCTAGCCCTGTTCAACCTCGCGATCGACAGCAAGTTGCGTGGCTGCGATCTCGTCCGGTTGAAGGTCGCCGAATTCGTGATTGGGGGCAGTGTCCGCGATCGTGTCTCTATCATCCAAAGCAAGACACAACGACCAGTCCAGTTCGAGGTCTCTGAAAACATGCGTGAGTCCATCTGGAACTGGGTTTCGTCTCCTGAGATGTTCGGGTGTGTGTTTCTGTTTCCCAGCAGGATCCATGATCGACCGCATGTATCGACCCGGCAGTACGCGCGGCTTGTCCGGGACTGGGTGTCCGCGATCGGCTTGGACCCGAGCGGATACGGCACGCATTCGCTAAGGCGCACCAAAGCCGCTCAAATCTATCGAAAGACCGGCAACCTTCGTGCGGTCCAGCTCCTGCTCGGACACACCAAGGTAGACAGCACGGTTCGATACCTTGGGGTCGAGCTCGAAGATGCGTTGGCAATCGCCGAGAAGATCGACATGTAAACGATCGGCGAACGGCATAAGATGCCGTTCGCTTTCTGAAACCAGACGGTCAGCCAAGGCCTCGCCAACGACGGGTGAGAGCCCTTCCCGACCGATGCAGCTTTTGTCACGAACGGGCAGAATGCCGACTGAGCAGACATCCGACTAAATCGGTTGGAAGACGGTTCGGAACCCAAAATGACTGTAGGAATAGGCGGTTTCACATCGAGCCGCCCAATACTTTGTTAGTCCAGAGTGTTCTTGTAGATAACACCGTCTTTCATGATGACGTCGAAATTGTTCTCCGGATCGCTGACGAGGTCGAGGTTCTCCAGCGGGTTGCCGTCAACGAGGATCAAGTCGGCGTAGGCGCCTTCTTCGACCACGCCGAGCGGACCCATCGGATAGGGCGTGAGTTTCTGCCCGAGTTTCAGCAGTTCCGCGTTGTCGCAGGTCGCCATCTTGAGCGCCTCGTAGGGCGTGAACCATGTCTGCAACTTGGCAAGCTGTGCGCCCTGCCGCGCGGCCAGATCGGCGCTGAAGAGCGTGTCTGTGCCAAAGGCGATCTTGACGCCGAGTTCCTTTGCCGTGCGATAGACGAAATCGGTGCCGTCCGTAACGAACTTGTACTTCGCCTGTTGGAACGTGTTCAGGGTCGGGGCGTCCTCGTCGTCGAGGAAGGGCTGCATACTGAGCCAGACATCGTTTTCGACGAAGCGTTGCAGCGTCTCGCGCGTCGACATGTGCCCGTGCTCGATGCTTTTGACGCCTGCGTCGATGGAATGGTTCACCGCCTCGTCATTGATCGCGTGGGTCATGACGTAGGTGCCCCAGTTCTCCGCCGCCTCAACCGCCGCTTCCAGCTCCGCAAGCGTGAATTGCTTGGTGTGGATCGGGTCGTAGGACGAGGTTACACCGCCACCGGCCATCAGCTTGATCTGGGTCGCGCCCTGCATCAGGTTCTCGCGCACGCGCTTGAGAACGACCGGGATCCCGTCCGCTATGTAGAACATGTCGGAGGTTTCCATGGGATGCAGCTTGTCTGGCGTAGCAGGCACATCCTTGGTCTGGCGAAAATCCTGATGGCCGGCGGTCTGCGAGATGCCGGGACCGGCCGGGAATACCCTAGGGCCTTCGATGATCCCCTCATTGGTCGCACGGGCGATGTCGAACATCGGACCGCCGGCGTCGCGCACTGTGGTGAACCCGCGGTAGAGCGTGTCGCGCTGTGCGACCGAGGCCTGAAGGTTCCAGTAGCCCTCATTGGTTGCGGCGAGTTGGGCAATTGTTGCGGTCGCAAAAACGCCATGCCAATGCGCGTCGATCAGGCCGGGCATGAGTACGCGCCCGTTGGCGTCGATCACGGTGGCGAACTCTGGCGGTTCGAGATCTGGCCCGATACGCGAGATCAGTTGGCCCGCGATGAAGACGTCCTGACCTTCCAAGAGGTCGGGAGAACATCCTGTGAAGATCTTTGCGCCGCGTATGAGCACGGCATTGGGCGTCGTGTCAGAACCGCTATCTTGGGCGAACGCGCCGCTGGAACAACCAATTGCTGCCGTGCAGAGCAGAAATGTGAAAATCCGCATAATCATCTCCAACCAAAGCGAAGCGTCGTCCTCGCTCACTGTCGAAATATCTTTCAGAATGGCAATGTGACGTCCTCGCATCCTCCACGCAGGGCCGCATAGCTCGATCCAATGAGTACAGCACATCGCAGTCGCCTCGCAACGGTCAATCGACGCGGCATTCTCAGCCTGACGCGAGGTCGGAATGGATGATCGTATTCCGTCCCGAACTATGTCCTGAATACGTTGTTGCTCAAAGGCAGCTCTCTGTGCAATCCGATCCTCGATTCAGAAGCAAGAAGCGTCCGGAATGCGCAGATAGCGGCCGTATAGAGGCGCAAGGCGAACGGCGGGAAAGTCCCGCTGAGCGGTTGTTCGGGGAAAATCGATCGATGTCCGAATTGCGGACCTTTCTGCCTGATGCTGATGCAGCAAAAACAGCCTCAACATGGCGTCAATTTTTTGGAGTCGACCGCGGCATTGCAGCGCGATGTCGCGGAAGCAGTCTTTGAACGCCGTCAACTTGGGACAGATTTGAACCGGGGGTTCGCTGCGCCAGCGTCAGATGTCGCACATGGCTTCCTCGGTAGCTTCTTCGAATTTCGCTCAAAATCCCGCAATCCGTTCAATCACCCAAAAGGCAGCCAGACTACCAATGCCGTAACTTGTCACGCGTTCAAGATTAACCGCTCGCTCTCTTATTGCCGGATAGAGAAGCCGGGCCGCGAACCCAATGGAAAGTACCACAACGATGAATAGGATCTGACCAAGTTCCACCCCGACGTTGAAGGCAAACAGCGCCAGTGGAATGTCTCCCTCAGGCAAGCCGATCTCTCTCAGTGCCCCGGCGAATCCCAGGCCATGTATCAAGCCGAAAGCGAAAGAGACAATCCAGGGGAAACGCACGGCCAACGGGTCGCGGTTCTCCGGTGAAAGCGACAGCTCATAGGCGAGGAACACGATTGACAGCGCGATCACTGCCTCGACAGGTGGAGGAGGGATGTTCAGCCAGCCGAGAGTGGCCGAAGCCAACGTGATGCTGTGCGCAACGGTGAACGCCGTGATCGCCCAGAACAACCGACTGCGATCGCGTATCAGCAGAACAAGCGCGAAGACGAAAAGCAGGTGATCGAGGCCTTCGAGGATGTGCGTCACCCCGAGCGCGACGTAGCTCGAAAGGATGTCGAGAACACCAGGATCCTCAGGTACGGTGAATGTGGTTTCGGTCGACGTCAGGCGATGCACCTGCGTCTGTCCGGGTTCCAATTCATACCGCACTAGGGTTTCCGTCCTGGTCTGCTCCAGACCGACGATCTCGATCACACCGCCCTCAAGGCCTCCTGGACAGGTAGCTACCCATGCGGTTGTCCAGGCACGTCCATCGAAGGAAGGTGACGGAGGCGGCTCATGTGAGCAGTTCCCAGGAAGGCGCGCCTCTATGGGCATCTTTTGACCGTTCACATCAGGTGCGCGCCACGTCACGCGCCAGCGCTCCTGCCCCATGGACGAGAGATCGAGATACCCTGGATCGAGCGCGTGGGCTGATGGGGACCTAGGCAGACATACGGCGAGGATGGCAATCAAAAGGAGTGGCAGCCGACTCATTGGCTCAACACCTCTTCGGCGTCGGGCAAACTCACGGTATAGCGGTTCAGCAGCGCCTGACCGAAGCTTTCACGCATCTTCTTCATCTCGGACGCGAGCCATTCGGCCTCGACACGGTCGCGGGTTTCGGACAGCGGTGGCAGAGCGGCGTCCCTTCTCTCAATTACCCGAACGAGATGCAGTCCGTAACCACTCTCGATCGGGCCCTGCCATTGTCCGACCGGCAGGTCGGCCAATGCTTCGTGAAACCCCTCTCCGAAGGTGCGGTCGATTACCGGCGCAGGCGTCATCGGAAAGGATGGTGGCAGTAGAGTAGCGGGCCCCAGCGTCGCCGGATCGCCTCCGTTCTCCAGCAGCGCCAGAAGCTCCGAGGCGTCCCTATCTCCGGGCACAAAGATCTGTTCCAAAGCAATGCGAGCGGGTTGATTGAACCGATCTGGGTTTTGTTCCAGATACGTCTGGAGCATTGCCTCATCGGGTTCCAGCATCGCGGCGCCAGATTCCGCCAGGAACTGCATCTTCTGGTTCAATCGCTGGCGGATAACCGCGTCGCCCCGATCAAGTCCGAGGGCTAGCGCCTCGCGAACATGGGCCTCTTCCAGCGCCCAGGACCGCATCAGGTTCTCAAGCTCCTGTGTCGTCGGTGCGCGGTTCCAGGTTGCGGCAAAGTTCTGCACGAGACGGTCGGCCTCGCTCTCGGTCAAACTGATGACATCAGGTGCAGGAGCAACAGGTTCGTCCCCGGTAACCGCGTAGGCCGCGAAGATCAGGGCACCAAGTGCGAAGAAATGGACGAGCGGAGAGTAGAAAACTTTGCGCATTGTCATCGGACCTTCGGGTATCATTCAGGATGCAGGCCGAACGTTCTTCGCAGAACTGGAAAATTGCAAGCCCTCCCGTGTGTCCGACGTCAGCACTTTCCGGACAGATTTAGGGGTTTGAGCAACCGAGGATTTCTGGTTCATCGAAGCCATTATGGAGCGAAGATGAACAAGAGACCCGGAGCATCGAAAGACGCTGCTGACAAGCTGCTCAGGGGTTTCAAACCCAAGACCCGTAACGTACGTCACGGAACCGACATTCATTGATCGGGCAAGACGTAGTTTGTGCCTTTCCACACCATGGTGCGACAAAGCCCAAAGGAGAGGTCAGATCAGAACAGATCTCGTGTTTCGAAATTCAAGGGGCGTAATGCCGAAATGTTTCCGGAATGCGCGGGAAAAGTGACTTGCCGTCGAGTAGTCGAGGTATAGGGCTATGGCCGATACAGTAGCTGATGTCTGAGTCAACAGTTCGCTTGCCTTGCGCATCCGAGCCGCGGTGTAGATAATTCGAAAATTGGTACCGGATCTGTCGATTCTTCGTTGGAGACTTCTTTTGCTTTTACCTGTGGCATGCGCAATGTCATCCAAGTCGATATTCTGTTCTCCCAATCTTTGCAGAATAAGTTGTTCCAAGTACTGAACGAAATTTTCGGGAGGACCTCCCCTGCAAGCCCGAACGACGTCCCCAACTGTTGTATACATTTCTGGGATGGCCGGATTGCACGCCGTCAGATCGGAATTCGGTATCTCCAAGTAAATGCAATCTCTGTCAGTGCGAACTTGAGTCCTGACGCGAGCTTCAATCCGAGCTTCGCAACTGACATCGTTCAGGTCGAGGCCGATGGACAAAGGACGATATGCTGGCCCTAGAAAATGGCGTGGCACACTCAGAAGGGAGCCCAAGGCGGCAAGAGCTGACTGGCGATAACCGGCGTTTCGTCTCTCAGCGAAAGTATACCTGAAAAAGGTCGAACCTGTTTCTTGCCTTACCTCCAGCATGTCTCTGTTGGCGTGTAGATGAATAATCCGCACCGCCCTTTCCAGAGCATTTCCAAGATTGGAAGCTTCCAAAACATAATCACCCCAAGCTCCGTACTCCGTTACGGAAAGATGCTCCGAAAGATACAATCCGAAAAGGTCGTCACCAGCGCTTCGCGCCGCAGTGTCCAGAAATCGGTTCAAGGCCGTTTCGGGAATGTAGAAACCGACTTTCTCTGAGATGTCGAGAGGCAAGCCAGCCTCCGCCAGGCACCGCTCTAACGTACGATCGCCGAGAGCATTGGTGATCAGTGTCGGAACACTTCCAAGTGCTTCGGCGACGGTAACGGGAGGCGAATAAGTCATAGGCTAAAGTTTCGAAATTTCTCTCTATTGTTGGCGCAAAATGGTTCGGCAATCAACGATCGCGTGGTTTAGCCTCCTGTAAGAACAATCGCCGACAGTATCAGGGGGGTATTGTGAAAACAGCGCGCACATTGATTTTGCTTATATTTTGCAGTTTGGGAAACGTGGCGTTCGCACAGGACAAACCCAACATCGTTTTGATCTTCCTTGACAATTTTGGCTGGGGTGAACCGGGCTTCAACGGTGGAGGCATTATCCGCGGAACGCCAACCCCGGAGATGGATGCACTCGCTGCAGAGGGCTTGCGGTTGACGAACTTCAATGTCGAAAGCCAGTGTACGCCCTCCAGAGCGGCAACGATGACAGGACGCTATGGCGTCCGTAGCGGCAATCATACAGTCCCACTGGGAGGCGGTGTCTACGGTCTGACGCAGTGGGAAATCACTATGGCCGAGATGCTCAAGGACGTAGGTTACAACACGGCCATGTATGGAAAATGGCACCTCGGCTGGTCGGAAGGGCGATATCCTACAAACCAAGGCTTTGACGAGTTCTACGGTGTTGAAACCACCGACGTGACGGTGTGGCGAACCCTTAGTGGCTTTGCCGAAGCCGGTATGGAAGAGCCAGTCGTCATGCAAGGCGTCGCAGGGGAGCATGCTACCGTGGCTCGTGACTATGACCTTGAGTATAGGGGGCTGATAGACGGGGATTTGACCGACAAGGCCATAGACTACATCAACCGTAAAAGTGGTGAAGACGCCCCGTTCTTCATTTACCTCGCCTACACTCAGACGCATTACCCGAACATCGCTCACCCTGACTTTGAAGGCGCCACAGGCAACGGCGTGTGGGCCGACATCCTGCTGCAGGTCGACACGTACCTGGGGAGGGTGAAACAAGCGCTTGAAGACGCAGGCATCGCAGAAAACACGATCGTCATTTTCACTGCGGACAATGGTCCGGAAGCGGCACGGATTGGCAATTCAAATGCCTCGCCGGTACCGATGGTGCAGGGAACCGCTGGTCCGTGGCGCGGAACGCTCTTCACCAGCCTCGAAGGCAGCATGCGCGTTCCTTTTGTCATCAGGTGGCCCGGCATGATCCCCGAAGGGTCTGCCAGCAATGAGATCGTACATTCAATGGACTTGTTTCCGACATTAGCCGCATTCGCCGGAGGATCCGTGCCGAGCGACAGAGCATTTGACGGCATCGATCAGTCGGCATTTTTCCTTGGTAGTCAGGAGAACTCAAACCGTGATGGCGTGATCGTCTACATGGGCGATCAGGTCTTCGGCGTGAAGTGGCAAGACTGGAAGGTCATGTTCAAGGAAAACGCGTCGATCTTTGACGAAACTCTGACCTTTGACACACCGCGCGTCTACAACCTGCTGAACGACCCGAACGAGAGAGAAAGCGTTCTGTTCCCGAACACCTGGGCCGTGGAAAAAGCACTGCCGCAATTGTTGGAACACGCGGCTACATTCAAAGAGTTTCCAGCCATCCCTCCTGGAACACCTGATCCGTATCAACCGCCGCAGTGACGTTCGTAACGTTCGAGATTTTCATAATCCGCCAAAAATCAACTGCGTTGCTAAGCGCACGTCAGAATATAAAATAAGGAGAAGAAACGATGAAACTTCGTTCCGTTTCAATGGCTTTTATATCTGTAGGGGTGCTTGGGACTAACGCCGTTGCGCAGGAAGCTGCGCAAGGCGGCCAGGTCGGCGAAATGACCATTTCCTCAGAAGACATGCTGGAATTGGCACCAGACGATTTCTCGCCGTACGCTGGCAGGAACTTCCCGACTAGACCGCTCTGGGGCGATACGCATCTTCACACGTCGAACTCGCTGGATGCGCGCGCGTTTGGCGTCGTTTTGACACCGGCGGACGCTTACCGCTTTGCGCGGGGCGATGAAGTGACCACATCACATGGCTTGCGCGTGAAGCTCTCACGACCGCTCGACTGGCTTGTCGTCGCAGATCATTCTGATGCCATGGGAGCAATGAATGAGATTGTCGCTGGCAACGCGACGCTGATGCGCGACCCTACGCTCCGGGATTGGAATGAACGTATTAACCAGGGCGGAAACGTCGCTCTGGCAGCGACGATGGAAGTAATTGAGACATTCGCCGGGATTACGGGAGAGTCGCTTCCCGAAGCGATTGCCGATCGTCGTTTTGTCCAGTCGGTCTGGGACGACTTTACGTCAACCGCTGACGCATTCGATGATCCCGGAACCTTCACCGCCTTCATCGGCTATGAATGGACGTCGACCGAGGCCGGCAACAACCTGCACCGCAACGTCATATATCGCGACGATGCGAGCCGTGCGCGCCAGATGCTGCCATTCACCACTGCGGAAACATTCAACCCGGAAGACCTTTGGGACTGGATGGAGCGCTACGAAGACGAAACCGGGGGACGGATCCTTGCGCTGGCCCATAATGGAAACGTTTCGAATGGTCTGATGTTCCCTGTCGAGACCAACCCCAAAACGGGCGAACCGCTCACGGGTGACTATGTCGAGCGCCGAGCAAAATGGGAGCCGTTATACGAGATCACGCAGATCAAAGGCGATGGAGAGACGCATCCGTTCCTGAGCCCGAATGACGAGTTCGCGGACTACGAGACCTGGGACAAGGCCAATCTGGGGCCTACGCCGAAAGAGGATTGGATGCTTCAGTACGAGTATGCGCGGGAAGCGCTGAAAAACGGGCTAAAGCTCGAAGACCAGCTTGGCACCAACCCCTATAAATTCGGCGTTGTCGGATCAACCGACAGCCACACCGCACTCGCGACGGCGCAGGAGGACAATTTCTTCGGCAAGCATTCCGGGGTCGAGCCGGAGCCGGGCCGTTGGAACCACCTCGTCGGCGACTTCGAAGGTCTTACGGTCCTGGGATGGGAAATGGCCGCGTCCGGCTTGGCTGCGGTCTGGGCCGAGGACAATACCCGCGCGGCAATCTTTGACGCCTTGGAACGCAAAGAGGTTTATGGGACCACCGGAAGCCGTATCGGGGTTCGTTTCTTCGGAGGATGGGAGTTTGTCGACGCAGACGCCCGGTCGCGTTTACCGGCGGACATTGGCTACGAGAAGGGTGTTCCAATGGGGGGCGATCTGCCGGATGCGCCCGCAGGAGCCAAGGCACCGACCTTTCTGGTCGCCGCGCTGAAAGATCCCTTCTCGGGCAATCTCGACCGCATCCAGATCGTAAAAGGCTGGCTAAATGCGTCGAGCGAAACTGAAGAAAAGGTTTTCGATGTGGCGTGGTCGGATGATCGCGAACCGGGACCGGATGGAAAGCTGCCGCCCGTCGGAAACACGGTCGACGTTACGACCGCAACTTTCACCAATTCAATCGGCGCACCTGAATTGATCACCGTCTGGAGCGATCCGGAGTTCGATCCGTCTTTGCGGGCATTTTATTACGCAAGAGTTCTGGAAATTCCGACACCGCGTTGGACGGTCTATGACGCTGTTCGTTTCGGAGATGAAATGTCAGACGACGTGCCAACCTCGACGCAGGAGCGCGCGTACACGTCACCTATATGGTACACGCCGGGTGAATGATAATGATTTCCTGGAGCGATCACTTCCGGTTTTCTGCAAAGCTCGGATCGGTCTTGAAAGCCGGTCCGTGCATGATAGCCGCGATGTCCGCAAGCACAAATGCGAGTGCAGACGAAGGGGGTGTAAGCTTCTGGTTACCGGGTCAGTACGCGAGCTTTGCGGCAATCCCGCCTCAGACGGGATTTTCGGTGCCCCTCGTTACCTATGCTTATTCTGGTGATGCTTCCGGCGGGCAGGAACTTGAACTGGGTGGTGAAATCCGGTTGGGCGTAGATGCACGGTATCTTGGACAGTTTGTCATTCCGACCTATAGCCCCGAAACCAAGGTTCTGGGCGGTCAAATCGCCTTTTCGCTCGCGACAATCTTCGCATCCAGTGATGTGGACGCGGATGTGACACTTGGCCCAGTCTCCGGGGGCGCATCGAAAAAGGTAACCGGGTTCGGCGATCTTTACCCCACGGTCCAACTGTTCTGGAACAAGGGTAAGGACAACTGGATGGTCTATGCAACTGGCGCAATCCCTGTCGGAGATTACGACGCAGACCGTCTTGCCAACATCGGGATCGGTCATGCCGCGATCGACGTCGGAGGGGCATATACGTATTTCGATCCGGAAAGCGGATGGGAGGCGTCGGCCACATTAGGTCTGACGTACAACTTCGAAAACTCAGACACGGGCTACACCAATGGCGAGTCCATCCACCTGGACTGGGCAATGTCAGAGTTTGTCTCGGAGAACTGGCAATTGGGTGCGGTGGGTTTTGCGTACAAGCAAATATCCGATGACAAGGGAGCGCCAGCGGCGCTCGGAGGGTTCCGATCCGAGACCTATGGTGTCGGTCCTCAAATCGCATACAGTGGAGAGATCGGAGGACGGGCGGTCTACGCAAGCCTTCGAGCCTATAAAGAGTTCGAAACCAAAAACCGAACCGAAGGGGTCGGCGGCTTCTTCACGCTGTCGATATCCTTCTAGGTGGATCGATTATCCAATCGAGTACCAATAAATTCGTACCAGAATTGATTTGTTAGGAGGAGAAAGCATGACACAGTCGAAGCGCATTGCCACTAGCGGCGCGATTGCACTACTCGCAACGACGATCCTAGCGACGGCGATGCCGGTCTACGCGCAGGAATGGACCCCGCAGGCCGAACAGCTTGCAGACACCTATCCTGCTCCCGCCTATTCGCCATATGCCGGACGAACCTTCCCTGAGCGGCCGCTGTGGGGAGAGACACATCTTCATACGGGACAATCCATGGACGCCGGTGGCTTCGGTGCACGCCTCGATCATGAAGATGCTTACCGGTTTGCGCGCGGAGAAGAGATCATCGCGTCCTCCGGCCAGCCCGTCCGATTGTCGCGCCCGTTAGATTGGCTTGTGATTGCGGATCACTCGGACGGGATGGGTATGATTTTCGACGCGCTCGCGGCGAACCCCTCGGTCACCCGCTATGAACAGGGCAAGCGTTGGTCCGACGGGTTCCGTGCGGGCGGACAGACAGCAGTGGATACCGCGCTTGACCTGATCGGAAGCGTTTCTCAAGGCGCCATCGACGAGGAAATGTTCAACAATTACATGCCCGGCTCGCGGAGGTTCGCAACGATTTGGTCGGATAATCTCAAGACGGCCGAGCGGTTCTATGAGCCCGGCATCTTCACACCAATGCTCGGATTTGAATGGACTTCGCTGGTGGCGGGGAACAACATGCACCGCAACGTGATTTTCCGCGATGGGCCGGACCGCGTTGGGCAGATTGTACCCATGGTGATGACGCCGCCCTGGGGCAGTCCCGATCCCATGGATCTCTATGCCTATCTCGAGGCCTACGAGGAGAAGACCAACGGCGCGGTGCTGGCGCTGGCGCATAACGGCAACCTATCCAATGGGGTGATGTTTCCGATCGACATCCGGTTCGACGGCTCGCCTGTCACTCAGGAGTACGTCGACGCCCGTGCCAAATGGGAACCGCTCTATGAAATCACGCAAATCAAGGGCGACGGCGAGGCACACCCATTTCTGAGCCCGAACGACGAGTTTGCCGACTATTACAACTGGGATGTCGGCAACCTCGATCTATCTGAAGCCAAAACCGACGATATGCTCGCGCGTGAGTATGCTCGCGAAGCCCTGAAGAGCGGGCTGGCCCTGGAAGCCGAGTTCGGGACCAATCCTTACAAGTTTGGCTTCAGCGGGGCGACAGACAGTCATACCGGTCTAGTGACAGCCGAAGAAGAGAATTTCTTTGGCAAGCACACCGGGTACGAGCCGTCCGCAGAACGGTTGCAGCATCCTTTCATGAAAAATGAAAACGGTGAGCTGTTTGCTTGGCAGATGGTCGCCTCAGGCCTTACGGCTGTCTGGGCGGAGGAGAATACCCGAGAAAGCATCTTCGACGCCATGGCGCGCAAGGAAGTCTACGCCACGACCGGCCCTAGGATGGCGGTCCGCTTCTTCGGCGGTTGGAACTTTGATGAGGCCGATCTGGCTTCTCGTATTCCGTCAACCGTCGGGTATTCGAAAGGCGTGCCAATGGGCGCTGACCTGTCCGCTGCGCCCGATGGGGCCGTAGCGCCGACATTCATGGTGGCCGCGCTACGGGATCCGATTGGCGCCAACCTCGACCGGATCCAGATTGTGAAGGGCTGGCTCAATGAGGACGGCACGACCAGCGAGGCTGTCTACGATGTCGCCTGGTCCGACGGGCGCGTTCCGGGCGCGGACGGCAAGCTGCCGGCGGTAGGCGATACGGTGGATGTGGCGACGGCAAGCTGGGCCAACTCGATCGGCGCATCCGAGCTTGCGACCGTCTGGACCGACCCAGATTTCGATCCGGCACGCCCGGCCTTCTACTACGCCCGGGTATTGGAGATCCCGACACCGCCCTGGTATGTGTATGATGCTTTCCGCTACGGAATCGAGATCCCCGAAGGTGCACCAACATCGCAGCAGGAGCGTGCCTACACGTCTCCCATCTGGTACACGCCGGCTGGCTGACCGATGGCGGAAATTGGGATGTCAGTAACCCTCGAACGTCTGTTTGATGGCGCAATCGAGGACGTAATGGCCGCGCTCGCGGAAGAAGGGTTCGGGGTCATTTCGCGCATCGACCTCGACAAGGCTTTCGCGGAGCAGCTTGTCACCGCTATACCATCCTTGGGGCATGCAACCCAAAACTGGCTTTCCGGGTAGTGCACGCCAGGCCCGATGTGGGTTTGCTCTTGCCCTGCAATGTTACGGTTGAGGAAGTCGAGGCCGGGTCAATCGTCAGAATCGTGGATGGTCGGGAACTAGGAAATCAGCCTAGTAATTCTTGCTGCAGTCGGACCGCACGTCCGCTTTTCTTTCCGCACCGTAGCTGACGGCTTCGGTCGGTAGCGTTGCTGCATCTGCGAGTATCGGAGCCGGAGCACTTCCGCAGTGGGCTCGAAGCCGTCTTCCGAGTTTACTTGATTAACGTCAGCTTTCGGGCCATTTGCAGACACTGATTCCCATGCGGTTTGGATCGTGAGGTCACGCATTTTGCGGAAATGTCACACCTTTTCGCCTCGGTGTGTTTAGAGTCAATAGCTTAGCCTTGGTACTTGTCACGCTTTCCGGGGCTGTGACCACATACTTCCAAACTCTGAACCGTCAGATTCTCAATTGTAGAAGCGGACCGAACTTCCTCGTGCCGCAGTGAGCAATTGAGGTTGGTATGACCAAGTTGACACAAGATCAGCTGGCGGAGCGGTGGCACATGTCGCCGCGGACGCTGGAGCAGTGGCGCTGGCTCGGAAAGGGCCCCAGGTTTTTGAAGATCGGCGCGCGCGTTTTATACGATGAAGACGTGATCGAAGCCTTTGAGGAGGCGCAGGTCTGCCAGAATACATGCGGACCGATTTCCGGGGAGGGTGTGTAATGGCAAAGTCCTTCCCCTCACACAAAGTCAAATCGCACCTTGTCTACACAGTCTGGGAGGTGGCGGACGTTTTGGGCTGTCATCGCCAGACCGTCATTCGCTGGATTGGGAACAACGGACTTGCGGCTGATACCAGCAGCAAGCCTTGGCTGATCGAAGGACATGTGCTCAAGGACTTCCTCGGACAAAGACAACGCAAGGCGCGGTGCAAGTTGGCATTGCATCACTGCTACTGCCTCAGCTGCAGAGGTCCGCGCGAACCCGACGGCAAGATCGCTGACTATGTTCAGGAAACAGCTTCCAGCGGCCGCCTAACCGCCCTCTGTCCGACGTGTGGTGCGGTCATGAACAAGATCATTCGCCGTTCAGATCTGGAAGCCATTCAGGCCAAACTGGAGGTCACACTTCAACAAGCCTCCCCAAGATTAGTGTCCTGTACCGAACCCCATTCAAAAGTGACCTTGAAAGAGGAGCCAGAGACCCATGCCAAAACACACCTCGGATAACCTGCGCATCAAGCGCAAACACCTTGTCTGGCTGAAGGACGCAAAGGGGCTGTCGCAATCTTCGATCGACAAAGCCGCAGCATCGATTGCCATCTATGATAAATGGCTCAAAGGTAAGGACTACCGGGCGTTCCATTCAGAAAGGGCGCGCGCGTTCAAACGCCATCTGCAAGGTCTGCGCAATGAACGAACGGGCGCGCCACTGTCGGCAGCTACGATCAACGGAGTGTTGCGCGATGTCATGAAGCTTTTTGACTGGATGGCTGACCAACCGGGGTACAAGTCCAGGATCTCGCGCGCAGACATTGCCTATCTCACGCCGGATCGCAAATCGGAACAGGCCCGTCGCAGCACCCTGTGGAAGCCGCATCCGTCCCCTGAACAAGTAAACCACCTGTTGTCCATCATGCCTGCAGAAACAGTGATCCAGCGCCGTGACCGCGCCGTGATCGCCTTCCTTTTCTTGACCGGATCACGTGAAGGTGCCGCCATCACCATGCAGCTGCGTCATGTCGATCTAGCCAATAAATGCGTGCAGTTTGACGGCCGTTCCGTGGATACAAAGTTTGGAAAGTCCTTCACGACCAGTTTCTTTCCCTTCGGTGATGATGTCGAAAGGATTCTGCGAGACTGGATCACGGAGCTTCGCCAGGGCCATCTTTTCTCGGACACGGATCCTCTGTTCCCAAAGACGCGCGTCGCTGTTGGCCCGTCCAGACGCTTTGAGGCAGTAGGTATAGCGCGCGAGCCGTGGGTAGGCCCGTCGTCAGCGGCCCGGATCTTCAAGCAAGCTTTCGTCAACGCCGGGCTGCCACCGTTTTCGCCGCACCGCGTTCGAGATACGATCGCAGAGCTAGCAAAACTTCACTGCAGGACACCAGAGGACTATAAAGCCTGGTCGCAGAACATGGGACACGACGACGTGATGACGACGTTCAGCTCCTATGGTTCTGTTTCACCTGGCCGCCAGGTCGAACTGATGGGGCGGTTTCGCCGCCGTGGACCGTTGCCAGACGAGGACGCGGTTATTGATGAATGATCAGCTCCGGTGGCGCACCCGAACGACCACGCGCTCGGGAGCAAGCCGGTATCCGTTCCAAGAGAGGTTTTCGATCAACTCTTGGGGCTTTTCAACTGACAGACCAGCAGACTCGAATCTCTTTGCAATCGTCCTTGGCGCGGTCAGTATTCTCCGCCTAACGACTTCGTCGGTTTCAACGCCCAATTTTTTGACGAGGTCGCCAGACTTCAAGCAGGGATACTCCAAAGGTTCGAGACCTTTGCCTGCCGCACGGAGCCACTCTTCAGCCAAAACGATCAACAGATCCGCTGTGGCGTTTTTCTTGAGCTCAATATGTTCGCCGATCAGAACCAAACGTGAGGTTTTGTTGATTTCTATAGTCAGCGGTGGTTGCTCATTCTCGTTTTGTTCAACTGACGCAGCAGGCACTGCCGGCATGGTTAAACCGCTCTGCATCTCACCATATAGACTTGGCAAACTCTGTTCAGGGAACTCACCGGGTGACTTGCTTTCGAGAGTTCTGCGCATGACAGATGTGACCGCCTTGCCGTGGCGGTTAAGCAAATCTGCGATCATCGACATTGCGGTGTCTGGTGGACTTTCGAGATGATTAACCGCATCCAGAACAACCGGGAAACTCCGGGCCAGTGCATTTGGTGTGGCGTTCCCGAAGAACACTGCATTGCGTACGTAGGACAACGCGATCTCACGGTCGGTCCCGTTCGGTCGAGCGCCCGACATAAGGTCCACGCGATAGGCATCTTCCGGGTCAAATCGCTCCAACCCCTTTGAAAGCATCGCGAACCGCCGATCGATACACTGCGAACAGCGCCCACAATGGAAGTATTGATGGGTTTGATTATGCACATCAGCGCAACTACGCGTCTCAACAATCTGGTCTGCCATGCCAAGATGGGAGATACGTTCCACAACGTCTGCTTTTGTTCGAGCAAAGAATGGATTGTCGACCCGCATGTCATTTTCAAAAACAAGCCGCAGAAGACCGGTGAACAGCTTCAGTGTCTTTGGGTGCGTGGTTCGCGTCGCTCGTGTTCCAACGACGTTGCCAACCGGCGGTAGGTTGAGGCTCACGACCCCGTTTTCATGGAACGACACGCGGTCCAGTCCGAAGGCCGTTGCAGTGATCGACCCAAGTACCGCAAACAAGAATGAGCGTGTGCGATGCGTTCTTTCGGCGGTCGATCGGCTCTTCAACTGGGCGGTCATGGGAATGTGACGGCACGTTTCCGGTCCGTACCGTTTGCTCAAGGCTGAGATCAGCCGTTTCTGAACCGGCGCTATTTTCGTGGACGAGGCATGACTGACCAAAGCAACCCGATGCTTCTGTTCTACGATTTCTTCCACAGCGCCCGCAAAGGAATCGAGCCCGCCGGAAAACATCAGGACGCGGTGGGGCTTCCATGAACTATTTCGGCCGAATTTGAAAAAGCGCGATCGCTCTGCATCCGGTTCGTCTTTGGTCGAAAAAGAAAATTCAAAGCGGTCGCCGGATAGAAACATCAACGTTTCTTCCAGAGCCTGTATTACGCTCTCACGTTGCCAGAAATCCAGATCGCGTACCGGCATGGTGGCTACGAATCGTCTGTGCCACTTCTCACCCATCTTCTGATCCGCCGGGCCACCACGGCTGACTGCCGCGTCCGCGCAATAGACAAGCGCGGCAATCTCCAGCAAATCGAGTGCACGATCCTGCAGGCCCTCGACCAATTGACGGTTCAATTGTCCAATCCGCAGCGTCATTGCGACTTCGCGGCCAGCAATGTCGAGACGCAGGACTTCATCACCGCCGCTTTTTGTCAGGGGCGGCAACCATCTGACTTCAACTTCAGACAACAGCGCGACGGCGCCCAAACTCCGAGCGCATCTTTTTGAACGCGTAAGCTGTGAACTTGTCTATTGAATCGCGATCAAGCGCCTGCTTCTGCCAGACGGTTTTGCCATACCAGCCGCCCGCATATTCTTCGACAATTCTAGACACTTCAAATGTGTGGTGGGCGAGGGCTTGTTGAAATGCCACTCGCTGTGCATCGGTGGAAAAGCGTCGATCCTCGCCAGTGTGATTGGCGAGTTCCCGGCTCAGATAGTAGTCTAGCGAACGGTATGTCAACCGGGCAAAGAAATCCCGCGAGAGTCTCGCAAATGCATCGCCCGAGGCGAAGCTCGCGAGTGCTTGGCGAATTTCTTGCGGTGTCGGTTCAAACAGGGATGGCAACCGGTCGTGCAGCTGAACGGAAAGGCTTTCCAAGAGCGCGACCTTCGCCAATTCTCCTGTATCTGAGGAACTTCGGAGATCGAAGCTGTTGCGATCAATGGCACGATCCAACCCGGCGAGCAGCCCTGTCACAGAGGCAAGCTCCGATCCGTCGACACCAAGATCAGCCAGAGCGTCTTCGAAGCCAGGAGCCCTCGCAAGCAAAGGCAACCTCACCAGCAAATAGCTTACAAACTGAAACCTAGGGTCACGACTCGCGCGCGAGAGATCTTTTTCGGATGCATCAGCCGCCGCCTCGGCGATCTCTTCTACCGACGCATCGGTTGCGATCAAATCAACGACCTCGCGCCACTTCCTGGACCGAGGCAAAGTGCCAAGCCTGATGTGTCCCATCAGTTCCTCCCTTGTCTGCAGAATCATGCAACCCTCGGGCGAATGTAAAGGGAAAAATCGGCATCTACGCTTACCCGAAGCGAGTGCCAGGCATGAGATCGCCTCGTAAGCCTTTGAAAAAAGTGGTGCCCCCACACGGACTCGAACCGCGGACCTACTGATTACAAATCAGTTGCTCTACCAGCTGAGCTATAGGGGCTCCTAATGTCGGTTACCGCCTCGCGTTACAGACTGCAAGCCTGAATCTCCAACTTGTTTGCCGGATCGTATCCGGCAAGACGCGTGGTCGGTCTCGAATTGCCCTGTAGGTTTGACCTCATCCCAAACAGACTGTACCCGATGAACAAAGACCGGAAACCGCAGGACCGCATCAGCAATGCATCTAGCCATTCATTCTGGCGCAGATTTCACCGACGAGGGCCTTCTGCTTCATGCCCTGCGCGCGAATTCCGACCTTCTGACCGATGTCGGCGTCGTGCTGTATGGACCGCGACGCTGTCGTCAGCTGTTCATGTCGCCCTTGCAAGACCTGGCCAACGGCCAAGTGGAGCCGGAAACCGTCGATCGACTTCGCAGCTTGATACCGGACGACATCGAGTATCAAAGAACTGTTTTGACATCCCCGGACTTCATCGGAGAGACTCCCACGGCCTTGAGGGATGGGCAATTCTATCCCTTGGCCGGTCAACGCGTGGCATTTCTCGAGCAAACCTTTGCGCCGGCCGGGATTGAGCTTTTTGTCGGCGTGAGGAACCCCGGAAGCTTCATCCCCAAGGTCCTGATGGCCTTGCCGCCCGAGGATCGGGCCGAAACCTTGGCGAACACCGATGTCAGTTGCCTGAGTTGGCTGACGATGATCGAGGACATCCGCGACCTCGCGCCGAACGTGGCCATCACCCTTTGGGCCAACGAAGATCTGCCGGTGATTTTCGGAGATATCGTCTGTGCCATCTGTGGCCTGCCACGCGAAACGCCGATCGAGAACGAATTTGCGCTGCTGGCATCGCTGTTGGACGATGAAGGCCGCGACAGGCTGGAAGAACTGATCCGGCCGGAAAACGCGGGTGACCGACCGGCCCTGCTGGCCGATCTTTCCGCCTTGTTCGAAGATCACGCGCTGCCGCATGAGGTTGAGGAAGAACTGGACCTGCCCGGGTGGAATACGGACATCGTCGAGGCCTTTACGGAACTGTATGCACAGGACCTTGCGCGGCTTAAATCCATGCCGGGCATACGTGTTCTGGGCCTCTGAGGCCCGCACCGCCCGGCATGGCACGCCGCGGCTACATGCCCAAAGCTTCCTTGTACATTTCCAACACCGCCTCTTCCTCGGCGATATCGTCCTTGTCGCGCTTGCGCAGCGCGATGACTTTACGCATGACCTTGGTGTCGTAACCGCGGGCCTTGGCCTCGGCCATCACTTCCTTTTGCTGATCCGCGATGTCTTTCTTTTCGGCCTCCAGACGCTCGAACCGCTCGATGAACTGGCGCAACTCGCCAGCGGTGACGCGATAGTTCGCTGCGGCCTGGTTTTCGGTCATGTCTTCCATTGGCGTCTCTCCCAAGTGGTGATTGGTGTTTCCGGCGTGACGGTCACCCTGCCGGATACATCGGGGCGGCAGCGGTCGCAAGAGACCAGCCAAGCCGTGACTTGTGCCGCTCCGGACGATCCGGTATCCGCAACTGCACGGCATGAAACACGAGGCGAGCCATGTTCGACTTTTTCATCTGGGGCGGCGCAAGCCTGTCCGTCGCGGGGCTTACAGGCTTGGTCTGGTGCATCCTTCGCGTGATGAAGGCGCGCAGGTCAAACCTGTCGGATGACGAACTGCGCGCAACGGTCCAAGGCGTTCTCCCCTGGAACTTGGGCGCGCTGTTTCTATCCGTCATCGGGCTGATGCTGGTGATTCTGGGGATTTCCCTGGGCTGAAGGCCCTCTCAGATCGGCAGATTGTCGAATTTCGCCTCAAGGGCGTCCTCAGCCAAGGCGGCATCCAACAGGCGCAGCCGAGTCGGGACGGGCACGCCTTCCGCGCGCATGCGATCAATGACCTTGCTTACCGACGGCTGAAGGGCCAGGCGTGTTTCCAGGTTTGCCCCACGCAATTTTCTTTCCAACCTCGCGATCTCGGCAGAGAAATCATGTGCAGTCATCGGCATCCTCCCGCATGTTGCCAGCATCCCTGATATGGGGAGGGGCTTTGCGAACCGCCATCCAAGCCTCGGCCCTCTGGCAGGTTTTTGCGCATCGCGAGCCCCTCACCAAGAAATGATACCATGGATACTACACCATCATGACGCAACGGCCCTTGACGGACATCAAAAACGGTCTGACCCTAATCGACCCGTGAAAACTGGACAGAACCGGAAACGCAGCCTAAAGCTTCGGCATGGAAATTCGCCAAATCACGCCCCGCTATTCAGTTTCACCGCAGATCACGGTCGAGGATATCCCTGCGATCAAGGCTGCGGGTTTTGCAAAGGTCATCTGCAACAGGCCCAATGCCGAAGTGCCGCCGCACATGCAGTCCGACGTGATCGGACGCGCCATACGCGAGGCCGGACTGGAGTTCGAGGTGCTGGAACTGACTCATCAGACGATGACTCCGGTCAACGTCTCACACCAAAAAACGCTGATCGAAAGCGGCCCCGGTCCGGTTCTGGCCTATTGCGCATCAGGTACGCGGTGCTCGGTTGTCTGGGCACTTGGGCAGACGGACAGCCTGCCGGTGGACGAGATTCTCGAAGCCACCCGCAAGGCCGGGTATGAACTTGAACAGCTCCGCCCGGCCTTGGAACAGATGCGCCCGACCGCCTGATCGCCGGACTTTCCCGTCAAGAAGACGAACGGGTCACGGGCAAGCCCGACAATTCCGAGATCTTCTCGGCCAGCTGATCCGTTCCGATCGCATCTAGGTCGTCGCGGTCCAGATTGGACACAGACGTTTCCGAGACCAGAACGTCATGTACCAACTCGGATTCGTCCACCTGCAGGGGCTCTGATTTGTCAGGGCCGAACCTGTTCCCCGCATGCTCGACAAATGCCCCGGCATCCTTGGCCGAAACGGACGGGCTCACTGTTTTGCCAGTCAGACGCAGGGCGCGCATGCCGCCGCATTGGCCCAATCGGCCAGTGCCCACACGCGCCCGATCGATGGACAATACATCGATTTGCCCCAGCCCAGCCCCCGTCAGCGGCAGCACATCTCCGGCGCTCAACCCGGAGAGTTCCGCCAAGGGCAATTGCAACCTGGTGATCACGGCGTTCAGTTCCGCCCGCATGATGCCCGCGGCCTCGGCCAGAAGCTTCTTGGCGGGGTTGCTGCGTGAATCGTCAGGGCCCGGACCGTCCGACGGATCGGGCAACAGCATGACGGCCATCCCCTGCCGGGCACCTCGGCCCAGTTCGACGGTCAGCTCATATCGGCCGTATGCCTCCTGGACCAAGGCCAGGGAAACCGCCCTCAGATCCGCCGCGCGTGAGACGTATTCATACCCCGACAGCAGCGCGACATCCTGCGGATCCTCAAGCAATTCCGTCGCGCGGGCGAACATGCCGTCGATCAGCGGCGCGACGATTGCGGCATCGGTATCGGTGAAGGGGCGCGGCTCGGGCGGAGCGGGCAAGACCTCGCCAATCGTCTGTTGCTGGATCACAGCCGACACCAAACCCGGATCGAGTGCAACAGCTGCAAGGCGCTCCTCACCGGCAGCGACCAGCAGAAACAGCCAGCTTTCATCCAGCCCTTCGGTCAGGTTTTCGGCCTTACGGCCAGCCTGCTTTGCACCGATCACCGAAATCGCAAGGCGAAAACCTTCGACGGCGGTCCGCGCCAGCGCCAAACGCAGAGCCCGCAGAACGGCCCGGGACGCCGCCATCGTACCACGCTGAGTCGCAGACAATTTGCGCGCCAGCACAGAGCTGACCGATTTCGACATCACATCGTTCCATCGTTTTGAAACACTTCGCCCTCAGGTCTACACCCCGGAACGTTACCAATGTCTTTAGGCTGACGTCATTGCGCCGCCTGCCGATGTGCCAGCGGCAAGCTGACCCGAAACGCCGCTCCGCCCTGGCCCGGCAGATAGACGATCTCGCCCCCCAGCCGCTGCATGATCTCGCGGCAGATCGCCAGGCCCAGCCCAGCGCCTCCGGCCTTGTCGAATCCCACACGCGCGAACTTCTCAAACACCATGGACTGCGCATCAGCCGGCACGCCGCTGCCATTGTCGACAAAATCGATCACGAGCTGCCCGCCCACATCATGGGCGGAAATGGTCAGCGTCGGCTCGGCGGCGTCGCAGTATTTCTGCGCATTCGAGATCAGGTTGATGAATACCTGCCCCAGCCGGTCCAGGTCAGTGTGCAGTGCAACGCGTTCGGAAGGCAGTGACCGACGCACTTTCAACCGCCGTTCGCCCCCAGCCAAAGCAGTGGACACCGCGCGGTCCAAAACCGTCCGCAGGCTGGCGTCGCCCATGTTCAGATTGACCTGCCCGTTTTCCAGCACGCTGAGATCCAGCAGATCATCCAGCAGGCGGGTCAGGCGCAGCGCCTCGTCATGGATGATGGTGGCGTAGTGGCGGGTTTCATCCGCACTCAGACCGTCGGTATCGCGCATGATCTCGGAAAACGCCCGGATCGAAGTCATGGGCGTGCGCAGTTCGTGGCTGACCTGCCCCAGAAAGGCATCCTTCTGCATTGAAATCTGAGTCAGCTTCTCATTCGCTTCCCGCAGCTTGCGGGCGGTCCGGGTGAGCTCGGCCGATTTCGCCTCGAGCTGGCTGGAGTATTCCAGCAGCTGAGCCGATTCGTCGGCCACCGCCAGAAGGTCCTCGACCGACACCGAAGACCCGCCCACGATCTGCCCGATCATCGCGTGGGCCGTCGCCGCGCCGACCGACCCGCTCAGCTCGCGCTCGAGCCGTTCGAGGAAGCCGGGCGTAGGCTCGGGCAGGCGGCCGCGAACGCCCTGGCGTTCGGCTTCGGCCTGAAAGAACTCCTGCGCGGGGGCTGCGCCAAGTATCCGCTGGGTCATGATCATCAGGTCTTCGCTCTGCGCCACCGATCCGGTCCAACCGCCGGGCGCCACCGAGTGGTCGAACACGTTGACGAACTGCGCGCCCTGAAGGCGTTCCAAAGGGCTGGGAAAGCTGAGCAGTGAAGCCACGCAGAAGGCCAGCGCGTTCAGCGACAGCGACCACAGAACCGTATGGGTCATCGGGTCCAGACCCTCCAACCCGAACAGGGCCTGCGGCCGCAGCCAACCCATGCCGAACGGGCCGTTTTCGATAACGGACGCGGACATGATGCCCCCGCCCATTCCCGGCAGCAGCAGCGTGTAGACCCACAGGCAGAACCCCACGCTCAGCCCGACCAACGCGCCGGTCCGGGTGGCGCCGCGCCAGAACAGCCCGCCGACCAGCGCGGGCAGGATCTGCGAGATCCCGGCAAAGGCCACCAATCCGATCGAGGCCAGCGCCGCCCCGCCGCCGGACAGACGATAGTAGAAAAAGCCCAACGCCATGATCGCGGCGATCGAAATCCGGCGCGCCATGAGAACCACGTTGCGCACATCACCGGAAATCGAGCTTCGCCGCTCGCGCGTGTTCAGCCAGATCGGCATGACCACATGGTTCGACACCATCGTCGACAACGCCATGGCGGTGACGATCACCATTGACGTGGCCGAGGAAAACCCGCCGATGAAGGACAGCATCGCAAGCCAGTCATTGCCCTGCGACAGGGGTACGGTCAGCACGAACAGATCGGGGTTTGACCCGGCCGGCAGCAGATCCAGCCCGACAACGGCGATGGGAACCACGAACAGGCTCATCAACAGCAGGTACAACGGAAAGGCCCAGGCGGCCGTACGCAGATGCGCCTCGTCGTCGTTTTCGACAACCATCACCTGGAACATACGCGGCAGGCAGACGAAGGCCGCAGCCGACAGGAAGGTGATCGTCATCCACCGCCCCGCATCCACATTCCAGCGCCCGATCTCCGACGCGTCGATCCGCTCCATCATCGGAGTCACTCCGCCGGCAATGCCCCAGACGACGAAGATGCCCACCGCCAGCAGCGCAAACAGTTTGACTACCGATTCCAACGCAATGGCCGTGACCACGCCGTGATGTCGTTCGTTCGCATCGAGGTTGCGGGTGCCGAACAAAATTGCAAACACCGCCAGCCCGGCCGCCACCCAGAACACGCTGGCCCCTTCGCGGTATAGGCCCGACGGGTCAGCCTCGGCGAAGATCGAGAAGGACAACGTGATCGACTGCAACTGAAGCGCGATATACGGGGTGCCCCCCAGCACGGCTAGGATCGTGACGCAGATCGCCAGCGTGTTCGACTTGCCGTAGCGCGACGAGATCAGGTCGGCGATCGAGGTCACCCGCTGACTGCGCCCCACCCGCACAAGTTTGCGCAGGCCCCACCACCAGCTGATCATCACCAGGGTCGGACCAAGATAGATCGTGACGAATTCCAAACCCGACCGGGCCGCGCTGCCCACGGCGCCATAGAACGTCCAGGCCGTGCAGTAGATCGACAGCGACAGGGTATAGATCAAGGGCGAGCGCAGCCAGCGGCCGCGTCCGGCCGCGGCCATCCGGTCGGCTGCGAAGGCGACGCCGAATAGCAGCACCACATAGCCCAGACAGACCAGGATCAGAATGTTCATGGTCGCCATGGGGCACCCTCAGAACTGGCGTCTTCACGCGCAGCCATGCGCCGCGCCGCCAGACCGAACAGGAAACTGACCGCGATCATCCCGGCCCAGCTGATGAAGATGTACAGCATGGCGGACGACAGGGGCATCCCCTGCCCCTCGACATCGGCGCGCGGCCACAATAGTGGGATCACGACCAAAGCAGCCCCCAGAAAGGGCAGCATTCGCGCCGCATCCGCCAACCGGCGGCGGCGATAGCTTTGGCGCTCCAAAAAGACCGACGGGCGCGGCCCCTCTGCTGTCGGTCGCCCGGGGCCGGGCGCGCTCATGACCGCGACGCCTGTGCGTACAGGTCTCGTACGGCGGTCAGCACTTCGACATTCGAAAACGGTTTGGTCATGAACCGGCTGACCCCGGCCTTCTCGGCCATCTCGCGGTCGCGCGATTGTCCGCGGGCGGTCAGCATCAGGACCGGCAGCGCCTTCATGTCGGCGTGCTCGCGCAGTTCGCGCAGCACGTCCATGCCGCTTTTGCCGGGCAGCATCACGTCCAATATGACCAGATCGGGCCGCGCAGCCAGAATCGTCTCGACCGCGTTCCCACCTTCGGCATGGGTTTCCACCACCCACCCTTCGCGGGTCAGCAGAAACCGGATGGCCTCGGTGATGTTCGGCTCATCCTCGATCAAAAGAACCCTGCGGCTCATGTTGGTATTCCCTCCCCAAGACCGGCCGCGACGTTTGGCGGACGGTCGCATGCAGATTAAGCGGTGCGTCGCGAAACTGTCAAAAACCTTCACTCAGAATCGACGGCTCGCGCCGGGCGGCGCAGTCCGTCTTGGGGCAGATCCGGCAGCTTGCCCCGACCTGCACCTCTGCCCCTGACTGGGTCTTGTCGTCGCCCGGCGGCACCACCAGCATCACCGAGCGATAGACCGGCTCGCGTCCGAACCCCGACACGGGCTGCGGCCAGGCGATGGCGAAACACTCGAACTCGGCGGCGCTGCGGCCCAGAAGGGTGACACGGCTGTGAACCGGCACCAAGGGCCGGTTCAACGCAGAGAACACGGGCCATAAAGGGCAGGCATCGCCGTGCCGGGGCATGGCGAAACCGGGGACATGCTTGAGCAGGATGATGCTGCCGGACGAATCGCACACCGCCAATCCCGCCGGTCGCGGCAACACATCCTCGGGCAGGAAGGCCAGCCGCCGCAGCACCGTGGCCAGATCGACCGAAAACCGCGCGGCAAGTGTCAGCGGATCCAGCCCGTCCGCTTGCAGGGCCTCGCGCAGTCGGCCCAAAGGCATGGCCCGCGCGTCCTGCGCATATTGCTTCAGCACCTGCCGGACCAGCGACTTGGCCGCCGCCGACCGCAGACCATGCTGCACCATGTCATCGCCGTATTCGCCGCCCTCCAGCTCGGGCAGGTGAAATCCGCGCTGGTCCAAAAAGGCCTCGACCTCCTCCATGGGCAATCCGCGCCGGTCGCCGGGACTTTCGCTTTGATCCAGATAGGCGACCAGGGCCTTCGAGCTTTCCGCCAGGCGCTCGGCATCCTGGTGCAGGTTGCGATGGAACCGGTCGCGCCACTCGGCATCCAGTTCGCCGGGTTCGGCCAGAATCGCGGCAGTCGAGCGGATCGCAGCTGCCGTCGACAGGACCTCGTGCATCGAGCCCGCCAGATGCGGGTCGTGGGTCAGCCGGTCCGACAGGGTCTCGACCGTACGTTCAAGCGACACCACACGACGGTGCATCTGGGCCAGCACACCGGCCCAGCCCGGAAACCGTCCGGCAAATTCGTCAAGCGAATCGATCTCGGCGCGTTGCCCCACCGCGTCGGCAGCGGCTTCGCGCAGGGCCGCGATCAGCGTGGCCTCGACCCCCTGGGTCAGCACCGACGGCTCGACCGAAAGTGCCGCCGCGATGTCGACCAGAAGCTTACCGCCGATTCTGCGCCGGTTGTGTTCGATCAGGTTTAGATAGGATGCCGAAATTCCCACCTGGCGCGCCAGCTGCGCCTGCTTCAGCCCGGAAATCTGGCGCCTCTCGCGGATACGACTTCCGGTCAACATATCTCTCACAATGATCTTCCTCCTCAGCTGATGCCTGGCAAGCACACAGCTCCAAGACAGGTTTTGCTGATACCCGCCTTAATTTAAAGGGGTTACGCGAGTGTTTTCAAACCTGATTTACAGGATTTACTCAATTCCTGCCGAAGTCTTGCGACGCGTGGGCAACTCTCCCCTTCAATTCGGCCGAAAATCCCGCCACCATACCGGCATGAGCGATCCCGCATTCGAATATGCGCCCATCGGCCTGGTCGAACTTGAGAACCGGATCATCCGGCGCTGCAACCTGCAATTCGCCCGCACCTTCGGCGGCGAGGAGACCGACTATCGGAACATGCCGTTGCTGCATCTCTACCCTTCGGTCGCCGATTGGGAGAGGATCGGCGCCCGCAGCCTGCAGGTGATGCGCGACACGGGATATTACTCCGATGAGCGGGTGATGCGTCGCCGCAATGGCGACCTGTTCTGGTGCCGGGCACGCGGGCGCTCGCTGACGCCCGACGACCCGTTTCGCCATGGAATCTGGAGCTTTTCCGACATTTCCGAAGAGCGCCCGCTGGTCGAGCTGACCAAGCGCGAACGCGAGGTTGCCATCCTGTCGTGCCGCGGCCTGTCGGCCAAGGAGATCGGCGCCGAACTTGGGCTCAGCTACCGCACCATCGAGGCCTATCGCGCTCGGCTTCTGGAAAAGTTCGGGGCCCGCAAGCTGCCTGAATTGGTGGCCAAGCTATCGGGCACGCCACTTTAGCCGACGCTGTGCTGGCGTTTCATGGCCGAACCCAGCCCAGACTGCGCTTTTCATGGCCGTCGCGTTGCCCTATAACGCAGCGTAATTGAGCAAAGCCCGCGCAGACAGACGGGCCATAGGGGAACCTTCGAGGACACTCATGACAGATACCAGACACGAAGCGGATGTGGCGTTCATCAAGGCATTGGCTGAATTGCTGCGCGAAAACGATCTGACGGAACTGCAGGTCAAACGGGAATATGGCGAGGAAGACAGCCTGAACGTGCGCGTCAGCCGTGTCGCTCCGGCGCCCGCGGCACCGGTTCAGGTGGCGGTACCGGCCGCTGCCACGGCGGCGCCCGCTGCTCCGGCGGCACCGGCCGCCGCCCCGGCCGAGGCCGCCGCTCCGGCCGACGATCCGGCCAGCCACCCCGGTGCCGTCACCTCGCCCATGGTCGGCACCGTCTACATGCAGCCCGAGCCGGGCGCGGCCCCGTTCGTGACCGTGGGCGCATCGGTTTCCGAAGGCGACACGCTGCTGATCGTCGAGGCGATGAAGACTATGAACCACATCCACGCCCCCAAGTCGGGCACCGTCAAACGCATTTTGGTCGCCGACGGCGACGCGGTGGAGTTCGGCACACCTCTGGTCATCATCGAGTAAGGCGGGCCCATGTTCGACAAGATCCTGATTGCCAACCGAGGCGAGATCGCCCTGCGTGTGATCCGTGCCGCGCGCGAGATGGGGATTGCGACGGTCGCGGTGCATTCGACCGCCGACAGCGACGCCATGCATGTGCGCATGGCCGACGAATCCGTCTGCATCGGCCCGGCACCCAGCCCGCAAAGCTATCTATCCATTCCCGCCATCATCTCGGCGTGCGAGATCACCGGCGCGCAGGCGATCCATCCCGGCTATGGCTTCCTGTCTGAAAACGCCGATTTCGTGCAGATCGTCGAAGACCACGGCATCACCTTCATTGGCCCCACTGCGGAACACATCCGCATCATGGGCGACAAGATCACCGCTAAGGATACGATGAAGGAACTGGGCGTGCCCTGCGTGCCCGGCTCGGACGGAGGTGTGCCCGATCTGGCCACGGCCAAGCGGATCGGTGAAGAAATCGGCTATCCGGTCATCATCAAGGCCACCGCCGGCGGCGGCGGGCGCGGCATGAAGGTTGCCCAGACCGCCGACGAGATGGAAAGCGCCTTCATGACCGCGCGGGCCGAAGGCAAGGCCGCCTTCGGCAATGACGAGGTCTATATCGAGAAATACCTGACGACGCCCCGCCACATCGAGATCCAGGTCTTTGGCGATGGCAAGGGCAACGCGGTCCATCTGGGCGAGCGCGACTGCTCGCTGCAGCGGCGCCACCAAAAGGTGTTCGAAGAGGCCCCAGGCCCCTGCATCACCCCCGAGGAGCGCGCGCGCATCGGCAAGATCTGCGCCGAGGCAGTTGCCAAGATCAACTATATCGGCGCCGGTACGATCGAGTTCCTCTATGAGAACGGCGAGTTCTATTTCATCGAGATGAACACCCGCCTGCAGGTGGAACACCCCGTGACCGAGGCCATCTTCGGCGTCGATCTGGTGCGCGAGCAAATCCTTGTAGCCGCGGGCGAGCCCATGTCCTTCGGTCAGGACGACCTCAAGATCAATGGCCATGCAATCGAGGTGCGGATCAACGCGGAAAAACTGCCCAACTTCTCGCCTTGCCCGGGCAAGATCACGGCCTACCACGCGCCGGGCGGCTTGGGTGTGCGGATGGATTCAGCCCTGTATGACGGGTACTCGATCCCGCCCTACTACGACTCTCTGATCGGCAAGCTGATCGTGCACGGCCGCGACCGCCCCGAAGCCCTGGCGCGCCTGAACCGGGCCCTGGGCGAACTGATCGTGGACGGCATCGACACCACCATTCCGCTGTTCCGCGCCCTGCTGCAAGAGCCCGACATCCACAGCGGCGACTACAACATCCACTGGCTGGAGCACTGGCTTGCGGAGAACATGTCCCAGTAATTCAGGCCGCCCGGAGAAATGCTCTCCGGGCGCCTTTCGCTCGGGCTCCGCATGAGCCTGACGCCCGACCTTCTGCTGCATGGCTATTCCGTCGGCATCTTCCCGATGGCCGAGCATCGAAACGATCCGGAGCTTTTCTGGGTCGATCCTCGGCTGCGCGGCGTGTTCCCTCTGGACGGGTTCCATATTTCGCGCAGCCTGCGTCGACGCATCCGCAACTGTGGGTTCTCCGCCACCGTCAACCGCGATTTCCAGGCCGTCGTGGACGGCTGCGCCGACCGGGCCGACACCTGGATCAACGGCCAACTCCGCCGCCTGTATGCGCAGCTGCACGAGACGGGCCACGCCCATTCACTGGAATTGTGGGAGGGCGACACTTTGGTCGGCGGTGTTTTCGGTGTGACGCTGGGGGCGGCCTTCTTCGGGGAAAGCATGTTCTCACGCCGCAGGGACGCATCAAAAATCGCACTGGCCTATCTGGTCGACCGACTGCGCCAGACAGGGTTTCAGCTGTTCGACACGCAATTCCTGACCGCGCACCTGGCGTCATTGGGGGCGATTGAGGTTCCCCGGCACGAATATCGCAGGCTTCTGGATCAGGCCACCGCCGGCAGCGCTGATTTCACCGCACCGCTGTCACAAACGCCTCAGGGCGTGATACAGCGGATCACCCAGACGTCGTAACGGGAATGGTCCAAGGCGTTCAGCGCGGGCGACGTCGCGATCATCCAGCCATCGAACAGCTGTTCAGCCTCGCCCTTTTCCCAGATCGTCAGAAAGGCAAAGGCGTCGCCGGTCGGGTTCTCGGTCGGATACCGGCAATCCCCCAGCGCCACGTCCAGCCCGAAGATCGAGGCCGTCTCGCCGGGTTTCATCTGCACGTCGACAGTCTGGCCATTGACCTTGTCCAGCCCGCGCAGCAGCGCCCCGGCCCCCGAGGTGACCTTCTGCTGTGCCTGGGCCGCGCCGGCCGCCAGCAGCACAAACATGGCCGCACGCATCATCATTCGGCGCTGTCCCCGGCCACGAACTTGACCAGCAACGAGATCAGACTGACCGCGCCCTGCGTGTCCTCGATCTGATCGCCGGGCTCGAAATAGAACGGCGAACCACCGGGCATGACTTCGACGAAGTTGCCACCCAGAAGGCCCTCGGACGAGATCACGATGGCGCTGTCATCGGGGATCTGAATGTCATCAGCCACCGAGATGGTGGTATCGGCGCGGTAGGTTTCCGCGTTCAGCTTGACGTTCGTGACCGTACCGATCTTGACCCCGGCCAGCCGTACATCGGTGCCCACGCCAACCCCTTCTAGCGACCGGAACGAGGCGCCCAGTTCATAGCCAGAGGTATCCTGAGACCAACCGGTCGACTGGCTGGCATAAACGCCAAAGCCGATGGCGAAGGCCAGCACGACGCCGCCGACCAGAACTTCGGTCATGTTGTGGGTCGACATCTATGCCTCGCTTATTCCGGGCGCCATGCCTCGTAATCCTTGCGCTCCACCGGTTCGGGGCGGCGCAGGGATCCGGCCGGCACATAGGCCATCGGCGTGCCTGTCAGGTTTTCCTGATGCGGTTTCTCCCACGACTTGTGGCGCAGCGGTTTTTCGGTGGGCGGCTCGTCCCATGTCCGGTGCAGCCAGCCATGCCATTCTGGATCGATTCGGCTGGCTTCGGCCTCGCCGTTGAAGATCACCCAGCGCTGGCTGTCATCGGCATTGCGATAGAACACGTTGCCCTGATCGTCCTCGCCCACCTTGATCCCCTTGCGCGCGGTGTAGATCTGGGTGTTCAGGGTTGCTCCGTTCCACCAGGTCACGGCCCGCAATAGAGTGTTCAGGATTCCCATCGGCTGCCTCCGGCATTTCTGTCCCCGCAGATATGGACCAAACCCTCGCAGAGGTCCAGTGCCACAAAGACCGCACCCGTCATGTCGGCAGCAAGGCCGTCACCTCGATTTCGATCCGGTATTTCGGGTCGATCAGGCCACATTCGATCATCGTGGCCGCCGGCGGGTTTGGCCCGAAGGTGTCGGCAAGAATGGGCCAGCAGGGCGCGAACTCGGTGCGGTCCGGCAGCATGTAGGTCACGCGGACCACGTCGGCAAACGATGCTCCGGCCTCGGACAGCGCCTTGCCGATGACCTCCAGGGCCGAGCGGCATTGATCGACAACGTCATCGCCCTGCCCCACGGTACCGGCCACATGCACCCAGCCGCCGGCGACCACGGCCCGGCAATAGCCGACCTTCGCCTCGAACTCGCCCCCCGAGGAAATTCGCCGAATCGTCATTTTGCCCTCATACGAAAACGGCGCGGACAATGCCGCGCCGCAGGTTTTCCAATTTCACGTGGATCAGCCTGCCGATACCGTTTCCGGCTCAGCGTCGGCATAGATGATCAGCGGCTGCGCGTCCGAGGTCACCGCCTCTTCGTTCACGACCACCTTGGTCACGTTCTTCATGCCCGGCAGTTCGAACATCGTGTCCAGCAGGATGTCTTCCAGAATCGAGCGCAAACCGCGCGCACCCGTCTTGCGCTCGATCGCCTTCTTGGCGATTGCCTTCAGCGCGTCCTCGGTAAAGTCCAGCTCGACGTTTTCCAGCTCGAACAGGCGCTGATACTGCTTGACCAGCGCGTTCTTGGGCTTGGTTAGGATAGTAACCAGAGCGTCCTCGTCCAGATCCTCGAGCGTGGCCAGAACCGGCAAACGGCCGACGAATTCCGGGATCAGACCGAATTTCAGCAGATCCTCGGGTTCCAGATCCTGGAAAATCTCGCCCACGCCGCGTTCGTCATTGTCGCGCACATCGGCGCCAAAGCCCATGGCCGAACCCTTGCCACGCTGCGCGATGATCTTGTCGAGGCCCGCGAATGCGCCGCCGCAGATGAACAGGATGTTGGTGGTGTCCACCTGCAGGAATTCCTGCTGCGGGTGCTTGCGGCCTCCCTGCGGCGGCACGCTGGCCACGGTGCCTTCCATCAGTTTCAGCAGCGCCTGCTGCACGCCCTCGCCCGAAACGTCTCGGGTGATCGAGGGGTTTTCCGACTTGCGGGTGATCTTGTCGACCTCGTCGATATAGACGATGCCGCGCTGCGCGCGTTCGACATTGTATTCGCTGGCTTGCAGCAGTTTGAGGATGATGTTCTCGACATCCTCGCCCACGTAACCGGCCTCGGTCAGCGTGGTCGCGTCGGCCATGGTAAACGGAACGTCCAGAATCCGCGCCAGAGTCTGCGCCAGAAGGGTCTTACCGCAGCCCGTCGGGCCGATCAGCAGGATGTTCGACTTGGCCAGTTCGATGTCACTGCCGGCCTTCTGCGCGTGGTTCAGGCGTTTGTAGTGGTTGTGCACCGCTACCGACAGCACGCGCTTGGCCCGCGCCTGGCCGATGACATAATCGTCCAGAACCTCGCAGATATCTTTGGGCGTCGGCACGCCGTCGGTGGATTTCAGCCCGCTGGCCTTGGTTTCCTCGCGGATGATGTCCATGCACAGTTCGACGCATTCATCGCAGATGAATACGGTCGGACCAGCAATCAGCTTGCGCACCTCGTGCTGGCTCTTGCCGCAGAAGCTGCAATAGAGCGTGTTCTTGCTGTCACCGCCTGAATTCGTCGCCATGATCTACCTTTCGGGCTTCATCCCTGCGGCCCCGTGCGGACCGCGCTTGCCACCTTGGACCGAGCTTAGGCCAGCGCCAAGGCAGCTACAATCTCAAAATCGTACCCCGCACCTGTGGGTGCGGGGTTTCGGCATCACGCTTCGTCGGGCTCGGCCTTCGTCCGGCTTTCGACGATTTCGTCGATGTGGCCCCATTCTTTGGCCTCTTCCGGGCTCATGAAATTGTCACGATCCAGCGCCTTTTCAATGGTCTTTTTCGACTGTCCGGTATGCTTGGCATAGATATCGTACAGGCGATCCTTCAGCTTTTGCGTCTCGGCCGCGTGAATCATGATGTCGCTGGCCTGACCCTGATAGCCGCCGCTGGGCTGGTGCACCATGATGCGGCTGTTGGGCAGCGCAAAACGCATCCCCTTCTCGCCCCCGGCCAGCAGAACCGACCCCATCGAGGCTGCCTGGCCGATCACCAGGGTCGAACATTTCGGCTTGATGTACTGCATTGTGTCGTAGATGGCCAACCCGCTGGTCACCACGCCACCGGGCGAGTTGATGTAGATCGAGATTTCCTTGTTCGGATTCTCGGCCTCGAGGTGCAGCAGCTGCGCGACGATCAGATGACTCATCCCGTCGTGGATCGGGCCGTTGATGAACACGATCCGCTCCTTCAGAAGGCGCGAGAAGATGTCATAGGCACGCTCTCCGCGGCTGGTCTGCTCGACGACCATCGGGACGAGCGTGTTCATGTAGGTGTCAACTGGATCGAACATTCGGAACCTGCCTGATTTGCTATGGACCGGGACCATACCCGGAAAGACGTTACACGAGTCTTAGTGTCGGCGCCGAGGGGCTGCAAGGGGTCAGCCGCGCCAGAGTTCGCGATGCGGACATGACCGCCAATCTACGTTGCCCGTATGCCATCCTCTGCAATCCGCGCAACAGGCCGAACTGCCCAGGCTGCTTGTGCTCGCATTACAAGATTGCGAAGCGTTCTTATGGAAATTCCCGATTACTAAGTGTAAACGACCGCCAGCAATACCCATGGAGCCTTGGGCACGCCGCCCTCGTCGAGTTACAGTCAAAAAGGTCAAACAGGATGACGCTTCCCAAGCTTTCTTCGGACATGTCCAACGAAGAAATGGACCGCATGGCAGAAAACGCGGCCCGTGCGGCGGGTTTTCTGAAAGCCATAAGCCACGAAGGGCGGCTGATGATCCTGTGCCATTTGGCCTCGGGCGAGAAATCAGTGACCGAACTCGAAGAACTGCTGTCCGCACGACAAGCCGCCGTGTCCCAGCAATTGGCGCGTCTGCGCTTCGAGGGGCTGGTGGTTCCCCGCCGCGAGGGGAAAGCCATTTACTATAGCCTGGCCGACGACCGTCCGCGCAAGATGATCGAAACGGTGTACGAGTTGTTCTGCTCGGACCAATGATTGATGCCGAAACCGGCATTCGATCAGGATTCCCGCCGCGAAAGATGCTTGTGCAGAGAGGTGGTTCGGTCTGTTTGAACCGTTTCGTAGGTTGGTTTTCCGCTCGGTTATGCCGCCGCGATTGGTGACGACGGGTTGAGATATGCCTGATCGGGTGTCTGCATTTCCAACGATGAATGCGGTCTCCGCGTGTTTTAAAATATCAGGTACCGGTGACCCTCCCCCAAAGAAGTGATCCGCCGTTATGTTTAGGAAAACGGAGGATCGGAATGGCAACGGGGAGACACAAGCCGGAAGAAATTGTCACGGTGTGAGGGGACCGTGGCCCGAATGGGGCCGCGCAAGCCCCAATCACACGGCAGGTTGAGGTGCTTGTCGGCCATTCTCAAGCAACCGAGGTGGCGGGTTCAAGAAAATTCAGCATTATGACCACACACACATTGGCACCCGGGCCTGAAACTGAAAAATGGATACCAAATGCTAGGAAGAAGGTCATTTAGACGCGCCAAATGGCCAAAAATTTCTGGTTATTTCACCTCAACTCCGCCCTTCCCCCATCAACCACATTTTGAATGGCCGCAGCTTGCGCAGGTCATGCAGCCTTCGATCATGCGCATCTCATACTGACCGCAGGACGGGCAGGCCTTGCCGCGGGGAGCGTCCATATTGACCACCTGCGCCTGCGGGTCGGATTTCAGTCCCATCCCTTCCCCCTCAAGGAACCCGATCGCGATCATGTGCTGCTCGATCACGCCACCGATCGCCGCTAGGATCGAGGGGATGTACTTGCCCTGCACCCAGGCCCCGCCGCGCGGGTCGAACACGGCCTTCAGTTCCTCGACCACAAAGGACACGTCGCCACCGCGTCGGAACACGGCCGAGATCATCCGGGTCAGGGCCAGCGTCCAGGCGTAATGCTCCATGTTCTTCGAGTTGATGAACACCTCGAACGGACGCCGCCGACCACCGATGACGATGTCGTTGATCGTCAAATAGATCGCGTGCTCGCTATCGGGCCATTTCAGCTTGTAGGTCGACCCTTCCAGCGACTGCGGCCGGTCCAGCGGTTCGGACATGTAGATGACATCGCCGCCATCCACCTCGTGCGGCGCATCCGCGCTTTCACCTGGCACCTTGTCGTCGCTTTCCGAAACGGTCAGCACCGAACCTGTCACGTCGTTCGGGCGATAGGTGGTGCAGCCCTTGCAGCCCTGATCCCAGGCCTGCATGTACACGTCCTTGAAAGCATCGAACGCGATGTCCTCGGGGCAGTTGATCGTCTTCGAGATCGAGCTGTCGATCCATTTCTGCGCGGCAGCCTGCATCTTGACATGCTCGGCCGGCGTCAGGGTCTGGGCGTTCACGAAATAGTCGGGCAGTTCGACGTCGCCGAACTTGTCGCGCCACATCTGAACGGCATAGTCCACCACCTCTTCCTCGGTGCGCGAGCCGTCCTTCTGCAGCACCTTGCGGGTGTAGGCATAGGCAAAGACCGGCTCGATCCCCGACGAAACGTTGCCCGCATACAGAGAGATCGTCCCCGTGGGCGCGATCGAGGTCAGCAAAGCGTTGCGGATGCCGTGTTCGCGGATTGCCTCGCGGACATCGTCATCCATCTGCTGCATGGTGCCGCTGGCCAGGTATTTCTCGGCATCGAACAGGGGAAAGGCCCCTTTTTCCTTGGCCAAGTCCACCGACGCCAGATACGCGGCGCGAGCGATCGCGTGCAACCAGCGCTCGGTCTGACGCGCCGCCTCGTCCGAGCCATAGCGCAGACCCAGCATCAACAGCGCATCCGCCAATCCGGTCACGCCCAGCCCAATGCGGCGCTTGGCCTGCGCCTCGGCGGCCTGCTGCGGCAGCGGGAATTTCGAGGCATCCACCACGTTGTCCATCATGCGAACGGCCGTGGCGACAAGCTCCTGCAATGCCGCCTCGTCCAGACGAGCCGCGTCTTCGAACGGTGCTGACACCAGCCGCGCCAGGTTGATCGAACCCAACAGACAGGCGCCATAAGGCGGCAGTGGCTGCTCTCCGCACGGGTTGGTGGCGGCGATGGTCTCGCAATAGCTCAGGTTGTTGGCCTGGTTGATCCGGTCGATGAAGATCACGCCCGGCTCGGCATAGTCATAGGTGGCCTGCATGATCTTGTTCCACAGGTCGCGGGCCTGCACCGTGTGGTAGACCTTGCCGTCAAAGACCAGGTCCCACGAAGCATCGGCCTTGACCGCGTCCATGAAGGCATCCGTCACCAGAACCGACATGTTGAACATACGAAGGCGGGCCGGGTCGGATTTGGCGGTGATGAACTGTTCGATATCCGGATGGTCGCAGCGCATGGTCGCCATCATCGCGCCCCGGCGCGAGCCCGCCGACATGATGGTGCGGCACATGGCGTCCCACACATCCATGAACGAGAGCGGCCCCGAGGCATCGGCGGCCACCCCGTGCACATCCGCGCCGCGCGGCCGGATGGTCGAGAAATCATAGCCGATCCCCCCGCCCTGCTGCATGGTCAGCGCAGCCTCTTTCAGCATGTCGAAAATGCCGCCCATGCTGTCGGGGATCGTGCCCATCACGAAACAGTTGAACAGGGTCACCTGCCGCGCGGTGCCTGCCCCGGCCGTGATCCGCCCGGCGGGCAGGTATTTGAAGTCCTCAAGCGCCTCGTAGAACTTCTGTTCCCAATGCGCGGGGTCCTTTTCCACCCGTGCCAGATCGCGCGCAATTCGCCGCCACGTATCCTCGACCGACTTGTCGATCGGCGTGCCATCCGCTTTTTTGAAGCGGTATTTCATGTCCCAGATCTGCTCGGCGATGGGGGCGGCAAAGCGGCTCATTGGTGATTCCCTGTTCTGAAAGAGGCACCCAGATTAGACCAAACCCGCGCTGAACCACAACAGCTTGATAGCGCGCAACGGTAGGCTACAATATAAGGATAGTCCATGGGACGACTCTGTGGGAAAGCTGTGGATAAGTACATCAACCTCGTGAAACTCTCGGTCGGGTCCGAGAGCGTGGATAGCCTGATCGCCTGGCAGGACAGCTATCGCCGGCGCTTTGCGGACGGCCTGCCCCGCCACATCACCCGCATGTGGCCCAAGCGCGAGGCCGAGATTCTGAACGGCGGATCGATCTTCTGGGTCATCAAGGGCGTCATCCAGTGCCGCCAGCGCATTTTGCGGCTGGACGAGGTGACGGGTGAGGATGGCATCCGCCGCTGCGCCATCGTGCTGGACCCGCAGGTCCATCGCACACAGGGCGCGCAAAAACGGCCCTTTCAAGGCTGGCGCTATCTGAAACCCGAGGACAGCCCCGCAGACCTGCCCGAAAGCCGCGCGCAGGACGACGCCCTGCCCGAGGATCTGAACCGCGCGCTGGCTGAAATCGGCGTGCTCTAGCCTCAGCCCAAACGGCGCATTACTTCTGCCAGAGCAGCCTTTTCGCCCCCCCCGTACTCCGCAACCCGGCTGCGCCACAAAGTGGCCTGCGATTGCAGGATCAACCCATCTGACAGGATCTTAAGGTGGTTGGCACGCAGGGTCTCGCCGGTCGATGTGATGTCGGCGATCGCCTCGGCGGTTTCGTTCATCACCGTTCCCTCGGTCGCCCCCTGGCTGTCGACCAGCGTATAATCGGCAACCCCAGAATCGGTCAGGAACTCGCGCACCAGGCGGTGGTACTTGGTGGCGATCCGCAGACGGTGCCCATGCGTGGCCCGAAAGGCGGCGGCGGCGGCGTCCAGGTCATCCAGCGTCTCGACATCGACCCAGCAGGCCGGAACCGCGATCACCAGATCGGCCTGGCCGAAGCCCAGCGGTGCGATTTCTTCGACCTGCTGTTCCCAGCGTGGCAATTTTTCGTGCACCAGGTCGGTGCCTGTCACGCCCAAGTGAATCCGCCCGGCAGCCAGCTCGCGCGGAATCTCTCCGGCCGACAGCAGGATCAGCGAGACATCCTCGATCCCGTCCACCTTGCCAGCGTATTCCCGGTCGGACCCGGCGCGCGACAGCTCGATCCCGTGGCGGGCGAACCAGGCAAAGGTTTTCTCCATCAGCCGCCCCTTGGACGGCACGCCCAGCTTCAGGGTCATTGGCCCGCCTCCTCGATTTCCAGCATCAGGTCGGGGCGCAGCACGCCACCCACCGCCGGGATCTCGGCCCCGTTGCCCAGCCGCCGCGTCAGCGCATCATAGCGCCCACCGGTAGCGATAGGCGGCAGATCGGGGCGGCGCTCGGCGTAGAAGCCGAAAACGAACCCGTCGTAATATTCCATCGAGGTGCGCCCATACGAGGCCTCGAAATCCAGCTTGCCGACATCAACGCCACGCGCCTGCAGGGCAGCGATCCGCGCCTCGAGCCGGTCCAGCGCGGGGGTGATCTGGGGCAGATCGACGGCGATGTCGCGCAGATGCTCCAGCGCATAGGGCATGGTCTCGCGCACGCCCAGCAGCGCGTCCAGCCCGGCCATCTCCGTGTCTGAAATCGGCGGTGTGTCGCGGTCGGCGCGCAGGGCGTCGATGCGGGCGGCGATCTCGGCCGGTCGGCGCTTGCCGATCATCGGCGCGTCGCATGCCATCGGGTCGGCCGCAGCGAGCAACGCGGCGCGGTGGTCCGGCTCGGGCTTGCGGCCCGCGAACCGGTCCAGCAGAGCCCGGAACCGACGCGGCCGCCACAGATGGCGCATCAGCGCAGCCTTGCGTTGGTCGGAGGTGCGCAGGCCTTGTACTGCAGCCGTCAGAATGCCGATGTCGCCGGTCGCCGCGCGCAGCGGCAGGCCCCGCAATTGCAGGGCAAACAGCGAGAACACCTCGGCATCGGCGCCTGCCGGATCGTCGCGGTCAAAGACCTCATAGCCCACCTGGATGTATTCATTGGCGCGGTCGGGGTCGTGTTCCTGACGGCGAAACACCTCGCCCGAATAGGTATAGCGGGCCGGTTCGGCGCCGTCGCGCATGTGCATCTGCACCACCGGCAGAGTGAAATCCGGGCGCAGCATCTGTTCGCCGCGCAGCGCGTCCGAGGTGACATAGGCGCGCGCGCGGATATCCTCGCCGTAAAGGTCCAGCAGCGTCTCGGCCGATTGCAGCAGCGGCGTATCGACGACCTGCGCCCCGGCGGCCTCGAAACGCACGCGCATCATCGCGGCCCGGGCCTGGATCTGGGATCGGTTGGGCATGGCTCAGTCCTGACTGTCCAGAATCTCGCGCACCTTGGCGACCAGATCGGCGCGCGGCACCTCGAACTGGCTGGGGCGTTCCTTCCATTCCTCAAGCGTAGCGCTTTCAGCGATCTTGGCGCCCAGGATCAGGTCCTTGATCTGAACCACGCCGCGGTCCTTCTCGTCCCCGCCCTCGATCACCGCGACGGGCGAGTTCCGCTTGTCCGCGTATTTCAGTTGATTGCCGAAATTCTTGGGGTTGCCCAGGTAGACCTCGGCTCGGATGCCGGCATTGCGCAGTTCGGCCACCATCGCCTGATAGTCGGCCATGCGGTCCCGGTCCATCACGGTCACGACGACCGGCCCGGTGTCATGTGACTTGATCCGCCCTTTCTCGCGCAGCGCGGCCAGCAACCGGTCGACCCCGATCGAGACACCGGTCGCGGGCACTTCCTGCCCGGTGAAGCGCTTGACCAGATCATCATAGCGCCCGCCGCCTGCGACGGAACCAAATTGCCGCTTGCGACCCTTTTCATCGAAGATCTCGAAGGTCAGCTCGGCCTCGTAGACAGGACCGGTGTAGTATCCCAGCCCTCGCACGACCGAGGGGTCGATCTGGATGCGATCGGCGCCATAGCCTCCCGCAGCCAGCAATTCGCCGATCTGCTCCAGCTCGGAGATGCCTTCAGCGCCGATCTTGCTGTCACCCACGGCCGCGCGCAGGTTGGCCAGCGTTCCGGCGGCGTCATCGGCTTTCGAGGTCAGGAAGGCGATCACCGGCTCGGCCTGATCGTTGGACAGGCCAACGCCCTCGATAAACGCGCCCGAGGCGTCCAGCCGACCCTTGGTCAGCAACTCGCGCACGCCCTGCTCGCCCACCTTGTCAAACTTGTCGATGGTGCGCAGAACGTCATCGCGCGCCGCCGCGTCCGCGCCCAGGCCCATGGCCTCGAGCACGCCGTTGAGGACCTTGCGGTTGTTGACCCGCACCAGATAGTCGCCGAGCGGAATGCCCACGGTTTCCAGCGTATCGGACAGCATGGCGCAGATTTCGGCATCGGCGGCCATGCTAGCCGTTCCCACAGTATCCGCATCACACTGATAGAACTGGCGATATCGCCCCGGCCCCGGCTTTTCGTTGCGCCAGACCGGCCCCATCGCATAGCGGCGATAGGGCGTGGGCAGGTCATTGCGATGTTGGGCATAGACCCGGGCCAGCGGCGCGGTCAGGTCATAGCGCAGCGCCATCCAGTCGCCGTTGCCGCCCTCGTCAAACTCCTGCCAGGCGAACACGCCTTCGTTGGGGCGATCGACATCGGGCAGGAACTTGCCCAGCGCCTCGACCGTTTCCACGGCGCTGCTTTCCAGCGCATCAAACCCATAGCGATGATAGACGTCCGCAATCGTCCGCAGCATCTCGGTGCGCTGCGTGACTTCCTGGCCGAAATAGTCGCGGAACCCTTTCGGCGTGACGGCCTTGGGGCGGGGCTGTTTCTTGGGCTTGGCCATGTGGGGCGTCCTTGGGATTTCATCACTTGCGCGCGCGGTCTATCCCATGGTCTGGGTCGGGGCAAGCCAGCGCTGGCATTGCGTGCGCCACAGCGGTATGACCGCACCAGATCACAGGAGCCCCAGCGATGCAGCATCTGGAAGAGAAAATCGCCCACCTGACCCGCACCGTGGATGACCTGAGCATGGTCGTCGCCAAGCAGCAGGACGAGATCGATCGCCTGACCCGCCATGTCGCGATGCTGATGCAGCGCGAGGCCGAACGCGCGCAGGAGGGGTCCGGCGGGGTCATCCTGGGCGACGAACGCCCGCCGCATTATTGAAGGGGCGTCAGACCTCCTGCACGTCCATCACGCCATCGAGCGATTTGATCGCACCCTTGATCTGCGGGTTGATGGGGAAATCCTGCCCCAGATCCATCTCGACTTCGCCCGGCAGGCCCGGGTCCATCAGGCACAGGTGAACCGGCCCCTTCGCGGCATTTCGGGCCGCCCCCGCCGCGTCCTGCAAAACCCGTGCCACGGTGGACACCACCTGCGGCTGATCGACGAAGATGCGCAGACCCGTTGCCCCGGCCTCGGCCACCACCGAATCCGCCGGACCGACCGAGCGCGCCAGCAGCTTCAGCTGGTCGGCCTCCATCGTGGCTTCGGCCGTCAGCACGACCTGCGCGCCGGTTTCCAGATACTCGCGTGATTTCTCCAAGGTTTCCGAGAACAGCGTCACCTCGTATGCCCCCGTCGGGTCGGACAGCTGGGCAAAGGCGAACCGGTTGCCCTTGGCCGATTTCCGTTCCTGTCGTCCGGCGACCACACCGGCCATCTTGGCGATCAACGGACCCGAGCGTGCCTTTTCGGTGACCTCGTCCAGCGTCATCACCTGCTTGCGTTTCAGGGCGGGCATGTAGTCGTCCAGCGGGTGGCCGGAGAGGTAGAAGCCGATGGCCTTGAACTCCTCGCTCAGGCGTTCGGCGGGCAACCAGTCGGGCGATTTCGACAGGCGCGGTTCGGGCAGATCGTCGCCCGCCTCGCCGAACAGTGAGACCTGGTTCGAATTCTTCTGCTCGTGGATCGCCGCCGAATACTGCACCAGCTGTTCGAGGCTTTCGAACACCCGGCGGCGGTTCTTGTCCAGTTCGTCGAAGGCCCCCGCGCGGGCCAGCATCTCCAGCGGCCGTTTGCCGACCTTCTTCAGGTCGACCCGGCGGGCGAAGTCAAAGAGGTTGACGAAAGGCTTGTCGCCCCGCCCCTGCACCACGAGGTTCATCGCCTCGACGCCCACGTTTTTCAGCGCGCCCAGAGCATAGACCAGCTGGCCATCCACCACGTCGAAGGTCGCCAGCGAGCGGTTCACGCAGGGCGGCACGTAAGGCAGGCCCAGCCCCTTGCGGACCTCTTCGAAATACACCGCCAGCTTGTCGGTCAGGTGGATATCGCAGTTCATGACGCCGGCCATGAACTCGACCGGGTGGTTCGCCTTGAGCCAGCCGGTCTGGTAGCTGACCACCGCATAGGCCGCCGCGTGGGATTTGTTGAAGCCGTAGTTGGCGAATTTCTCCAGCAGGTCGAACACCTCGGAGGCCTTCTTGGCGTCCACGCCGTTCTTGGCCGCGCCAGCCTCGAATTTCGGGCGTTCGGCGTCCATCGCCTCTTTGATCTTCTTGCCCATCGCGCGGCGCAGCAGGTCGGCGCCGCCAAGGCTGTAGCCCGCCATGACCTGCGCGATCTGCATCACCTGTTCCTGGTAGACGATGATGCCTTGGGTTTCTTCCAGGATGTGGTCGATCAGCGGGTGAACGGATTGGATCTGGCGCTGGCCGTTCTTGACCTCGCAATAGGTGGGGATGTTCTCCATCGGGCCGGGGCGGTAGAGCGCCACGAGCGCCACGATGTCCTCGATGCAGGTGGGTTTCATGCGCTTGAGCGCGTCCATCATGCCCGAGCTTTCAACCTGGAACACCGCCACGGTCTTGGCCGCGGAATAGAGCTTGTAGGTGGCCGGATCGTCCAGCGGGATCGCGTTGATCTCGTTCACCGCGCCTTCGGGCGGGTCATAGAGCTGCCTCCCGTCGGCGGCAATGTGCAGGTCGCGGCCCGACTTGCGGATCAGGTCCACCGCGTTCTGGATCACGGTCAGGGTTTTCAGGCCCAGAAAGTCAAATTTGACCAGACCGGCCTGTTCCACCCATTTCATGTTGAACTGGGTCGCGGGCATGTCCGAGCGCGGGTCCTGATAGAGTGGCACCAGCTCGTCCAGCGGCCGGTCGCCGATCACCACGCCGGCGGCGTGGGTCGAGGCGTTGCGCAACAGCCCCTCGACCTGCTGGCCGTAAGTCAGAAGGCGGTCCACCACCTCTTCGTTGCGGGCCTCTTCGCGCAGGCGGGGTTCGTCCTTAAGCGCCTTTTCGATCGAGACCGGCTTGACCCCTTCAACCGGGATCATCTTGGACAGGCGGTCCACCTGGCCGTAAGGCATCTGCAGCACCCGCCCGATGTCACGCACCGCCGCCTTGGACAAGAGCGCACCGAAGGTGATGATCTGGCCCACCTTGTCGCGGCCGTATTTCTGCTGAACGTAGCGTATCACCTCTTCGCGGCGGTCCATGCAGAAGTCGATGTCGAAGTCGGGCATCGAGACCCGCTCGGGGTTCAGGAAGCGTTCGAACAGCAGGCTGTAGCGCAGCGGGTCAAGGTCGGTGATCGTCAGCGCATAGGCCACCAGCGAGCCCGCGCCCGAGCCCCGCCCCGGCCCGACCGGAATGTTGTGCTCCTTGGCCCATTTGATGAAGTCGGCAACGATCAGGAAGTAGCCGGGGAACCCCATGCTTTCGATGATGCCCAGTTCGAAATCCAGACGCTTCTGGTATTCCTCGGGCGGGACGGCATGGGGGATCACCGCCAGGCGTTTCTGCAGCCCCTCGTTGGCCTGACGCCGCAGTTCCTCGACCTCGTCATCGGCGAATTTCGGCAGGATCGGGTTGCGCTTGTAGGCCATGAAGGCGCAGCGCTTGGCGATCTCGACCGTATTCTCGATCGCTTCGGGCAGGTCGGCGAAGAGCGTGGCCATTTCCTGCGGTGACTTGAAATAGTGCTGCGCGGTCAGGCGTCGGCGGCCCTCTTGCTGGTCGACATAGGCGCCCTCGGCGATGCAGATCAGGGCGTCGTGCGCCTCGTACATGTCCGAGGTTGGGAAATAGACGTCATTGGTGGCGACCAGAGGCAGGTTCTTGGCATAGGCCATCTCCACGTGGCCGCGCTCGGTCAGGCGTTCGGCCTCGGGCTGGCCATCCTCGCCGGGGTGGCGTTGCAGTTCGATATACAGGCGATCGGGGAACATCGCGGCCAGCCGGTCCACCAGCGCCTCGGCCGCCGGGCGCTGGCCCTGCTGCAGCAGGCGGCCCACGGGGCCGTCCGGGCCGCCGGTCAGGCAGATCAGGCCCGCCGAATGGCGCTGAAGTTCATCCAGAGTGACCTGCGGCAGCTGCCCGCCCTTGTCCACATAGAGGCACGAGCTGAGCTTCATCAGGTTCTCATACCCGGTCTCGGACTGGGCCAGCAGCACCACGGGCGCAGGCAGCGTCGGCTTGTCGCCCGGCTGTGCGGTCACATAACTGAGGTCCACCTGGCAGCCGATGATCGGCTGGATGCCCGCGCCGCTGGCGGTGACGGAAAACTCCAGCGCGCAGAACATGTTGTTGGTATCGGTGACCGCAACGGCGGGCATGTCCATCTGCTCGCACAGACCGGGCAGCTTTTTCAGCCGCACAGCGCCTTCCAGCAGGGAATATTCGGTATGAACACGGAGGTGGATGAATCGTGGAGAACTGCTCATGAGCGCAGGCTATCCCACTCGGCGCGCGGGCAAAAGACAGAAGGATACCGGCGGGTTGCTCAAACAATAATCAGCGATTATTCGGGTTTTTCAGAAGGTGCTTCACTTGAGATCGGGGAGTAATGGCAAAAAGGTGTTTTGTTTCAAAGTCGTGCCCGGATCAGGCGGTCGATACACCTGTCAAGACGAATAGGAATGGTGCATTCCAGGGGCGGTTTTTCTTGCCAGCCGTCCGGCGCTGTTTCTAACATCTTTCGGCAAGCTACAAGCCCGCTTCTTTCTCTACGTCGCATCGAGAGAGGGCACCCATGGGCGCAACGGGGTAACGCGACGGGTTTCTATAATGAACATCACGTTTCTTCTGAACGGAGAGACTGTGGAGTTGGCGGATGTCGATCCGACGGCCACATTGCTGGATTGGCTGCGCGAGGACCGCGGCCTGACCGGCACCAAGGAAGGTTGCAACGAGGGCGACTGCGGCGCCTGCACCGTGATGGTGACGGATGAGGGCGGCGCCAAGGCGCTGAATGCCTGCATCCTGTTTCTACCGCAGCTGCATGGCAAGGCGGTGCGCACTGTCGAAGGCGCGAGCGGGCCGGATGGCCAGATGCACCCGGTTCAGCAGGCGATGGTGGAACATCACGGCTCGCAATGCGGCTTCTGCACGCCGGGTTTCGTGATGTCTATGGTGGCCAGCCATGCGAATGGCGCGACCGATCACGACACGCAACTGGCCGGCAACCTGTGCCGCTGCACCGGCTATGCCCCGATCATCCGCGCGGCAAAGGCCGTCGAAGACCAGCCGGTGCCGGTCTGGATCAGGGACACGCCGGTGGCGGTCGAACCCGCCTCGCCGATGATGCCGCGCTCGTCCGACGAGCTGGCCGAGGTCTATGCCAGCCATCCCGAGGCGACTCTGGTGGCCGGCGCCACTGATGTGGGCCTGTGGGTGACCAAGCAGTTGCGCGATCTGGACCCGGTGATCTTTCTGGGCGGTTGCGACGATCTGAAGGAGATCTCGATCACCGAAGACGAGGTCCGCATCGGTGCGATGGTGGACATGAACCGCATGGGCGCGGCGATGGCCGATCTGCACCCCTCCTATGCCGAGATGATCCGGCGCTATGCCAGCGTGCAGGTGCGCCATGCGGCCACCGTGGGGGGCAACATCGCCAACGGCTCGCCCATCGGGGACAACCCGCCCGCGCTGATCGCGCTGGGGGCGACGCTGCATCTGCGCAAAGGGGACGCGCGGCGGTCGATCCCGCTGGAGGATTTCTTTGTCGATTACGGCCAGCAGGACCGCGCGCCCGGCGAGTTCGTCGAGGCGGTCAGCTTTGCCCGTCAATCGGACCGGCTGAAATGCTACAAGCTGAGCAAGCGGTTCGATCAGGATATCTCGGCCGTGTGTGGCTGTTTCAATGTCACCGTTTCGGATGGCGTCGTGGCGCAGGCGCGCATCGCCTTCGGTGGCATGGCGGGCATTCCGAAGCGGGCCGCGGCGGTCGAGGCCGCCTTGGTCGGCAAGGCGTGGACGCATGAGACCGTTCAGGCCGCGCTGCCGGCGTTTGACGGGGATTTCACCCCGCTGACCGACATGCGCGCCTCGGCCGAATACCGGCTGGAGACGGCCAGGGCGATGCTGGAGCGGTATTTCGCAGAGGATCAGGGCGAGTTGACCAACGTGCTTGAGGTGTCGGCATGAGCGTGACCAAGCCCCTGCCCCATGACGCAGCACATCTGCATGTGTCGGGAACCGCGCGTTACGTGGATGACATTCCGACGCCCAAAGGCACGCTGCACCTGGCCTTTGGGTTCAGCCCGATCGCCAAGGGCCGGATCACGGCGATGGACCTGTCGGCGGTGAAGGCCGCCGAGGGCGTCGTGATGGTGATGACGGCTGAGGACCTCCCCTTTGCCAATGACGTCTCGCCCTCGGTCCATGACGAGCCGCTGCTAGCGAACGGGACGGTGAACTATGTGGGCCAGCCCGTGTTTCTGGTCGTCGCCACCAGCCATCTGGCGGCGCGCAAGGCGGCGCGGCTGGGCAGGATCGACTATGCCGAGGAAACGCCGATCCTGACCATCGAGGAGGCCTTGGCCGCGGACAGCCGGTTCGAGGACGGCCCGCGGATCTACGCCAAGGGCGACGCCGACGCCGCCATCGCGCAGGCGTCGCATGTGATCGAAGGCACGTTCGAGATCGGCGGGCAAGAGCATTTCTACCTGGAAGGTCAGGCCGCGCTGGCGGTGCCGAACGAGGGCGGGGACATGCTGGTGCATTCCTCGACCCAGCACCCGACCGAGATCCAGCACAAGGTGGCCGAGGCGCTGGGTGTTCCCATGAACGCCGTGCGGGTCGAGACCCGGCGGATGGGCGGCGGCTTTGGCGGCAAGGAAAGTCAGGGTAATGCGCTGGCCGTGGCCTGCGCCATCGCGGCGCGGGCGACCGGGCGGGCCTGCAAGATGCGCTATGACCGCGACGACGACATGATCATCACCGGCAAGCGGCATGCCTTCCGCATCAGCTACAAGGCCGGGTTCGACGCGGAGGGGCGCATTCAGGGTGTCTCGTTCAAGCATTACGCCATCTGCGGCTGGGCGCAGGACCTGTCGCTGCCAGTGGCCGACCGGGCGATGCTGCATGCCGACAACGCCTATCTGTTGCCCAACGCGCGGATCGAGAGCCATCGGCTGAAGACCAACACCCAATCGGCGACGGCGTTTCGCGGCTTTGGCGGGCCGCAGGGCATGGTGGGGATCGAGCGGGTGATGGATCACGCAGCGCATGTGCTGGGGCTGGACCCGGTCGAGCTGCGGCGGCGGAATTACTATGCGGCTCCGGCTGAGGGGGGCTCTGCCCCCCGGCCTGCGGCCTCCCCCCGGAGTATTTCCGAAAAGATGAAGGGGAATACCACGCCCTATGGGCAGGTGGTCGAGGATTTCGAGCTGCACGGGATGACCGAAGCCCTGCTGGCGTCGAGCGACTATGCCGCGCGCAAGGCGGCGGTCGCGGCGTGGAATGCCGAGAACCGCGTTGTCAAGAAGGGCATCGCCTTTTCGCCGGTGAAATTCGGGATTTCCTTTACGCTGACCCATCTGAACCAGGCCGGGGCGCTGGTGCATGTGTATCAGGATGGCTCGGTGCATCTGAACCATGGCGGCACCGAGATGGGTCAGGGGCTATTCCAGAAAGTGGCGCAGGTGGCGGCCGCGCGGTTCGGTATTCCGCTGGAGACGGTGAAGATCACCGCGACCGATACCGCGAAGGTGCCGAATACTTCGGCCACGGCGGCGTCGTCGGGCAGCGATCTGAACGGGATGGCCGTTAAGGCCGCCTGCGACACGATCCGCGACCGGATGGCCGCCTATCTGGGCCAGCGGCATCAGGCCGACCCATCGGCGGTCGTCTTTGCCGACGGCCGGGTTACCGTGGGCGAGGAAAGCTACAGCTTTGCCGAGGCGGCGGCGCTGGCCTATCAGGGGCGCGTCAGCCTGTCGGCGACCGGGTTCTACAAGACGCCCAAGATCGAGTGGGACCGGATCAAGGGTCAGGGGCGTCCGTTCTATTACTTCGCCTATGGCGCGGCGGTGACCGAGGTGGCGGTGGATACCCTGACCGGGGAAAACCGGATTCTGCGGGCGGATATCCTGCATGATGCCGGCGCCTCGCTGAACCGGGCGCTGGATATCGGGCAGGTCGAAGGAGGCTATGTGCAGGGCGCGGGCTGGCTGACGACCGAGGAATTGGTGTGGGACGACAAGGGCCGGCTGCGCACCCATGCGCCATCGACCTACAAGATCCCCGCCTGTTCGGACCGGCCGGGCGTGTTCAACGTGGCGCTCTGGGATGGCGCGAACCGCGAGGACACGATCTATCGCTCGAAGGCGGTGGGCGAGCCGCCCTTCATGCTGGGAATTTCGGCCTGGCTGGCGCTGTCGAATGCCGTTGCGGCCTGTGGCGATGGATACCCGGGTCTGAACGCTCCGGCCACCGCCGAAGAAGTCTGGCGTGCCATTCAACGCCTGCGTGGAGGCACCTGATGGGATTTGACCTGGAGACATTGAGGGAGGCAGTCGAAAAACACGGAAAGGTGACACGCGTGGTCATCGCGGCGATACGCGGGTCGTCCCCGCGCGAGGTCGGCGCCGCGATGCTGGTCTGGGACGGCGGGCAGTCGGGCACGATCGGCGGCGGCACGCTCGAGTTTCAGGCGGCCGAGGCGGCCCGGACCCAGCAAGACCGGTCCCGCCTGTCCCGACATGCGCTGGGGCCGGACCTTGGGCAATGCTGCGGCGGCGCCGTCAAGCTGCTGAGCGAGGTCTATGACGCGGAAGCTGTCGCGCAGCTGGACCGCGAGGTGATCGCCCGCCCCGTCACGGATGCTCCGATGCCGCTTTCGGTGAAACGGCTGCTGGCACAGGCCCGCAACCAGGGCCAGCGCCCCGAGCCCCAACTGATCGACGGCTGGATGATCGAACCGGTGCACAGCCCCCTCAGCCAGCTGTGGATCTGGGGGGCCGGACATGTCGGGCGGGCGCTGGTCGGTGTGATGGCCCCCCTGCCCGATCTGGCGATCACCTGGGTGGACACCGCGCCCGACCGTTTTCCCGAGATGGTTCCGCCGGGTGTTACCGCAGTGCCGGCAGCCAATCCGGCGGATCTGGTGCACCACGCTCCGCCAGATGCCGAGCACCTGGTGCTGACATATTCACACAATCTGGACTTTGAACTGTGCAACCGGCTGCTTTGGCATGATTTCCGCTTTGCGGGGCTGATCGGCTCGGCTACGAAATGGGCGCGATTCCGTTCGCGCCTTGCCGCGCTGGGGCATTCACCGGCGCAGATCAGCCGGATCACCTGCCCCATCGGGGACCCGGCCCTGGGCAAGCACCCGCAGATGATCGCAATCGGTGTGGCGGCACATATCCTGCGCCCCGCCCGGCAGAATGACTTGAAGAAGGACCAGAGCGCGTGACCACTCCACTTCTGAGCCTGCAGGGACTGACTAAGGCCTATCCCGGCGTCGTGGCCAATGACCATGTGTCCTTCGACATAGCGGAAGGCGAAGTCCATGCCCTGCTGGGCGAGAACGGCGCCGGCAAGTCCACTCTTGTCAAGATGATCTATGGGCTGGTCAAGCCCGACAGCGGCACGATGCTGATGCGCGGCCAGCCCTACGCCCCAAGCGAACCGCGCGCGGCGCGCGCCGACGGCGTCGCGATGGTGTTCCAGCATTTCTCGCTGTTCGACGCGCTGAACGTGGCCGAGAACATCGCCTTGGGCATGGAAAACCCACCTCCCATGGGCGACCTGGCTGCGCGTATTCGCGAAGTTTCGCAGAATTACGGCCTGCCGCTCGACCCGTACCGGACCGTGGGCGACCTGTCCGCGGGCGAACGCCAGCGGGTCGAGATCATCCGCTGCCTGTTGCAGGACCCCAAGCTGCTGATCATGGATGAACCCACCTCGGTTCTGACGCCGCAGGAGGTCGAGATCCTGTTCGAGACGCTGAAAAAGCTGCGCTCGGAGGGTACCTCGATCCTGTACATCTCGCACAAGCTCGAAGAAATCCGCACGCTGTGCGACCACGCCACCATCCTGCGGCTGGGCAAGAATGTGGGCGAATGCGTACCGTCCGAGACCTCGGCCCGCGACATGGCCGAACGGATGGTTGGCTCGGCCTTGCAGACACCGGAACGCGCGGGGCGCGCGTTCGGCCCGGTGGCGCTGGATGTGACCGGCCTGTCGGTGCCGTCTCCGTCCGAGTTCGGCACGGCGCTAAAAAACGTGCACCTGACCGTGCGCAAGGGCGAGGTTCTGGGCATCGGCGGCGTCGCCGGCAACGGGCAGGACGAGTTGCTGGGTGCGCTGTCGGGCGAAATCCTGACCACGGCCGACGCCATCAAATTCAACGGCCAGCCCATCGGCCGGCTGGGGCCCACTGCACGGCGCGAGCTGGGTGTACTAACCGCGCCCGAGGAACGTCTGGGCCATGCGGCGGCACCGGACATGAGCCTGACCGAGAACGCCCTGTTGACCGGGTCGGTGCGGGAAAACCTCGAAACCCGGGGCTTTCTGAAATGGAGCGAAGCCCGGGATTTCGCCGAGCGGATCATCAAAACCTTCGACGTCCGCACGCCCGGCCCTGAGAACGCCGCGCGGTCGCTGTCGGGCGGCAACCTGCAGAAATTCGTGATCGGCCGCGAGGTGCTGCAAAACCCCGAGGTTCTGGTGGTGAACCAGCCGACCTGGGGGGTCGATGCCGCCGCAGCCGCCGCGATCCGTCAGGCTATTCTGGACCTTGCGGCCCAGGGCACGGCTGTGGTTTGCATCAGCCAGGACCTGGACGAGTTGATGGAGATCTCGGACAGTTTCGCCGCGCTGAACGAGGGGCGACTGAGCGCGCCGCGGCCCACGGCCAACCTGAGCGTCGAAGAGATCGGCCTGATGATGGGCGGCGCGCATGGCATGGAGGTGGCGCATGTATAGGCCTCGGCGCGGCTTTCGACCGGCGCACATCAACAAGAACGCAACAGGCAGGGGGATCACGGGATGATCGTGCTGGAGAAACGCCCACAGCCGTCCAAGGCGTGGTCCTACGCCACGCCGCTGGTGGCGGTGGTGGCCACGATGGTGTTCGGCGGGCTGCTGTTCGCCATCTTGGGCAAAAACCCCGTCGAGGCGATCGGCACGATCTTCTGGGAGCCCCTGTTCGGCGAGTTCTCATTCTATTACCGGCCGCAATTGTTGGTGAAAGGCGCGCCACTGGTCCTGATCGCCATCGGGCTGTCGCTGGGCTTTCGCGCCGGGATCTGGAACATCGGCGCCGAGGGTCAGTACATCATGGGGGCGATTTTCGGCGCGGGCATCGGGCTGGCCTTCTATCCGCTTGATGCTTGGTATGTATTTCCGCTGATGGTCCTCGCCGGGGCCTTTGGGGGCTGGATCTGGGCGATGATCCCGGCCTTTCTGAAAGTGCGCTTTGGCACCAACGAGATTCTTGTCTCGCTGATGCTCGTCTATGTGGCCGAGCAATTCCTGGCCTCGGTCTCGCTGGGGCTGCTTAAAAACCCCGAGGGGTTCGGCTTTCCGGGCTCGCGCAACCTGCAATCCTATGACGCCGCGCACAACGCGGAACTGATCGCAGGATCGGGCATGCACTGGGGTGTGGTCGCGGCCTTCGTTGCGGTGATCTTTGCCTATGTCCTGCTGAACCGGCACATGCTGGGCTTTCACATCCGCCTGACGGGCGAGGCCCCCCGCGCAGCAAGATTCGCAGGCGTGAACCCGCCCCGGCTGATCCTGTTCTGCCTGGGGCTTTCGGGTGCCCTGGCGGGCTTGGCGGGCATGTTCGAAGTGTCCGGCCCCGCGGGCGTGGTGAGCATCGACTTCAACGTGGGCTACGGGTTTACCGCCATCATCGTGGCCTTCCTCGGCCGTCTGCACCCGGTGGGCATCCTTCTGGCCGGCGGCCTGATGGCGCTGACCTATATCGGCGGCGAGATCGCGCAGTCTCAGCTGGGGCTGCCCGCCGCCGCGATTCAGGTGTTTCAGGGGATGCTGCTGTTCTTCCTGCTGGCCTTTGACCTATTGACCAACTACCGCATCCGTGCGGCCCGCAGCGAGGTGGCGTGACCCATGAACCTTGGTGAAATCAACCCCATTCTGCTGATCGCCTCGCTGATGGTGGCGGCCACCCCGCTGTTGCTGGCCGCAATCGGAGAGCTGGTCGTCGAGAAAGCTGGCGTACTGAACCTTGGCGTCGAAGGCATGATGATCGTGGGCGCGATCAGCGGCTTTGCGATCTCGGTCGAGACCGGCTCGCCCTGGCTGGGTTTCGTGGCGGCGGCCATCGGCGGCGCGCTGCTGTCGCTGCTGTTCGTGCTGCTGACCCAGTTCGCACTGGCCAACCAGGTGGCCAGCGGCCTGGCCCTGACGCTGTTCGGCCTGGGCCTCAGCGCGTTGTTGGGGCAAAGCTATGTGGGCATCAAGCCGCCCAGCATGGGCGACATCCACATCCCCGTCCTGAGCGACCTGCCGGTGATCGGCCCCATCCTGTTCCAGCATGATCCGATCCTGTATGTGGGCATCGCGCTGACCGCAGGGGTGTGGGCGATGTTGAAATACACCCGAGCGGGTCTGATCCTGCGCGCGGTGGGGGAAAACCACGATGCCGCCCATGCGCTGGGCTACAAGGTGGTGCGGATCCGCATTCTGGCCATCCTCTTCGGCGGCGCCTGCGCCGGGCTGGGTGGGGCCTATATCAGCCTGATCCGGGTACCACAATGGACCGAAGGCATGACCGCCGGCGTCGGCTGGATCGCGCTGGCACTGGTGGTGTTCGCCAGCTGGAAACCGTGGCGCACCTTGCTGGGTGCCTATCTGTTCGGCGGCATCACCGTTCTGCAGCTGAATTTGCAGGCAGCGGGCGTTGCCATCCCTGTCGAGTATCTGGCAATGTCGCCCTACATCATAACGATCCTTGTGCTCGTGATCCTTTCGGCCGACAAGAGCAGGGCACCTGCCTCACTTGGCCGGACCTTCCACGCCTCGCACTAGGGGCCAACTGTACCAAATTGGGGAGTAACTAAATGAAATTCACTTCACTTCTGGCAAGCGCCGTCATGGCACTTGGCCTTGCCACGGGCGCCGTGGCCGAGGACAAGACAAAGGTCGGGTTCGTCTATGTCGGCCCGGTGGGCGATGGCGGCTGGACCTACGAGCACGACAAGGGCCGTCAGGCTGTCGAGAAGCACTTTGGCGACAAGGTCGAAACCGTGTACGTGGAATCGGTGCCCGAAGGCCCGGATGCCGAGCGCGTCATGACCCAGATGGCGCTGGAAGGGGCCGACCTGATCTTTACCACCTCGTTCGGCTACATGGACCCGACCATCAACGTGGCCAAGAAATTCCCGAACGTGAAATTTGAGCACGCCACCGGCTACAAGACCGCCGACAACGTGTCGGTCTACTCGGCGCGTTTCTATGAGGGTCGCGCTGTCCAAGGTCATATCGCCGGCAAGATGACCAAGTCGAACATCATCGGCTATATCGGCTCGTACCCGATCCCCGAAGTGATCCGCGGCATCAACTCGGCCTTCATTCACGCCAAGAAGGTGAACCCGGATGTCGAGTTCAAAATCGTCTGGGCCTACACCTGGTTCGATCCGGCGAAAGAGGCTGATGCCGCCAAGGTTCTGATCGAACAGGGCGCCGATGTGATCTTGCAGCACACGGACTCGACCGCACCGCAGGCTGCCGCACAAGAAGCCGGCAACGTGATCACTTTCGGCCAGGCCTCGGACATGAGCGAATATGCTCCGATGCCGCGCGTCAGCTCGATCATCGACAACTGGGCGCCTTACTACATCGCGCGCACCCAGGCTGTGATGGATGGCACCTGGGAGTCGGTGAACACCTGGGACGGTATCAAGGAAGGCATGGTCGAGATCGGCGAGATCTCCGATGCCGTTCCGGCCGACGTCAAGGCTGAAGCTCTGGCTCTGAAGGACGCGATCGCATCGGGTGAATACCATCCTTTCACCGGCCCGCTGAACAAGCAGGACGGCAGCGCCTGGCTGGCAGAAGGCGAAGTGGCCGATGACGGCACGCTGGCCGGCATGAACTTCTATGTCGAAGGCCTGGAAGGCGAAATTCCGCAGTAAGCCGGATCGGAAAAGCACCGGAAAGCCCGCCCCATCTGGCGGGCTTTTTTATTTACAGTTGGTCCCGAAAACTGCGCCAGGCCAGAAGAACCCGCGACGCCGCCGTCAGGAAACACAGCCCCCCGAACACCCAAGCCATGGGCGCGAATGCCTGCGGCAGCAGGCAAAGCAGAACCAGGAAAGCGATCGTCTCTGCCCCTTCCAGCAGGCCGCCGGTGAAATACAGCGCCTTCTTCCCCCGCGCCTCGGACCGCAGTCCGTGACGGTCGGCCAGCAGGGCAAAGCCCAGAAAGCTGGTGCCGTTAACGTAGAAGGACAGCAGCAGAAAGGCCCCGGCAAAGCCGTTGGCCGCAGGGTCGGCGACGACGAATGCGAACGGGACCGCGCCGTAGAACAGGAAATCGCAGGTGATATCAAGGTAACCGCCGAAATCGGTCCCACCGCGCGCGCGGGCCACCGCGCCATCCAGCCCATCCGCCAAGCGCGACAACAGCAGCGGCAGCAAGGCCCACGCCGTTTCCCCAACGGCGATCAGGCCGCAGGCCACCAGCCCCAGCCCCAACCCGATCAGCGTGATCTGGTTGGCGGTAAAGCCCAGCCGGGCAAGAACACGCCCCTGCGCGTTCAGCACCGGATCAATAATGGGTCGGATCTGTGCATCGAACATGCGCGGCTCCTAGCCTGCGATCCCGATTTTGGCCAGACACAATGGCGCGAGCGCGCAGTCGCTGCACGCGGCTAGTGCCCGCTGAGCACCAATGTGTTAACCGGCATCAGGATCAGCCGCAGGCGCAGGCCCGCCGCATGCAAGGCACCGATCGCGTCGACCACGTGGTAAAACGCCTTCTGCCAGAACCCTAGGCTTTCATCCTCGAGCTTGTGGTGATTGTCGGTATAGACATTGGCCAGGCAGTTGCTGCCCGGCGGGAGCGTGTCGGCCATGCCGCCATACAGCGGCTCGAGATAGACGAGGATCGAACCCGGATTGGTATTGACCTGCACGTCACGCAACTCGTCCGTGGGCCGGATCTACCCCGATGGGATCACGTCCTGCACCTGAACCACCACGGCCGGGATCACCGTGAACGGCTTGGTCATGCAGCCCAGTTCTCCGATCTTGCCGGGCTCGATCACCTGTGCGCTCATCTGGTTGAACGCGGCCTGGAACCTGTCGCGCCCCGAGTTTGAGGGCACCAGAATGCCCGCCGACGCAGAAGCGGGCTTACATAGTCGCCGACCTGCAGCCCGAACTGCTCGACCCGGCCGGTCACGCCGGCACTGACGACCGCCTTGTCCAACTCACCCAACGCCGCGTCCAACTGCGGATTGGCGCTGGACAGTTGGGCGGGGATCAATTCCTCGATCTGCTGAACGACAGCGGCCTTCTTCGATTCGGCCGCACGCACTTGGGCCTGGCGCTCGGCCACCAGGTTTTCCAGCCGGTCGATCTCGGCCAGCCGCACGGCGCTGGAGCCCTCGTCGCGCAGTGTCGTGTTGCGCTCGAGGTCCTCAAGGGCCTGATCCAGCGCAGCCTTGGCCGCCGCAATGCCAGCCTCGGCTTCGGCCAAGTCGCTCTCGGCCACTTTCAACGAGGCCTGGATCTGGGCGATCTGCGCATGCGCCGCCTCGACCTGGGCCTTCTGGGTGAAATCCTCGATCCGGAAGATCGGCTGCCCCGCGGTGACGATCTGGTTGTTGGTCACATAGACCTTGGACACCCGCCCGCCCAGCTTTGGCAGGATCGTCACCGTGCGGAAATACGACACCGCGGTCTTGCTGACCGGATGAAAGTCGAACAACATGGTGATCACGAGCGCGAGGATCGCGCAGGTGGTCAGGTCCCAGCGCAGCTCGTACCACATGGTGAACAGGGTGATTTCATGCCCGATCCGCTTGCCCTGCACGAACCTGCGGAACAGGAAATCCCGCAGCACGGTGACCAGCGCGCACATCAGTGTTTCAAGCATCGGCCGCAGCTCCGTCAGTGCGCGTCCCCAGGGCGGTCACGGGTGCCGCGGGGCCTCTGGGTCGGGTGGCTGGCCGCGGCCCGGTGCCAATGACCGGATGGCATCGGCAATCGAACGCAGGGGAGCAGCGAAGTTCGGAAACTGGAAACCCGCCATCAGGATCGCCGCAATCCAGAAGATGCCGTCGTGGATGAACAGTGCCAGCAGCGCCAGAATCCTAACCAATTTAAACTGAGGGTGGTTGTTTTCATGCGCCATCTTTTCCGGCACCGAATTCAGGGTCAGGTACCCGACCCCGATCAGAACGACCACGCCGACGGTGAAAAACACAATGAAGGTGAACAGAAAGTCGCTTCCAACCGCCTCTGTCACATACGAGGGGATATGCCCCGTGGCCATCGGGTGAATATCTGCGCCGGTACAATCCGCCTCCGGAAAATCCTGCAGAAAAGGACTGGATGGGTTGATGCGCAAATTCAACCCCGCTTAAACAAGGGGGACGGATTGTTCCGGCGTTTCGTCCAAACGATCACCAATCGGACGCAGACATGACCCAGTACCTTACCACCCTGAACGGCGCACCCTTGCGCGGATTTGCCTTCGGCACGATGCAATTCGGCGGCCGCGCCGATGCGGACCAGAGCCGAGCGATGTATGATGCCTGCCGGGCCGCAGGGATCGCGCATTTCGACACGGCATATGTCTACACCGATGGCGCCTCGGAAACCTTGCTGGGCCAGATGATCGCGCCCGAGCGCGACGATCTGCTGATTGCGACCAAGGTCGGGTACACGGGTGGCGCGGGGGCGGCGAATATCGAAAGCCAGTTTGACATTTCTCGCGCCCGACTGGGGCAGGACGTGATCGACCTGCTGTACCTGCACCGGTTCGACCCCGGAACCGATCTGGCCGAGACGATGGAGTGTTTCGCCCGCCTGAAACAGGCCGGCAAGATCCGCTATGTGGGCCTGTCAAACTTTGCCGCCTGGCAGGTGATGAAAGCCGCACAGATCGCCGCGCAGTTCGATCTGACGATCGACGCGCTGCAGCCGATGTACAACCTCGTCAAGCGTCAGGCCGAGGTCGAGATCCTGCCCATGTGTTCCGATCAGGGAATCGCTGTGTTTTCCTATTCTCCTCTGGGCGGCGGTCTGCTGACCGGCAAGTATGCGCGCGGCGGCGGCGGGCGGCTGGCCGAAGATGAACGCTATGCCAGCCGCTACGGGGCCGACTGGATGGCCGAAACCGCGACCCGGTTGGCCGATCTGGCGGCCGAAACCGGGGTCGATCCGGCGACGTTGGCGGTGGCCTGGGTCTCCGCCAGCCCCTATGCGCCGACCCCCATCATTTCGGCGCGCAGCCGCGAACAACTGGACCCGTCGCTGGCCGCGCTGACCTTCGAAATGTCCCCCGATCTTTATGCCCGCATCACCGCGCTCAGCGTATCGCCGCCACCCGCCACCGACAGGCTCGAGGAGGCCACATGATCGACTTTCTGGTCATCGGCGGCGGCGTCGCGGGGCTGAGTGCAGGCGCCCGCCTGTCGGAACACGGCTCGGTCACCGTTCTCGAGGCCGAAGACGCGTTAGGCTACCACGCCTCGGGGCGCTCGGCCGCGCTATTCGAGGAGGGGTATGGCCCCGCTTCGGTGGTTGCATTGAACAGGGCCAGTGCCGGGTTCTTTGCCGACAGCGGATACCTGACGCCGCGCGGTCTGATGCTGTTGGCCAAGCAGAATCAGGCCGAACAGTTCGCCCTGGACGTGGCCGAATTGAACATGACGGAAATCCCGATTTCAGAGGCACTGGCGCATGTCCCTATTCTGAACCCTGAAACGGTGACCCGCGCCGCGCTTAGCGAGGCCGCCCATGACATCGACACCGACCGCGTCCTGCAGGATTTCGCCCGCACGATCCGCGCCAATGGCGGGACGGTCCTGACCGGGCAGGCGGTGACAGGTATCCGCAAGGCCGGACACTGGATCGTGACGGCAGAGCAGGAATTCGAAGCCCGGACCATCGTCAACGCGGCAGGCGCATGGGTGGATGAGGTGGCAACGATGGCCGGGATCGACCCGATCGGGATCACGCCGCGGCGTCGCTCGATGGCGCGCCTGCCCGCGCCCGGCGGCCATGACCTGCGCCACTGGCCTATGATGCTGGGCGCGGGCGAGACCTGGTATGCCAAGCCCGACGCCGGCAAGCTGCTGGTGTCCCCGGCCGACGCCGACCCCGTTGCCCCACAGGACGCCTGGGCCGATGACATGGTGCTGGCCGAAGGGTTGGCGCGTTACGAGGAAATGGTCATCTGCCCGGTTTTGCGGGTGGAGACCAATTGGGCCGGTCTGCGCAGTTTTGCGCCCGATGGCACGCTGGTCTTGGGGCCCGATCCGGCGGATGCCAGTTTTGTCTGGTCGGCCGCGCAAGGCGGCTATGGGTTTCAGACCGCACCTGCGGCCGCGCGGCTGGTCGCCGACCTGGCGCTGGGCCTGACGCCCGAGCTGCCGCCCGAGATCGTCACGGCGCTGTCCCCTGCGCGACTGCGATCATGACCCGGCGCCCCCTTCCCCCGTGCGCAAGCGTCGCCACTCCGGGCGATGGCGCCCGGCTGGTCGCCCCGGCTGCCAGCAGGAACGTCGCACACCTGTGCGCTCTGCTATCCGAGGTCGCCCCCGACCGAGGCCGCGCGCTGGAGCTGGCCAGCGGCACCGGTCAGCATGTCGCTGCGTTTGCCGAGCGGCTGCCCGGGCTCGAATGGCAGCCGACCGAGATCGACGCCGCGCGGCGCGCCAGCATCGACGACTATGCAAGCGACCTGCCGAACGTAGTCCCGGCCATCGCGCTGGACGCGACCGAGCGTGGCTGGGCGGACCGGCACGGTGGGCAGGATCTGATCGTGCTGATCAACCTGCTGCACCTCATCAGCCAGCCCGAGGCAGAGACCATCATCGCCGAGACCGCCCGCGCCCTTGCCCCGGGCGGGCGTTTCGTCCTCTATGGCCCGTTCATGCGGGCCGGGGAACTGACCAGCGAAGGCGATGCCAGATTCCACGCCACCCTGACCGCGCAGGATCCCGAAATCGGCTACAAGGACGATTTCGACACGATCGACCTGATGCAGGACGCAGGGCTGGAACTGGTGCAGGTCGTGGAGATGCCTGCAAACAATCTGGCCCTTGTCGCCGAAAAACCGGCCACCTGATCGAGATCAAGGAGACAGCTCCAAAACCCTATACACATGCCAACAACGATATGTTTGAAAAGGGTAGCTACACATGAGCTGGAAAGAAAAACTCTCTGCCACAAGATCGGGGCTGAGAAACCTGAACGGCGCGGTCCCCGACACGGCCCGCGCCTTCGGCGCGTTGAGTAAGTCCGTCAAGGAAGGCGGAACGCTTGACTACAAGACCAAGGAATTCGTCGCCCTCGGCATCTCGGTCGCGGTGCGGTGCGAGCCCTGTATCTCTCTGCATGTCGAAGCCCTGATCAAGGCGGGCGCAACCCGCGAAGAGGTCGCGGATGTTTTGGCGATGAGCATCCAGATGGGCGGCGGGCCGTCAATGATGTATGCGGCCAAGGCGCTGGAATGTTTCGATGAACTGACCTCGGACTGAGCCAGGTGCCCCGCTCGGAAAGCCTGCCAAGGCAGGCTTGCCTCCGGCGGAGGTATTTTTGAACAGAAGAAGGGTTTTGTTTACCATTCTCTGAAAGTCTGGAGATGCGGTACAGGCGGAGGCGCCGATGACCGCAACAGGAGAAGGCCCCCTGCCACAGGCGGGGGGCTGGATCATTTCTCGATCCGGCTGCTTCTTCTGTTTGAAAATACCTCCGCCGGAGGCATGGGCCGCCGCAGGCGGCGCATTCAGGGCGCGCCGCCTGACAGGGGGAGCAATCAGCCGTCCTTGCGGATGGTTTCGTTCTTCGGGTCGTAGGGGCTGTCGCAGGTCACGACCGCATCCCACAGCTTGTCGAACATCTTGACCTTCAGCTTGGTGCCTTCCACCGCCAGCTCGGGCTTGACGTAGCCCATGCCGATCGATTTCTCGAAGGCCACCGAATAACCACCCGAGGTCAGACGGCCCACACGCTCGCCTTCGGGCGTATAGAGCGCCTCGCGGCCCCACGGGTCGGCATCCTCGGGCCCGTCGATAAGCAGGGTGCAGCATTTCACCCGCACGCCGGTCTCGATCAGCTTGTCCTTGCCGTGGAATTCTTTGTTCAGATCGACGAAACGCGGCAGGTCGGCCTCGAGCGGGGTAGCGTCGCGGCCCAGATCGGTGCCGAAGGCGCGATAGGATTTCTCCTGCCGCAGCCAGTTTTGGGCGCGGGCGCCGACCAGCTTCATGCCGTGCTTCTCTCCGGCTTTCTCCAGCAGGTCGAACAGGTAGTTCTGCATCTCGATCGGGTGGTGCAGTTCCCAGCCCAGCTCGCCGGTATAGGCCACGCGGATCGCGTTGACCGGGCACATGCCCAGTTCGATCCGGCGGGCCGACAGCCACGGGAAGCGCTTGTTCGACAGGGCGGTTTCGGGCTCGGCGTCCTTGATGACCTCTTTCAGCACGTCGCGCGACTTGGGCCCGGCGATGGCAAAGACGCCCCACTGGGTGGTCACGTCCTGGATCTCGATATAGCCGAACTCGGCCATCTTGTCCTCGGCCGCCTTGCGCAGGAAGTCGGCGTCATACTCGGTCCAGGCACCGGCGGAGACGAGGTAATATTCGTGCTCCTTCAGGCGCACGATGGTGTACTCGGTGCGGGTGGTGCCGTGATCGGTCAGGGCATAGGTCAGGTTGATGCGCCCGACCTTGGGCAGCTTGTTACAGGTGAACCAGTCGAGGAACTGCGTGGCGCCCGGCCCTTTGACGATGTGCTTGGTAAAGGCGGTGGCGTCGATCAGGCCGACCCCGTTGCGGATCGCCTTGGCCTCTTCCACGGCATATTGCCACCAGCCGCCGCGGCGGAAGCTGCGGGCGTCGTGGTCGAAATTCTCGGGCGCATCCAGCGGGCCGTAGTAGTTCGGACGCTCCCAGCCGTTGACCCAGCCGAACTGCGCGCCGCGCGCCTTCTGGCGGTCATAGGCCGGGGCGGTGCGCAGCGGGCGGCAGGCCTCGCGCTCTTCGTCCGGATGGTGCAGGATGTAGACGTGCTCGTAGCACTCCTCGTTCTTGCGCGCGGCGAACTCGGTGGTCATCCAGTTGCTGGAGTAGCGTTTCGGGTCCAGCGAGGCCATGTCGATCTCGGCCTCGCCCTCGACCATCAACTGCGCCAGGTAATAACCGGTGCCGCCGGCGGCGGTGATACCGAACGAGAAGCCCTCGGCCAGCCACATGTTGCGCAGACCCGGCGCGGGGCCGACCAGCGGGTTGCCATCGGGAGTATAGCAGATCGGGCCATTGAAATCGTCCTTGAGGCCAACCGTTTCCGTGGACGGAATCCGGTGGATCATGCTCATGTATTCCTCTTCGATCCGCTCGAGATCCAGCGGGAAGAGGTCGGCGCGGAAGCTGTCGGGCACGCCATACTCGAACCGGGCCGGCGCGTTGCGCTCATAAGGGCCCAGGATCCAGCCGCCGCGTTCCTCGCGCACATACCACTTGGCGTCGGCGTCGCGCAGAACCGGATGCTCGGGGTTGCCGGCCTCGCGGAACTTGACCAGCTCGGCGTCGGGTTCGGTGACGATGAACTGATGCTCGACCGGGATCGCGGGGATCTTGATCCCCAGCATCCGCGCCGTGCGCTGCGCGTGGTTGCCCGAGGCGGTCACCACATGCTCGGCCGAGACGACGATCTGCTCGTCTGACGGCACCAGGTTGCCGCCCTTCTCGACCATCTTGGTCAGGGTCACGTCCCAGTGGTCGCCTTTCCATTCAAAGGCATCGGCCTGCCACTTGCGCTCGATCATAACGCCGCGCTGACGGGCGCCCTTGGCCATCGCCATGGTCACGTCGGCCGGGTTGATGTAGCCGTCGGTCGGATGATAGATCGCGCCGACCAGATCCTCGGTCCGCACCAGCGGCCACCGCTCCTTGATCTGGGCCGGGCTCAGCCATTCGTAGGGCACACCGCAGGTTTCGGCGGTCGAGGCATACAGCATGTATTCGTCCATACGCTCCTGCGTCTGGGCCATGCGCAGGTTGCCCACCACCGAGAAGCCCGCATTCAGACCCGTTTCCGCCTCGAGCGTCTTGTAGAAATCCACCGAGTATTTGTGGATGTGGGTCGTCGCGTAGGACATGTTGAAGAGCGGCAGCAGACCCGCCGCGTGCCAGGTGGACCCCGCAGTCAGTTCGTCCCGTTCGATCAGCATGACATCGTCCCAGCCCGCCTTGGCCAGGTGATAGGCAATCGATGTGCCGATGGCGCCGCCGCCAACGATCAATGCTTTGACTTGGGTTTTCATGTGCCCGCTCTCCGGATTGAGTCTGTTTGGCAAGGTTTATGCCCAAGCGCATGGCAAACCGCCAAGTCCATCCGACGCAAAACGGTACAAAACCGACCTGCGCGCCCTCAGCGCCGGAGAATGCTCGGCAAAACGGGTGGTTCGGGGACCCAACGGCGGATGAAGCGCCGCGCCTCTTTCACCTGTTCCCGACTGCCTTTGCCAAGACCGACCATCCGGTTCAGATCAGACGATCTTGCCCGGGTTCATGATGTTGTGCGGATCCAGCGCGGCCTTGATCGCCCGCATGTAATCGACGGCCGGCCCGAGTTCCCGCGTCAGGTAAGGCTTCTTGCCCTGCCCGATCCCGTGTTCGCCCGTGCAGGTTCCCTCCATCGAGATGGCCAGATCGTTCAGCCAGCCGACGAAGTCCTCGGCCTTGGCGACCTCGTCCGGGTTGTCCATGTCGATCAGCAGCAGCGTGTGGAAATTGCCGTCGCCGACGTGGCCCACGACGGGCGCCAACAGGCCAAGCTCTGCCGCCTTGTCCTGCGCCGCGGTCACGCATTCCGCCAGGCGCGAAATCGGCACGCAGACATCGGTCGATATCCCGCGCGCGCCCGGCCGCAGCTGCAACGAGGCCCAGTACATGTCGTGCCGCGCCTGCCACAGCTTGTTGCGCTCTTCCACGGTTGCGGTTGCCGCGAACCCGGTCCCACCGAATTCGTCGGCGATGTCGCCGAAAGTCTCGGCCTGTTCGGCGGCGCTCGCGTCTGAGCCGTGGAACTCGAGCAGCAGCAGCGGCGTCTCGGGCAGATCGAGGCCGGAATAGGCATTGGCGGCCCTGACGGACAGCTGGTCCAGAAGTTCGATCCGCGCCACCGGCACACCGTATTGGATGGTGGCCATCACCGCCTGGCAGGCCGCATCGACGGACGGAAAGGAACACCGTGCTGAGGTGATCGCCTCGGGGATGCCATGCAGGCGCAAGGTCAACTGGGTGATCACCCCCAGCGTGCCTTCGGCGCCGATCAGCAGCCGGGTCAGATCATACCCGGCCGAAGTTTTTTTTGCGCGGTGGCCGGTGCGGATGATCCGGCCGTCGGGCATGACGGCTTCCAGGCTCAGGACATTGTCCTTCATCGTCCCGTAGCGCACCGCGTTGGTGCCGGATGCCCGCGTTGCGGCCATGCCACCCAGCGAGGCATTCGCGCCGGGGTCGATTGGAAAGAACAGCCCCTTGTCACGCAGGTGGGTGTTCAACTGTTCACGCGTGACACCGGGCTGGACGATGCAGTCCAGATCGCCCTCGTTCACGGCCAGAATCCGGTTCATCTGGCCCAGATCAATGCAGACTCCGCCCGCCGGCGCGTTCACATGCCCTTCCAGCGACGTGCCCGTTCCGAACGGAATGACCGGCACCTTGTGCGCGGCGCAAGTTTCAACGATTTCGGCCACTTCTTCGGTGGAGGCGGCAAAGACCACCGCATCCGGGCTCTGGTTCTCGATCCAGGTCGTGGTGTGCCCGTGCTGTTCGCGCACCGAGGCGCCGGTTTGCAAACGGTCGCCGAAACGCTGCTTGAGAATGCCGATTGCGGTCTCGATCCCCGCCGCGTTTCTCTCCAATGTGGCTGCACGGCCCATGGCATACCCCTTTTCTGATCCACTCTGCGCAAAGCGTTTCAATGACTAGATTGCCCGCGCGCGGCAGGCAATCCCCGGCCCCTGCGACGTGATCACTCGCCCAGCGCGATGCCCTCGCGCCGGGGGTCCGCTCCACCGCGCAACCCGTCGCGGATCTCGATTGCGTGCAGACCCGATGTCAGATCGCGCGCGTTCACCTCGAACCCCAGCCCGGCCAGCGCATCGGCAAGCCCCTCGGCCTCGGTCCCGGCCTCCACGTCATAGGTGCCGAAGCGGTTGACCAGATGCGGCAGGGCGACCGCCTGCTGCGCGTCCATGCCCCAGTCGGCCCAGGCAATGATGGACTTGGCGACATAGCCGATGATGCGGCTGCCGCCGGGCGATCCGATCGCCAGAACCGGCTCTCCGTCCTGCAGGACGATGGTCGGGCTCATCGACGACCGGGGGCGCTTGCCCGGCTCCAGCCGGTTGGCGATTGGTACGCCGTCCTTGTGGGTGCGGAACGAAAAATCGGTCAGTTCGTTGTTCAGCAGGAACCCGTTGGTCATCAGGCGCGAGCCGAACCCGTTCTCGATGGTCGTCGTCATCGACAGAACGTTGCCAGCGGCATCGACGATGGAAATATGCGAGGTCGAGGGCAGTTCGATCGAAACATCGTCGGCCCAGTTCAGGGCGTGATCGAATTCGGGCATTCCCGGAGCCACCTCGGTCAGGGCCGCGGGGCCGGTCAGCAATGCGGCGCGCCCCGACAGATAGTCCGGATCGACCAACCCCTGCGTGGGCATGGGAACAAAGTCGCTATCGGCCATGTACCGGCCCCGATCAGCGAAGGCCAGGCGCGAGGCGTCGCCGATCAGCCGCCAGGCCTCGGCGCTGTCAGGACCCAGCGCCGCCAGATCGAACCCGTTCAAAAGGCCCAGGATCTGCCCCACCGTCAGCGCACCCGAGGACGGCGGCCCCATCCCGCAGACCTCATAGGCGCGATATTCGGCGCAGACCGGTTCGCGTTCGAGCACCTGATACAGCGCCAGATCCACCCCCGACAGGACGCCCGGGTTGCCCGGTGCGTTTAGGACGGTGCTGACGATATCCGCCGCGATCTCGCCGCCATAGAAACCGGCGGACCCCTCGCGTGCCAGAATGCGCAGGGTCCGGGCATAGTCGGGGTTGGTCAGCCGCTGGCCTTGCTGAATGGGCGTTCCGCCCGGCAGGAAATACTCGGCCGTGGCCGGGAACCGCGACAGACGCTCGGCATCGGCGGCCACCAGACTGGCCAGCCGGGGCGAGACCACGAAGCCTTCCTCGGCCAGGCGGATGCCATCCTCGAACAGGCCGGGCCACGGCGTACGCCCCCAGCGCCGGTGCGCGTCCTCCAGCAACGCAGGCGTACCGGGCGTGCCGACCGACAGGCCGCCCACAACGGCATCGAAGAACTTCAACGGTTCGCCATTTTCGTCCTGAAACAAGGTCGGCGTGGCAGCGCGCGGCGAGGTTTCCCGCCCGTCAAGCGTGGTCAAAGACTGCGTGGCCGCATCGTACCAGACCAGGAATGCGCCGCCGCCCAGGCCTGACGATTGAGGCTCGACCAAGCCCAGCACCACCTGTACTGCAATCATGGCATCAGCCGCCGAGCCTCCGTTGCGCAGCACCCTGGCACCCGCCTCAACCGCCAGCGGATTGGCTGCGGCTACCATCCAGTTCTGCGCCGAAACCGGCCGACCGGCCGCCTTGGCCTCGAGCGCGGCCAGGGCCCGTTCGGTCAGCGCCTGAACCTGACCTTCCGAGGCGGCCTCGGGGGCCACGGCATCGGCGGCTTCCTGTGAGATCGAAGGGCCGGCCAAAGCCAGCGCCGCAAGCGTCAATCCAGAAAACAAAACACGCATCCTCAAGTCCTCCCGAAAAAAATCTTACTGTGGGCCGCGCCTAGCGGGCCCCAAAAAAATCCCGGCCGCGCGATGACTGGCCGGGAGCAAACTCACAACATCGCAGGCACGACCTGATCGGGCGGGCGATGCCCGTCTTCGAAGGTCTTGATGTTGATGATGACCTTTTCGCCCATCTCGATCCGGCCTTCCAGCGTGGCCGACCCCATATGCGGCAGCAAAACCACGTTCGGCAGCTGACGCAGGCGGGGGTTCACGTCGGTTCCGTGTTCATAGACATCCAGACCGGCGCCCGCGATCTCGCCCGCGCGGATCATCCGGGTCAGCGCATTTTCATCCAGAACCTCGCCACGCGACGTGTTCACGATCACCGCGCTGGGTTTCATCAGCTTCAACCGCCGCGCATTCATCAGGTGAAAGGTGGACGGGGTCGAAGGGCAGTTGATCGAGATCACGTCCATTCGCGCGACCATCTGGTCCAGGCTTTCCCAATAGGTGGCCTGCAACTCCTGTTCGATCTCTGGGCGGAGGCGACGACGGTTGTGGTAATGGATCTGCATGCCGAATGCCGCGGCACGGCGCGCGACGGCTTGCCCGATACGGCCCATGCCCAGGATCCCCAGACGCCGCCCACCGATGCGGCCGCCCAGCAAGGCGGTCGGCGCCCAGCCGGCCCAGTCGCCTTTCTGCATGATCGAAAGCCCCTCGGGGATGCGGCGTGTCACCGCCAGAATCAGCGCCATGGTCATGTCGGCCGTATCATCGGTCAGCACCCCGGGGGTGTTGGACACCAAAATGCCGCGCTGCCTGGCGGTGGCGACGTCGATGTGGTCAACCCCGGCGCCGTAATTCGCAATCAAGCGCAGCCGCTCGCCGGCCTGGCCTAAAAGCCCCGCATCGATCGAGTCGGTGATCGTCGGGACCAGCACGTCGGCCTCTTTCACGGCGGCCGCCAGTTCGTCGCGCGTCATGGGCGTGTCATCGTCCCGCAACCTGACATCGAACAGCTCGCTCAGTCGTGTTTCCACCACTTCGGGCAACCGTCGCGTTACAACAACACTCAGACGTTCTCTCGGCACCTCAGCCCTCCTACCGCTTTGCAATCCGACGCGCGCCATGGCATCGTGGCGCAGGATCAGTTGGGGCACAAGAACCCCTGGGGCATCATCCCCACCTTTTTGAATCACGATCGACAGGCGTATGAGCAGGCAGTGAGCGCTTTTTTCCGGCTGAAACGCCCGCTTCTGGGCATTGTGACGGCGCTGTTCAGTGGTCTCGGCGTTTCTTCCGCCCATGCGGAGCAGGTCCGCGGCCAGGTCACCAACCTACCGATTCCACGCTATGTCTCGATGAAGGCCGCCGAGGCCAACGTGCGCCGCGGCCCGTCGCTGACCCACCGGATCGACTGGGTGTTCAAAAGGCGCGGCATGCCGCTGCAGGTGGTGGCCGAATACGGCAACTGGCGTAAAGTTCAAGACCGCGACGGCGCCGGAGGCTGGGTACATTATGCCCTTCTGTCAGGCGTTCGCACCGTCCTGGTCGAAGCCGACATGCTGCCGGTGCGCGCCAGCCCCGATCCGGGCGCACTGATCAATGCGCAATTCGAATCCGGCGTGGTGGCCCGCCTAGGCAGTTGCAACATTGACTGGTGTCGCATTTCGGCCGGCGGCTATGGCGGCTGGGCGCCCAAAAGCAACCTATGGGGCGTGGACCCGAACGAAATCCGCGAATAACCGGGATCAGGACGTGCGCCGGACAAAACCCAATAAGGTTTTAACAAGCGCTTCGGGTACATCCTCCTGCAGAGGATGCCCGGCTTTGGGCTGACGTAGATGCGGCTGTCCTGCGGCACTCGGACAGAGTTCCTGAAACACGCGGTCCGCGCCGGCCATATCCGGTCTTCGGCGCCAAAGTCCGTCAGGACCGGCGTCAGTAAATTTCGTTTCACGGCCAAGGCCTTGCGATTCGACTCGGATTCCCGGTCGTCCGGCCGGTCTGGCACCAGCACGGTAAACTGGTGCGCATCGGCATTGTAGCCATCATCCGGGAGCGGCGCGTCATAGTCGGAGGCCTCGGCCTCGGACAGATTGGACACCGCTCCGCCATGGACGTTTCGCCCGGCGCGAAACTCAGGCGTTTCCTGGCTGAACCGGCGCTACGCGGCGAACGCCGCGCTACAGAGGCTGGTCGCCTGTGAGCAGCGCCGCGTTCGCGACCATGATCCGCGCGAACCGATCCGGTATTTCGGCCCACAGTCGCTGCCCGATCAGCCCGCCCCAGTCCTGACGAAACGGGGTGGTGTCACGCAGATCGAGGCGACGCAACACCTGCCTCAACCGAAACACGTGGCGCGCATAGGTAAAATCGGTCCGCTCGACAGGTTTGTCCGATTTTCCAAAGCCTGCACGATCGGGCGCGATGACCCGGAGTCCGGCTGCGGCGACGGGCCGGATCATGTGACGATACAGGTACGACCAGGATGGTTCTCCGTGCATCATTGGTACCGGATACGCAGCCTTCGGCCCTTCGTCCAGATAGTGGACTCGCAATTCGCTGCCTTCGGTGTCATCCACCATCAGGTAGTTGGGTACAAAGCCGCAGTCCGGCAGGTCACTGAACCTGTGGTCCGGCGTGCTCAGCACCTTCATTTGGATCCTTCCCTTTGCCGTCCCCAGGCTGGCATGCCGACGGCAGGGCGACAGCATGAATGTCACGAAACGCAGCCCGTCATTGGCGCAAATCTTCAACACCCCCGCCGCGATCTCGCCGCCATTGATCCAACCCTGCGCGTACTTGAAACCCATATGATACACTGCCCCATTCGGACATTGATGGCGTTCAGGATCGAGCCCGAGCTTTCCAAACCGCCAAGCCGAAAACAGGGTTAGTGCAGCACTGCTGCACACCTGATGAGGAGGGTGCAAAAAAATTTTTATTCGCCCGAATTTTTTCTTCGAAAGCCCTTGAACCCCGCCAACAACAATCGTAAGTAGCCGCTCACCGTTGGGGTGTAGCCAAGTGGTAAGGCAGCGGTTTTTGGTACCGTGTATCGTAGGTTCGAATCCTACCACCCCAGCCAACCACTCCCCTAAATCCAGACCGTGCAAGGTGTGCTTTGAATACTCGCGTGTTATCCGTGGGTTAGCAGCTTGGCGCGCTTGCGCAGACCGTGGACCGTGTTGGTACACGGCCGCAAATCTCCGAAAGTCTGCGCTCGGCGTTTTCGCGGTAGCAGGTGTGGGTTTGGTGGATCAGAGAGTCGCGAGAAGCGCGCGCTGGTCCTGCCAATCAGATGGCAGGGTCCGCGATTTGCACCAGTCGGACGTAAAGCTGAGGGGCTGTTTGCCTTCCAGTACATCTCGCACGAGATCTGGCGCGAGGAAGGCGAGATCGATCATGTGCTGGACGCGGCGTTTGGAGATGTCGTCGGTCCTCGCGATGTCGCCGAAGGTCTCCCCAGCCTTGATCCGCTCCAGCCAGTGATGCGCAAGTGCGATGTTGCGGATGAGGGTTTCGTCTTTATTTCCGTTCGTTTCGGCCAGGATGATTTTCGTCTCTACGCCACGCTTACGTAGCTGGAACGGCGCTTCGATCTGCAGGGCGTTTGCGTCCAAAGCATCGGCGTCGGTATCCAGCATCGCCGCCACGCCTTTGATATCTAGTTTGAGCAAAATCTTTCCCGGCGCAATCTCGATGCGTTCGACCAGCGAGAGGATGTCCTTGACATTCGGCCCGTTGGTCAGATCCTTCAGCTTGCTTCGGACGTGGGCGATCTCGCTGGCGTCGGACTGCTGGCAAACATGGCTCGCGAAGGTTGGTTCTGCGAGATGGCGACGGGTAAGAGTGCTGGTCTGTGCCTCAAGATGATCTGCAGGCAGGCGCCAGCCATCGAGGTTTTCCTCCCCGCTGCGCGCGATCAGCCGGTGCGAGACATAATAGCGCAACCGCGTCCCCGACTTCGTTTTCGAATGCGATGGCGTCAGCCGGTCTCCGGTTTCATCGAAAATTTTCCCGCACAGCAGCGACACGCGGCGTGGCGTCTTTCGATAGCGAAGACGCGAGGCCGTACCCTGCAGGCGCAGTTGGATGTCATCCCATCGGTCGGGCGCTATGATCGGGTCGTGCTGACCATCATGCACCTTGTCGCGATGCCGGATGCGCCCGGCATAGACCGGGTTCGTCAAAACGTGATGGATATGCCCTCTGTCGAAGGTGCCACCGCCGCGGGCCTCACCCGATGACAGTATTCTGCGCCGGGTACGCAAATCCAGCGCATCGGCCTGCTCTTTTACCTGCCGGATTGTGCCATGCTGCTCATAGAGCGCATAAAGGGTCCGGATCGTCTCGGCCTCACACTTATTGACCTTCAGTGTCCGCCCATGCGGATCATACCCCATGGGCACCTGCCCGCCCATCCAGAGCCCACGACGCTTGGAGGCTGCGATCTTGTCCCGGATCCGTTCCGCCGTCACCTCCCGCTCGAACTGTGCGAAACTGAGCAGCATGTTCAGCGTCAGCCGTCCCATACTGGTTGCCGTGTTGAACGATTGGGTGACCGAGACGAAGGAAGCACCGGCGGCATCCAGGATATCGACGATCTTTGCAAAATCCGCCAGCGATCGTGTCAGGCGATCGATCTTGTAGACGACGATCTGATCGATCTTTCCATCTCCGATGTCCGCCAATAGCTGCTGCAAAGCCGGGCGTTCCAACGATCCGCCGGAGAGACCGCCGTCGTCGTACTGGTCTTGCACCAGCACCCAGCCTTCATGTCTCTGGCTGGCGACATACGCAGCACAAGCCTCCCGCTGGGCATGAAGCGAGTTGAACTCCTGCTCGAGTCCATCTTCCGAGCTCTTGCGGGTGTAAATAGCACAGCGAATATTCTTCATCTGCGATTTCCTGCCGGGCGGGTCAGGCCAAAGAACCGTGGACCTGACCATGTGGTACCGGTGATGTGCTTTGCGATTGCGGAGAGCGACGGCCAGTCCTTGCCGTCCAAACGATAGCCGTCCTCGGTCACCTCGACCTGGTAGGTCCGTCCGTTCCATTCCCGTACGAGGTGCGCGCCGAACCGAAGGTCACCGCCAGTGGTAACGTTAATCCGTTTGCCTTCTGCGATTTGTCGCAGCTTGCGCCGTGTCGCCGCCGGCAGACCGCCCGAAGAACGGCACTGCGCGTCATAAGCCACCGCCTTGCGCATAAACGCCACCGACAAGTACGGCGGCGGAGGAGACCCGAAAGCCTCCTGCCAGGCGGCGATCGCCAGCGGGCGATCCGGGTCCGGCTTACCGGGCATCTGTTGCCCCGGCCCCTTCAGCATCGCCAATTTTGGCGGGCGTGGCCGAGATCCGGTAGCGCTTGGGCTTGCCTTCGCCCGGCCTATCGCTCACCACTTCGTAGCCAATCTTGCGCAGCCTCGTCAGCGCCGCCCGCGTCGTGTGCGTCTGCCAGCCGAGCTTGTCGCTGATCATAGCCACATCCGCCCCAGTCTTCCGGGTCAGCATCTGAATAAGCTCTTCTTTTTTGGTTTTCCGTTTCGGTGATGTTGCCATTTGGTCTTCTCCTTTTGGTTCACGCAGGTTGAAAGTGAACCTGCTACCGAGGAGAGCCCGGAAACCCGGGCGACGAAGGCGCGGCGTAGTATTGGGTGCGTCGCGACATGGACAGTACCGCTCCATTATGACCGCAAGTCCAGTGGAAGAATGGCTGCTTAACGCAGAAAAGCAGTCATCTGATAAAAATAGTCAGATGACCGAGTCGAGCCCATTCCGGAAGTGATCCGTTTCCGAAGCTCGCAGATCCAGCATTAACATCGAACGGAGCCTCAGTTGCAACGCAGCGAGTAAAGCGGCTGTTCGCTCAACCGGACATTCAATGTCGTCAGACATACTGAAATCCGGACTAGAAGTTCGCTACGCCCGTGCCCGATGTCACGCATGCTGACGAACCGAACAAATACTTCAAGCATCTCACCAGGTGCAGAAATGCACGTCGCAGGATGCAATTCCAGTTGCAATGCCCGCAGAAGCTTATTCCGGACTTCGGAGGGTTTCAGCCCGCTGGTTGTGCGTTCGGGAAGGTCCAGCTTCCGTCAAGAATCTCCTCGCTGGGTTGGTACATCCGCACGGCGTAGTTCCATCCCGGAGTGATCGGGATGCAGTTCACCCGTCCGTCGTCGCAACTGCCGAAATGGATAGTGAATGAACCATCCTGGTTCGGTTCGGCGGAGAAGTTGTTGTAGCTGTTCACGCCGAGGTCGTTTTCTTGCAGGTAACCTTCTGCATTGTAGACGGTGATGGACCAGAAGGCGTCCACGGGCACGTCCTTGACGTTGAGCACGTAGGGTGTCTCACCGTCGTTTACGCCGGCGCTGGTGATGATGTATGAAGCCGCAGTCTTCGGCAGACCGCCCCATCCCGCCAAGGCGCCTATGAGACGCGCGACGGGCTGCGTGTCTTCCCTGCGCCCGAACGCATCGGACGCCTCGAAACCAAGCGTGGCGAGATCGTTGATCGCCCGTCGTGCCATCGCAAGTTTTTCCAGGTCCCAGCGGGGTGCATCGAAGGGGCCGGAGCCGCCACCGCTGATCTTGATCTGATCCTGAGCGGCATGAGCAGCCTCAATGTCTTCAGGATCGGTGACGTCGACAAAAGTTCGGAACGTAATGGATGCAAACCGAGTGCCCACATCTTCTTCGGTCAGCGTATAGGTTCCGGGCTGCGCCTCAACAAACATGTCGTGGTCCTGGTTGACTACATGCATGGACATGTACCGCACACCGATGTCGGGCATCTCTACTTCCACAGGCTCGGACAGATCCAAGAGGATGGCCGAGTAGAGCGTGTCCTGGTTCATCCGGATGACCGGTTGATTGTCGGGTGTCGTCGGTTCCCGATGGTGGATAAGCTCCCCAATTTCCATTCCATTGGCGGCCATGTTGGCGCGGAACATGTGGTCTGTTTCCGCGCGGATCAGGGTATCGATGGTGACATCCTGAGCGGCAGCCAGAGCAGGCACGAGCAATCCAATTACCAAAAGCTTCCTGATCATTGTTCTTCCTTTCAGTTTGCAGGCTCGGCGGCCGGGAAAGTCCAGCTTCCGTCGAGGAGTTTCGCCTCCGGTTGGTAGAGCCGGACCGTGTAATTCCAGCCCTCCATGATCGGCAGGCAGTTGACGCGGCCGTCCTCGCATTCGCCGAGATGCACAGTCATCGAGCCGTCTTCGTTGCGCGTTCCGGTGACGCTGTTGATATTGTAGGCGTTGAGTGTGTTGGGTTCGTAGAACCCTTCGGCATTGTACAGGCTGATTGACCAGAACGCGCCCACAGGAACGTTCGCTGGCACTTCGATCCTGAATGCGTCCGGTGGCAGGCCCGGATCTACGTTCAGGTACAGTGCTTCCGTTTCGGGAAGCCCGCCCCAACCACCTGCTGTTCCGATAAAGTGTCTTACGGCAACAACATCTTCCTTATCGCCAAACATATGGAAACTGTTCGGCACGAACGGTCCAATGCTCAGAATGGAGGCGACTAGCGCTTCATAACTTTCTTCATCATAGTCCGGTGGAATGAAGGGTGCCGCTGATGCCGCATCCAGCGACATCAGGTCCTGAAGAGCGTTCACCTCGGCCACGTCGTCCGGGTCGGCGGCGTCCACGAGCGTGCGCATAAAGACAATGACGTAGGGCGTTTCGAAGGTCTCCATGTCGAGAGTGTAGGTGCCGCCGCCGTGAAACACCTCGTTGATGTAATGGTCTTGATTGATGACCATCGCAGACATGTAGCGATCGCCCACATCCGGCAGCGTCAGGGTCGCCCCTTCGCTGATGTCGATGACGGCAACGCTATAGAGCGTGTCTCGGTTCATCCGGATCGTCGGCTGGTTTTCCACCGGCGTCGGATCACGGAAATGGAAGAAGCGATTCACGCCGCCCGCGAGCGAGACATACTTGTCGAGTTCGATATCCGTTGCCGCGCGCACGAAATTATCGATGGTGACCGGGACTTCGCGGGATTCAACTAAAGCTTCCACGGTGTCGCTCGTGGTTCCAAGGCTATCCGCATAGGCTGCGCTCAGCAAAAAAAGGCTAAGAGACGCCGCGCCAAACGTTGCGGCGGCCACAGAAAAATTCGTGAAACAGGACTTGATCGGCCGAGCCATTTTTCCCTCCCAAATTCCTTGAATGCATTCATTCAACAAATGTCTTTAAAGCGTCCTCAACGGACGGCGGTTCTACGAGAAGACGCTAAGTCTTTGTGTCCATTTCGTCATTGACTCACATCAAGTCGTTTGTCGGAGGCAGTACAATGAGGGGCCGTTTTGGATCCGGAGGTACTTTCAACCGGTTGGAATTTCTCAGCGTGGAAGGACGACCTGAGCCTGAAGGCGGAAGCGCCAGTCTTTGGGGCCGCCATCAGGACTTTCAACCCAGTATCCTACGCCCGCCTGCCAGTTGACCGGTACGCGCCCGATCGGTTCCAACTTGGAGACGCTGAAATTTATCGGAATACTCCAGTCACTAGCTTCCCAATCGTAGGTCGACTCGCTCGTCACCGAAAAAGTCCAAGCGCTCGGTGTGGAATACGCGACAAACGGCTGAACAAAGGTCTTGCTGATTTCCGTTGTCGGGTTGCTCTCAATATCCCAGAGGTGATTGGCGAGCCCGCCATAGGTCCAGGGCCCGGATTGCTTGAGCGCGATCGCCGTTAAACCGGCTGCCCACGTATCGGACGAGACGTCCGTTTTGGTCGGGATCTGTACGGCTGGCCCGATGCCCCAGGTCACCCCATTACGCGGAGCGGGCGTGTACCAGGCCGAAAACAGGATGTCGCCGAAGCCCTCCTGCGACGTGCCCGGGATCACGTCATCAAGCCAAATATAGGGCACGATTGTTCGGGTAACGATGGTCGCGCCATTGTCGAGGCTGAAGGGGACAACCGGTTGAAAGTTCAGGATCGTGCGCTTCCCGTCGCCGTCAGGGCCGAGGTTATCGTCGAAGTTCAACTGGAAAGGAACAGAAACGATAGCGGCAAGCGGATTTGCAAGTTTCTGTGCCAAATCGGCTTCCCGGGCAAGTTCTGCATCGCTTTGCGCTACGGCCATGGCGGCTACAGACCATAACCCAATCGCCAAAATGTATGGTGAAAACTTCATCGCAGTCTCTGAAGTGGCATCAACTTCGGTTAGGTTAACTTCAACGCAATAAACAGCATTGACTTAGATCAATGAAAACAATCGCTAACTGGCGTACCCGTAAGCCATTAGATCAGTTTGGTGTGGGGGCTACGCGAAGTGAGTTTGTCGAATTTCTGTGTGCTTTAATGAGTGGATGTACAAAGCATTCACCGCCATTTTTGCAACCCGGTCAGTTTCATTCGTCTGTTGAAGACGGCTTCTGGAGCACTCGTCGGCGGCAAGTTTTCACACCTTCTTTTTGAGACATACCTGGCCAGATAGGTGAGCGCATTTAGAATCTGGAAACGGAACAAGGAGAAAACAACCATGCTAAGAACACGCAACCATCTGGCTTTGCTACTCATTGCGGCACTTGCCACCGGCGCGGTTTTACCAACACCGGCTGACGCACTAAGTAAGCGCACGAAGAATACCATGGGTGGCGCAGCGATCGGAGCTGGCGTCGGGTACATCGTCGGCGGCAGCAAGGGAGCGACCGGTGGTGCCGTCGTGGGCGCAATCGCCGGTTACAACAAGAAACGCTAGGCACTCTCCGCCAACTGCTTACGAAATTGATAAAAACGTAAATGGGAGACAAATCATGTCACTATTTTCAAAATGCGCCGGGACCGTTTTTGCAGGCGTGATCGCCTACGGCGCCCCTGCGCTTGCCGACGAAGAGATGGATCGCATGCTCGAAGCTGCCATGCCGCACATGCACCATAGCTGTGAAAGCATCCTTGCCAACTATCCTGACGATGAAGAAGCTGTGGCTGAGATCGTCGGACTCATGGTTGCGGTGTCCTTGTTCAACCGCGAGTTCGACGTGCTGAAAGAAATACCGGATGAGGCGCAGCGTGAAACGCTCAGGGTCGAGTTCATCGATCGCCTAGAGGAGGTGTGTGAGGCCGACCCGGACATGCTGCTGGCCGGGGCCGTCGATATCGCGACGCGAGACGCGATCAACTGAGGCGTTGTGCAGCAGATTGCTCCTTTCGATAACTCAGAGAAATCACTCATGAGTTACACCAACAGTTTGCAGAACACGGAATGACGTTCTCAACCATTTAAACAAGGAGAAAAGTGATATGAAACTGACCAAGACAATCGCGCTGACCGCTGCGACACTGATGGCAGCGAACACAACATTTGCCAGCGAACTGCCCGGTTCGGCGGACATGATAACATTTCATTCAACCGTTGAAGGCTGGAACGTGTTCTCGGATGCGGAACGCGAAGCCTGTTATGTCGAACGTTCCGACGACGCCGGCCACGTCGTGCAGGTTGGGCTCACCAAGAATCAGAAGCATGGCTATTTGGGTGTATTCACGCTCGCGGACGTGAAGATCAGGAAGAAGGAGAAGTTCGATGTCGACATCAATGGCTTCACCTTTGACGGCAAAGCGCGCGGCATGAAGAGCAAGAAACTGCAAGGTGATTACAGGGGTGCATACTTTGTCATCAAGGACGACAACATGGTGAACGCGCTCATGCAGGAAGGTACGATGACCGTCTTTCCCAAGAAGAATGACGCCTTCCAAGTCAATCTGACCGGTTTGAACGCCGCTGTCGAGGAAGCCAAAGCCTGCACGGCAGCAATGTCCAGCTGAGGCTGGAGAAGAAGGCGTTCGGTCGCGGCGGTTTCTTATAACAATCCGCCGCGGTCGCCTGGTGGGAGAAGGCAAGATGGCCATCAGACTATTACTAATGATCACTCTTCTGCTCTCTGTGACATCGGGAGCGATGGGCGATACGAAAAAAAAGCCGGGCAACACAAAAACGCCCCCGGGTCTTGCGAAGAAGTCGGGGCAGATGCCTCCGGGGCAATACAAGAAGATTTACGGTAAGGGCGACAAGCTGCCTTCCGGCTATTCCTGGATTGACGACTACGCTCGTTGGGGATTTCCACCACCGCCGAAGGGGCAGGGCTACGTGCGGTACGATGACCGGGTGTATCGGGCCGCGCGCGATACGTTGATCGTGATCGAAGCGATCGGAATAGCATCCGATCTGTTGAAATGACATGATGCAAAGGCCAATCGAGGGACCGGCAATCTCTGTCTTGCCATCGTTCAAGTCTCGGCAGGCGCCTTCGTGTCGTCGTCTTCCGAAGTTGCGCCTCCCCTGCGCCGGGTTCCTGTTCGCCGCCGCAATCCTGATAGCTTCATGTTTATCCGGCAGTTTTCCGGCACAAGCCCAGACGAGCGAAGACATGACAAGTCTTTTCGAACGCGTTCTGGACCCGGACCGGGAACCGCAGGATATCCGGATCTTTCTCGCGCTTCTGAGAGCGCCGGATCTGAAGAATCTGGCCCTCAGAACCGAACAGGAGATTCAGAAGGTCTTTTTGCACGGGATCGACCTGAACATGTCCTTGCAAGAGGCTGACAGCGATCAGCAGAAAGCCATCAGGCAACAGCTCGTCGTGAACTCGGAAATCACTTTCGAACTTTTGGCCAAATATCGGCGGATCCTGAATGCATGGTCTGATCGCGGCGGTGATCCGAATGAAATCCATCCACATCGCCGGTATCTTTGGTATATGACCAGCGATCTCACCAGAACCACCGAGTTGCAGACGCTGGTATTGTTCTTCAAGGATTGGCTTTTCTCGCCGTCCGGGGGAGTCCGCGTGGCCTTTGATGTTCTTTTATTTGCAGGTTCTATCATCGGGCTGTTCGCCGTGTCAGCTACTGCGAGAAGATACGCCACCAGGCGGATCGACAAGTCGGACAATGCCTCTGAATTGTTGAAAAGTTTTATTGCGCAACTGGCCTTTTGGCTGACTTTGGTGATGGGTCTTCTGGTTTTGCTATCGGTCAATGGTATTCGTATCAGCCCCGCACTCGCTGTATTCGGCGGCGTCAGCTTCATTCTTGGATTTGCGCTACAGGATACGATCGGCAATGCCGTAAGCGGGCTGATGATCATGTTGAACAAGCCCTTCGATCTGGGCGATTTCGTGCGCATCGGAAATGAAGCCGGCTCTGTGAACAGCATGTCAATCATGTCGACGAAGATCAGGACGCCGGACAATCAGATCATTCAGATTCCCAATTCGAAAGTCTGGTCTGACGTGATCGCAAACGCGAGCGCCTCGGATACCCGGCGGGTGGATTTGGTATTCGGCATCTCCTACTCAGATGATGTCGATCGTGCGATCGAATTGCTCAAGAACCTTGTCGAAAATCACCCAGCCTGCCTGAAGTCGCCAAAAGCGGACGTGTTTCTGGGCGAGCTCGGCGAGCATGCGGTAAATCTGTATTGCAGACCCTGGGTCGCGACCCCGGATTATTGGCGTGTGTACTGGGAACTGACAGCGGCGGCCAAAAAGTCCTTTGACACAAACGGGATATCGATACCGTTCCCGCAGGTCGAGGTGCATGTCAAGCCAGCGGAAGGAAATGTCATTTCTGGCGCTTGATGGTCGGCAAGCAAATCGCCGAAGAGTGTCTACCCCCCACCAATCGACTACCGGTTCAGGGCCGACGGCAGTCCCGTTTACCACAATGCGCTGAAGCTGACTGTCCAAATGCGGTCATAAAGCATCCCGCCATTAACTTGAGACATATCCGGCAGCCTTAAAGTAGTTCCGGCACTCTTGCGGGGAGTAGAGATCGCAGACCTGGGCGATGGCCTCGAACATGTCTGTGAAGGTCCGTGCGCCGATCCGTCTGAGGTGGGCCTTGAGCTTCGAGAAGGCCATCTCGATGGGATTGAGGTCGGGGCTATAGGGCGGCAGGAAGAGGAACCAGCAACCGGCGTCTCGCATCGCCCTGGCCGCGGCGGCGTTCTTGTGGGTGGCGAGGTTGTCGAGGACGACCACGGTGCCAGGCGCCAGTTCCGGGACCAGCACCTTCTCGATGTACGCCGCAAATGCCGGACCGTCCATGGCACCCTTGATCACCCAGGGCGCGATCAGAGCATCGGCGGTGAGGCCTGCGATGAAGGTCTGTGTGCCCCACGAACCGAACGGGGCGTCCATGACCAACCGATCCCCACGCGGCGCCCATCCTCTGAGCCGGGTCAGGTTCGTCTTCACTGAGGTTTCATCAATAAAGACAACGCGTTCGGGCTGCGCCGTCACTGCTGGAATACGGCGCCTGAACCAGTCTTCCCGTTGCCGCCTTACCTTGGATCGACGACGCTCGGCGGCCTCCAGCGACTTTTATGGAATGGCCCGCCCCTCCCGCCGGTACCAGGCTATGGTGCCGTTGTTTCAGAGAGGAAGGAGCGAACCGATGACTATTGTGACCCTTGGAATTGACCTGGGCAAGAACCTGAACAGCGTGGTTGGACTGGATGAGACTGGGCAGATCGTTCTGCGCCGACGCGTCAGGCGGGCGACGCTTGCCGATCTTGCAGGCAAACTTCCGGCTTGCACCGTTGCCATGGAGGCGTGCTGCGGGGCGCATCATGTCGGTCGCCAGTTCGCCGCGAACGGGCATGAGGTGCGACTGATGTCGCCGGAATATGTCCGCCCTTATGTCCGCGCGCAGAAGAACGATGACAACGATGCGGCCGGGATCGCAGAAGCGGCGACGCGACCGACGATGCGTTTCGTCGAGATGAAAAGCCAGGATCGGCTCGACCTGCAGACCTTGCACCGGGTCCGCTCCCGTCTGATCACTGCGCGCAAGGCGCTTTTGAACCAGCTTCGCGCGATCCTGCTTGAACGCGGGCATACCTTCCGGCAGGGGCGCAAGGTTCTCGAGCGTGAGCTTGGCCCGTTTCTTGCCGAACCGCCGTCGGAGCTGTCGCCCCGTATTGTGACGCTGATCGAAGACATGCGCGCCGAGTGGCAGTCGCTTGATAAGCGGATCGATGGATTGAATGACACTCTGGCCGACCATGCGCGGTCCGACGCAGCGGCGCGCCGACTGACGTCGATCCCCGGGATCGGTGTGCTCGGCGCGACAGCCCTGGTTGCTGCGGTCGGAGACGGCGAGGCATTCCGTCGGGCGCGCGACATGCCGGCCTGGCTCGGTCTGGTGCCGCGGCAGATGACGACCGGCGGCAAGCCGAGGCTGCTCGGCATCACCAAGCGAGGGAACCGATACCTGCGCACGCTGCTTATCCACGGCGCACGGGCGGCACTCCCGAGCCTGTCGCGCCAAGAGACGGCACTGGGTGCCTGGCTTCGAGCGCTGCTGGCGCGCGTGCACCGCAACGTGGTCATCGTCGCGCTCGCGGCCAAGCTCGCCCGCATCGCCTGGGCGAGCATGCGCCATGGCGTCGACTTCGAGCCGGCATGGGGGCAAAGCGTGACAGCGTAAACGAAAGGATTTGCCGCGATATCCCACGCGGCGCAGCGAGGTTGGCGAAAGGAGGCTGATGGCCGGAAGGGTCGAACACCCGCGTCCCCGGAACCCTGGTTCAAAAAACGGCGCTTCGACGCCGCGTCTTTTATGAGGGCCAGGACGCGCGGATATCCATCATGGCGAGGGCCAACGTGCCACTATGCCGGATACGTTAGCGCACGACCTGTCAACGCCAGACGCAATCGACTTGCCAACGGGGCGGGCCATACGTTTTGTGCGTATAACCGAGCTTGCGAAGGAACTTGCCGATCGCGTTCGGGTGGGCGCGTACGCCGGTCGCGTCCTGCAAAGCAGACGCCAGCTCAAGCATCGTGATGTCGCCGTCCTGCGCGATGATCTCCGAGAAGAAGGCGCGATGTGGATCAAGCTTTCCCTTGCCCTTGGGACGGCCTTGTGGGGCTGCGCGGGCCTGCCCGGTTCGCCGGATCGACAGGGACCAGCGCGCGCCGGTCGCCGGTGACAGCTTCAGACGCAACGCCGCCGCACGCCCGCTTAACCCTTCCTCAATCAACCGCTGAAACCGCGCCCGAAGCGCTTCCGGTAATGGTGCTGACATGATCCATCCTCCCAAACAGGATGAATCACACATCACGCTTCAAGGGAATCCCAACGATTCAGGTTTTCGGCGGAGTGCTTTAGGGAAAAATTCAACAACGTCGCTGGGATGCAAGGACGTGATTCCCAAGTAGAAGGGCTGTGTGTCCAGCGGAAACTTTCGAAAATTGAAATGCGGGGCCTGAAGTGTGATGGTTGCGCGTTCATAGTAGTTTGCCGTTCCGTCACTGTTCACGGTTATGATTGCCTGCTGCTCCCATCGGCGTTCCTGCTGGTTGTGGATTACGAACCCGGGTACAATTGTCGGCAATTCCGCGGCGGTTTTCCTAAATTGGTCCACGGTGAATGGCTTGTAATCCCGCCCATAGTCTTCCGGATTGAACGCCAGTTTGGGGTCGTGCCACTGAAGGCGGATGTTGGCGACAGTCGAAAAGTTTTCAGACTTCTGATCGACGAAAACTATCTGCTCCACGCGGATTCCGACGCCAACTCTAAGCTGGCCTGACGGATCAGTGCCAACTGAAGCGTCGGCTACAATTTCATTTGCTTCGGCAACCGCAGGCCCGGTAGCCACAGTGAAAATCAGGATCGCGATGCAGATCCCAACAAGTCCTCTGATCAGCATGTCCCCCCACTTCAAAGAACCCTGTCGGAAATGATACGCGAGCCGACTGTTTTGGACATTGATTTACAACAACTTTGAGAACTTCGCGTGCGCCGTGGCGATGCCAGCGCCGCGCTTCTCCTCAAAGTCCAAAGTCAAGCACAGAGATTATCGGGCTTTGCGCCACTAGCGAGGCTAAAATCTGTGATCTTAGAATGCCTGCCCAACGAAGATGTAATATAGAGTCTCGCCGTCGGAATTGAGTGTCGCATCGACAGAGAAATCCACGGGGAAGTTCTTGGACAACCGATAGCGCGCGCCCACGCCGACTGCACCATGAATGCCGGCCGAAGACGTCTTCGTACCACCCACCGATGCAGCCCCTGCGAATGCGACATATCCAAGGCGGCTGTCACCAATGCGCCCGCGATATTCTGCCTGAGCCGAAATAAGACTGTCACCAATATACTCCGTAACTGAGAAGCCCCGAAAACCGTCTGTCAGCCCAATCGAACACGCGTCAAAAAAGGGTGCTTTGTCCGATGCCAGGCACCCGGTCGCCGTCACTCCAAGCACGTCATCCGCTCGAAAGCCACGGCGAAAGTAGGAACCTTGCAATACAGCTTTGCTGTAATCGGAACCGATATCTCCAGTAATCTCTCCTTGGTATGTGTCAAGCGTCACTAGCGTACCGCTTGTAGGGTAGATGTCGGAATCCCGTCGGTCCCATTCCGCGATCAGTCCGTACTTGAAAACCTCAAGATCTGCCGACAGAGCGTACTCCGGCGGCAACACCCCGCCAAATGTAGTGGATAGCTCTGTGTCGGCATATTGCAGCCCGATCCCGATCGACAACTCCGACGTAAACCCGTACGCGAGCTCCAACTTGTAGAGGTCACCCGTCTGATCAATCGGGAAGTCAAAAAAGCCCGCGGTAAAGTCGTAGTTCAAATCCACATGACCAGCGAGGAATGAAACCAGATAACGGTTGTTGTTCAGCTTCAGATTTGCGCCGAGGGCATAACCGCTGCTGTCATTATCCGTGTAGAATCCGCCGAGACCAATCGATGACGTTTTGGACCCGCTGTCCGCGTTGAACAACCATGCGCCCCCTCCAGCGAGGCCATTGCCGATTGTGGGATTGCTGAACGGGATTGGCGCCAGAATGAAAGAGCCTGCGCGAAACCCAAACTCTCGCTCTTTGTCTGCGGAAACGATATCGAGCGTATCCTCTGCGAGTGACGTCTGCGCATGTGCAACTTCAGCTGCGAGTAATATCACAACAGCAACCAGGCAGGCCCAGGTCAAAGCACTAAGCTTCAATGGCTTCAATCGCCGGAAGGGGGAACTATACATCGCACCACCGAATGTTATGGCAATTTAACCAAGTCTCCCGTCTCTACCAACTTTATGTTTCGAAAACTTCGTTAGTTTGATCTGCAAAACGCTGAACTGAATACGTGCCAAAAACAGAGGCACAAGAGAGACAGCAAAATGCCATTTCAACGTGACAATATCGACTTCGCAACGAGAATGAAGTGCATAGATGATCACACTGCCGTAAGTTTGCAACAAATGGGTTGGCGGGACGCATAGTCAGAAAGTGCGATGAGTGTGAAAACAAAAGTGACGCGTCGGAGCTTCTTAATGGGACTGCTGTCTGTGGCCCCTGCCTGTGCTCCGCCATTAGAGCAGGTTGACCTGACCCATCCAAGCGAGTTGCCCTTGCCTTCAGAGTATGAACCGCGTCTGGTCGATGCTTCTGGTTACGCCCCGGGTGAGCTTCACGTTTTTCCGGACACTTTTACCCTGCTTTGGACCCATCCCGGTGGTCGAGCAACGCGCTACGTGGTCGGCATCGGACGACCTGGCCGGTATTTCAGCGGTAACTTCTACGTCGGGGATAAGCGGGAATGGCCCGCGTGGACCCCGACCGCTGCGATGCTACGGGACAATCCTGAGCTCTACGGGCCCCACGCCGCCGGAATGCCGGGCGGGCCCGACAACCCTCTGGGAGCGCGTGCGTTCTATCTCTACCGGTCGAATGGCAGGGATAGTCTTCTGCGGATTCATGGCACGCATGATGTTCGTGGTCTTGGGCGGGAAGTTTCGAATGGGTGCGTGCGCTTGGCCAATGCACATGTCATCCCGCTTTACACACAGGTTCCGATCGGCACACGCGTCGTCCTACATACCCGCGCAGGATTGGGCTAACGCGTGCTCTGGCGCTAATACTCTTGCAAGCGCCGCGACGAACATCTCCGCTGCGCGGCCGCGGCACCGGTATATTCCGTGTG
>NZ_JBXWRP010000002.1:0-1111 GCF_059612945.1 Ruegeria sp. BHSC276 | reverse complement strand
CCCCGATGCTCATCATTTGACGGGCGTCCACGAATCTCACAATAGACCCGCTCTCGCACTGCTCAACAACCACGTCACAGGGCAACAACAATCCGACATCGGGCCGAGCGGTTAGCGCCCTGTGAGCCAGTTTCGGGTTGCAGGCACCAAGTATGGTGTATCTGCGAAACGTCTGTCCGATTTTTTCTTTGAATGCCTTTTCCATGTCGATACGAGAAATGACACCGAAGGGGGATCGTATCTCTGCTGGTTGCCGGTCGTTTGCGCTGCCACAGGTGTGCAGAACGGAACCACCAGAGAAATGATTGCCGCAACGATCGGTGCACGGGCATTCTGCATCGTCTTGCCTCCCCTATCACACTAAGATGTTCGCCGGCTTGATTGTCGCGGGCGAGCCCTTTCAAAATGTTCGGGCTGGGAGTGTCTCGTCACAGGACACAACAAGACTGCAAAATACGAGGTGAGAACGCAGTAAACCACATCACCCCCAACCCAAGCACCAGTTTATGGAGACAGCGAGTTTTTTTCATTGATTTACATCAATGTAGAAAACCCGCCGAATGAGAACACATTCGGGGCCGTCGAAATTCTCCCGGCCTCAAAGTCCTTTTGGTCGGGTTGCGGCCGTTTTTGACAGTCGCGAACGGCGGCTTTCGGGAAACATTCTGCACCTCCGGGGCCAACACCAGGATATGGTCGCGACGAAGTGGTCGATTTCGCTGAATCAGCGACCGGCAGAAACGTCCGCGACTCGGACATAGCCAAATTTTTCGCCACCGTCCGCTCCTCGGCGAAACAGCCATTCATGGTCGGGTTTTCGAAAATTTCTCCCTGAACGTCAGCTCTACGCGTCTATTCATTCACCTGAGAACAACGCTCGAATGACCGGGTCGAGCCCATGGCAGCCGTAGACACATTTCCATGGATGGCCGCTTCGTGGGCTGTGGAAGGCAACTTCCCTATTTGCTTCGTCCTTGTCCCAACTAGCAGTTCGCTCAGAATGGCGAATACCAGATTGGCGAGGTGTAGGCGCGCTCCTGTTGGCCTGCGTCGATATAGTCGGGAAGAGGGATGCCGAAAAAGACGCTGTCGTAGGTCGTCCAGCGTGGCG